>JAPKBR010000065.1 GCA_028823345.1 Planctomycetota bacterium
CCTCGGGCGGTCGTCATTCCTCGGGCGGTCGTCACGCTTCGGACGGTCGTCACGCTTCGGACGGTCGTCGTTCCTCGGACGCTCCTCACGTCTCGGACGGTCGTCGTTCCTGGGGCGGTCGTCACGCTTCGGGCGATCGTCGCTCCTGGGGCGACTCTCGCGCTTCGGACGCTCGTCGCTCTGCGAACGATCGTCGCGCTTGGGGCGATCCTCGTCACGATCATCACGGGGCTGAGAGCGGCCACGGCTTTCGTTGCGACCCCGATCACCGTCGTTATCACGACCACGCCCTTGATCACGTCCGCCACGACCACGACCACGACCACGACCTTGATCGCGTCCGCCGCGTCCGCCACGACCACGATCTTGATCGCGTCCGCCGCGACCACGGCCGCCGGGGCGTTCCCGCTCGACTCCGTCGTCGTACTCTTCGATCTCGTCGATGAACTCGATGGGGATCTCCTCAGAAAGGAAAATCGCACCGCGATCATAAAAGTCGATCCCGTCTTCCCAGGCGTCTCCCGCCAGCACGCGGATTACCGCGTAGCGACGGTCCAGACGGCGGCCGACTTCGCGGCCCTCGTCCTCGGTCAGGGACAGGTGAAGGTGAGAACGGCGCACGCTCTTGAGGCCGTCCCGTTCCACGTTGGGCACGTCCCGGCCGCGAACGGTGGCGAACAACTCGTCGGGCGGTTCGTCCGGTTCCCCGGGATCCACTTCGATCGAATGTCCATAAAGGGCGCGGATGCGTCCGTCTTTGATCTCATAGCGCACCCGATCAGCCCCAGCGAGGGCCTCGTTTACGTCTTCTTCTTCGACCGACTCATCGAGCCGGTCGCCGAGGGCCTGCACAACATCACCTAGGTTGCCCCAGCCGTGCTTGTCCAGAACGAGATCAAATTCTTCCGGCTGGTGCCGGAGCATGTATGCCAGCGAACGGGTTAAGCGCTCGTGGAGAGAAAATTCAGTATCCATCGCCGGAGATTATAGGGAACCGGCAGCCCATAAGCACGACCCGAGACTCCTCTCTAGGCCCCAACTATCGGATCCAGCGGGCCTTCCTCCCCCTCACTGCGGGAAACCACCGCGGCGGCGCAGGTATCGGACCACACATTGACCACCGTCCGCAGCATATCCAGGGGCCGATCCACCGCCAGGAGTAGGGCCGCGCCCTCCACCGGCAGGCGCAGGGCCGCCAGAATCGTCAGCATCATCACCAGCCCAGCGGAGGGGATCCCGGCCGCGCCGACGCTGGCCAGAAGGGCCAAAATCACCACAAATGCCTGCTGCCCCAGGCCCAGAGGGTTGCCTCCCACCGAGGCGTAGTACTGGGCCAGGAAAATTACCCCAATGCACTCATAGAGGGCGGTGCCGTCCATATTGACCGTGGCCCCCAGGGGCAGGGTGAAGGAAGTCACCTTGTTGCTGACTCTGCCCCGATGCTCCACGGTTTCCATGGTCACCGGCAGGGTCATGCTGGAGGAACTGGTGGAAAAAGCCGTAAAGAGCGCCGGCGCCATGGCCTTGGCCCACTTGATCGGGGATACCTTGCCGACAAACCGAAGGAGCAGGGGCAGGGTCACCAAAGCATGCACCAAGAGTGCGAGGGTGACCACCATCATGTACAGCAGCAGGGCCTTGAAGGGCGCCAGCCCGGTGGTGGCCACCACCTTGACCATCAGAGCAAAGACCCCATAGGGCAAAAGGGTCAAGACTCCCTTGGCCATGGTCATCATGACCTCAAGGAATGAAGCAAAGATCTCACGCAGACGCTTGCCATGGGGATCCGCTGTGCGGGTGATCGCCCAACCAAAGACCAGGGCAAAGAAGATGATCGAGAGCATGGCCCCGTTGTCCTGCAGGGAACTGAAAATATTGGGAGGCACCATGCGCTTGATCACCTCAATAAACTCCCGCATGCCGTTCCCCTCGGGCACCACATCGGGCATCACCAGCCCCAAACGCGCGCCTTCTCCCGGCACAAAAATGTTGACCAGGATCTGGCCCACCATGATTGCCAGCACGCTGGTCATCATGTAGTAGAAGAAGGTCTTCTTACCCAAGCGACGCAGGTCTTTCATATTGCCGACACCAGCGACGCCGGAGACGATTGAAGCCAACACAAGCGGCACGATCAGCATCTTGAGCAGGGCCATGAACACATCTGCCACCAGAGCGAAGGGGTAGATCCAAGTGTCCCGGGGACTGCCCGGCTCGATGGTCGCCGCCATGGGGCGCGCCCCTTCTTCGTCCTTGGACCACTCCGCCGATTGACTCGTGCCCTCACGGGCCGGCATGAACCAAATCACCTCCCCGTTGGATGCCAGCTCCAGGGCCCGTTGCACATCCTCGGGGGTTTGTAGGAGCACATCGTCTTCCGCGCTGCGTTCATCGGCCCCGCGGCGCAGGATCGCCAACCGCCAGGTGCTTCCCACCTTCAGGCCAGTCTTAGCTGCGGGACTGCCTGCGGTGATGGAGGCCACGCGCACGCCCCCATTGTCAGCGCTCTCAAAGCTTGCACCGACCCAGGCGGGGGCAGCAAGGGTGGCCTGCATCACAAGTCCGACGACGGCGCCGAGGGCCATGCCAATCAGGACTTTCCAGTGGAGGGCAGATTTCTTGGGGCTGGGATCGGGATTCATGCTCCCAGGGTACAGGCCCATGGGTGGCAAGCACGGCTAGGGAATAGGTCTCAAGCAAGCCGTCCGATCAGACGGGCCGGCGGATAGAGCGGGCCCGGGGGGGGAAGGCCGCCTAGGGAAGACGCCTCCCCGCGCCCTCAGCTAGCTGCGATGGGCTCCCAACCGCGAACGCGAGTGGCCGTTTCCCGAGGAAAAGTCGAGGGCGCATCGTCGCGAAGCGCCTCCAGTGCCCCATACCCGGCTTGGGTGGATGGATTGATTTCAACGGGGCAAAAGCCAGCTGCAAAGAGCCTCCCACGCAGGGCATCGTCCATCACCATGCGGATCCGGAGCGTCTCCCGAGTCTCCAAATCCAGCCAGTCCAACAGGTATTCCGATGTCCTAGAACCATCGGCCGCGGAGGCGAGTCCGCAGATGGAGGGGAGCTTGGTCAGATCGGAATCAGCTGGACGGAGTGATTTCATGGGGCATTTCCTGGAGCGGCACAAACACTGCGCCGCCCACCCCTTGTTGGGATGCCAACCGTAGGACTTGCACGCAAGCCCCCTACAAAGTGGGATCCCTTTGGGGTACGGGAGTTAGTACGCCTAGTGCCTCCGATCCATTGTCAGGAACGGGCAAAAGTCCCCTCTTCCCAGGGCCCTACAGCCCACCTAGCGCTGGAGGGGGTCCAAATCGAGAGCTTCAGGAATGGGAACACCGAGGACATCCAACACCGTGGGTGCAATGTGCAGCACACTGACACCCCCATCGGGCACGCTGACTTTCTTGTTCGAGAAGAATATACCAGTCACCAGAGAGGGAGAGTTTCCCGCGTGGTCCCCGGACCACGGATTGGTGTTGTCCCGGTAAACGGGACCCGGTCCCAACTCGCCGTCGTCCTCGATCAAGCGCACGCCACCGGTCACCGTGTTCCAACCTGCGCGATAGAATTCATCGAATCCCAGCATTAGGTCCGAGCAGGGATAGTCCTTACTTTTCCATTCGCCGGGATACTTGTCCCATACGATCTCCGCGTCGCGCACCACGCTGTTGGCCCCATCCGTGGCGGCCACTGCGCGGGCAGCGATATCCTCCAAAACTGACCGGGCGTCCTCTTGGGACACAATGCCCAGGGGTTCGCGGCCTTCTAGGTTCAAGTAGACCATGCCCAAGCCCAGGGAATAGGCCTTGGTGCGGCTCCAATCCACATATCCAAAGGGTGTAGATCCGTCTCGCTTGCTGGCGCCATCCTTGAGGGCCATTAAACCCTCTTCGATCAACCAGCCGTTGACATCCATCTGTCGGCGGAAAGAGGTGAAGCCGTGATCGGCGCAGAGCATCAGGGTATCGCTGGGCTCGAGCCGCTGCATGACCTCGCCCACCCGGGCGTCCATTTGGCGATAGACCTCTTCGATGCACTCGGACAGGGGAATCTGCTTCCCGAAGAACTGCACCATGCGTTGGGCCTCTTCAGGATCGTGCATGGGGTGATCCGGATCCGCGTGCACATATAGAATGTGTTGTACGCGGTCGGTGATGCTGAAAACGCTGAAAAGTAAGCGCCAATCATCCTGGTCGATGGCGTGCTTGAGCAATCGCCGACGCCACTCCATGGTGAACTCGATGTCCTGCAAAAAGGTCTGCACATCAATGCGCTCGTCCTTCATTTGATTGGTCATGCAAGCCCAGCCAAGGGTCTCGAAGGGATTGCCCAACCAGCCCTCCAGTTCCCCGGAAAAGCCCGTGGGCTGACTCACCGGTTGCCAGAAGGGTGGAGCGCTGGGATCAATGGCCAGGGAGTCCACGTACAAGGTCAGGGGATCCCCTGCTTTCTCGAGCTTGACCCGGGTCACGGCCTTGACGGATAGCAAGGGCCCCATTTCAAAACTCAAGTGATACCAGTCCGACCAGCCATCAGCTTGAACGTCTTGGGTCTGGTTTCCGATCGTGACCCGTGCGCCGCCTTCCGTGGGCTCAATCGAAAGGGGCAGGCGCGCGCGACTGTCCCAGGGTTTGGATTTAATGTCCTTGATCTGCTCGCTAGCAGTGCGCTTGGCATCCTGCAGCTTCTGGCTCTCCTTCCAAGAAAGACCTGCTTTCTTGAGGCCTTCCTCTGCTGCTTGCATGTCACGCAGGGCTTGGGAGCTCCTGTACAGGTCCGTCGGTCCCCAGATAAAGGACTGGTAGTTGCCATCACGATCCGCAGCCAGTTGGAAAATCGTGCCGGAGCCCGTGGAGCCCGCCCGTTCGCCTTTGGGCCCCGGATCAAACCAAATGTCATCACTCGAATAGATGAACCACTCGCCACTGATGCCCCCGCGTACATCGGGTATCCCCAACCCACCTAGCACGCGCGTGTTCTTCACATGGGGTCGACCAAAGGCCAAGGCCGCATCTAAAACGATGGAAGGAACGCCCGCTTCCCCCGCATGATCCCAGAACCCAGGCACGCGCACATTGTTGCGGTAGACCACCGGGACCTCCAAGGGAACGTCATCCTTTGCGGCCATGGCCGCATAGCCCCCCGCGCCGCCCACCACGAGCGCCAAAACCAAACTCAGAATGTTGCCAACGCGCAGCACCAGCCCCAACAGGACAAACACGACGATGCCCGCAATGAGCCCGCCATAGAGCGCTAACTCTGTGGCTGACTTGGAAACGACCAAGCCAAGCACGCCGCCCACCTCATTCTCCCGCACCAACTCCTCGACGGAAACATTCCGCTCCTGGGTGATGTGCGCCACTCCTGGGATTGGGGATGTTCCAGTGAAAACCCGGTTGATGAAACTCGCCACCCCGTTCTTGACCGGGTTCTGCCCCGTGTTGATCGCGGCCCAACCAGCGGCCGACTCGGCGGGGTTGGTGGAATGCAGCGGCGCAAAGGTCCCTTGGTTACTGAGGGCCTCGAGATTCGGCAGTTGCCCCGCATCGATCAAGCGTTTGGTGGTGCGGAAATCCGCACCATCAAAGCCCAGCACCAGCACCCGGCCCTCTTGGACACGGGTCGCGGGCTCAAGAGCAGCCGTCGCTCCCAGCAAGTCCACAACCGGACTCGTGGTAGTAATCGAATGTCCCGTGGACAGAAAAGGCGTAAGGAGTAGAAGAAGTGACTGGATCATGGAGTCTTGGGGGGCTCGCCATCCCCCACTGCCGCTAGGATGCTGGCAGCGGGCTCGGCCCGGGTAGCACTCCCGATTGGGGAGGGCAGAACCTATTTGAGCCAACGAGAGTAGGACCATGACAAGCGTGAAGTCAATCCACAGACAACTCAATGGGACAAGCAGTCCCAGCAGGGAGCGCCGCGGCATGAGTAACGCGGCTGCGATTGCTGCACTCGGGGTAAGCCTAACCCTAGTCCTGTTGGGCTGGAACAGATGGTCCGAGCCGCAGAGCGCCCCGCCCCTTGACCCACTCCAGGGGGCCAACCCAACTCCACAGGCTCAGGAGGAAGTACTCCCCGAACCCGACCCTAGCGCCCTCCGTATTCAAGGGGGGATCGAGTCGGGGGTCGACATGCCTTTCAAACGCATGGAAAAGAGCTTCGACGGTTCGGGCACCCTGACCGGCGCCGTGTCTTTTGCGCCCGGGATGGCGGTGCCCGCTGAGTGGACCCTTTCGATTCGTCCTTCCCAATTCGCCCTCGGCCGCGACTCCGCCCAAACCCGCGCGCGAACCCTCGCGGGCAATATCACCACCTTCGAGGAATTTGATCTGCCCATGGGCGGCTACACCATCCAAGCCAGTGCGCCGGGGATGTCGTCCATGGCCCAAGAGGTGATGCTCTACAGGTTGGCGGACCGCAAGGATCTCCCCGGAGTGAACCGGGTGCACATGATGTTGCAGATGACGCCGAAAGCCATGCTCGAAGGAGTCGTCTACCGCCATACGGGGGAAGGCGCCAGCGACCTCCCTATCAGTCTACAGTTGCACGGGAAACCCACTCGCTATGGGACCCGCACCAACTATGCAGGGCTTTGGGAAATCAAGGACCTTCCTGAGGGCAGCTACGTACTGCGCACTGGGCCCCACGAACGCCCGCTGTTGCCCCCCATGGACGTCATGGTTCGACGCCCCGTCACTCGGTCCGAAAACCAAACCCTGCCAGCCCTTTGCTCGGTACGTCTGCGCGCGGTAGACGAAACAGACCGCCCCATAGAAGATGTCATCGTGCGAGGATTTGGCCCCACCCCAATCAGCACCTTGACTGGTTTTGATGGCCAGGTCGAGATTCAACATCTTGGAGCCGGAGACTATCAAGTGCGACTCGAACACCGAGCCAGCGGCCGCAAGGGGCGCATGGAGTTCACCCTCCAGGTGCAGCCCGAAGGCAAAACCCAAGAGTTGATCTTGGTCCGCTGCCTGAAGAAAAACTGAGTCCATGGGCAGCATCCAAGAGCAGGTGGGGATCAACCCCAAACCCATCTCAGGCGATGTGCCCAGCCTATTGCGGTTCGCTTGGCCCTCGGTGCTTTCCTTCGTGGCGGGGAGCCTCTTCCGGGTCAACGACCAATTTTGGATCCAGCACCTCGGATCCTCCGCCCAAGAAGCCTTGGGTGCGGTCACATTCCTGCTAATCCTTGACTTTGCGGCTTATTTCGTCGCCATCGCCGGCTCCATGTCGCTCATCGCCCGGGCCAGCGGCGCTGGGAAGCTCAAGGACCGCGACTCGGCCATCCGCCATGCCCTGTTCACCAGCGCGATGATCGGTGTGCTGATCGGGGTCATGGGCTACAACTTTGCGGTTCCCCTCGCCGATCTCCTCGACCTAGCGGAAGCTCAACGGGCGCCGTTCATCGATTATGTACGCACGATTCACCTCTGGTCAGGGGCCCTCAGCCTGGCTCCCCTGGTGAGCAACATTTTCATCAGCATGGGCGATTCCGCCACACCGCTCAAGTTGCAGATGGGCTCAGTTCTTGCGAACTTCGTGCTCAATCCACTGCTGATCTACGAGTTGGATTGGGGTGCTGAAAACATGATCTCCGGAACCAACATGGGCATGGCTGGTGCTGCCCACGCGTCCGGGATCTCGCGTGCCTTGAGCATGGTAGTGGGACTCACCATCCTGGTGTTCCGCCATCGCATCAAACTGTGGAATCCGAAGGACATTGTGATGCACCGCATCCTTCCCATCCTGCGCATCGGCATTCCGTCCGCTTCCTCCATTGGAATCTATGCCCTGGTCTATGCCTGTATCGTGCGCGTGATCATGGCTCAATTGCCCGAGGCATCCTTGGGCGGGCTTTCCATCGGCTTCAACGCATTCGAAGGGGTGGCGTTTCCGTTCTACCTGGGAGTCAGCGTGGCCGGGGCCTCGCTCATCGGCCGCAACTTAGGAGCCGGAAACCGGGCCGAAGCGCGACGCACCATGCGCAGCATGCGCCTGGTCAACCTCTGCCAGGGACTGTTCTTCGCGGCGGTTTTCTACTTCGGTGCGCCCTACCTGGTTCCGCTTTTCACCAACGATCCCCAAGTGCTTGCTGAGGCCAGCATGTACGTCACGATCATTGCGGTGAGCCAAGTATTTGTGGCCCTCGAAGCGGCCGAGGAAAAAGCCCTCTTGGGAATGGGTCACACCCGGCCGATTTTCGCCATCAGCGTGCCGGGTAATCTGCTGCGTCTGCCCCTTGCGTGGTTCTTGGCCATCTACCTCGACTGGGGAGCCATGGGCGTTTGGTGGACCATCAACATCTCCACCACCCTCAAAGCCCTAGCATTCCATCTGGCCGTTCGCGCCCAGGCCGAACTCCGGCCGCGATGACCCCGTAGGCCTTTTGGGCACTCCCAAGAGGGGTATTTCTTCGTAAACTGCCCCTGAACTATGAGCAATCCCCTTCTAGAAGACCCCGTTTCCATGGCCAATGCCACCCCCGTGGCCACTGCCTCCGACCTCGATCAGATCCTTCCCCAGGTCAACCGTTTCAGGATGGCGGAGGGCATCTTGCGAAACGATCCCGAAACGGGGATCACCGTGGGCTACCGGGATATCCGGGCGGATGACTGGTGGGCTGAAGACCACATCCCCGGGCGGCCTCTGTTTCCGGGCGTGTTGCAATGCGAGTTGGCGGCCCAGGTGGCCAGCTACGACATGTTGAGCAACCGCTTCGAAGACGAAGGTCAGGACACATTCGTGGGACTCGGCGGACTGGAGTCCGTTCGCTTCCGAGCACCTGTGGTCCCCGGCTGCCGGCTCGTGATGGCGGTCTTCTTGGAACGTGGAGGCAGTAAGATCTGCCGCTATTTGTGCCAGGGCTATGTAGGCGAAAAGATGGTCTTCGAGGGCAAGATCCTCGGGGTTCGCTTCTAAGCCAGTAGGACCCGAATTCCGCGCTCGACTTGTGGGAGGCTCTACTCCAAACCCGAACCGAATGTGGTGGGCGCTTGCCAACCGGGGTCCGCTTCCATATCGCCACCCTCTTCTTCAAGGATGTCGAGCACATCGAGTTCGAGGCAGCCGCAGGTGATGCCACCCAAGAGCCCTCCCAAACAGGGGTCCGTACGACCGTCTTCGCCACTGACGAATTCTTTGACGTAGGTGCCGTGCTCGGTCAAGAGTTGCACGCGCAGGTTTCCATCCTCTTGTAACTCTAACGACTCCACCTCAATCCAGCGCTCGCGGATTAAGTCCGCCCGGCGGTGAGCCACCCGACTGGGTGTGCGCTGAGCCAATACAGTCCGTTGACCCACGAGGGATTTTGCCACTTCCTCGTCAAAGTCTCCCTCGATGGAAGCAAGCACCCCATAACGTTTGGCGTGCTTACCTTCCTTGATCACTCGCACCCGTGGCTTCTCGGTCCAATGAAGTTCCCGGATCTCAAGTCGGCCTTCGTTACGACTGTTCACCAGGGCCTCCAGCTCCGCTAGGTCCGCGTTGGGCTCCGAGGGATTGATCAACTCAAGAACAAAGGGACGGCCACGGCCCAGCATGCGTACGTCTACGTCCTCTCGTCCGGCCCCGTGGAACTTGTGCTTACGCGTGCCAAAGCCCTTGCCCAGCACCCAGCCCACGAGTTCTTGCACCGAGTCCCGAGTCAATTTGCCAAACCCCTCGCACTTTTCGCAATTGCGGCGTCGGCGGGGATGGCCCTTACACTCGGGGCAGAAAAAGACCGTTTGTGGCAGGTCTCGGGTGAGCTTGCGGTAGCGGCCTTCGACGAAAATCTTGACCTGGGATTGGTTCGACATGCTGAATTCAACGGGAAAAGAGCCCGGGGAACCGGGGAGCATAGCCGCCGATCCCCCCAGCTTGTCAATGAGAACAGAATCCAGACCAGAAGTTCCCGGCTAGGCTGCTAGGATCCTCGCTCCATGCATCCGATTCTCTTCGAAATCCCTTTGCTCGGCATGCCCATTCGCTCCTTTGGGGTCATGGTGGTGCTGGGGTTCCTCACGGCTTCCCACTTCCTCACCCGCTGGTACTTTCAACGTGCCACCAACGGCGACGACGACACCCAGGGCATCAACGCCCTGCCCCTCTGGGTCATGGTGGGCGTGGTGGGCGGAGCGCGCGCAGCCTATGTGCTGGTGGAAAGCCTCCGAGGAAGCGAAACCGGGCAACGCTACTTGGCCGATCCGCTCTCTATGCTCTTTGTATGGGAAGGGGGCCTCGTGATGTATGGGGGTTGCTTCGGTGCGATTTTTGGAGGCTGGCTGTGCGTGAAGAAATACGCGCTGCCCTTCACCCAAGTCCTGGACCTGGGATTTGTGGGTGCCTTCTTCGGCCTCAGCATTGGACGCATCGGTTGCCTTCTGGTGGGTGACGATCACGGCAGCCTCGTGGCAGAGAAATGGAGCCACCTGCCGTTCCCTATCACTCTCAAGGTGCCGGACTTGGAGTGGCTCCAAGCGAACCCCGACAGCCTCTTCCCCCGCGAACTCGCGGGCAAGGTCATCTGGGCCACCCAACCCTGGATGACCATGAACGCTCTCCTCTTGGGCTTCATCGGCCTCTGGTTCCTACGCCACCGGGCATACCGGGGGCAAGTGGTTTTGCGGCTCTTGGCGCTCTACTCCATAGGACGCTATACCATCGAGATCTTCCGTGGGGATTCGATCCGAGGGCTGTGGGACACCCATGGAGTGTGGTTCACAGAAATGATCTCCACTTCCCAATTGGTTTCGATTCTGCTCTTCACCTTCTGTGTTGTGATGCTCTTTAAGAACCGTCACCGCCAGGAGCCCGAACCCTTTCCTGTTCCCACCTCGGAAGCAAAAGCGGATTCCGCGGACTGAACCACGTGTGTCCGTCCACCAACGGTCCGCAGGTTCATGCGGGCATTGACGAAGCGGGCCTAGGCCCCATGCTCGGTCCCCTGTGCATCGGCTGGAGCGTGACGAGCTCTCCTTCACGGGCAGAGACGCTCAACCATTGGGAACTTTGGGGTGATGCGGTCAGCGAGGAAAATCCGCGTAAGGGCGAACGCCTTTTTGTCGCGGACTCTAAGCGGGTTCACGACGGCAGCGTACGTGGGCGTGGAAGACTTGAGGCCACCGCCCTGACCTTTTTACGAGCCGCAGGGAACCCGGTCCTTTGCGGCAAGGACTTGACCGAAAGCCCCGGGCCCAGCATGCGCCCCCTGGAATTGACCCCTGCCCCATGGCTCGACCCTTGGCTCCTGAGCTTGCCTATCCAATCGCCGGAGGACCTTCTCATGCGCCAGGCTGCGGCGCTGGAGACAGCCATGAATCGCTCCAAGTGCCGGATCTTGGAAGCTGCCGTGCGGATCGCTCCTGCGGGGGAACTCAATGCCTCCTTCGCGCGCACCCAAAACAAAGCAGTCACTACCTGGGCCTTGATCGCGCCGATCCTCAAGCATCTCTTTGAGGTCTATGGTGAACAGTATGTGGCTGTTGTGCTGGATCGCCAGGGAGGCCGGCGGCGATACGCGGGGCTCTTGGCCCAGGAATTCCCCTTCTGCGAGATCCAGATCCTGAGCGAAACCAGCGAACTGGCCCAGTACCGCATCCGTGGAGCCAATCGCAACATGCTGCTCACGGTGCGTCCCAGGGCAGAGGACACGAGCCTGCCAGTGGCCCTTGGCTCGTGCTTCGCCAAGTACGCGCGGGAGAGCGTGATGGATGCCTTCAACAGCTGGTTCGCGGGGTTTCAAGCGGGCCTCAAGCCCACAGCAGGCTATGTGACCGACGCCCGCCGGTGGCTACAGGATGCGAGGCCGGCCCTTGCCCGAGCCAAGGTCCCCGACGAGCTTCTGATACGGACGCGCTAAGGCCGAGGAGGATCTTGGATCCCGGCGCCCCGGAACCTTAGGATGCCTGGGTCCTCGGTATCCTGCCGGTGGCCCCTCCAAGAGACCGCCCCTAGCCTAGAAGTCAGCCTGTGAAGACCGCCATCCTCGGAGCCGGAGTTTCCGGTCTAGCCCTCGCCCGTGCCCTGATCGAAGGAGGCCTAGACGCCACCGACATCACGCTCTTCGAAGCAGCTCCGGTTGCTGGCGGATTGTGTCGCTCGAAGGTCATAGATGGATTCACCTATGACCTTGCAGGGGGGCACATTTTGTTTTCCAAGAAAAAGGAAATCCTCGACTGGATGCAGACCGCTGGCGGCGGGCCCGAGGCCTTCGAAAAGCGTCAACGGAACACAGCCATCCGCTTCGAGGATCGTTGGGTGCGCTATCCCTTCGAGAACGGAATCGGAGATCTGCCCGAACAAGCGAACTATGAGTGCCTGGCCGGCTACGTACACGCCTGGCACCAACGCAAGCTCACCGGATCAGAAGCACCGGCGGACTTCGGCGCTTGGATTCAGTGGCGCTTTGGCGAGGGCATCGCCAAGCACTTCATGAATCCCTACAACGAAAAAATCTGGAAGCGCCCCCTTGAGGAGATCACAAGCGAATGGGTTGCGGGCCGCGTACCGGACGCCCCCATCGAGGATGTGCTGCGGGCAGCCGTGGGTATTCGCACAGAGGGCTATGTGCACCAATCGGTGTTTTGGTACCCCAAACAAGGAGGCTTCCAAGCAATCACCGATGGCATGG
The DNA here is from genome assembly GCA_028823345.1 of Planctomycetota bacterium. GTDB lineage: Bacteria > Planctomycetota > UBA1135 > UBA1135. Next base: position 12,623 of record JAPKBR010000065.1, read on the forward strand.
CCGCTGACCTGCAAGATCGTATCCGGCTCTCGACTCCCGTGGACAAGATCACCCGGCGAGGAGAAGGGTGGGCGGTCCACGGAGAAGAGTTCGATCGGGTCGTCCTGACCACGCCCCTCGACCTTACGCCCAAATTAGTGGAAGGCGTCCCACAAGATGTGGCCGAGGCCATGGGTGAACTTGAGTACAACGGACTGGTGACCTACCTCGTCGCCCTCGACACTCCGAAGCAACCCGACCTCTCTTGGTGCTACCTACCCCATCCGGACCAAGGCCCCGCGAATCGGGTCACTTGGATGTCAAACTACTCCGAGAATGGCGCGCCAGATGGTAAGAGTTCGCTTTTGGTGGAAATCACCCGGCCAGGTCGAGAGGCACAGCCGGATGATGATTTAGAAGAAATATCCCTGCTTGGCTTGGAAAATGCGGGCCTCATTCAGCGGGACCAAGTGCTCTTCACCGACCGCAGTGATGTGAACCGGGCCTATGTGGTGTACGTCCATGGGCACGAAAAGCGCCGTCAGAAAGCCATTGGATGGCTTGAGGAGCAGGGGCTCTTCCCCCTCGGGCGATTCGGGCGATACGAATACGACAACTCGGACCAGTGCGTGGAGAAAGCAAAGTGCCTTGCATTGAGACTGCTCGCGGCCCAAGATCCCCCTTCCTAGTCTCACATTACCCCAGGTGTGCCTTAGATCGAGACTAAAGTGCCCCAAAGAGCAATGCTGCCGCGCTTTGTGTCTCATCTTTGGGCAAGTTCCGGGTCTCAATCCGAAACAGGGTAGGCGCATGAACTTTAGACCTATGATCGCTCTCGGTAGGAAAGGCCCCGCAGCCTCGTTCGACCCATATCCACACTCACCATTATTCACCGCGGCATAGGCTCAGCGAGCTTAACTGCGAATAGACGCC
>JAPKBR010000027.1 GCA_028823345.1 Planctomycetota bacterium
TTGGGCTGTGGCCGTGCCTGTTGGTTTCGGGCATGGGTCAGTAGTCGCGATCCACAGCATGTGAAGGCTCTCAGAGGTCCGGGTGTTCTTGCGCTTCGTCTGCGACGAACCAAGGATCGGACCTCAAGTCACTGGGGAATCTATTTGGGATGGCCTTCGATCGGTGACTCGCATTCCCAGCCGTTGCGCTCGTTGCAAGAGAACGCGTCGGTTTTGGAGTTTGCGTTTTGGATGCAGCAGGAAGGGGTTGACGCTTAGCCTTACGCATTCGGCTGGTGGGAGGACTCTGATGTTGAGGCCTTGTTTGCGCAGGAGCGAGGCCGCGGCTTGCACCAGATCAAGGAGCTGTTTCTCTCGGCGAGGGCCAAGGGCCTGGGCGAGGTGCTTGAAGCCAAATCGTTCGACACTGGATAGGGCAGTGTTGCGCACTGCGTAGATCGATACCTCTCCTGCTCGTTCAAGGAAAGCCACTTCCACGTGTCCACAGCCGAAGTGGCCGCAGAGGCATAGGTAGCGGTAGAGCAGAGGTTGAAGTGGAGCGTTTTGGAGACGGGCCGAGATGATTCCGGTCAGGCCCTGCGGTCCATTGCGCCGGGCGTGCACTCGTAACTCCCACTTGGTTCCGCTTGGGGCTTCAAGTGTGCTCCCATTCAGGGCGGCTGAGAAGCAGGGGCGGGGCAGGAGCAGGCAGTTGAGTCGATTGCACAGGGCACGCATGCCGCTGTATACCCCGAGTAGGTGGACCGTCAGGCTTAGGCGATAGAGCCCCAGGCGCAACAGGGCACTCTTGGATGCGATGGACCGTCGATGGAGGGGATGTCTCTGGGCCGAAATCATGGGGTCGGGAAGCTAACTGCTGGGATCAGGTTGCTTTGGCTTTCATTTGGGTGACTCGTGCGTGCAATCCTCTGCAACCCACGGGCAATGACAGGCCCGGACCAGGTGATAAGCCCCGAGGGGAACGCACCACTTGGTCTAGGACTTCTTCTTTGCAGGCTCACGGGGATGGGCCTTGAAGAACTCCCAGATGAGCTGGGTGGTCTTTACGGATTTGGATCCGGGTTGGGGCCATCCATGGCCACCCTTTTCGAGGCTGTAGAGTTGGACCTCGGTGTTTCCCTTCTTCATGGTCCAGGTGTCTAGGTGCACGAGGCCCTTTTTTAGATCCTCGCGTTCGTGTTCGCTGCAGTCGCCGTGCTTGGCGAAGAGGGCTGCGGACTCGGTGGCGGTGGGGATGCCCCAAGAGCCTTCTTTGCCGTAGGGCACGATCTCATCGACCATGCCGTGGAAGGAGATTACGGAAACGGGAAACTTGGGCTTGGTCTTGTCGATCAGCAGGCCGGCAACTGGGCCGATGGCGGCGATCTTGTGGGAGTGGGTGGCGGCAAAAGAGTAAGCCATGAAGGCGCCGCTGCTGTGGCCTGTCATGTAGACCTTGTTCGGATCGACTTTCAATTCCTTGAGCATCAAGTCGATCGTGTCCGACAGGAAGAGTGAATCCTTGGTGGCTGCGGCGCCCGTTCCCTGGTGCCACTGGACGGGCTTGCCGATTCCAGAGGGGAAGACCACGATGAACTTCTCCTTCTTGGCAAGTGCCTTCCAGCCGTAGTAGGCGCTTGAGGCCGCCTCGCTCGAACCGTTGCGGCCATGCAGCATGATCACCATGGGCACGAGCTTCTTTTGACGGGGGTTGTAGCCCGAAGGGATGTGCAACAGGAAATCGCGGGTCATGCCCCCAGTTTCAATCGTGCGCTTGTGGGTTCCCTTCTTTTGGGCGCTGCAGGGTTCGCTCAGAATCCCAGCCGTCAGGGGCAGCAACAGGAGGGCGAATAGGAGGGTGGTTCTTCGGAGCATGGGGATCGGGGGTGAGAGGACTCGGCGATCATACACCAGGGAGTCCAATTCGCGGAAGCTACCTGATGAGGTTCGCAGCGAGGTCCCAGGTGGAACTTAGAACAGCCATCAGGTACGCGCCCCCCTCTGGCCAGCCGCCCACGACCACCGAGAGGATCAACCCATAGCTCAAGACATTTGCTGCGGGAAGGAAAAGCAGCGCGAACAGGAAGCCGACACCCTGCAAGTCTGTCTGGTGCCGGTGGGTTTCGTTCCAGGTAGAAGTGGCGTGGTAGCAAACCGTGGCACCCAGCAGTACGTGCAGGGCGTGGGCGCCGCCGTCATCCATGAAGAACATCAAGGCCATGACGGCCAATGAAACCGTTGGCACGAAATAGGGGGCTACCATAATCAGCCAGTTACCGCCGCCTTCGAAATGCATCGAGCCCTTGCCAGACCAGGAAGCCTTGATCCCCGTAACCTTGTGGAAGGTCAATAGGGCAAACAGGGCATGGGTGAGCTCGTGTTCCAGCGTTGACAGGTACGCCCCGGCACTGCGCTTGCGGAAAATGAAGTACCAGCCGAGGGTGTACATGATGAACCCGCTGACAAACGGCGCTGTTCGCTCGGGGAAGTCCAGCAGCGTAGCGAACACTGGGCCGAGGGCGCTCGTAGCCCCTGGCAGCATGAACAGAGTGAGCACCGCAACGGGCCATTTGAGGCCGTTGATGAGGCGGTTGATAGAGCGTTGCATAGGGCAGTGGGTATTCCCCTCAAGCGTGTCGATCGGGCTGGTTCTACCGGCTCAAGCGTTTATCCCCGCCCTTTGCCATTCCGAGGAACAACCACATTGCACAAGTGAAGATGCCCGCAGTGTGGATGAGTATCGGCTGCGCGGATGGCTGCGACCAGAGGTGATATTAGATTATAAGGGTTTTCCGCAGTGGGGGCCGGAGGTGGCCTGGCAGGGGGAGGGGATGATCCCGGTCCGTTCGAGCGGAACGCCGTCTTGTCCCTAGCCCTCCCCAAGAGTCCAAGTCAAAGGTGCCACCGGGCCTCTCGGTCCAGAACGTGGTTTTCGCAGGAAATCTGGATTCACTTGTCCGATCAAGGGCGCGTTCCGCAGGTGAGAGTGTCCACCAGCACTTCTTGCCGGTGGGGACATTCTTGAAGACACCAACATCACCCCCTTTGAACATGAAAATCACTCAACTTATTCCCGTTGGCGCAGCCCTCTTGGTTGCGTCTGCCTCCGTCTCCCCTGCCTTTGCCCAAGGTGAAGAGGGTGGCTACGTCTATAACGGTGGCGAAGCCCGCTTTACGGATAACGTCTACAACTTTATCAAGCACTTTAGCTATGACCAGTACTACTGGTGCCAGGCGAGCCTGTTCACCACGAGCAACAACTCCTATGTGGACAACATGGACTTTTCCTACTACTCCGGTCACGGCAACAACTTCCTCATGGGCATGGGCCCCGGCGCGTCCACTTCAAGTGTCACCGTCGGGTCCACAACCCAGTGGGGCAACCGCGATCTGGAATTCATCGTCTTCCAATCCTGCCAGGTTGTGCCTTCGCCAATCGATCGTTCGGACTGGTACCAGCCTTGGGTCGGTGCGACAGACACCTTCCAGGGACTGCACCAGGCCATCGGGTACCGTGTGAATAGTTACTCTGGCAATGGCATCTCGAATAACTACGGCGGACGCGTTCGTGGAAACCAACGGGTGTGGCAGGCTTGGTTCGCAGCTGTCAATGACGAACGTTCCTGGTGGTACTCCACCTTTGTTTCTTCATCCTACCCCGGCTACGCATCCGTCGTGCTCTACCCCGGCCTAGACAACGACCGCTACTACAGCTTCGGTGGCGATCCCCCCGCCGGCCATAGCTCCTTGCGCATCTACTACCAGCACTAAGCCCTTGATCTGACACACCAACATCCCAAGCAACAAACCCATAACAACGACCCTACAACACATCAAATTCACCATGAAAAACCTCATTCAAACCTGCGCCCTTCTTTCCCTGACTGCCCTCACCGGCGCACAGGACACCCAAGTGCCCACCATCGAGTTGGCTCAAGATCCCAGCTCGAGCGACTCCAGTCTCGTCTTGCCGGCCTTCAATGGCATCGCCAAGGTCCGTGACGCCAAGGACGTAACCGTCCGCATACTGGAGCTTTCCGGTTCCCGGGAGAACACCCGTAGCCTGAGCCTGTTTCCCCTTGCCGGCAGCGACAAGCTGCGTTTTGAGGGCCGATTTGATCGCTCGATTGTGATGCAATTCACCCCGAGCACCGGTGACATCAGCTTTCAAGCTGACGCCGCTGGGATGGACGAGCTAGCCGACACTCCTGGCCTTCCCTTTGGACAGAACGCAGTGCAAACCGCACTTCAGCACCTTGCCTTGTTGGAACTGATGCCCGAAAACCCCTCCGAGTTGGTTGTGCGTCACATCGGCGGCGTGCGTCTGGCCCAGGTGGAAGACGGAGTCCCCACCCGCGAGTTCAACAAGGTCACCAGCGTTCACTTCGGTCGCCGGATCGGCGGCGTGGAAGTGTCGGGCCCCGGCTCGAAGATGATCGTGCAGCTTGGAGAGAACGGGCGCCTTGTGGGCCTGACTCGTCGCTGGAGCGAACTTGAAATGGTTGCGAGCAGCAAGCGAGATATGGTTCCCGCTGGTGCGGTCCCCGCCCAGGTTTCCCTCGACTTGCAGAAGACCCATAACAAGGCCATGAAGATTAATGCGAGCCAGCCCCGCTTGGGTTTCTTTGATGACGGCAAGGGTCGCATCGAACCCGCGTGGTTCACTACCGCTAAGGTGAGCTACGACCCCCTGGTGCACGAGTTTGCCCAGAGCGGTGAAGCCATCGAGGCCCTATCCGTGATCTCTGCCCTGCGTAAATCCACTGCAGATTTCGTGCAGCAGGATCGCGCTCAAGAAGCACCGACGAAAGCCCCCGAAGAAGCCGGCGGCAGCGCAGATGCCCAAGGCACGGACGACTGATACTCTCCAGCGTCCCGGGCGGTCCTCGTCGCACGACGCCCCCCAGCGGTTTACCGCTGGGGGGCGTCACCTTTATTGGCTGTCCCTGCTGCGGGCAAAGATAGCAAGGGCGAAAATGGCCCCCAGGGTGTCGCACAGAATGTCCTGTTGGGCGTCCCACACATCTCCCTGCGATCCCAGCACGGCCGCCCCGGCTGAGGGATCTGCAAGTAAGGCGTACTGCCACTCGAACAATTCATAGGCTGCGGCGAGGCTGATCATGGAGAACAGGGGGAACAGGTACAGCAGCCAGGAGCTGTTGACCAGGTTTCGCCTGCGTAGGATCTCGGCAATCGGAAAGGCATAGAAGCCAACGGTGAAGTGCGCCACCCGGTCGTAGTGGTTGCGCTCAAAGCCGAAGGTTTCGGTGACCCAATCAAAAGGCACGAGTTCAAAGGTGTAGTGCCCGCCGATCGTGTGCAGCGCCACCAAGAAAAACATCAGGCCGTAACTGAGAGGGCTGAAGTTGTGATGGCGGCCGATGAGCGCGATGGCTCCCACGAGCAGAACAATGGGTAGGTTTTCGACGAACCAGACCGTGCGCTCATGGGGCCCGATCGCGCAAATCGCGAAGAGAATTAGGTAGGTACCAAAGAATAGAGTCTGGGGGCGGGTGGCTTTCATGGTGGATGTGGAGTTTGATTCCTGCCCCAGTGGTCTGCAAGGGCCTATTTGGGTCGAGTTGAGATGCGAAGGGGCGAGTTCCCCTAGAATCAACTCTGCCCCTCTACAATGGGGCTAGACCTTCTGCCCAATCTAATGATGAAAACCACCTCCACAGCACTTTTTCTCGGACTTTGCGCATTCTCTATGACCCTTTCCATCGGCTTGGCCCAGGGGTCAGATGACTGCTCCAGTGCTCAACCGATTGCTGGTGAGGGCACTTGGCCTGCGGACACCACCGGGGCCACGACAGACGGAGCCACCGACGCCTGCGGACAAAGCAACGGTATCCACAACGATGTATGGTTTCTGTGGACTGCAAACACCACTGGCGATCATGTGATCAGCACCTGCTTGGCCGCGGACTTTGACACGACCCTCGCGGTTTATTCCAGTACAGGATGCCCGACCCCCAGTCTCATCATCTGCAACGATGACAGTTGTGCTCTCAAGTCGCAGGTCGTCTTGCCCGCCGTGGCGGGGACTGACTACCTGCTGCGTCTTGGGGGCTGGTCTCCAGCGAATATAGGTACCGCGACCTTAGAAATCACCGGGGGCACTGTCTTGCCCAACGATGATTGCACTGGTGCTATTGCCCTCAGCGGTTATGGGGCGTTCAACACCGATACTACAGGTGCCTTGACGGAAGGGCCCGCAAATGCATGCGGAGAAAACGGTCAGATTCACCAGGACCTGTGGTTTGCGTGGACCGCACCCCTTACCGAGGACGCCGAGTTGAGCACATGCTCAGCCAGTTGGGACACGACCGTGGCAGTCTATGATGGGTTGACCTGTCCGGTGGGCGCGCCGCTTGCTTGCAACGATGACAGCTGCGGGGTTCAGACCAGGGTGACCTTTCCTGCGGTTGCGGGGAACGTATACCTCCTTCGTATTGGTGGCTGGAACCCTGTTTCGAGTGGACAATTGGATTTCGACCTCGGTACCAGCACCAGCGTCGGTTGCTCTAGCCCGCCCATCGGGCCGGATGTCATCATTGGGGATTTGCCAGCAGTCCATAACTATGGGGGGCTATCCGGCGTGGGGGCTTATTCTCTCGCCACGACAGCCTGCAACGTGGGGGATTCCACCATGAACTGGAACGGTTCCAATGCCTTGCATCCGGTGATTGGATCGAATCTCTATCGGGTGGAAAATGGCCGCATTGAGCAACTGGGTTTGTCGTGGCTCAAGCACGGTTTTGCTTCTGCTATCGGAACCTACTGCTGCACTTGCATCAATCCTGGGTCGAGTCAAATCATGGGTATCGGCTGTTCGGATCCCTACGGGGCCACCACCAACGGTTCCCAACCGAGCCTCGGGCCCCGTTCAGAAATCGATCCGTGGACCGGCGTGTTCCCTTATCCGTTCACCAGTCAAGGCCAAAGTGGCGACATCTTGTTCAAACGTTTGCAGGTGGCCAATTCAGAATTGGATCCGAGTGCCCATGGGGGCGCGACCTACTTGTTGGAGGGCCAGTATGTGACCCCCGATGATTCAATCGCGGGCCATCAGGACAACAATGTTTCATGGGCCCCGGCCAATGTCGGCGGCTTTGCGAATGGTTCCTTTGAGTTGTCCGTGGGGGGCCCGACCCGCCAAATGCAGCCGGCACTCTTTGCATGGCGGGATATGGATCCTCTGGTGCGCATCGAATCCGCCGCAGCAGCCGGGGACGGTATGTTCCATGTGGCCTCACGGGCGTACGACAATGGGGACGGCACCTGGCGTTATGAATACGCGGTCTACAACCAGATTTCTGCACGCGCTGCGGGTTCCTTTGCGGTTCCCGTTCAACCGGGAGCAACTGTGACCCTGGCGGGTTTCAAGGATGTGGATCACCATTCCGGCGAGGTTTGGGACGGAACGGACTGGCCCCACGCGAGTTCTCCGGACCGAGTTTCGTGGAAGACTCAGGACTACAGCCTTGCGCCCCTTGCAAACGCTCTCCGTTGGGGGACCTTGTACAACTTCACCTTGACTGCGAATGTGGCTCCGGTGGATGGAATGGTCGAGCTGGGCTTGTTTGTGCCTGGCGTCGAGGACGCGCTCTTCATCGATGCGGTGGTCCCGGGCCAATCGGCGTTGGGTGCGCGGACTTGTTCGCCGGCAGCCCCGAATTCCGTGGGCCAGAGGGCCATGACTTTTGCCGTGGGCAGCGAAGTGGTCAGCGACAACGACTTGACCCTGATGACCTTTGACATGGCGCCGAACCAATTTGGCTACTACCTGACCTCTCAGTCGAGAGCATTCATCCCCAATCCGGGAGGGAGCTCGGGCAACCTGTGTCTTGGTAATCCCATCGCTCGGTTTGTGGGCCAGGTCCAGAATTCAGGTGTCAGTGGTTCCTTTAGCGTGGCGATTGACCTTACAGCGATCCCTTCGACACCCGTCCATTCGGTTGCTGCTGGCGAGACCTGGCACTTCCAAGTTTGGTATCGCGATTCAGTTCTTGGCATGCCTACATCGAACTTTAGCGACGGGATTCAGATTACTTTTAGGTGAGTTCACGCGGGGAAGGGGTCCCCGTTTGCTTCAAGTGCTATCATTCACCGCGTGAAAGTATGCCTCTTGACGAATCAGGACCTGTCATTGGATCCATTCCCACCTGATGACTGGCCCTGTGACCCGCGGCCCTTTTGGCCGGAAGCCGAATGGACGGTTGGAACCCTGAAGAATAAGCGCACCTCGGTCGCCCAGGTGGAGAAGCTGATTCGCCAGGGCTTCGACTTGTTCTTCAATCTCTGCGACGGAGCCGAAGGGCAATCGACCCCCGGCATCGAGGTGGTCGAGACCCTTGAGCGTCATGGGGTGCCATTCACGGGGGCCACATCCGCTTACTACGAGCCCACCCGCATGGCCATGAAAGAGGCCTGCGCCCGGGTGGGGGTTTTGACCCCTGCCTGTGTACTCGCGAGCACGCCCCTCGATGTGGAGCGCGCGGCAGAAGAGCTGACCTTTCCGCTTTTCGTCAAGCACTACAACAGTTACGCCAGCGTGGATTTGAGTCGTAACTCGCGCGTGCTGACCCCATCGGGTTTACGCCGCCAAGCACGCAAGATCATGAAGCGTCATGGGGCAGCGTTGATCGAAGAGTACATCGCTGGCACCGAGTGCGCGGTGCTGGTGGCCGAGAATCCCGATGATCCCGCACGCCCGATCACCTACACCCCGGTGCAATACAAGTTCCCCAAGGGCGAGAGTTTCAAACACGCCAAGCTCAAGTGGGAGGACTATGACGGCCTAGAGTCTTTCCCAGTGGAGGACCCCCTGTTGGATGCTCGTCTGCGCAAGGCTTCTGCCGACTTCTTTGTTGCCATAGGCGGCACTAGCTTTGGCCGCTGCGACATCCGCGTGGACGAAAAAGGCACTCCGTATATCCTAGAGATCAATCCAAACTGCGGCGTGTACTACCCACCAACGGATCCGGGTACCGCCGATATTTGTTTGGCACTGGACCCCGCAGGCCACGTGGGGTTCACGCGCAGTCTGGTTGCCGCCGCATTCGCCCGTCATGCCTCAGCCAAAGGTGCGGAACCCAGCAATGTGGTATCCGCCCCTGCGACCACTTTTGCGCCCGCCATTGAGCCGACTCCTGTGGCTCCCCCTGCGGCTCCTCCTGCGGCCACCAACTCTTCAGTGCCTCCGCAGAGCCCCCAATAGGTCTGTGGGCTTGGCGCCGTACTAGCGGGCTCCGCGCACGCCGCCCTCGGCGTTCACCAGTCGCTGGAGGTGGGTGGCCATCTTGGCCGCGCGCTCGGGGTTCTTGGGGGCCAGGTTTGTTTGCTCGCTGGGGTCAACACGCAGGTCATAGAGTTGCGGCTTGCCATTCTTGCCCCGCGGGGGGATGAACTTCCACTGGTGATCCCGGAGGGCCTGGCCGCGGGATTCTTCGATCAGGATCGGGGTGCCGACGGGGTCCTTGCCCAGGAGCGCGGGCATCACATTGCGGCTGTCGATACCTTGGGTCTCGTCGAGCTCGATGTTGACCAAGGCCGCAAAGCTCGCCAAGAAATCGATCTGGTTGATCATAGCTGCGGACGATCCGGGTTTGACCTTGGCGGGCCAGCGCAGAATCAGGGGCACTCGAGTCCCGCCCTCGTAGATTTGATACTTGCCGCCGCGATAAATGCCCGAGGCGTCATGCCCGCGATCCACTTCCTTCGTGGATGTGGGCACCGTGGTGCCGTCTTGATAGCCATCATCGTAGACCGGCCCGTTGTCGCTGGTGAAAATCACGATGGTGTTCTCAGCAAGTCCCTCGGCCTCGAGGGCTTCAAGAATTGAGCCCACTGCCGCGTCCAACTGCACCATGGCATCCCCGCGGAAACTAAGGCTGGACTTGCCCCGGTAGCGAGGATGGGGCGCACGGGGAACATGGATGTCCTGGGACGAAAAGAATAGGAAAAAGGGCTGGTCTTTGGTTTGACGCTTGAGAAACGCCTCGGTTTGGGTAACGAACTCATCCGCCATGGTTTCGTCATTCCAAAGAGCTGCCTTGCCACCCCACTGGAAACCGATGCGGCCGATACCGTTGATCACTGAATTGTTGTGGCCGTGGGTGATGCCGTAGTAGCTCATGGCCTCGGGAGTCTTCTTTCCGTTTGGATAAACTGTTCCCGTGAACCCCTCGGGTTTCTTGCCCACGTACAGGGGATCCTTTGGATCCAAGTTGACCACCGTGTGATTTTCCACATAGACGCAGGGAACCCGGTCGTTCGTGGAGGGCAAGAGGAATGAGTAACCAAAGCCCACTTCCAGCGGGCCCGGCGCGACCTTGCCGTTCCAGTCCATTGGTGTCCCCTTGTTGCCAATTCCAAGGTGCCACTTACCGACGATCCCCGTGGTATAGCCCGCCGCCTGGAACATCTGGGGCAAGGTGTACATGTGCGGCATGATCGTCAGGGGCGCATCCGGGCGCAGAACGCGAACCCCATGCCGAAAGCCGTGGATCCCCGTTAGCAGGGAGAATCGCGAAGGCGTGCAGGTAGAAGCAGAACAGTGACCATCGGTGAAGCGCAGGCCTTCCGCTGCCAAGCGATCAATGTTTGGGGTGGGAATCAATTCGGAGCCATAGACTCCAACATCCCCATAGCCCACATCGTCCCCATAGATTAGAACCACATTGGGTTGCTGGGCGGGGGCGGAGGCGGCGGTGAGGAAGAGGATGATGGGGAAAATGTGCATGAAAGGAGTCTAGCGTCCCCTGCGCCCCGGCCTCAACGGGCTGGGCCTCTTGAAGGACCCTGCCCGGCCCGATTGCTTCTATACTGGAATTCCTCGACTCCATTCACGCTCATCCCCGCAAGTTTCATGATCAAGCGCTACGTTCCTGTTCTTCTGTTGCCTGTTCTGCTCGGAGTGATTGCCCTAGCCATTTGGACCGCTGGAGGTGATGGAGTTCAAGATAAGTTGGGACCCGCAGGTGGGGGAACGGGGCAAGAGCCTGTCTCCAACCTGGCAACATCCTCGGACCGTCTCCAAGGGGAGGCGCGTAGAAGCGGAGTCCTTGAGGCTTCGAGTTCCATTGACCTTGCCGAGCAATCGACGCGGCAGGAGTCCTCTCGGCGGGAGATGGCTCAGTTGAGCGGGGTTGTTGTGGATGCCAGCGGAGCCGGAGTTGCCCATCTCGACGTGACCTGTTGGCAGGGAACGCGATGGTTGGGACGTACGGAACCGAAGAATCCAATCCGCACCAAGACGGCGTCCAACGGCACATTTAGCATGGACCTGGAGGCGACCTCTTTTGTCTTGACCGCGGAGGGTAATGGCTGGACCACGCAAAGGGGACTGCGGGGAGAAATAAGGCAGGGCGAGAAGATCACTCTCCTTGAGATGGTGGTATCGGAGGCCCAGGTTTGTGAAGGAACTGTGGTCAATGCTGTCGGGCTACCCGTGGTTGGTGCGCAGATCTACGTCAATCACACCACAACCAGCAGCTCACTGGATGATGACACCGGCCACAAGCGCATTTCCATTTTCACCGGCGGTCGCGCCCTTACGGTGAGCGATGAGGCTGGGCGCTTCAAATTAAGCCCCTTGCCTAGTCGTGTTGCCACGGTCGAGGTGAAACATCCCGAATACCAGATCTTTAAACAGGCGGTGAACTTCAATAAGGAACTTGTGGTCATCCAACTCGAAGCTGGGATCATGCTGGAGGGCTCCATCCTTACCGCTGATGGAACTCCCGCAGCCGGGGCGCAGGTCATTGTGAATTGCGGGGTGCCACCGCAGCAGAAAATGTTCGCTGATGATCAGGGGCATTTCATCGCCAATGGTCTGAGCCCGACCATCGGGGGATTTGTGGCGGTTCATCTTCCGGGGAGCGCAATCCACGTGGTGCAGCATGTGGTTCTCCCACGAGAGAATAACGGGCCCCTTGAGATTCAACTGGAGCGTGGGCACCAGCTGAATCTGAGGGTGGAAGATTCGAACGGAGATCCGATGCCCCGGGCCAAGGTCGTCTTGGAAGGGGATCGCATCCTTGATATTCCCAACTGGAGCTCTACGCCAGTGCGGACTTGGGAACGCCAGCATGGACGTGCTAGCCACACCACAGACCGGGATGGGCATTTGCTGATCACCGACCTTTATCCCGGAACTTTCAAAGTCGATGTGCGTCCATCAGACCGCAAGGACCTTGTGGTTCGGGCCCACATTGCTTCGGATTTGGCCACAGGCGCCGCAAGTCAGATGAGTCCCGAGGTGATCGTATTCGATCTGCGGGCGGCAGAAAGTGTGGTCCTGAAGGGCACGATCAAGGATGTCCAGAGTGGCCTACCCATAGAGACGTTTCATTTTCTTGAATGGCGCCCGCAACCTGAGGGAGTAACATCGAACAGCGCCAGTATAAAACCTGTCGACTCTCCCAACGGTTCGTTCCGTGTCACCGGTATCCAACCGGGGAAAATCCGCCTAGAGTTCCAAGCGGAGGGCTATTCGGATTTGACCCTAGAGGAGCAGGAGTACTCGCCAGGGGAGTACGAATTTGAAATTGCCCTCTCACCTGCCCGGGAAGTAGTCCTCAAAATTCACCCACCCGCTGGGGAAGAAGCATTAGGCCTGTCAGGTCACATAAAAAACACCCGAGGTGACTTGCAGGAAATCACCGTGGGGGGGAGCACCAGCACCCAACTGCAAGTGCGAGATGGCATGGCACGCTTGGGCGGCTTGCCCGCCGAACGGTTGGAGTTGATGCTGATTGATACGTTATCCAGGCGGGAGTGGTTTTACCCTCTTGATCTGCGTAGCGAGTCCAGCAGCCCTATCGAGATCTTTCTGACGGACGAAGGTGCATACCATCCACAGACCGTTGGGATCTACGTGGTCACGGCGGAAAGTCCGGCCGGAATTTCAAAGCAGCTCACAGATCAATCCAGGATAACTGTTCAAGAAGAGAGTCCCCCCCTCGAAGCTGCCGAACTGGATCTGCTTAGAGCCGCAATCTGGCTCGACTTAGTAAAGCAAAGTTTGGCAGACGGGAAACTTAGTGGTCCGCTTCGTCAGGTCCGAATGACATTCCTCGACGGCGAAGGCAGATCCGTGGCGGAGGGTACCCTGTCGGCGCAAGAGGCCGGGGGATACAGCACAACACTTGTTTACGGCATATCCACTTCTTCTAGAAAGGGCAGGGAGGATCCCTGCCTGATTCAGCGCGTGACCGGTAGATGCACCCATGTACGAGTTGAAATGGACGGAGCATCCGCACAAGAGATCGACATCAGGGCCATGTCCAAATCGCAGCGTCGCCAGATTCTGGTGACCTTCCCGCACTAACACAGGGCCAAGTCCGCGGCTAGGCATATCCTCACCAGAGGTGAAGCGGATTGCCGGGAGATAGATCCGGTAGGGTACACTGGGCCCGGGAACTTAAAGGCATACGCCTTTCTTTGCAAAGCGAACCATGACCGAAACTCTCTTGAATGGCCTGATCGCCGCGACCTACACACCCATGGCCGCGGATGGCTCCTTGTTGCTCGACGGCATTGAAGCCATGACCGAGCAATTACTCGGGGAAGGGGTCGCGGGTTTCTATGTGTGCGGGAGCACCGGTGAAGGGGTTTCCCTGAGCACTTCAGAGCGCAAGGCGGTGACCGCAGCCTTTGTGAGGGCGAGTGCTGGGCGCGGGCCCGTGGTGGTGCAGGTGGGGCACAACAGTCTGGCCGAGGCCTGCGATTTGGCGCGTCATGCACAAGAGGTGGGGGCTACGGCGGTCTCTGCTGCGGCGACCTCGTACTTCAAGGTGGACTCCACCGCCATGCTGGTTCAGTGCATGGGGCAGATCGCTGGGGCGGCTCCCGATTTGCCCTTTTACTACTATCACATCCCGCTGTTCACGGGAGTCGACGTGGACCTGTTGGAGTTCTTGGGTCGCGCGGGGGAAACCATCCCTAACTTTGCCGGGGTCAAGTACACAACTCCGCGCATCGATGAGTTCCAGGCTTGTTGCGAGCTGGAAAAGGGCCGTTATGAAATGCTCTGGGGCACCGACGAAATGCTGCTGCCCGCCTGGTCCATGGGCATTCACGGCGCAGTGGGCAGCACCTATAACCTGGCTGCTCCGCTTTACAGACGCTTGATTCAGGCCGCTGAAGCCGGGGATCTAGCAGAGGCCAAACGCCTTCAAATGCTGTCGATTGACATGATTCGCACCATCGGGCAGTTTCCCTTCCACCCCGCCATGAAGCGCGTCATGGGGTCGATTGGCATCGAATGCGGACCTTGCCGCTTGCCCCAGCGGCAGCTCACGGATCAGGAGTCCAAGAAGCTGCTCGGCGACCTGGAGCGCATGGGTTTCTATGACTGGGCACGCTCACCTGTGACCCAACCGGGGGCTTGAAGTGAGAGCCCGCGGCCTCAGGATAAGTGCTGGGTTTGCCATAGGATGTGCGTTGCTCGTAGGCGCGAGTACGGGCCAAGAGTCCACTTCCGCGACTTCTCTCGGGGCCAATTCGCTCCTGAGTTTTAGCTCCCTGCCGGAGTTGCCCGATCCTCTAGGTGTTGCCGGTCCCTTTGTTGGCGTGCACCGCGGCGCCTTGATTGTCGCGGGGGGCGCGAACTTCCCAGTGGCTGAAGGGGCAGACCTTTGGACGGTGCCCAAGGTGTGGCACCGGCAAAGTTGGGTGCTGTTGCGGGACTCTGATGACGGAGCAAAATGGCATGCGGGTGCTCCCTTGGAAAACCGGCGGGCTTATGGGGCTTCGGTCTCGACTCCCGATGGTGTGGTGTGCGTCGGTGGTAGCGATGGGGAGCGGACCTATTCAGATGCGTTTCTCTTGCAGTGGGATCCGTTGCAGGAGGACCTCACCCAGGTTTCTCTTCCTCCCTTGCCCCAGCCCATGGTCCATGGATCCGCTGCGCTTGTTGGGGACTGGGTTTATGTGACCTCGGGCCAAAGCACTCTCTCATTGGATTCAACAGGCGTAGGGTTTTGGCGCATGGATTTGTCCAATCCAAGCGCGTGGGAAGCCCTGCCGGATTTGCCCACCCCAAGCCGTGCCTTTCAACTGTTGATTGCCCAGCACAATGGGTTTGAGGATTGCATTTATCTGTTGGGCGGCCGCAGGCAGAACCCGGAAGTCCCTGGCTTGGGAGGGATCGTGTGCTCAGGGGACTTGCACGAGTTCAGCCCCAGCCGTCATCAAGCGCGTCAAGATTCCGATAGCCTTCCCCCCGCCTGGCGCGTGCGCGCTTCGGCTCCCCAACCGACCATGGCTGGCACGGCCATCGGCGTGGGGCAGTCGCACATCTTTGTCTTGGGCGGAGCCAGCGGCGCATTGTTGGCCAAACAGGTCAGCGATCCGGACTTTGTCAAAAGTCACCCGGGATTTGAACGTCGGGCGCTTGCCTATCACACGATCACTGACACCTGGATTGACGCGGGCACCACCCCCGTGAATCAGGTGACCACCCATGCGGTGGAGTGGAACGGGGCAATCGTGATCCCCAGCGGAGAGGTGCGGCCCCGGGTGCGCACCAGGGAAGTCTGGCAGGTGAGCCTAAAGGATTCCGAGCGCGGCTTTGGTGCCTTGAACCTGACGGTCTTGGGTGCGTATCTGCTGGCCATGGTGGGTGTGGGCGTGTATTTCATGCGCCGAAACAAGAACACCGATGACTACTTCCGTGGTGGCAAACGCATCGCATGGTGGGCCGCCGGTTGCAGCATTTTCGCTACCATGTTGAGCTCGATCACGTTCATGGCCATTCCCGCCAAGGCCTTTGCGCAGGATTGGGTTTACCTCTTGGGCAACATGATGATCCTGCCGGTGGCTCCCTTGGTTGTGTTCTTGGTGCTGCCCTTTTTTCGGCGTATCGACGCGACAAGTGCCTATGAGTACTTGGAACTGCGCTTCAACCGAGCCGTGCGCCAATTTGCCAGTGCGCTCTTCATTCTGTTTCACCTTTTCCGCATGGGCATCGTCATGTCCCTGGCGGGTTTAGCTCTGGCCGCAGCAACGCCCCTCAGCGGCACTCAATGTGTGTGGGTGATGGGATCCCTCAGCATCCTCTATTGCACGATGGGAGGTATCGAGGCCGTGATTTGGACCGATACGATCCAGACCGTGGTGTTGTTGGGAGGAGCGCTCGTGTGCTTGGTGCTAATGATCATGCGCCTGGATGGAGGCCTTGGCCAAGCACTGGACACGGCCTTGGCCCATGACAAGTTGCACGGGTTCAACTTCCATCTCGATGCAACCAGTGCAAATCTGGCTGTTTGGGTGGTTGTGATTGGTGCTCTGGGCCAGACCATTTCTAGCTACACCGCCGATCAGGCCGTGGTGCAGAGGTACATGACCACGTCCAGCAAACGCCAAGCGGCCCGCTCGATTTGGATGGCCACGGCCCTGGCCGTTCCCGCATCGGTTTTGTTCTTCGCCTTGGGTACGGGCCTCTTTGTGTTCTACCACGCGCATCCCGAGCGCCTAGATCCGAGCTTCCTGACCGATCAGATATTCCCGCTCTTCATCGTGGAAGAGGTTCCCGTGGGACTGGCGGGTTTGATTGTGGCGGGGATTTTTGCTGCGGCTCAATCCACAGTGTCCACCAGCATGAACTCCACCGCGACTGCGGTGGTGACGGACTTTTTGCGGCCCATGGGGGCATGCAAGTCCGAGGCCGGCTATCTGGGCGCGGCGCGCTGGGTGACTCTTCTGTTGGGAATTGTGGGGACCTTGCTTGGGCTCTTGTTTGTGAGCCCCGAAATCAAAAGCCTCTTCGATCAATTCTTGCGCGTCATCGGCATCTTTATGGGCGTGTTGGGTGGGCTCTTTGTCCTGGGGATGTTCACCAAGCGCTGTACCGGCTTGGGGGCCATGGTGGGTGTGACTTCGGGTGCGGCCCTGTTGTTTACCATGCCCCTGGTCTCCGAAATCAGTGGCTACCTTTATGCGTCTATTGGAATTGCGACCTGTCTCTTCATCGGGTATGGGGTGAGTCTCTTGACGCCCTCACCCCAGATGGACCTGCGAGGTTTGACGCTGCACACCCTAGCGCCTAAATCGGAGACGGAATGAAGTTGGGAACCATTCAGGGCGCCGAGGCCCAGACCCTCGCAGCGATTGGCGCGGGCTA
The DNA here is from genome assembly GCA_028823345.1 of Planctomycetota bacterium. Lineage (GTDB taxonomy): Bacteria > Planctomycetota > UBA1135 > UBA1135. Next base: position 17,111 of record JAPKBR010000027.1, read on the forward strand.
CCAAGACGGTTTGCTGCGTGATGTGCTGCCCTTTTGGATCGAGCATGCCATTGATCACGAGCACGGAGGGTTTCTCACGGCTTTGGACCGCACAGGTGGCGTGTTGGATACGGACAAGGGGCTCTGGACCCAAGCGCGTTTCACTTGGCTCTTGGGCAAGTTGTATCGCAGCGTGGAAGCGCGCCCAGAGTGGTTGGATCTTTGTCGGCATGGGGTCGATTTTCTAGATCGGTTTGCATTTGATGAGAGCGATGGCCGCATGTGGTTTTCGGTCACGCGTGATGGCCAGCCCCTTCGCAAGCGGCGTTACGCCTTTAGCGAATCCTTTGCCGCGATCGCGTACGGGGAGTACGCGGCGATTACAGGTAGCGAGGCCCATGCCCAAAAGGCCCGTGATTGTTTCCTACGCTTCGTAAACCACATCCCGGAGCCCAAGCACGAAGACACGCGCCCCACTCGAGGCCTGGGCCCTCCGATGATCGCGATTATCAGTGCTCAGGAGCTGCGCGCTTCGATTGGGTTTGATCAGGCAGACGAGTGGATTGAGCGCAGCATCGACCAGATCCAGCGCTATCACTGCAAGCCGAGCCTACGCTGCGTTTTGGAAACTGTCGGTCCCGAGGGCGAGATCCTCGACCACTTTGATGGGCGCATGCTGAACCCCGGTCATGCGATCGAAGGTGCCTGGTTCATTTTGCGCGAAGCCATGCACCGCAAGCGTCCGGATTGGGTGAAGCTCGGTTGTCAAATGCTGGACTGGACCTGGGAACGGGGTTGGGATCGAGAAGGTGGGGGCCTGAGTTCTTTCGTGGACTTGAATGGCGGTCCCCCCCAAACCTGGTGGCATCAAATGAAACTTTGGTGGCCCCATAACGAAGCCGTGCTCGCGACCCTTTATGCCTATCGCGCAACCGGTGACCCCAAGTACCTTGAACTGCACCGCCAGGTTCACAGTTGGACCCACGCGCACTTTCCCGATAAGGAAGCCGGAGAGTGGTATGGGTATCTCAACGCAGACGGCACGCCAGCTAGTCCGATCAAAGGGGATTTCTGGAAGGGCCCCTTTCATCTGCCGCGTATGCAGCTTTACGGCGCGGCGATGATTGATGAGATCGTCAATGCCCCGCTAATCAGGCAATAATGCGCCTGCCGGGGCATGACTGGATTCTCCAGAGGTTAGAATGGTCCATTCCATGCGAGCCCTTCCCCTGCAGTTGCCTCTTGGCCTCTCTTTAGTTCTGTGCGCAAGCGCGCTTGGCCAGGATTGGCCGACGTTTCGAGGTGACTTACGGCGCAGTGGTGCGGTGGAGTCGAATATAGAGGCGGATCACTTGGTGCCCGCTTGGACCTGGCGTTCGCCGGAGTTGCCGTCGCCCGCTTGGCCTGGTCCGGCTCGCTGGGATGCATATGCGGCGCTCAAGAACTTGCGTTCCATGCGCAACTATGACCCGGTGTTTCATCCGATTGCTTTTGGGGACAGCATTGTCTTGGCCTCGAATGTGGATGACAGTGTGCGCTGTTTCGATGCGACCGATGGCGCTCTGCGTTGGACCTATGTGACGGGAGGCCCTGTGCGGATTGCTCCCAGTTTGCATGATGGCCGGCTTTACTTTGGCAGCGATGATGGGGCGGCCTATTGCATCGATGCCAAGGACGGTCAGTTGGTCTGGCGCTATCACCCGACCGAGGGTGAGCGCATGGTGATTCAGGATGGACGGCTGGTTTCCTTTTGGCCCGTGCGCACGGGCGTAGCGGTGTATGAAGGCCGCGCATATTTTGGTGCGTCGCTTTTGCCCTGGAAGAATTCGTTTCTTTGTTCGGTGGACGCCAAAACAGGCAAGCTCAAGGGGAGTGGCACCTGGAAGCGCGACCTTGGGTCTGGGCTGACCCTGGAGGGTGCATTGCTCGCATCAAAGGACAATGTGATTGCTCCTCAGGGCAGGATCCCACCGCTCTTGTTCAACCGCAAGAGTGGTGCGCCGGAAGGAACACTTGAGGGCGGCGGCGGGTGCTTTGTGCTCTTGACCGAAGATCAGGAGGTCTTGCACGGCCCCGGCAACAAGGATGGCTGGATCACAGGCTCCAAAAGTGCCTCGCGCCAAAAGGTGGCGAGTTATGCCAAAGGAAACGCCATGGTAGTGGAGGGCCAAACCGCATGGCTGCTCAGTGACGACGCCCTCGCGGCCATGGATCGAACCAGTGGAACGGCCCTTTGGACACTGCAGGCGGATGCGCCCTACGAAATCATCAAAGCGGGCCAAACACTGTTCTGTGGGGGTGACAACAAGGTTGTGGCCCGTAGCGTGGAGGATGGACACGTTCTATGGGCGGCCGAAGTGGAGGGCCGCGCCCATGGCCTTGCGGTGGCTCACGGGCGTTTGCTCGTGGCTACGGACCGGGGTGTCTTGCATGTGTTCAGCGAGGGCGGTGCGGCGATTGCCTTGGCTGCCAAGTACACGGAAGTCAGCCGCAAGCAAGTGCTGGGACCGTCGCCTTCCATACCTAAGGTGCCTACCCGTGGTTTGGTGGACCGTTGGGTTTTCCAGAGCAATGCTCGCCTACAGCAACCTCTCTCCGACGATGACCCGCGCACCCAAACCGTGTTTGTCAATCAAGTCCGGGGCAGACTTGCGGCACATCCCCTTGGATCACTTGACCTGCGGCAGGTGGGCTCCTTGCAAGCAGTTGTCTTGGACGGGACAGGAACCGACTTGGCCATCACCTCCGATCTTGCCAAGGCAAAACTGCCCACCAAGGCGATTACTGCCGCCGCTTGGGTGCGGGTGGATCAGGGGATTCAGTGGGGCGGCATCATCAGCGCTGCCCAGGACAATGGAGAAGATGAAAAGGGCTGGTTGCTTGGATTTAGTGGCAACAAGTTCTGCTTTGTGGTCACCGGAACCAAGGGCGACACGCGCCTGACCCGGGTTGCCGACAGCAAGCCATTCCAGGTGGGCACGTGGTATCACGTTGTCGGCACCTATGACGGCCGCGTCCAGCGCTTGTGGGTGAATGGCGAGATGGTTGCCGAAAGCACCAAGGAGAAGGGACCGATTCTTGCGCCTGCCACCGGTTGGTATCACATCGGTGCTTACCGGGATAACGATGAGTACTTCCGTCATCCCGGGATGTTGAACGAGATTGCGGTTTGGAGTCGGGCCCTGAAGGACAAGGAAATCCGCGCACTGCATGATCAAAAGGTTGCTGACTTTCCCGGTCCGGTGGAGATCGGAGGGGCTCCCTTGGAACCAACGAAGCCGGTTCTCGATCTGGCCTTTGGTCCGATCCTTCGTTTCCCGAAGAGTGGCACAGCCTTTGTACGTTGGCAAACTGCGTCCAAGCACAAGGGGGTGCTTGAGTGGCGTGCGGAGGGTGCTCAGGCCCCTGGCCCTTGGGAGCGGGTGGTCTGCGCCGAGGGAACCCAGCACGAGGGGCTGATTCAAAATCTGCCTCGCAATACGGTTCTTAGTTATCGCTTGCGGGCCGGAGTGCACAAGGATGCTCCCGCCACAGCGATTTTTGAATTGGACACACACTTTGACCTGACACTTCCGGCGGTGGACCGGGATGAGGCTGGGGCCTGGGCTGAGGGACAAGCGGGGCTTGCCCTGGTGATCGGTGCGGATGATAGCCCGGATGCGCTGATTGAGTTGGCGCGCAAGAGTCGCTATCGAATTCTGGTGGTGGATGAAGACGCACGGCGCATTGCAGACCTGCGGCGCAAGTTGCACGCCCATTCGGCCTATGGTTCGCGCGTCGCTGCCCTGCAAGTGGCTGATCTGGATCATCTGCCCCTGCCCTCGGCTTATGCCGCTTTTGTTACCGGTAGCGATCGTCACCCGGCTCCGAACCGAGCCCAATTAGCGGAGGTCCAACGGGTCCAATCCCCAGGGGGCTTGATCCAATGGGGCGAGCACACGAGTACCCGCGGCCCACTTCCGGGCGCCCGCAGTTGGGGCCACATGTATGGCAGCGCGGACAACAGCGCTTATAACGGCGAGGAGCTTGGTGGCGTGCGCACCGTGGAGCAGTTGGATGTGAATTGGCTCGGGCGACCCGGTGCGCGTTATCAATCCGATCGCCAAAATCGCAAGGCGGCACCCCTGACCTCGAACGGCCGTTTGTTCATGCAGGGCCTACACAGGGTGATTGCCCTTGATGCCTTTAGCGGTCAAGCCCTGTGGAATGTGGAGCTGCCGAGCATGGCGCGCTTCAACGTGCCCCGGGATTGCGCAAACTCTTGCGCCGAGGGTGAGGAGTACTTCCTGGCCATGCAGGGTTTCCTCTTCGAGTTCGATGGGGAGGAAGGGCACATCAAGCGTCAGCTCCCGGTCCAGGCCGGTGCGCGGGATGACTTCGAATGGGACTGGGGTTATGTGGCTGCGACTCCCCGGCGTATCGTCGGCACGCCGGTTAAGGCGGGTGCTCCGTTCACCGCGTGGTGGGGTGGTGATGCCTGGTACGACGCGCGTGAGGGCGAGGCGGCCAAGAAGGTCTGCGGCGATGGGATCTTTGGCCTCGACCGGGCCAGTGGTGACCTGGCTTGGCAGCGTAGTGGCAGTCTTGTCTTGCATCCGACCATCACCATCGCCGATGGGGCGGTGAGCTTTCTTGAATGCCGCAACACCGATTTACTAGGGGCCGATGCTCGCAGGATAGGTTCTAGCAAACTCTGGGAGGACCTGTGGTTGGTGTCCTTGGACTTGCAAACCGGCCAGGTCCTTTGGGAACGGGAAGCGACTCCGGTCCCCGGCCGCGTGGCGATCTACTTGGCTCAAAGCGATGGGAAACTTGTGATGGTCAGTTCTGCGGGGGGCGAGTTTGCGGTCTATGCCTTTGACGCGGGCAACGGCGCCAGTCTCTGGCGGCGCAAATTCACCTGGGAGGTCGATCACCACGGCAAGTCCCTGTCTCGTCCCTTGATCGTGAACGGCAAGGTCTACCTGCGTCCCGCGGTGATGGACTTGGAAACCGGAGAGCCCCAAGCTCAACCATTCCCCGAAGGGCATCAATGCGGCACCTATGTGGCCTCCAAGAACGCACTCTTCTTGCGCGCAGGTGAACTCGCGGTTTGGGATGTGCTCGAAGGTCGCTCCACACGTTGGAAACGATTGCGACCCGATTGTTGGATTAGCACGATCCCGGCAGAGGGCATGCTGCTGTCCCCCGAGGGCGGTGGCGGTTGCAGTTGCGGTACTTGGATTCAAACCTCGATCGGCTTCATGCCGAAGGATGAGCGTTGAAGGGATTGCTCTTTTTCGCGGGTCTCATGACCCTGCAGCTTGTGTGCCGCTACACCGTGCGCGACATTGGTTTTGTCAGCCTTGTGGACGCCGAGTGGGTCGTTGAAGCGACCGGGCCGGTGGATTCCCAGGTGGAGTTGCGCGCTCTCGAGGCGTTGCTCAAGGATGCTAATGTGACCGCTCGCGTCCAGCCCAGCAATGATCTTGCCACCCGTTGGGCCCTGGTCTCCAAGGACGGCCTGCGGCTTGACTTAGGGCAGTCCACTGGCGAGAGCCAGGACGACGGGCCCGCACGTGTCCGCAGTTTGTCCGGGGTCTTGGACTCTCCTTTGAGGGCGAATCTGAGCGCAAACATGTTGGATGCTTTTGCCACGGTGGTTTTGGTGGCGGGGACGGATCCAGAAGGAGTCAGGCACGCCGAAGAACAGATCGACTCGGCTATCGAACTCTTGCGCGAAATCGAACCCAACTTGCCCCGGCCTTTGGCGGGGGAAGTTGCGGTCCAGATTCTCCCGGCCAGCGAGCGTGAGACTGAGCGGGTAGCCCTTTGGTCCGCGGGCTTGCTGGATTTGGATCCGGAGCAGTCCGCGCTGATCATGTTCTATGGCCGCATGAAACGGGTGGGTGAGCCATTGGTGGGGGAGCGTCTCGTCACTGCCGAGATTTTGAGCGCACTGGCCCTGATCGGCGAATCCTGTGAGTGCGACACGGATCGGGACTGGGCCGCCGAGCCTCGGCTTCCCCATCGCTTTGATGCTGAGCAGCATGACCTTGCCGCCACGGTCCTTGGCTTCGATCCTGCGAGCCCCTATGTGCTGGCGGAGGTGACGCGTATTCTTTCGCGCGGTTCAGCGGAACGCACGGGCACCCGGGCCGTTGCGGACTTGGGCGAGGTGCTGTTTGGTTATCGCGAGGGTGGCCTCGCCGGAATCGACAGGCCGCCGGTTCCTGAAGAAACCCATGCGGAGGTCAAGGGGATCGACTCCACAGGGGGGGGCACAGGGGACTGGGGCTTTCCCGATCAGAGTGATCCGGTGCAAGATGTGGGGCAGGATGAAGACGATTCCGATCCATTCACCTTCGCCATGGCCCCCTGGGCTCTTTTGATTTTTATCGTGGCATGCATCGTGGTTGCGGCCTTGATTGTTTTGCTGGGGCGCCGCTCATGAGCATCTTGCGTCTCGTGACAAAGGAGTTGCTCCTGCGCAGGTGGAGTGCGCTGTTGGCGGTGAGTGCCCTCGGGGCCACTGTGGCTGCCGCCTTGTTTTTTTTCCTGCTTGCGCGCTCGAATGAAGGGGAGACCCGGATCCTGCAGCGGGACATGGGCCTCAACATTCTGATTCTTCCCCCAGGCACTTCACTGGACGCCTACTGGGCCCAGGGTTTGGCACCGGGTTCCATGCCCGTCGAATTCCTGCTCGAACTGGAAGACCAAGGCGTGGCCAACCGGCTTGTGCCCATGATCAAACGCCGACACAATTGGCAAGGTCGGGAGGTCCTGCTGACCGGGATCAGCGGCGAAATATTCAAACAGGGCAAGACCATGAAGCCGGTCTTTGGGCGCGTTGTGGAACCGGGCAGCTTGGTCTTGGGTGACGAAATTGCGAGACTCTTGAGCCTTGAAGAGGGCGCAAGCGTGGAGCTCTTGGGACGCACTTTTAGTATCTCGCGGGTCTTGGCTCCCGTGGGGGACGAGCAGGATGTGCAGGTTTTCTTGGACCTTGGGGACGCTCAATCCCTGCTCGATCTAGACGGACGCATCACTGAAATCGAAGCCCTGGAATGTCATTGCTCGGAAGAGGTTGCGGATCCCTTGGCTGCCCTGCGCGTAGAGCTCGACCCCCTCATGCCAGGGGCGGTGATTGTGCGGCGGGAGGCTCTAGCCGATGCGCGGCGCGATCAACGCCAATTGGCCGGGCGCTTTCTCCAATCCGGCTTCCCCGTGATCGCTGGGCTCTGCGCACTGCTGGTGGGAGCTCTGTGCATGTTGAATGTGCGCGAGCGCCGAGCGGAGATCGGGGTGCTGCGGGCCCTTGGAAAGTCTTCGGGTCAAGTGGCGGCTTTGTTCCTGGGCCGTGCGGCCTTCTTGGGTTTGTTAGGCGGAGCAACAGGGGTGTTGCTTGGCGGGTTCTTAGCCTCGGACCTTGGGCGGGTGCTCTTCGAAACCCGCGCGGGTGCGGTGAACTTGGAACTGGACTTGGTTTTGGTGGCCCTATTCGTGACGCCCGCTTTCGCTGCGGTGGCGAGTCTGATCCCGGTGGCCTTGGCCGTCATCCAAGATCCCGTGCGCGTGTTGGGGGAGACCTCATGAGTGTCTTCCAAGTGGACTGCGCGGGGATGCACTACGATCTGCGGGGTCAAAAAATCATCGCTCTGGCCCCGTCCAGCCTGAGCGCACAGCAAGAGGAGTTCATCGTGGTGCGCGGAAAGAGCGGCGCGGGCAAAACCACTCTCCTTTCCATCCTGGGCGGGATGTTGCGTCCCACCGAGGGCAGGGTCCATTTGGGATCTGCGGAGTTGACTGCTTTGGGCCCCGCGGCCCGGGCCAAATTGCGGCAGACGTCCATTGGCTTTGTGTTCCAGAGCATGCATCTTCTGCCCTACCTCGACTTGCTCGACAACACGCGCCTTGCCGGTGGAAGCGAAGCCCGGGCGCGAGAGTTGCTGGAGCAACTGGGCTTGGGAGACCGCATTCATCACCGGCCTGCGGAACTCTCCGCGGGTGAACGCCAGCGTGGAGCAGTTGCCCGTGCCTTGGTCCATGGGCCCGCCCTTGTGCTGGCCGATGAACCTACCGGAAATCTCGATCCCGAGAGCGCGGCTTTGGTCTTGGAGGCTTTCCAGAGTTTCCGCACCAACGGCGGCTGCCTCATGATGGCGACCCATTCTCAGGAGCCGATTCCTGAGAGTCGCACCGTCTACTTGGGCCCCAAGGGTTTGCACTCTGCCGACGAAAGATGAAGTCGTTGACTCTATTCCTGGCGCTGATCGCGCTCTTGTGTCTGGCTCTCGTGCGCTTGGGCATTCCCTCCAGTCATGGGGACGGGGAGCCATTGACGCTTTACTGCGCCGCCGGGATTCGACACGCGGTGGAACCTGCCGTGCGTGCCTTTGAAGAGGAAACCGGTACCACGGTGCATATTCAGTTCGGCGGGTCCGGCAGCTTGTTGGGCCAGCTTCAAGTGGATGGCAACGCGGCGGACCTTTACCTGCCCGGGGATCAGAGTTTTTTGGAAATGGGGCGCGCCAAAGACCTGATCGCCGAGATCTTGCCCCTTGCCACTATGCGCCCGGTTCTCGCGGTGGCCGAGGGCAACCCCTTGGGACTTCGAACCATAGAAGACCTGTTGGACAGAGACTTGCCCTTTGCCCTTGGCAGCCCTTCCGCTGCTGCGGTGGGCCGCGTGGTCAAGACGGTCTATAGCGAGCTAGGCCTATGGACACAGATCGAAGCCAAGGCCAAGGTGTTTCAACCCACGGTCACCGAACTCGCCACCAGCTTGCAGATTGGACAGGTAGATGCGGCCATCGTGTGGGACGCCACCGTTGCCCAGTTCGACGGGCTGGACCTGGTGCGCTTGCCCGAGCTGGAGCAGAAACCCATTCGCGTTTCAGTGGGGGTGCTCCGACAGAGTCCACGCCCCACGAGCGCCCTGCAGCTTGCTCGTTTCCTGCAGGCTCGCGATCGCGGCAGAGCTTATTTTTTGGCGGCTGGCTTGACTCCTATAGAAGGGGACGCCTGGTCCGCGCGCCCCGAGGTGCTGCTCTATGCCGGTTCCATGTTTCACTCGGCGTTGGAGGAGACTCTTCACTCCTGGTCCCAGCGCGAGGGGGTAGATCTCACTCGGGTCTACAACGGCTGCGGAATCCTTGTGTCCCAGATGGAAAGCGGCGGCAGTCCTGATGTGTTTTTCTCCTGCGACGCCAGTTTCTTGGACGAGGTTCAGGAACGGTTTGACCCGCGCGTGGTACTTTCGAACAATCCTTTGGTGCTCATTTGCGCACCCAAGAACCCCTTGCAATTGAAGGGCCTCGCCGACCTTGCTCGGCCCGGCCTGCGAGTGGGGCTCGCCCATCCCAAACAATCCGCACTGGGGCGTTTGACCCAAGCCCAGATGGAGAAGGAAAACCTCGCCGCAGCTTTTGCCGCCAGTGGAAATTTGAAACAGGATGCCCCCCAGGGGGATTTCTTGGTCAACGCATTGCTTACCGGCGCCCTCGATGCGGCGGTGGTCTACGCCAGCAACGCTGCCTTGGCCGGGGACAAACTCTCTTCCGTGGCCCTGACACCCAATGCGATCGCGGAACAACTCTTTGCGGTTCGCCGCAACAACACGCAAAGCTATTTGTTGCAGCGCATGTTCGACGCGGCCACCAGCGACGCATCCAAAGAGCAGTTCAGCAAGTTGGGCTTTGAATGGCGCATCGGGGAGGACCCTCGATGAACTCTAGAGTTCGCGGTCAGTGGTTCTTGGGCGGTCTAGGCTTTCTGGCCGGACTCTATGCTCTCTTGATCCTCGGCTTGCTTGTGGCCGATGTAGGCTTCACATCTTGGGACGAGTGTTGGATTGCGCTCCAGTCTGATGCGATCCGTCACTCGATTGCCCTATCGTTCATCAGTTGCACCCTGGCTGCGCTGCTTTCACTTGTGGTTGCGGTGCCCGCTGGCTACCTGCTTGCGCGTTTCCGTTTCCGTGGCAGTCGTTTGCTCGACGCGCTCTTTGATATTCCCATCGTGCTGCCGCCCCTGGTGATCGGTTTGAGTCTCTTGATTCTGTTCCAAACCGCCGCGGGACAGTTCTTTGAAGAGCACGTGATGGAGATGACTTACGAGCTGCCCGGTGTGGTGCTGGCTCAGTTTGTGGTGGCCTGTGCTTTTGCCGTGCGCACCATGCGTCTTTGCTTTGACAGCATCGACCCGCGTCCCGAGCAAGTGGCGCGTACCCTTGGCTGCACCCGAGCCCAGGCTTTCTTCCGAGTGGCCCTCCCCGAGGCGCGGGGCGGAATCATTGCCGCGGGATCCTTGGCATTCGCCCGCGCCCTTGGGGAATTTGGTCCGATCCTGGTGTTCTCAGGGGCAACGCGCATGAAGACTGAGGTCTTGCCCACGACGGTTTTCCTTGAGCTCTCCGTCGGCAACTTGCAGGCAGCCCTCGCGGTTTCCCTGCTGATGGTTCTTGCCGCAATCAGCGTGTTGGTTCTGGCGCGCATGTTCGGCATGCGGGGAGGCTTACTGTGAGCGATCACCCCATGATTGAGTTGCGCCAGGGAACTCTTGGCGCTGGGGATACGCGTATTTCCCAGGTTTCCCTAACCATTCCCAGTGGCGCCTATGCAGTCCTGCTGGGCCCCACCGGGTGCGGGAAGACGACGCTCTTGGAGACGATTGCGGGACTGCGACCGCTTCACGGGGGCAGCCTCATGATCAACGGCGAGGACATGGCCAGGCGCGACCCCGCCGACCGAGGCATTGGCTACGTTCCCCAAGACGGCGCCCTGTTCCCGACCATGAGCGTGCAGGGGCAATTGGTTTTTGCCCTCCAAATCCGAAAGCACTCCCAGGCCGAGCAAGACCAACGCCTAAGTGAATTGGCCCAGCAACTCAGCCTCACTGACCTGCTCAACCGCCGCCCCCACGAACTTTCCGGTGGCGAACGCCAACGGGTTGCCCTCGGGCGCGCCCTGGCCAACCGACCGAGCCTGCTGCTCCTGGACGAGCCCCTCTCATCCCTCGACGATGGCACCCGCGAGGCCATGCAGGATGTGCTGGCAGAAGTGCACCGAGCGAGCTCCTGCACGGTCCTGCATGTGACCCACCGGATTGCGGAAGCCCAAGCCCTAGGGACCCTGCGTCTGGGCTTTGTGGGTAATGGAATTGAGCCCTTGCCCACGGCCAGTTAGAGGTCCAAGGACCGGTGACGACGGGATGCGCCCGAGTGCCCCGCTCAAGTCGTCCAGGCCCAATCCTGCAGGATCTGGCGCGGGGGTTCCTGGCGTATTCCCATGGGACCGCCTACCATTCAGTCAGCCATGTACATAGCAACCGCTCTTCTTGCCTTGACCTTGGTCGCTCACGGCGACTCCACGGATCTCTTCAGTGACCTTGAACGGCAGGTGGGTGCGGAGGCGTGGCAAGTTCTGCACCAGCAGCCCGAGGCCCACGGGTTCTTCGATGCCCTTCGTCAAAACGAGGATTGGTTACGCGAGGTCTTGGACTCGGGACCTTTGCTTCGCCCAGAAAAGGTGCTGGGTTTCTTGCAACTGGTGTGGAATTCCGAGCGCGACCTGGGAACCCGTCCGGTGGATCGCAGCATGGCCACCGCTTGCGCCCTCACCCTTGGTTTCACCAACCGTGCAGAGGACGCGGTACTCCAACGCTATCACTATTACCGGGACAGTTTCCGTGCGGGTCTGTTGAACTCCTGTTATGGGGGTCTTGCCACTTGGGAGCGACGCTTCCTCGCGCGCGGTACCCAATGGGGGGACATGGCGAACACCGCTGCCATGCTCTATTTGCGTGACCGCATCTGCTGGCCCCGCCGGGAGTATGTGAGCGCCTGCTGGCAAGCGCCTTATCGCTCCTTCAATTGCCTGGACGACAGCGTGCAGCGGTCCACTTACTATATGCCCTTCCGGGAGTCCTTTGGGGCTATGCCCGAGATGGTGATCGAAGTGGGCGGTGTGTGCGGTGCGCTTTCAAACCTCGGCGCGTCCGCTGCCATGGCCAATGGGATTCCCGCAGCCACCATGGGCGAGCCCGGCCATTGTGCCTACACGGTTAAAATCAGCGACACCGAGTGGAAACCTGCCTACTCCCTTTCCTGGAAACGCAGTCTGCACACCAGTTTCTACGATGGGACCTGGCAGAGCTTGATGTTGACCGAGGCCTGCTTTTCGGATTCCGAGTCCGTCGCGCGCGCGGCGGACCTTGCCCGCGCGGCCCATGCCCTTGAGCGGGAGGGCGAGCTCGACAAGGCCAACGAGCAATGGGCCAAGGCTCTCAAGGCTCATGGATTACATTATGGCTTGTGGATGGCGTGGGCGGACTTTGGTGAACGCACTGCCCAGGGCACGGCCTGGTGGGCGCGTTACCAGCATGCGCTGCTCGACGGTTTGCAGGGACACGAAGGGCCCGCGTGGGGGATCCTCTCCAGGCGGGTTTATCCCAAGCTGTTTGCCGAGCTAGAGGACGCCGCCAAGTTGCGCACTCTGCTCAAGTGGATTCGGAATCAAGATCATTGGGGAGCGGGGCGCTGGAATGTGGAGGGCGCTTGGGATTGGGCCTTCAAGCAACTGGATGAAGAAAGCCAGAGCAAGCTGGAGAGCACCATGTGCAAAATCCTCATTTCGTCACCCGATTTTGGTCCGCCCCTGGTGGCCTGGCTGCTTGGGAAACACGACGCGGATTCAGCCGAGGGCAAAGCGACCCTGGCCCGGATCTTGGCGGCTTCTTCGGATGGGGGCGAGGGCGGATCAGCAGTGCTCAAAAAACTCGCCCGCAGTGCCCTGTTGGATGCGGCTGCGCGGGGCGATGTGCCCACCTTTCAAATCATTGGCGCACAGACCGCCAGGCTGTCCGAACCCAAGGACATGTCGGGGATCAAGCCATTCCCCGGAGACCTGGTTTCCGCCGGGGGACTGCTGCAAGTTTCCGGGCGCGGCAATCGCTGGGACACTCCGGAAACCCATTGGGGGATTCTCGGGGAGCACGGCGGCCGTTGCCACACGGACAACGGGGCCTCGTTCATCGCTGTGCGACTTGAGCACCACACGGAGATCACGGGCATCGTGATCCAAAACGTAACCGGCGGCCAGGCTGGGCGAGCGGCTGGGAGTCGCGTGGAAATCAGTACCGATGGGGAGACTTGGGAACAGGTTGGGGTCCTGAAGGGAACGAAAGGATTTTATTCATTGGATCTGGAAGCGAAGAAGCATCGCGCCCTATGGGTGCGGATGGCAAAGGACACCAACTGCTTGCATGTGACTCGTTTTCTTGTTTGGGGCCATCGCCGGAGTTGAACCATGGGTGCTTTTTTCTTTTGTGTGTTCTTGGGTATCGCTGGGTTCAATGCCCCGGTTGATGAGCCCCATTCCTATTCCGCCGGGCGGACTCTGTGCGCGGAACAGGACGCCATGTTGTTGGTCCTAGTGCATGGCTCCGATTGGCACCCCTTTAGCGAGCGCCTGTTCCTGGAGGTTTGGACCCAGGAGGATTTCACCGGACAGTTAGGCGAGGGATTTGTTCTCAGCGATGTGGACATTCTGCAGACCACGGACAAGGCCAAGGGAGGCCCCAACACCGAGCGCAACAAGGGCTGGAAAAAGAAGGGCAGCGGCTTGCGCACCTATCCAGCTGTGTTGGCCTACACCGAAACGGGAACGTTGATCGGGTCACGTCAGGGTCGTCAGTTGCCTAAGGACTTGGCCGAGGCTCAGAAAACACTGGCCGCATTTTCAGTCAGCTGCTTGCGTTGGCGGGAGCTGACCAAAGCCATGGAGCATGCCCGGGAATCCGGCGAGGGAGCCCAAGAGTTGGCGCTTTTGATCGAGCGTGAGGCCTTGGATCTGGACCCAAGCGCCACCTTATTGGCAGACATCAAGCGTCTGGATCCCACCGATACCAGCGGTCACCACGCGCGCTTGTCCTTTCCTAAATGGACCACCGTTGTGCAACAAGCCACCGCCGAAGCCAAAGGCGGTAAGGGGGCAGAGGCTGAACAACGCCTGAAGGCCATGCTCAGTAATTCCGCCTACACCCCGGATCAGCGAGCCGTGATTCAATTGGCCTTGGGCAGTTCCTATCGCCGTTGGGAAGGGCACGACACCCAGGCCGCAGCCTGCTTCCAAGCCGCCTTTGCCGAAGCCCCCGATTCGGTTTCCGGTCAGGCGGGCAGACGGCTTTACTTGAGTTCCTACGCCGGCCCGTCTTTGGAATTCGGGTGGACCAAGCGCCACCTGGTCGCAAAGAACACCACCTGGATCATTGAGGATTTGCCTACAGACCTGGAGGCAGGCAATTACAGCCTGCGCCTTAATCTCACCAGGGGTAAGGCCCTCACGATCGCCAGCGCGCGCCTGATGATTGGCGAGGACATACGAGTCCACATTGTCCAAACGAGCACCCTCAATAAAAGTCAAAGGGAATGCGTCCTGGAGTTCAACCTGCCCGAGGCCCTTGCCGGCGCAACCCTGCACCTGCTGCTGGACGGCGGCGCTGCCGGGACCGGGACGATTGCATGGGCGCGGGTGGACTGATCCCGGCGGGTCCGGGAGCTAGCTCGTAAGGACTGTCCACCCAGTGCCGGCTGCTGAGACAAGAAGCAGTAGGTTGACCACGATAAACAGTCCCAGGAAAATCTGCAGTACGCGGGTCATCAGGGAACGACCGCCGACAGCGGGCTTCGAGCGCGCCATGTGGATCCAGCAGCGGACCGCCAAGGTTGCGCTGATTGCAAACAGTACGGTCACATAGGGTGCGGCGGTCAACTCATGGGGCCGGTTTGACGTGCTCAAATCCCTCATGGCTAGGGCGGCGCCACCGAGGAAAAGGACAAGGGTCAGGACGATTGTCCAGCCGGCCTTGGGAGTGCCTTCTGGGTCCATGGGTGTTAGTCCAAAATGGGGGTGAGGGTGACCCGTCGGAATTCGATGTAGGCCCCTTCCGATTGCAAGCAGATGGGGCCCGGATTCGCCTCGCATCCAATCGCATCATTTTGCAAGACGCCGTTGATCCAAAGTTCCATCAAAGGACCGTCCATGACGATGCGGTAGTGGTTCCACGCCCCAAGGGCTTTTTCCGCTGAAGCGTGGGCCTTTTTTGTGCGCCGCCCGTTAGTGCGTGCGGGATCCGCTTGCATCACCATCTCGTCGATGTTCCAAATGTCACCGGCGTTACCCGACTGCAATTGAGCTTCGATCGAGCGAGGCCAAACCTTGTCTTCGCCATTCATACGCAAGAGCACCCCTGAGTTGCCTGCACCCTTGGTGGGGTCAAAGCGCCACTCCACCTCCAGTTCGTAGTTTCCATAGGAAGCCTCCGTGCGCAAGTAGCCCGCAGGGGACCCCGTGCACTGGACGATGCCGTTGACGATGCTCCAGGTCTTGTCGGGGTCTTGCCCACCGGGCAAGAAGCGCAACCAACCGTCAAAGTTCTCGCCGTTGTAGAGTTCTACCGGCTTCCCTAATTGGCGTCCCAGGTCTGATCCCAAGGAAAGGTAGGCCACAAGGTCAGCCAGCTCTTGGGGGCTGAGGCCCAAGGCGACACCCTCCGGCATCAGGGACACGGGGGACTGTCGCGTGGCCTCGATCTCGTCCGCGTGAATGGCCAAGCGTTCGCCGGTGGTGGTCTTGAGCACCATCCCGTGTTCATCCCGCGCCAACAAAAAGCCGGACAGGATTTCTCCATCGTGGGTGGCGACGATCTGGGTCTCATAACCAATCGAAACGGCTTTGGATGGATTGAGAATCGCATCGAGTAATCCGGCGCGGTCGTACTTCTCATGCACGGAACTCAGGTTGGGCCCGATGTCTTGGCCATAGCCGCCGAGGGCATGGCATGAAGAACACTGGGCCGCGGTGCTGCGGAAGACCTGACGGCCGTGCAGGGGATCGGCTTCCAAGGCCAGCAACTCTTCGGGCCGCACGGCGGGGGAGGCTGTGTCCATCGGTTGAAATGCGCCGCGGGCGAGGGCGCGCACCCCGAGGTCTGGGTTTTGTTCCAGTCCCTCAAGCGCGGCTCGTTTCAATTCTTCGTTCCACGCCGGCGCCTGCTCCGCCACCCAAAGTGCTTGGTTGGGCAGTTGCGCCAGGGTGCGGATGGCGTCGGTCTGAACGGTTCCTGGGCCGCTCTCAAGGGCAACGGACCGCAGGGCATGGACCTGGGATTTGATCTCCCGTTGAACCACAAAAACACGGAAGTCGATGGTGCTGCCCGAGCCCTGGGAACTGCCCCCTTCGTCACGTCCAGCAAAGCCCGTGAAGAGCACCGCATCAGCGGGGACTTCAAAACCGTGCAGGCTTGGGGCGTGGGCCCCGAGGCCATCCTCATAGGTTTTTCCCGCCACGATCAGGGGGCCACCTGTGGCATTCTTGCCAAAGCGGCTCTTGCCCCAACCGGTTTCCTCGTAGGTCCAACCCTGATCCGATAGGGGGGTGCGCTTTCCGTTTGCATCGATGAACGCCACGTCGAGCCAGTCGGCCCAATCACCGCTGTTGCCGTCACCGCTGTCTGTGGTGTTCAGCCAGATTTGGCTCATGCCTTGCACATCGAGTTCAACCGGAACCAATTCGGTAGGCCGTAGGAATTCCAGGGCCTGGGTCGCGGTGGATGGCATCTGGGCGGGGCCTTTTTCCGCCAGCCCATGATCACGCCACAGGTTGCCTGCCCGTAGGGCGAGCCATTGCTTGGCACGTCCTTGGGATTTCGCTGATCCTGTATGGGCCAGGGCGAACATGGCGTCCGCGGCCGCGGGACTCTTGAGCCAGGCAATACCATCGACTGCTTCTAAGCGCGCCGCTTCATCGAGGCTTTCATCCTGGGCCAAGGATTGAAGCAGGGGCAGGCCTTCCTCCAACTGCAAACGCCAGGCAACCTTGCGCAGCAGGGTGGGGATCGGTGCGCTCTCTTGGTGGTGTTGCATGAGAGCTTGCAGCAATTCGCTTTCTCCGCCGCGGGCACCCAGTCCGATGGACTCCAGGTAGGTGCGGTCGCTTGCGGGCCCGCGCAGGGACAGGGCGAGCAGGGTCTCGTGTTTGTCTTGTGGGTCCACCGTGCGCAAGAGACGTAGGGCAAGGGCGCGTACTAGAGGACTCGGGTCGTCCACCAGAATTTCAGCGACCGAAAGCAGCGAGGCTGGGCCTTCTGCGCCAGACATGATGCGGAGGGCAGCGGCGCGCACCCGTTCGTTGGGATGGTTGAGGGCTCGGCGCGTTGCGGCGGGGCCTTGTTCGCGTCCCGCCAACATGGCCAGGGCTCTTGCTGCTCGGCGGGGTTGGCTACCGTTCGCTGCTTGGATCCAAGCGTTGGTCAGGTGCGCTGCGTCTTCGCGGGCAGCGGCTCGCACGGCGATGTTGGGGCTGTCCCAGGAAGCTCCTGCTGTGCGCTCTCCCAAAGAGCCCTCTTGGCCTGGTCCACTGACCCGTAGCAATCGACCATAGGTTTCGCGGTCGCCCGCGCCGTGACCGCCGACTCCCGGGTCGTACCAATCCGCCACGAGGACCGAGCCGTCCGGTGCCACACACACATCCGAAGGGCGGAACCAAACCCCCTGCCCATCGTCGGCCGCGCGACCAGAGGTCTTGGTGCGGCCCAGGAAAATCGAACCCTCCATGGTGATTGCGGCCCCTTCGACTTGGGTGCGGTGGGCATAGACTACCCCGGCCCCCGCATCGCAGTTGAGCACAGAGCCGTTCCATGCGCCCAGCACGCCGACGGTTCCTTCGAGTAGGGCGCACCCCGTCGGGCCTCCCGCGCCGGTGGGGGATCCAGCAGGAAAGACTCCGGGGTCATCCTGGTGCCAGTGGGCGGTCCAAGTGCCTTGCCACGGGCGTTCATCTGCGCGCCAACTCGTGCGTCCGTCAAAGCCGAAGTACCCAAGGTTGGCACCCTCCGGGGCCCAAACCGTACGGCATCCACGGTTGCCGTCATCATCGTTGTCCGCTGAGTAGGTCGAGCCAAAGGCATCGCGAGTGACCTCGTATTGGTTACGGAAGTTGTGGGCGAGGACTTCGAGGCCGCTTCCATCCGGTCGTAGACGGAGGTTGAGCCCTGCGGTCCAAACTTCGCCATCGCTGGAGACCAGCCCGGGCGTGTTGGCGCCGTTGTAGGGTGTGCCGCCGGTGTAGATCGAGCCCGAGCGCAATTGAAAGCCGTCCGGGCCATCCACCTGGTGGGGACCCGCGTTCCCCACGGAGAGATACAGGAACCCATCATCGCCAGTCACCACCGAGTGCAAGCCGTGGTCGTGGTCGAGACCTCCGAAACCCGTCAGGACTAATTCACGCTCATCGGCCACCAAGTCTCCGTCTGTGTCCCGGTAGCGGAACAGGTTGGGGGAGCAGCTCACGTAGATCCATTCGCCCACCACTGCGATTCCAAGGGGCGCGACCAGGTCCTCGTCTTGGGCGAAGACTGTGCTCTTGTCCGCTTGCCCATCGCCGTTGGTGTCCTGCAAGACTACGACTCGATCGCCACCGGGGATCTCGAAGCCCTTGTTGCGCCCGCCCCAACGCCGGTAGTTGATCGCTTCGGTGACCCAAACACGACCCTCTTGGTCGATGTCGAGAGCGGTTGGATTGTAGACCTGCGGGGATTCGGCCCAGAGGGTGACCCGTGCACCTTCGGGAGCCACGAAGTGATCGGTCAGATTCGTTGGCGTTTGGGCGGGGCTTGCGAAGAGAGGCCCAGCAATCAGAAATCCAAGGAACGCAAAGGGCAGGGGGGGAGTGGTCATGCTGCCATTATGGGCATGTGGGGCTCCCCCGGGGACCTTTCTTGATCAGCGGTCGCCCGTGTGGCGCACGTTACCGGAGCCGCCACTGGCTTGGGACGGGTTCACGCCGCCCGATCCGCCAAGGTCGCCGCCACCTTTGGTGCGGCCTCCGCCGATGATTTCGATGTCGCCTGCGTCGATCAGCTTCTTCACCGGGGGATGATCCGCATCCTTGGGCATGATTTGTCCCACGCCGTTGGGGCTGAGGAAGAGTCGCTTGCCTCCGGGAAGGGGCACCTTCACGGGGCGCCTAGTGTTGTTCTTGATCTCCATTGCGCCAGCAGTCTAACCCGCCAGGGGCCTCCCGGCATCGCCCGTCTCGAACCTAGACATGATCGTGACAGGAATTGAGCGGGATCCGTGCGAGGCGGCGTTATTTAGGCATCGGGACGTCGAAATACTCGTATTCGAGCCATTCGGTCACAGCGCCCACCAGCACGCCCATTTCGAGGCGCGCTCCCGTGGGCAGGTCGAGGGGCGAGCGGCAAGCGGTGGTAAAGGTGGTTTTCGTGCCCGAGGCTTCAGATGCGGGAGAGATGTTGAGGAGCTTGCCCTTGGAATTCACCCAGCGGTAATTGGCATAGGAGTCGAAATCCCCGCGGCCCTTTGCGTAGTACTCGCTCACGTCGGTGACGCGGGTTTCAACCGTGATGCCAGCCTTTTTCCATTTGGACCCACGCAACCGACGGTACTTAGACGCGGCCGGGATCTTGTCGATGGTGATTTGAGTGCCATCTTCCAAGTGTACGACGAGTTTCAAGTCTTTCGGGTCTTCTCCTTTGAGGTCGAACTGCTCGGTGTAGTCCTCGTTGCCTCGGTTGCTGGCCTTGGATTCCATTTCGTTGCCGGTGTCACCGAGAACCTGAAACTTGTCGAAGTCAAAGACCTTGCCCGATACCTTCACGTGCAGCTGGGGCACGACACGCCGGCCCCGTTTGAGGACGAAGCCCGCTTCCTTCAAGTGGTCGTTGGCCCATTCCTTGGGTTCTGCACCTGCTTCTTGATCGATCGGAATGTCGAGCCAATGGACTTTGCCTCCGTGGGTCAACTCGTAACTACCCGCGAGGCGCTTGATTGTCTTGCAGTCCTTTTTGGGTCGTTCTAACTCCCAAACCACCAGACGCTTGCCATCTCCAAGTACCTTGAGACTCTTGGAGCGCGGATCCGTGTGCCCGGATGCATAGAGTCGAGGGCACTTATAGGAGTCCGCATCGATCAATTCGCCTGCGTCCGTGCGCATGGGTGTGGTCTTGGCTCGCGCTATCTCCCAGGGAATATTCTCATCCCCCGCGTCGTATTCAATCACCACCAGCAGGCGGTCGCTGAAGTTGGGGCAATGGATCGCGTACGGGCCCTTGAGCGCGCTGGGGTTGACGCAGAGCGCCAATAGGATTGTGAGGAGTGTTTTCATGTCAGTTTGTCGTTGCTGCTTGGATCGAGCTTGCGACTTCATGGGCAAGGGCCACAGACCCTTCTGGGGTGAAGTGTACGTTCACGGGCAATTGAATTTCTGCCAGCAGTGGTAGGGCAAAGGTGTAAAGGTCATCAATCGCGATCTGGCGGGGAATCATGATGGACCTGGCTGCTGCGTTGTAGAGCTCTACGTCCTTCGGATCACGATGGGGCCGGACTTTTCCGGGGGGCACAGGGGTCGTGGTAGCAAAGATAAGTCTCGCGCCGCTGGCCTCCAGCTTGTCCGTAATGTTGGTGAGCTGTTTGCTGTAGGTGGCTATGTCCGCTTGTGGGGGGGAACTCGGGTCATCGGAGTTCTTCCGAGATTGGGCATCCACGCGCTTGAGATCGTGCAAGCCAAAGTTGAAGTGGATCACGTCCCATGGGCCACCATCTAAGGCCAGCCAGCGATCTATGGCAGATACTCCATTGGTGGTGCCCGCGCAATTTTCCATACGCTTGCCGTCTTTATGCATGGGGCGTACCACTTTGAAATCCGGGCCCAGGATCTCTTGCACTGTCTTGGTGTAACCGATGGAGATCGAGTCCCCTAGAATCAGTACATGCCTGGGACCGGGATTGCCCAGGCCACCGCAGGCACCGAGTAGGACGAAGACCGTGCAGCAGACAAGTGTCGAAAAGGGTTGCATGGCTGTTAATTAGATCACAGGTTCGATGGGGAGGGAGGCAAGATGTGCCGGTTCGGGGGGCAGGGCATCGAGGGCCCGCTGCAGGTGGTTGCGGACCGCCCCGTGCTCTGTTTCTTCCAAGGAGTTTTCTTCCAAGGGGTCCTCAGCACAATCGAACAAGCGTCCATCGTCATAGAGCTTGAAGCGCTTGTCTCGGGCGAACAGCGATCGTGGGTTCTTCTTGGGGTCTTCGGGGCGGGGATTGGAGTAGATAGTGATGTGCTCTCTCGGAGTGCCTTCATCTCCAAGGAGCTGGGGCAGGAACGAGCGTCCGTCGCATATCTGGTCATTGGGCAGAGCACTGTTCATGGCTTCGACCAGGGTCGGGAGAAAGTCCGAGAGGTCGATCAGGTCATCGCAGACCACTCCTTCTTCGATTGTGTCTGGCCAGGAAGCGATGAGGGGAACATGAGTTCCTGCATTGGTGGGAAGCGCTTTTCCGCCGACTATTTTTCTTCCGTTCTGTTGGGACTGGATGCCCCTCGTGGTTCCGTTGTCGGAGAGAAAAATCACCAGGGTGTTCTTACGCAGGCCAGTTTCTTCCAGGTGAGCGATGAGTCGACCCACGACCTGATCCATATAGGCGACCATTTCGCCAAAGCGTTCCTGCTTGCTGGCTTGGTTCTTATCGGCATCCGCCGCGGTGCGCGTCAAGGGTGTATGGACGAAGGGGCTGTGTACAAGGGCCATGGGGAAGTAGGCCAGGAAAGGTTGCTCGGAGTGCTGATCAATGAACTGTTCCAGATGATCGCAGAACTCATCAGGCCCAAAGCCGTCCTGGACTACTGGCTGCAGTACTCCGTCTACTTCCATTCTTGGATTCCAGTAGCGCGGCGCGTACTTGGTCACCTGCCAAAGGCACCAGGAATCAAAACCCGCCTGCCCCGGGGTCATGCCACGACCGGCCCAGTCCTTGTAGTGCTCAGCCCCCAGCAACTGCCATTTACCAGCAGCCACGGTCGCATAGCCAGCGTTCTGGGCGGCGTGGGCAAAGGTCCTCTCCCCTGGCTGAAGAATCGAAAAATGCAAGTAGTTCCGCAGGTTGCTCTTGCCGGTCATGAGCTTGACGCGGCTGGGAGTGCAGAGGGGTTGAGAATAGCACTGGGTGAAGCGCATACCCTTGGTAGCAAGTGCGTCCAGGTGTGGTGTCTGCCAGCTCTCGCCCCCGTAGGATCCGAAGGCTTCAACCCCGATGTCGTCCGCCATGATCAGCAGGATGTTGGGCGGCGCCTTTGTTGACCCGTTTCCGTTCAAGCCAGCGCAGCCCGCAAGTAGCAGTAGCATTCCAATGAGGGCTCTGGTCATCGTCTGGTTTTGTGCAGGTCATTGTCTCTCGCGTTTTCCAGCTTGGTAACCAAGAGGTCTTGAAAACGCGCGACCTCCTTGCTGTGGGATTCCAACCCAGCGAGGTTCGTAAATTGCCCGGGATCAACCCGCATATCGAAGAGCTCGACCCCTTGTTTCGCATACTCGCCGTATTGGATGAAGGCCCAGTTTTTTTCACGAAGCAAGAATCCCTTGCGCGTGGGTGCGACGCTGAAAGCCGCCGTCCGGACTTTGTGCTCTCGATCCGAGAGCATGGGCGATATGTCCTTTCCCTGGAGGCGGCGCTGCTGGGGGAGTCCACACAGATTGGCCACAGTTGGATATAGGTCAATCAACTCCACCAGCGAATCACAAACCGCGGGTTCCTCGCCAGGCATGCAGATGATCAAGGGCACCTGCGCCGACTCATCCCGCAGGCTGACCTTGGCCCAAAAGTCATGTTCTCCCAGGTGATAGCCGTGGTCACTGGTGAAGATCACAATCGTATTGTCCGCTACACCCGATGCCTCAAGTGCAGCCATGACCTTGCCTACCTGGGCATCCATGAACGCCACCGAGGCGTAGTAGCCACCCATGGCCTTCTGCTGGCGGCGCAGGTCCATTTTCATGTTCTGGGAAGTCTTGTAGTTGATGCCCGCTTTGGGAATGTCATCCCAGTCGTCTTTGATCTTGGGGGGCAGCTCCATTTTGGAGTAGGGCAGGAAGGGTTCGTAGTAGGACGCCGGTGCCACGAAAGGCACATGGGGACGCACAAAACCCACCGCCAGGAAAAACTGTCTGTCCTTCAGTTCTTCAATCAGCTGTGCTGCCTTGGCTGCAGTTTTTCCATCTGAGTGGACCAGATCACCACCTTCGGCTTCCACCACCACAAAGGTGTTACCACCCACAACGGGCCGTTTGCCATCAGGGTTGCCCTCCAAGGTCTCACCCTTGCCCGGTGCTTTCCATTCCGGCCCTGGGCTGTTGTGCCGCTCGCTCCAGGAGAGCGCATCGTCCGCTCCGTGGCCTCCCTCCTCAATGCCACCAGGCACGCCCATGTGAAACACCTTGCTCACTCGCGCGGTGTGGTAGCCGTTGTTTTTGAAGTGTTGAGGCCAGGTCGCGCGATCGCCGATGGCCTTGCGTGGTGCCTCATACCTCAAGACTCCCGTGCCGTGGGGATAGTAGCCTGTCAAGAACGAAGCCCGTGACGGTCCGCAGTAGGTGCCTTGGCAATATGCCTGGGTGAAGCGGGTGCCTCTCGCTGCCAAGGCGTCAATGTTTGGTGTTTTGCAGACCTTGTTTCCATAACAGGAGAGTGCCGTGGAGGTCAGATCATCGGAGATGATGAAGAGCACATTTGGCCGGCGTGAATCCTTGGCGGTCCCGGGTGCTTCACCAGCGCTCAGGCAAATCAGGCTGATCACACCCGCCAGACACGTAAGAAAGACAGTTCTCATGGACAGAAGGTACCCGCCCTGGGTTGCCCTGTGGTGAATCGGACCTGACCTACCGCAGATTCTGTAGATATGGGAGTTTCTGCTTGGGCTGAACAGGGAACTGGCCGGAGGGAGCGCTACGAGCCGTTACTTGTCGCCCTGGTCTTTTTCTAAGAAGTTCTGCTCAAAAGCTCTCCAAGTCCCGATCGATCTTGTCAGGTGTTCTCGCGCCGGAAGTGAAATATTGTAGCACTGCAGGCCGATGGGACCACGGTAGCCGCGCTTGATCACTTCTCTGAGAAAAGTGAGATTGTCGAAGCTGCCCTTGTCGAGGGGCTGGATCAGTTCATTCCAACCAGCGCCCTTGGCATCTGCGCCGCCTTTGGCGCCGCACAGGGTTACCGAGAGAAGGTAAGGGGCGATTTCGTCCAACCGTCCGGTCAAGTTGACATCACCTTCGAGGGACAACCAGTGGCAGAGGTTGAAGGCAGCGCCGAAGTTGCGGCGATTGACTTTCTTGGCCAGACGGATGCCGTCATCGATGCTCTCGGCCCAAAAACTCACATGGTTGTAGACCGCAACCTTAGCACCGTTGGTGTGTGCCAGGTCCGATAGTTCAACCAGGATGGGAACTGCGTATTCGTCACCGGCGGCGTCGGAAGAGGAGAATTTCTTGCTGTGCAGGTGAACGGTGAGGATCACCCCCGTGTCCTTGAGAAAGGTCTCCAGGTATTTGGCGATGCGTTTGTCGTAGGGGTTCGTCTCGGAGTCGATGTCGACCTTGAAGTAGATGGTCGACACTTCAAGCTTGCGCTTGTGGAGCTCCCCCGCCAACTCGGGCAGCTTGTGCAGGTCGTAGCCTTCAAATCCATCGAAGCCGAGTTCCGCGAGCAGGGCCGCCTTTTTTGCGGGATCCGAGGGGCCTTCGCCGCGCATGCTGTTGTTGAACGCATAGAACTGGTTGATCAGTTTTGTGTCCTGGGCGCGCGGAATTGAAAAGAGGGTAGCGCCAATGGGAGCAAGGGCGAGGCATCCCACTAGCAGAAGAAGTGAGGTTTGTGAACGCATGGATAGTCGGGGTACTAGTGGATGTTTTTCTTAGAGGCCCCAGGCGCCGCGAACCGGGCGCGAGAGCAGCGCATCGGCAGCGTTGTCATCGAGGAATCTCTCCTTGGTTGGATCCCACTTGAGGGGGCGGCCGAGTTGTGCGGCGATCAAACCGATCTGGCAGAGCGAGACCGTGCGATGTCCGACCTCCACGGGCTCAAGGGTTTCACGATCTTCCTTGATTGCTCGCAGGAAGTCCACCTTGTCCGGCAGGGTCTTCGCAAATGAAACCTCGTCTGAATCGATGGGTGAGTCCAGGATTTCCTTAGAACTGGCGGTGAGGGGTTTTCCGTACTCCGCCTGAAGCCAACCTGCGGTGCCTTCAATGCGCACGAAAGGCCGGTCGATCAAGTAGCGCAGTTGAACCCCATTGGCGTATTCGTACTCCAAGTCGAAACTGGCAAGCGTGTTCCAGAGGCCTCTCGAAAATTCCCCGTGACCCTTCACGGAAACCGGGCCCGTGCGTTCAGTGCCATTGCACCACTGAACGATGTCGTTCAGGTGTGAACCCCAGTTGGAGATCATCCCATTGCAGTAGTCATCCACGCGCATCCAGCCCGGTCGTGACCAGGAGTGTTGGGGATGGACCCGTCGCTCGGTGTAAGGGGTGTGGAAGGCGGGTCCGAGCCACATGTCATAGTCGAAGCCGTCTGGAACCGGCATGGTCTTTTGCGGTCCGATGGGGTTGCCGTTGAGTTCTTTGGGGACTCCACTTTCGATGCGTACGACTTTTCCTATGCGACCATTGCGCACCAGTTCAGCCATTCGCCAAAAGAGGGGGTTTCCACGGAACTCGCTGTCGGTGCGGCTGACCACTCCGGCTTTTTCTACCGCATCGCAGAGCGCGCGGCCATGGGCCACGCAGGTCGTAAGTGGTTTCTCAATGCAAACGTGCTTACCCGCTTGGGCCGCCATGACCCCCATGGGGGCATGCCAATGATCCGGAGTGGAGATCATCACTGCGTCAATGTCGTTCCGTGCCAGGATATCCCGGAAGTCGCTGTAGGCTTTTACGCCTGGGACCTTGCTGCCCGCTTGCTTGCTGTAGAAGGCGTCGGCTTTATTCTTGGCTTGTTCCAAACGCCAGGGGTCCACATCACAAACCGCGACCACTTGGGCATCGGGGGACTTGAGGAACTGATCGAGGTTGGGCCGCATGGCTTGGCGGCCCATACCCAACATGGCCACGGTGATCTTGTTGCTAGGAGCAGTTGCTCCGAAAATGCTGGAGGGCAGGATCAGGGGCATGGCCACATACTTCAGCAAATCGCGGCGTTTGTGTTGAGCAGTCATTGGCTTATGGGAAGAATTCGTTTGCCCGGTGGAATCACTGTAGCGGATTTCAAGAAGGGAAATGGATGGCATTGATGATTCTAGCCATGGGGTGCCCCGAGGGCTTTGAGCTTCATCGATGTGGGCTTGTTTCCATTCATGGTTCGTTAAAGTGTACCTGTAGGACGCACATGATCGATCGGGTGGACTCAAAGTGAGGGATCTGCGATTCGTTCAGAAGTCAAGGGCCTCCGAGTGCGGTGCCGTCGCTATCTTGACAAGCACCCCAAGTCCAACAAGAGCGGCCGGGCCATTGAGTACATCATCGAGAATCAGAGCACAATTCCCTTCGACACAACCCAACGCAAGCTCCCATGATCACCCACACCGTTTTCTTCACTCTTCAGGACTCTTCCTCAGAGTCTGTGCAAGCCTTGATTGCGGCCGCAAGAACTCACCTTGCGCCCCATGACGGCATCCGCCATTTCAGCGCTGCTCCCCGCGCTCTTGGATTGGACCGGCCCGTGACGGACACTGAGTTCCATGTGGCGCTCTGTATCGCCTTTGAATCACGCGCTGCCCACGATCTGTATCAAGAAACTCCTGCGCACCAGAGCTTCATCGACGAATGCCAAGCGAACTGGGCCGAGGTGCGTGTGTTTGATTCGGAGGGTTAGTGGGCGTTCAATAGTGTGATCATTCTGGTGCCGCGGCTGCGCTCCGGGTATGCTTGCGCCCATGAGTGATCGAATGCGAGTTGTTGGTTTAGGGGTGTTGGGTTTGCTTTACGCGTCCAATGTCCAGGCTGGATCAGGTGGTGAAGAGCAACGACCGCCTAACATTCTGTTCATCCTCGCCGACGATCTTGGTTGGCGTGATTTATCCAATGAGGGATCAAGTTTCTATGAGAGCCCGCACATCGATTCGATTGCTGCGGGCGGCATGAAGTTCACCCGCGGGTACGCCACCTGTTCTGTGTGCAGTCCATCTCGGGCGAGCATCATGACCGGGAAATATCCGCCGCGGCATGGGATCACCGATTGGATTGGTGCAGCTACGGGAGAAGCCTGGCGCAGCGCCGGCCGACATGATTCGTTGTTGCCACCAGAATACACTCACCAGCTTGGTGCGGATGAAGTCACCCTAGCGGAGGCCCTGCAGGCAGCAGGTTACAGCACTTTTTTTGCGGGCAAGTGGCATTTGGGGTCCAAGGGTTCTTGGCCCACGGATCACGGGTTCGATGGGAACCGCGGGGGCTGGGATGTGGGCAGTCCGAGGGGCGGTTACTTTGCTCCCTTCACTAACCCAAACTTGGAAGCGGGTCCACCGGGGGAGTCGTTGCCTCTACGCCTGGGCCAAGAAACAGCGGCATTCATCGAGCGGGCCAAGGACAAGCCTTTCTTGGCTTACCTCTCCTTCTATTCAGTGCATGGCCCGATTCAAACCAGCGAGGACCTTTGGTCTAAGTACCAGGCCAAGGCGGTCAAGCAGGGCTTGGCAGACACGCGTTTCATCTTCGACCGGCGCTTGCCCGTGCGTCAGGTTCAAGATTGTCCCATCTACGGCGGCATGGTCGAGTCCATGGATGCCGCGGTGGGGATTGTGCTGGCCAAGTTGAAGGAGTTGGACCTCGAAGACAACACGATCATTTGCTTCACGTCGGACAACGGTGGCGTGGCTTCGGGAGATTCCTCTCCCACCAGCAACTTGCCCCTGCGCGGCGGTAAGGGTCGTCAATGGGAGGGCGGCATTCGCGAGCCCTTCTACATCAGCGCGCCGGGGACGACTTCTGCTGGCTCCCTTTCTGCTTCCCCGGTGAGTGGAATCGACTGGTACCCGACCCTCTTGGAGCTGGCCGGTGTACCCATGCCGGAGGGGCAGGATGTAGATGGGGTGAGCTTGGTCCCGCTCCTCGGGGGCGAGTCCATGGCTGAACGTTCGCTCTTTTGGCACTACCCGCACTATGGGAATCAAGGGGGCGAGCCCTCCTCGATTGTGACCATGGGGGATTGGAAGTTGATCCACTATCACGAGGATGGCCGGGATGAGCTCTATCACCTGGGCCAAGATGTGGGAGAGCAAAACGACCTGGCTGCGAAGCAACCCGAGCGCGCTTTTGCCATGCGCATGACCCTCGACACCTGGCTCAAATCCAGTGGTGCTAAGATGCCCGTCCCCGATACCCAATTTGACTCTGCCGCGCGATCAAGCCGCTGGGAGAGACTCTCGGGTCCTGGTATGCAGCGCCTTGAAAAATTGCACAAGGGCTACTTGGACAAGGGCTGGTCCCCGAACAAGAAGTGGTGGGGCAGCTCAATCAATATCGTACAGTGAAGACCGCACCACAGAAAATATCATGCTGACCCACACCGTCTTCTTCACCCTGCTGGACTCGACTCCGGAAGCCATCCAAGCTCTCATCGAGGGAGCCAAAACCCACTTGGCTCCCCACGAGGGCATTCGCCACTTTAGCGCGGCCCCTCGCGCCCAAGGTCTCGACCGTCCCGTCACAGACACCGCCTTTCACGTGGCCCTGTGCATCGCGTTTGAATCCCGCGCGGCCCACGATTTGTATCAAGAGACCCCGGCTCACCAGCGCTTCATCGATGGGCTGGAATCCAACTGGGCTGAGGTGCGCGTGTTTGACTCCGAGGGTTAGGCCAGCCCCTCACTTCTTGTTGCGGTTGGGCATCTCAATCCCCGTGGCCTCGCAAGCGGCCTTGAGGTTGAAGCCATTGCTCTTGAGGTTCCAGATCGGGCTTTCCGTGTGGGCTTCCACCATCTTGGCCCGCAGTGTGGCCACGATCTTTGGGTGTGCCGCGGCGATGTTTTGGCTTTCTCCCAGATCGGTTTCTAGGTCAAATAATTGAAACGTGTCCTTCTTTAAATTCGGAATCACGCCCTTCCACTTGCCCATGCGGATGGCCCTATTCATGTTGCCTTCATAGAGCTCAAAGTAGAGGTACTCGTGCTGTTTTTGGTTGGCTGCATCGCCGAGCAAAGTGGGCACAAAGGAGATCCCGTCATGGTCCCCCTTGGGTTTGCCACCGGATAGGTCGGCCAGGGTCGGCATCATGTCCCAGAACGCCGACAGGTGATCGGTCGTACCACCGGGCTGGATCGTTCCCGGCCAATAGGCCACAAGCGGCACGCGCAATCCTCCCTCATACATGGAGCGCTTGATGCTTCGCAGGGGTCCCGAGGCTTGGAAGAAGTCTTTTGCGCCAGCTGCACCATGGGTCCCATGGTCCGAGGTGAACAGGATCAGGGTGTTCTTATCGATGCCCAGCTCGCGCAACTTGTCGGCGATGGCTCCCACATCTCGATCCATGCGGGTGATCATCGCGGCTTGAGCCTTTTGGTTCTTGGTCCAGGGCTTGTCCGCGTAGATCCCAAGCTCTGGAACTTGGAACTTGGCATGGGGGATGCAGTAGGGCAGATACAGAAAGAAGGGGCGCTTCTTGTTCTCTTCGATGAATCGAATTGCTTCAGCGGTCAACAGGTCGTGGGAATAGGTCTTTTTATCCAACTCGACCCGTTGATCGTTACGCCAAAGATGGTCCGGGTAGTAGTTGTGAGCGTGGCGCTGATCGTAATAGCCAAAGAACTCATCAAAGCCCTGCTTGACCGCATAGCCTGAATCGTGCGCGCTGCCGAGGCCCCACTTGCCGATACAAGCTGTGCGGTATCCAGCACGTTGCATCATGCGCCCGATCGTCTCGGTCCCCTCCGGAATAGGCGTCTGCCCATCGGGATATCCCGGGCTATTGGCGCGAATGAACGTGTGCCCCGTGTGCAATCCGGTCATCAGGGAGCAGCGCGTTGGCGCACACACCGAAGTGCCCGCATAGTGCTGCGAAAAGCGCAAGCCTTTTGCAGCAAGCGCATCAATTCGCGGCGTCTGAATCTTCTCCTGCCCATAACAGCCGAGATCCGCGTACCCCAAGTCATCCGCCATGATGTAAATCACATTGGGCTGCTCCTCCGCCGAAGCGCCTTCTCCCAAGAGACCCCCAATCAACAAAAAGGCCATGATCCAACCGATGCACTTTTCCATGGCTGCCAGTATGCGGCAGCCCCGAAGGTAGCACCTCCCATTTATTACAAGAGGCGCTGCCTTTATGCGTCGGTATGCTGCGAGCGCTGCCTAGGCTGCCTGGGCCAGCGTCACTTGTCCTTGGGCTTCGCTGCGCGCTCGGTGCCCAACAGGTCGAGCATCGCTTGCCCCATGCCCTCGCCGATCAGGTAGTAGGTCTCGGCGTTGTTGTTCCAGTGGTAGGCCTGGCCCGAGGGCGAGACCTTCTTGGGACGATAGAAGTCTCTGGTTCCGACGAAGGCCACGTTGCCGCGAAATTCATTGCGCTGTGCGACGGCGGCCTGGGCCTTCATGAGCGAGAGGGCCCGGGGGTGGTTCTCATCGGGTCCGCTCATGCCGGTTTCGGCAATCACGAAGGGTAGGTCGGGGGCGTCCAGCTCCTTGCGCGCGTCGCGGATGAAGCAGGAGAGGTTGTGTTCGTAGGCGTCGTTGAAGGCCTGGTTGACCCGGTCGTTCCAACCCTGGTGCCAGCCGATGCCCAGCATCTCGTAGCCGTCGTGCTCGATGTCGGGGAAGCGCTCGTCGAGGTTACTGAGGACCTCCCGGACCTGGGCGAACAGGGCCGTGTAGGACTCGCCGACCTCTCCCCCCGCGCTCGGTGGTCGGAAATCCTTCCCGATGCTCTTGCCTCCCCAGGCGACTTTGATCAGCAGTACGGGCTCGTCGAAGGCCTCGCCGACCACGTGTCCAAAACCCAGCTCTGGTCCTATCTTGCCTTCGCCCCCGCCGTAGCCGACCGACAGCTGCCCCCCGCGCTCGAAGTAGGAAATCCACACGTCGTCGCGCACGACCCAGTCGCCGTCTCCGTCGATGAGGTGGCTGTATCTCTTGCTCTTCGCGTTCGACTTCACCAGGTGCTCAAGGGTCCCCTGGCCGCCGTTGCGGTCGAGGTTAGCCTTGACCTCACCGGCCCCGACCATGTTGGACTGCCCGGCGAGGATGAAGACCTTGAGCGGGGTCTGCTTTGCGGTGGTTGCGAGGGGCGCGGCGCTCAGGAGCGCGAGTGCGAGAAGGGGGGAGATGCGTAGGTTCATGGGAATTGTCGTTGGGTGAAATCCCAGCCTACAGATTTGTGGGGCGTTCAGGGCAACCGTAACCTGGGCGTGGACACACCGGGTCATGCCTAGCCTGTATGGTTGGTGCATGATTCCATCACTTCTGTACATCGCCTTGGTCCTTGGTTGTCAGTCCCCTCAAGTCGCTCTCGCCGGGGAGTCGCTCCCAGAGCCCCAAGAAATCGTGCTATGGCCGGATGGGGTTCCTGGTGCAGCAACGATCGTCCCCGAAGAGGTCGTGAGCGGTGGTGCGGGTGACCTGCATTTGGCTGAGGTGCATGTGCCCAGCGTGACTGTCTATCTTCCCGCACGGGACAAAGCGAATGGGTGCGCAGTCATCATTTGCCCCGGTGGCGGTTACGGCGTTCTTGCCATCGACAAAGAAGGGCATGACATCGCCCGTTGGTTTGCCTCGCACGGCGTGGCCGGGATCGTCTTGAAGTACCGTATGCCTCGTCCGACGGGGCATGTTTTTGGCCACGAGGCTCCCCTTGATGATTGTCGTGCATCACTTGCTCTTGTGCGCAGTCGTGCAACCGCTTGGAGAATTGACCCTAAGCGCGTTGGGGTGATGGGATTTTCCGCTGGAGGACACCTCGCAAGCAGCGCGTCGGTGCTGTTGACGAAACAAGCGCCTGCATTCACGGTGCTGGTCTATCCGGTGATCTCGATGAAATCCGGCATCACCCACGGTGGTTCTCGTAGGAATCTCCTCGGACCCGATCCAAGCGAGGATCTCGTCGCGCGCTTCTCTAGCGAACTGCAGATCTCGCCTCGTACTCCGCCAGCATTCCTGGTGCACACTCAAGACGACCCCATCGCTCTGGCAAACTCCCGGCTTTATGCCCTAGGCCTTGAAAAGGCCAAGGTCCCATTCGAACTGCATGTCTTTTCAAAGGGTGGCCACGGCTACGGAATGCGCCGGCCTGAGCTTCCCGTGGGGCAATGGCCGAATCTGCTTTTGGCCTGGATGGGCGAGAGCGGGTGGATTGAGAACTAGGGGCTGCTCCATGTTGCGGAAGTTTCCGCTGGCCATCTCGGAAAAAAACGCAATGAGGCCCCGTCAGCGACCAAACCCCCGATATTGAAGGGGGAGAGGTGTCCGCTCCATTCCTGCGTTGCAGGTAAGCCGACGGCCGGCTCCGTTTTTCTTGTAGGCTGGTGCACATGAACATCAGAACAGCTCTTTTCCCGTGCAGCTTGCTGCTCTTCAGCTGCACCCAATTGTCCAAGGACCAAGGCGGCGAGGCTGCCCCGCCGATGGCTGCCTCCCTGGAGGTGGCGACGGCTATGGACCTCCCTGAGGTTCGTTATTATCTGATCGCGGACACATGACCCTTCTGCATCAAAGTCTCCAACGCCGTGCGCGAACTGGAGCAGGACTACGAGGGACGGGCGATCTTTACGATCGTCTCAGCTGAAGAGACGGCAGCGTCCTTTGATGACATCGAGGCCTTTGGCTTCGTCGACCTCAAGCACGGACTGGTCGTGTTTGACGGCGATGGAGAGGCCAAGGTGAAACTCCCCGGCCATATGTTCGGCCGCGCCGAGATCGAGGAAGGCTTGAAGCGAGTCCTTGGGGTTTAGCTCAGAGGATCCGCTTACCCGATCAGCTGAACCACTCGCTGATTGGGATGTACTTGC
This sequence comes from Planctomycetota bacterium, assembly GCA_028823345.1. Taxonomy (GTDB): domain Bacteria; phylum Planctomycetota; class UBA1135; order UBA1135. Next base: position 49,903 of record JAPKBR010000027.1, read on the forward strand.
CGAGCAGTCGGCCAACGAGCAGCCCCATCAGCGCGCCGACGAGCGCGAGGGGGAGGAGGAGAACTTCACCCCGAGGAGGAGGGCTCCTGCAGTACCACCCAAGAGAGCGCAGAGAACGACCCGGACACTTTTCAGTAGTTCCATTGTTCTACTTATACGGCAACGAGCTTGGAGCGGCTGATCGGGCTCGAACCGACGACATTCAGCTTGGGAAGCTGACGCTCTACCAACTGAGCTACAGCCGCCCGCTG
>JAPKBR010000094.1 GCA_028823345.1 Planctomycetota bacterium
TTCAGCGCTTCCTGTAGACCTTCTTGACCCACTTGGACCAGGCCTCATCGAACTCGGTCGGCGCGAGATCGAAGTGGGCCTGTAGTGCCTGGGCCTGGATCTTGCGGCTCCCGGCGGCGTCCTGGGCCTTGCCATCACAGACCGCGTTGAGGAAGGCCGCGTGGTTCCCATTGCACTCATCGAGCAGGTACTCGAGTTTGGACCAAATGATCATGTGATCGCGCTGCTTCAGTTCATCGGAAGCCTGCCAACTGAACATGTCCGGAGCGCTTACGAAAAAGTCGTTCTTGACTAGATTCAATACGCGCGGAGCCCACTTCCACGCGTCCTCGTCACCGCTGGCTCCCGACATCGTGCCCGCCAACTCCACCCAGCGGGCATCGACGGCGCGCACGTAGCGGTGGGCCAATCCGTACCGCATCCAACGCGGCGCGGTGTGCCGGTTGTGGAGGTAGTTGTCCAATAGGTTCGCGGTCAGACTGCCGATCACATTCACGTGCATGAATGTATCGAAGGGCAAATCCATGCCGTCCCCCGACCAACCGCTGGCGATGTCCTCAGCGTTGAGCCCAAGAAACACGCCCCCATCGTCACCCGTGCCCCAGCGCCAGGAAGGTGCCGGGTCACCGTCGTACTCTGCTCGAATGTAGCGGCCCAATTCACTCTTGCGCTGGCAGAGCAGCAGGAGGAACTTGTGCTCAACGCCCAAGAACTCGCCCTTGTCCTCAAAGTGCGCGGGTTCTAAATCGAAGTCCTCTTGGAACTGACTGTAGAGATCCTCGGCACGCTGAGCGTAGAGGTGCAACCGCAACCAAGGGTCCAGGCCCTTCTTAGGAAACCTCGCCCGGCCCAACTTCTTCTTGAGGCGCGCGAGTTCCTCTTTGAGCTTCTCCTTCTCCAGACGATCAGTTCCAGGTCTGTAGGTACCCAAGGTGGATCCGATGCGGAAGTGGGCGGTCTCTACCCACAGGGCGGGCGGACTCCCCAAGGTCTCGCACACCTCCCCGGTACGTTTAGCCTTGGTCCACAAGAATGGCCCAAACTTCACATAGCCCAGCTTCGCCATGCGCTCGGGATCGCCCTTGGTGTAGGGGTCGACCTCTTCAAAGACCTCCATCCCATCCTGGGCCCAGGTTCCAGGTGAACACAGGACCAAGGCGGCCACACAGAGCGCGCGAGTAATGTAGATCCAGTGGCCCATGAGTCTTGATTGAACGCCAGCGGGCGGTCGGCATGGGGATGCCGGCCGCCCACGTAGGCTCTATCCAGCGCGAGAGGAACTCAGCGAGTGGCCTCGGCTTTCTTTTTCTTCAAGTCCAGAGCCAAGGCCTTAGCAGCCTGCTCGTGCAGGGCATCGCGATCAGCCTCAGTTTCGGTCTTAGACTTCGCGATCTTGCGCAGGTTCTTCGAGCCGGGACCGTCCTCTTCGAGAGCGTCGTCGTAGCGCGAATTGACCTGGCGCAGTCGTTCGTCGACCACATCCAACTTGTCGAGGATCTTGGCTATCGACTTCAAGCGCGAATCCGGCTTGCTCTTGTATTCCTTGCCAATCAGCTTGCGCATCGACTTCCACAAATCCGAGCGTGAAGTCTGGGACTCCAACGGATCGTGATTCGCGCCGTCTACGGAGCACACAAAGAGGTGCTCCGGCTTCTTCTGCACGAACAGGTTATGGAAGGGGTGATCCTTCTCCAGCACATCGGCCGGGAGCTTTACGCAGTGGAACCAGGAAGCAATGAGGAAGGTCTTCTCGTTGTCGATGCCGCCTTTGAGCAGGGCCTCATCGGTGCCGTTGCAGACCGTGCACTCACGCAGCACGAGCAGGGGACGCGGATCGTCTCCAGCGAGGAAGGCTAAGGCCTCCTCGCGGGTGAGAGCTCGGCGTGCCACCTTGGCCGCAGTGCCCTTGGAGGCTTTCTTCTGCTCCGCTTTATAGACGGGGTAATCCCACTCCATCTTGAGGTAGGAGCGAGCGCTCTGGCCGCGTACTACCGTGGGAATGGACATGCCACCTGTGGAGGCGATGGGAGCGGGTTGGGGGGCTGCACCAGCCCCGGCAGAACCGTTTCATCAGCCAGGGACGGCGCCGGCGGGGGCGCCCAGCATGGCAAGGGAAGCAACGGTCAGGCCACTGGCCAAGAGAATCTGGATCTTCATGAATCGTCGGGGTGGTTTTGAAGGAGGCGTCTTGGAATGTGAGCATCGGCCGCGTGTGAATCACGCCACCGATAAAAGGTACACCCCTTAGCCTAGAGGGTAACCAAAAAATGGGCCTAAGGACGGCATCGACGCCCCCTACCCTTCCGGGCAACCCTCCAGGGCATTTCTCACCCCAGAAAGGCGAGCAGGGATCTCATTTCATTAGCCTACGGGGAAGTCTTCAAGGCTGAGCACGGGTGCGTGAGCTGAGCGAGACTCAGTTCAAACGCTCAAGCCCACCCTTCACCGCGGCCACTAGCCTGTCAATCTCCGCCTCGCCCATAGCTGTCGACAAGGCAGCAGTGCAGGTGTTGATCATGATCAGGCCCTCGCCGAAGAGATGGTCAAGCAGAATTTTCAGCTGCCGATTTTCTTCGGGCGACAGGTAGCACTCGCGATAGTTCAGCGGCGGACGTTCCTTCAGATGCAACCGGAACATGGATCCACCCCCGGTGACGCAAGCTCGATGGCCACCGGCGCTAATCACCTCATCGATGGCAG
>JAPKBR010000066.1 GCA_028823345.1 Planctomycetota bacterium
TTAAGGGGGGGTTCTGGAGTGCTTCCTGAATCCCTGATCGGGCAGAGTATACGCCGGCAGAGCTGCTGTGTGAGCGCACGGTACAGCCCCCAATATGGGGCGTCATTCCCCTCCCGATCGAACGAAGGCCCTCTGTAAAAGCGACCCTGTGGGCAAACACTCAAAGTCGGAATTTGGCTATCGCGTTATTGCAAGACCTACTGGGCAGCCAGGTACGGGTCGGCTTCTGGAGTAAACCAAAATGGAGCCTCCGACACAGGTCGGAGGCTCCATTGGAACAAAGCGAATTTCAACCCAGATCAGTGCCTGGGTGACGCCCTATGTAGTTTTCTCAGGCAGTCGCGTTTGCAGCGGGCTGCACGAGACCTTTGCCTTCAAGCCAGGAGATAATCTTCTTGGCGGATTCTTCGATGGACTCGTCGCCCGTGTGGACCTCGATCTCGGCCTTGGTGGGAGCTTCGTAGGGGTCGGAGACGCCGGTGAAGTTCTTGATCTCGCCGGAACGCGCCTTGGCGTAGAGGCCCTTGGTGTCGCGCTCTTCGACTACGGCCAGGGGAGCTTCCACGTAGACCTCGACGAAGGTCGCGTCGCACTGGGCGCGGCATTCGTCGCGCACGGCGCTGTAGGGGCTGATGGCAGCGGTGATCGAGCAGACCCCGTTGCGGGCCAACATGTTGGCCACAAAACCGATGCGGCGGATGTTGGTGTCGCGGTCCTCTTTCGAGAAGCCCAGACCTTTGGAAAGGTTGGTGCGCACGATGTCGCCGTCGAGTACTTCGACGGGGGTGCCGCGCTCTATGAGGATCGGAGTGATGTACTCAGCGAGGGTGGATTTGCCGGAACCGGAAAGGCCGGTGAACCAAAGGATAAAGCCGTTGTTAGTCATGGTAATAGAGTTTGTTGAGGTAGTGTTTTTATTGAAAGGAAGTTGGATGCTGGGTCTAGCGAACTTTGCCTTCGAGGTAGGGGACCTCGAAGCACTTGTCGTGCATGATCGGGCCGTGCCCGAAATAGCCTTTTTCGCCGAAGAGCTCACCGTGATCAGCAGTCACGATGATGTGTGTGTTTTTGGGGACCGTGTCGTAGAGTTCCTCGAAAACCCCGTCCAGGTAGCGAACCGTGTCCACTTGCCTAGCCTGAAGCTGGTCGAGCTTGTCCTGGTCGAAGAACTTGAAATCCTCTTTGAATTTCTCGTTCGCCTTATCGGACTTGTCAGCGATCTGGTCGTTCATCTTCTTGAAGACCCCGTTGACCCCGCTAATGCGCGGCCACATGGAGGAATCCTCGTCGGGCTTGGCATAGGGATAGTGCGTCTCACCCACATTGAGCATGTAAAAGTGCGGACGCGCCCCGCCAAATTTCATGGTGGGCAGCATGGCCCGCATGTCGTTGTGGCTGTCCATCAATTCGAAGGTATCAAACCCTCGGTTGATGCCGGTTTTTGGGTTCAGAACGGGTAGAGACACGCGTGCATGGGTGTCATATCCCAGCTTGGTCTGCAGGAACTGGGGCAACCAAAGCCCCGGCACCATGGCGCCAAAATCAATGTCCGTACCCTTGGATCCAAGCCGGTCGTTGTAGTTGTAAAAGTCCTCCTTGTAGTACTCGGAGGCATACACGTTCTCGGGACTGGTGTGGGGCAAAAGCCCCATCAGGAGGTTGTAGTGAGAAGGGGCTGTCCAACCCGCGTAGGAATAGCGCTTTTCAACCTTACCGCCGGAAAGGCGGGTGATGATTTTTGGGTCCGCCTTCATGAACGAGTCATAACGGCATGAATCCAGGGTGATCATGATCAGGTTGTTTTCGCCCTGGGGATCGGGCTTACGCACCATCCCCGGCCGCATCATTGGCCGTGGCGGAAGGCTCGGCCGAGGGCCGGCTGGCTTCTTTTTCTTGAACGCGTCGAACAGTCCCATCAGTTTCCTCCTCAGGCCTTGGTCTTGTAAAAGTCCACCAGGATCTTGGCGGTAGTCTCACGCATGATGCGCGGGTCGGGGTTTTCGCCCGCAACCAATTGCGAACGCACTTTGGTGCCAGAGATGAACACCGAAGTGTTCTCCTTGTTGGATTCCATCAGGCCAACCCGGCCGATCTCTTCGAAGTACGCGGCAAAGCCAACGTTGACCGTCTTGATCGAGAGAGCGCCACCCAGGTTATCGAAGACCTCTTGGGCATCAAAGTCGCCCCAGATTGCGGTCTTGTCATCAAAGGGGGCATCGGCGTGCTTGCGGCCAATGATGAAGTGGGTGAAGCCCAAGTTTTGACGGTAGATCGCGTGCATCACGGCTTCGGCGGGGCCGCCGTAGTACATGCGCATGTCGAGGCCAACCAAGCGAAGCTGGTCGTTCAGGTCTTGGTCGTTGCTGGTCCAAAGCTCGGTGTCCTTGTCGCCTTCGCCCAGTAAGCGGTTGGCAATCAGGGCCTCATAGGTCTCCATGCGGGTGTCCGCGGGCACGTCGTCGCCCTTCAACTGACCCACGAGCGGGTTCAGCACGATACCGGTCTTCTTGCCGTTTTCACGCAGCACCATTTCCGCGCCGTAGACAAGGGCGTACTCGTGGGCGCGGTGCAAAGGGTTGCGGGTCTGGAAAGCAATTGACTGCTCCCAACCTTCCGCGGCCACAAGGGCACGGGTTTGGGTGGGGGACATGACGCGATCGGCAAAGGGCCGGCTGTCCTCGAAAGGCACGAGGGTGATCTCTCCACCAACAATCGTGCTGCGCTCGTCAGCAGTCCAAAGGCGTGCACCGGGGTGGTCCGTACGCTCGGTGCGATAAATCGCCTTGATGAACGCGGCCTTGTCCCAGGCGTAGGTGTTGGCGACGGTCAAAGTGCCGATGTTCTTGCCCGCGGAGTTGATCAACGAGACTTTCGTACCGGAGGTGCAGGTGCCGGCCTCAGCGTCGGTGATGGGCAGGATGATCGGAATCGTCCAGGCCCAGTTCTTGCCGTCGCGCTCGATGGCGGCGTTGGCGAGGACGTTGTTGTAGTCAGCTTGGTTCATGGGCCCCGTCAAGGGACTCAGGGTTCCGTCGGCGATGCGGTAAAGAGTGGTCTCATCCACTTCGGTCACGGTGACGGTGGCAAGGCCCTCTTGGGCGGCGTTGGTATCGATGCGGCAAACGGGGGTGTCGAGGCCGCCGTGGACGGGGGATTGAATGGCAGTGGTACTCATAGCGGAAGGATTGGGTTGCGGGCGTTGTGCCCGAGGGACTTTGGTTGGGGCAAAAGGTTCTGAAGAAGAAAAGTTCAGAGGTGAATGTGGAGGACCCGCGAGTTCCAAAAGTTGGCTCGCGGGAAAGCGATCACAGGTAGCCGAGGTTCTTGAGCTTGCGTTTCACATCCTCAAGCTCATCCTGGGTGAATTCTGGCGGTCCCTGGTCGGCATTGGCCTCGGCCTCGCCCATCAGGTCGCGCAGCACATAGACAATGAAGTCTGTGGCCGAATCGAAACCCGAATCGTCCACCACCTGCTGAATGCGGCGGTAGAGGGGTCGGGGGATTTTGATGGTGACTTTGGACTCTCGCATGGCAGGGGCACGGTCCCGCGCCCGCAGGACGGGCACTCGGGGTCGGGAGTGAAATGGGTCGACAGAAACGGGTCAGGACTCAAGGGCACACTCTGATAAGCACCCTCTTAGCACTCACATCGTACTCCAGTAGGAGTGCTTGTGGAGTGCTATAGGAGTGTCATTGGGCCACCTGCACCCTAAGTCCTTGGTATCAAGGGGCTTAGGTCCACCATGGAATCCTGGTCAATCTTCCCAACCCACTCCAGGAGAGCTGATTTGAGGCTAGGCCCCGCAAAATCTCCTCTCCCACGCAATCCTCCCCGACCGTAGGGGTTCCCTCAGGTCCACCCCATCCGGGGGTCGAGGATCTATTCCCCCGGCCCCAGCCGCAAGGTCCAGCTACACTCCCCCCCCTCCCACCTGCCTGCCCCATCCACCCATGAAGACCCCGATCCTCCTCGCCCTGGCCCTCACCTTTACCTTCACCGCCTGCGATGGCGGCTCGGTCAATCACATCGACGAGGGCTACAAGGCCGCCGGAGCCAATGACCACGCAGCCGCGGTAAGCCACTTTGACAAGGCCCTCGCGACCCTCGGCCCGGACAACCCCGAGAAAGCGGAAGTTGCCCTGAAGCGCTGCAACTCCTTTGCCTTCCAAGATGCAGCTGCAGCCCGGGCCGAGTTCTTGGAAATGGCCGGTACCGCGGAACTGACCGCAAAAGATTACACCAACATGGCTCGCAGCCTGTTCAACGCCGGTGGCACCGGCGGCATGATCGAAGCAGTCACCGTGGTGGACGCGGGCATCAAAAAGTTCCCAGACAGCGAGAGCCTCAAGGCGGTCTTGGCCAAGCTCCAGGCCGAAGCCTCCAAGGCGGAAGGCGGTGCCTTGAGCGAAGCCCTCAAGGGCCTCGGCTACGCGTAATGAATTAGAGGTGTCATGCACCAATCAAAAAGCCCCAGGGACTGTCCATGCAGTCACTGGGGCTTTTTGATTGGTGTCGACTCCCGTCAATCCACGGACGCCTCGAACGGGACCAAGCACCCCGTGTCCACTCGCAGGGATTCACCCGGGGGATTACAAAATCCGGCGAGGTGGCAGGACCAAATTCGAGGCCAGCAATCCACAGACCAGACTGATCGCAACGAAACCCGTACGGAAAGCCCCTTCCATGCCCTCCACCGCACCGGACTCCAAAAACGAAGTCAGGCTGCGGAAACCAATCGACCCCGGCACCAACACCAAGATTCCAGGCGTGATCGCAACCAGCGCTGGGCGGTCCGCCGAGCGCGCATAAAAGTTGCCCACCAGCCCCACAACCAAGGCTCCCACAAAGGGCGCAATGTCCGCCCCCAGATAAGACCCGCCGAGCTCCGTCGCCAAGTACCCCAGGGTCGACGCGGCGAAAATCACCGGCCATTCGCTGACTCGTGCATCAAACAGGATTGCAAAGGCGATCGGCAAGGGCAACACAGCAAGCGCCGCGGTCCAAGGGGCGAGAGGCTTGATCTCTGGAACCTGGGGCACTCCAGGCATGAGCACGCCCCACAACTTCCACGCCAAACCCACACCCAGCAGGATCGTCAAGAACACAACGCCCGCCCGAGCCAGGCGGGCGGTGCCCGCCACCAGATGCCGAGTGGACAACTCAATCATGCCCACTGTCAGGGTCAACCCCGGCAACAACACAATCAAGGCCGCAAGGGTCACCAAATGTGCATCCATGGCCAAAGCGAAACGCGCCAAGAGCATGGCTGCTAGGGCAGCCATGAAAGCCGCGATCGGCTCCACCGTCCCGTCACTATCCGGCCGCTGCCCGAGGGCGCGACAGGTGAGATAGACAAACCCTCCCAAGAGCGCCGACCCAAACATCTCGGTGAGACCACCACCAAAAAGCCGGGCCGCCCCTGCCGAAATCACGGCAAAGGCCAACATCACGAGGCGCGCCCCATAGCGGGGGGCGCTCGCGGCCAACTGGTCCAGGCGTTCGATGCCCTCACTCGCGGACAGCCGGCCGTGTTCCACCGCCTCCAAGACCTCATCAAACTCCACCAGCTTGCCCAAATTGACCTCGCCTGGTTCCGTGCGCACCAAGTGCACGCGCTCGTCTTCGCCCTTGCCAAACGAAGCCATAACCGAGGTGGGCGTAGAAAAGAACTTCGCTTCCACCTCCAAGGCCTCAGCTAATTTTCCAAGGACCCGCTCCAAACGATGGGCAGGCGTGCCATAGGAATTCAAATGCCCGGCTGCGCACACGATGAACTCGTGCTCGATGCGGTGACTGGATTTCTGCGGAGAATGGGACTGCATGGTGATTCTCGCATCATCCCATCCTGTTTATGCCTTGACCAGCCCCCTCCGAACAAAGCCCACAAAAGCTCCGGGGCCGTCATCTGCAGGGCCCATTCCCCATCCCCCTTTGCCCCGCAACCACCTAGTCGCTTTTCCAGCTACTCCAGAACGATGGCCCCACTGGGGCGAGATGGGATAACGATGAAGAAGGTGATTGAGACCCCCATTGCGGGAAATAGGACGGTTGGGTTCTGTTCATCAACACCACCGAATAGGACTTGAGTGCGAAAAAGAACAGCGGAGATGCCTCACACCCCATGCAATACTAGGCCCATGACCAATTCCAACGAGCGCGAGACTCCCCGCTGGGCCCACATTGCGGGCTGGTATGGAGCCGGCGCGATTCTGTCGGCGTACTACGCATCAAGCCACGGGCACATGGAGCAGGCTGCGGTCTATCACCTGCTCAACCTTTCGGGCGCCATTGGGGTCGGCATCGTCTGCTGGTTTCAGCGAACTTGGCAAGCCCTGGCGCTTGAGGTTGCCTGGGCGAGCATTGCGCTCTCGAGCATCTTGCAGCTCAGCTAGTTTCCGTTCTTGAGCCACTTGGGCCAGCGCGGCTTCACCGCCCACCAGGAAAACACAACCGCCCCAAAGAAGATCAAGTAGTAGATGTTGAGGGTGTCCTGGGGAATGTCCACGAACAAGATGTCGTGCAGGATCCGGCCGATAAAGGATCCCTCCGATCCATCCTGGCCCGCCTTCATTCGCAAGTCCCCTTCCCAATGGGTCAAGAAACAGAATTCCCCCTGCACCGCGTTCTGCACGATGTAGAGCATGATCCCAAGGTGCGTCAGCCGAAAGGGCAGGTTGCGCACCCAGCTCCAGCGGCAGGCCCAGCCCACATAGACCGCCACCTGCCCAAACAGGATGAAGATCACAATCGACAGGTGAATACCTGCGACGCAGTCGGCTAGGAGAGCATGACTCACGCGCACTAGCCTAGCACTCTTGGGGCAGCGCCTCGGTGGGAGGATTCCGCGGGCCGGGCCGGGGGCCCATGGCCTCGCCGCGCAGCCTCGCCACGGGACATCCCCAACCCGGTGATTCCTGCGGAACGGTACAATCCAGCCGTGATCACCCCCCTAGTCTGCCTAGCTCTCATACTTTCTCTGCCCCAGGAGCCCACCCCTGCCCCCACGTCTGTGCTGCCCAAGACCGGCAGTTGGCAGGCTTGGCTGGACATTCCAGGCACAACGATTCCATTCCAATTCGATCTCGTGCGGGTGCCCGAGGGTTACCGCGCGTTCCTCAAGAACGGGCACGAACGCATTCCTATTGTTGCCTACCACGAGGGATCTAGCCTGCGTCTGCATTGCCTGCCTTATGACAGTTGGATCACCGCTGAGATCCGCAGTGGAGGCATCCGCCTCGATGGGGAATGGGTTTTGAAACGTGGCAATGGCACCGAATCCCGCTTGCCCTTCCACGCCGACCATGGCTTTGTCCCGCGCTTCGGTGAATCGGGGAAAACCGCCCGCAACGGCCCACGGGTTGAAGGGCGCTGGAAGGTGCAGTTCGAAAACAGTACCCAACCTGCGGTGGGCATTTTTGTTCACGAACCGCACCGGGTCCTGGGCACGTTCCTCACCACCCTTGGTGATTACCGCTACCTTGAAGGCAGCTGGGAAAACAATATCCTGCAGCTTTCCTGTTTCGACGGCGCCCATGCCTTTCGTTTCGATGCTCAAATGGATGGGGACGGACGGCTGGGGGGCATGTTCTATTCCCGTGACACCTATTCAGAGGTCTGGACCGCAAGACTCGATCCCCTGATCGAGTTGCCCGACCCCTTTGCCTTGACCAACCTCAAGCCTGGCTCGCAACTCAAGGATCTGGTCTACACCGCCCTCGATGGTAAACCCGCTCCCCTCAAAAAAATCCTCGCCGCCCCCAAGCCGCGGATCATCGTGCTCTTCGGCACCTGGTGCCCCAACTGCACGGACGAAGCGCGGCTCCTCACGCGACTCAGCGAACAGTACGCCGACCGCGGCCTAGAAATCCTAGGGCTTGCCTTCGAGCACGGGGACGACACCAAGGGGCAACTCGCCCGAATCAAGAAGTGGCAACAGGCGCTCAAAGTGCCCTACCCCATCCTCCTAGGTGGCAGCTCCAACAAGTCCAAGGCCAGCCAGCGCTTCCCCATCATCGATCAGGTCCGCGCCTACCCCACGACCCTGTTCCTCAAAGCGGACGGCACGATTCAAGCAATCCACACCGGGTTCACCGGCCCCGCCGCTGGCCTGGAACACGCCCGCTTGGTGGAGTCCTTTGAGCTGTTGGTCAAGGAGATCCTGTAATCCCCCGCCTGCGAGGGATTGACCGTGAAAATGCCCCTGCCGGGACAGCCGGATTGGGGCCGAGTCCTTGGGGCAAAAACCCTCGTTACGGCCCCGAGCCCATGGGGTCCACCGCCATACGGGAAGCAGGTCAGCGATGATCCCGCTGGCATCCAACCCGTTCCTCGGTTTTACATGGGCCACGCCGGGCAACTGATAGAATCAGAGCATGATGATCCGACTGATCCTGTGGAGTGGACTAGCCCTAGGGGTTGTGGCTTCGAGCTTAGGGGTTCCTCCTGATTGGGAGAGTTCCATTCAAGGGGAGGACCCCATCGAGGTCAACATCGCTTGGCTGACGAGCCTCGACTACAAGCCGGGCATGAAGTTACCGGAAGAGATCTTGGCTCTGGATGGCAAAAAAATCCAACTGGTCGGGTACATGGCGATTGGAACCTTGGAGGGTTCCGAGTCCTTTGAGCTCGTGCCGGAATCTTGCGAGTGCGGGCGCTCGAAGGTGCAGCACTTCATCGACGTGACCATGACCGATGATGTGTCGAGGTTTACCCCGGGGCGCATCACCCTGGTGGGTACCTTCAGTGTGGGCGAGGTCAAAGAAGATGGCTTTGTGACCAGCCTTTACCGGCTGGAGATCGAGCGCCTTCCGTGAAGGCTTGCGTCATGCACCTTTCCCGTTGGGCCCTGGGCGTCGCGCTTGCAGGAGCTTTGTGTTGCGGTACCCTTGCCCAGGATGAGGACAAGGAAGTCGAACGCCTGTTCGGGGCGGCGATTCATGGCCGCGTGGTGATCCGCTCCCAGGCGGCCAATCGACTTGTGGCCCTTGGGGAAATTGGCGAGGCGCGGATCCTGCAGGAACTTAGCGAAGAGGGCCTCGGCCTTGCGGCCATGGGACCGCCGATCATTGAGGCGATTGGACTTTGCCACTCTGCCCAATTACGCGCGGCTCTTTGGCCGGCCCTGATGGATGGGGATTTCCCCTGGCGACCGAGTGTGGCGCGCGCTTTGGCTGAAAAGCCCCGGCCCAGTGAGACCTCGGGGTTTGCAGAGCACTTGACCGATCCACTGGCCGAGGTGCGGGCAGCGATGGTCAAGGGGTTTGGCGAGGCACAAGGGGGTCTGGACGAGCTGAACACCATGCTGCGCGATGAGGACGACCGCGTCCGGCGCGCGGCAGCCCTTGCGCTCTTGGATCGTGGGCAAGGGCGGGCCCTTTGGTTCTTGATTGAAGAGCTCAAGCGCGAAGACAAGTTCTTTGAGCGGCCGACTGGGATGTCCGCACGCATCATGGTGTCCCGCGCCCTCAGCAAGCGCGGAGTCGACCTGGGCGCCTACGACAGCCGCCTGGCATCCACTATCAAGGTGAACGCAGAGGCGCTTCAAAAACTCATCCAATCACAGGAAGGGGAACGCCCACCCATGGAGTCATGGCAAATCGCCAGTGGACCTGTTTTGGGCGAACGCATCGGACTCGAGTTGCGCTCTTGCCGCGCGGGCGAGTTCTTCTTGCGCTGGACAGACACAGACCAGCTGCTCGTGGGCCAAGGGAACGCTGCGGTGGTCACCCTGCCCCCGGGGACGACCCAGCGCTTGGTCCAAGACCTCACCCGGGGCTATGACCACCTTGAGGGCCGCCGATTCTTTGGCGCCGCTGGCTGCGATATGGAACAGGTTCTTCTGCGCCGCAGCCCGCAAGCCCCCAGCGAAACCCTGGTGATTGCCAAAGGCCCCGCGTTCGTGCCTGACCTGCGGCCCGCTCCCTTGACCAAAGCCTATGGCCCCTTGATCGCGACCCTCCCCGATCAGGAATCCAGCGACCCACGCCTCCATAATCTGCGCAGCCGCGCCCATGCCGCCCTGGCCCTATTGGGCGGACCCCTCCCCTGAATCTGCCAGTACGGCACCAAGTAGCTTACCGCCAGATACAGCAAGTAGAATGCCCCTATGCGTCACCCCCTTCTAGTCATTCTGTCGAGCGTTCTCTTGTGCGCTCCCCTCCTTTCTCGACCCGTTCAAAATTCCGGTAAGCGCATCCGGCATGAGCCCAGTGAGGCGGCGGCCAAGTGCGGGAACGGGTTGGATTGGGAGACTGAATTGGATGCGGCCTTGGCCCGATCCAAAGAAACGGGACGGCCCGTGTTTTGGTATGTACCCACGGTGCGCGGATCCTTCATGGATCGCAAGCCCGAGATCGATCGAGTGCATTTGGCGGGACCTTTTTCTTGGCCACGGACCGTGGCGTTGATTGATCAGAACTTTGTTCCTCTGCGGCTTGTACCGGACCGGGACCTCTGCAAACAGTTCGATGTGGAGCGCTACACATTCGTGGAGCCGGGGTTCTTGGTGCTCGACCATGAGGGCACCGAACTGCACCGGGAAAGCGAGATCACGACCTTGCACCCAGGCTGGTATGCGAGTCGCTTGCGCAGCATGGCGGGCTTGAAGCCGGGGCGTAAGGACGGTTTGCCGACCATGATGGACCCTGAAAAGGCAGAGGTGTTCTTGCACGGTTTCCCTGGGGTCACTTCCAACGAGGCATTCCGCGAGGCCATTGCTCAGCTTGCCGATGGGCAGAAAGCTGAAGCCCTACACCTGCGCGCAGCCGGGGCATTTTGGGGCGCGGAAGAAGACCTAGCCCGTGAGCTTTGGACAGAACTGAGGGATGGCTTTCCCGATCATCTCCTGGCCGCCAAGGCCGCCATGGAATTGGAGAGCCACGGGGGTATTGTCCGGGGACAAGAGGTCTATGGCTCAATCGATGACTCCGCAACCGCGCCCTCTGGGCATGGCACCCGCGTGGCCAAGGATGCCTACACCGAAGCGCAACTGTGGGAGCGAGGCATTGCGTACCTCTTGAGCATGCAGCGTGCGGACGGGGGCTGGAGGGACAGCATCTATGATTTTGGAGGCACAGACGGCCTGCCCAATGTTCAAGTAGCGGTCAGCGCAATTTGTGCGCGGGCTTTGCTGGAACATGCGACCACCAAAAAAGGCGATCCCCAACTGGAAGCGGCCTTGGGCCGAGCCCTTCACTTTCTGATCGATGAAAACAACCTGAACACCAGCGATACGGACGAGCTGATCTGGGCCTATACCTACCGAGCCCAGACTCTGGCCCGCTGGTTGGAGTTGCGCCCCGAGAGCACCGAGGCCCTGCGACCGGTCTTACAGATGATTGGTGAGCGGCTGCTGGAAATTCAGCGCGACGACGGGAGTTGGGCCCATGAGTACTCCAATCCATTCGTCACCGCCGAGGGTTTGATTGCCCTCGACTGCATTCGAGATCAACACATCGAAGTGGCCGGCTTGGAGAAAGCCGCACGCGAAGGAGTCAAAGCCCTCCTGCGCTGCCGAACGGATGAGGGTGCCTACACCTATAGCAACGTGCGCGCCGGGCGCAAAGCGAGGGCCTCCATGGAGGGTGGCGTCGGACGTATCCCCCTGGGTGAATTAGCCTTGACCCTGTGGGGTTCGAAGGAGGCCCGGTCTTTGGAAGAAGCGGTGGCCGACTCCCTGGAGCATCAAGAGCACCTGATGGCCGCCCAAAAGTACGACGACCACACTCGCGCCTTTGCCTACGGCGGCTTCTTCTTCTGGTACGACCTCCACGCTCGCACCGAGGCCATGCTGGCCACCAAGAAACGCCGCATGCGCATGATCATTGAAGAGCAGCGCAAACAGATCATCGGCTTGGCCGAGATCGATGGGGCCTTTATCGACTCCCACGAAATCGGTCGCTGCTATGGCACGGGCATGGCCCTTTGGTGTCTGGCCCTGATCCGCGCTGACCAGTGACCAAGTAGCGAGTCACTCGTTGAGCTTCATGCTGCTGGCTTCCAGGGTGTAGCAGCCTGCCGCGTACCCCGTGCCGTCATCGAGGCCTTCGATATGGAATATGCCGCGCACTAGAATGGGGAGCTGGACGAAATAGTCGGCTCCAGGGGCTTCCATTTTGGCGTCAATCCAAGCGTCTGGCTCGGGGGCGCCACCAAAACAACAGGCGAGCATGTCTCCCACGAGCATGAAGTTCAGGACCTTTTCACCTTCCCACTCGAGGGGGATCATGAAGCCCTCGATGATGATCTCCTTGCCGTCGAGCTCGGCGATGTTGCCGGGGAACGCGCGCTCCTCGTCGCTGTAAGACTCGGGATAAAGCAGAGCGTCCACCAGATCGTCCACACGATCATCGGGCAGGGTAAGGTCATCCCATGTCACGATCGGAAGGCCGGATGCGGGATCGATTCCCGGGGTCCCCGTGCTAGGGGCAGCTACCTGCAGGGGCGCGGCAATGGTCGGCGCGCTCTCAAGACCCGCATCCAACCGCGAGCCCGAAAAGGGCAAGTCCTTTGGGCCCTGCACCTCTCCCTCGCCGCATGCGGCAAAGAACAGGCAACAGATCATCCCAAGAGAACGCTTCACTAATCGTTGTGGTCAGCGGCTGTGAACTGAATGGGCACGTCGGTCAAGGTGCTGCCAAGCAACGAGACTCGGCTCAATATACCTGACAAACTCTTTCGGCCCTTTAGGCGCTCATCAGTCACGCCAAACTCCGAAGTGTCCCCAACCGTTTCACCGGAAAGTCCGCTGGCCCTCGCGGCAAGCTGAAAGCTCTCACCGGCGCTGGTAAAAGTCATGGACTCCAAGTCCGAGCGCAGGGAGTTTTCCGCGCAGCCATCAAACAGGTAGAAGGTCAGCTTGCCTTGCTCACCATCCAGCAAGACCTCGATGTTCGCGCCCCCACCACCGATGGAATTCAAAGTGCCCCCATGGGGCGCCGCATGCACGTGGGCATGACCATCAGTCTCATGCTCTTGGACCTCTTGGACCTCTTGGACCTCTTGGGGCTCTTGGAGCTCTTGGGGCTCTTGGACCTCTGCCAGGAGCGCTTCGGCCAGGGCGCTGGCCGCTTGGGCC
>JAPKBR010000028.1 GCA_028823345.1 Planctomycetota bacterium
AAGGCTTTCAACGCCCATGTGGCTGCACTTGAGCACCTCGTCGCCTTGGCGAGCGGGATGCCTGCAACTCCCAGCAGCTAGCGTCCCTCCCTAACCAGCACCCCCGCAAAGGGTGTGAATGTAATCCCAACCATGAAGTACTGGCCCTTGCCGGCACTTTGGATTTAGCCCACGGCCCGACCTGACTTTCACTATGCACTCACTTCTCTGCACCTTTGGCCTTCTCTTGGCCTTCTCACCCGGCTCTCCTGCTCAGGAACCGGCGAACCCCGATGCACCCTTCCCGGCCTCAAGCGCTTTGGCCGAGGGCGTGTCACCTGATGTGCTCGCAGTCCTCGGGGACCTGGTGCAGGGTTTCGTGGACGATAAGGAAATCGTCGGTGCCGAGCTGCTCGTCATCAAGAACGGGCACTCGATCCTGCACGAGGCCTACGGCTGGCGCGACCGCGAGGGGCAGGTGCCCATGGAGACCGGCAGCGTCTTCTGCGTGCGCTCGATGACCAAGCCCCTGATCGGGGCCTCGATCCTGATGCTGGTGGATGACAGGAAACTCAAGTTGGATGACCAGGTGGGAGAGTACCTGCCATCATTCGATGTGGAAGGATTCCGCGGCGTCACCGTCGAGCACCTACTCACGCACACGAGTGGACTGCCCATGTCTCTGCTCCTTAGCAAGAACCTGCGCGAGTTGGATGGTATCCAAGCTGTCGCCGATCTCGGTCCCGGGCACGAACTCGACTTTGAACCGGGCAGCGCCTTCACGTACAGCGACCAGGGAACCGACACGCTGACTGCCTTGATCGAGGTTGTGAGCGGCATGAGCGCAGTGGAGTTCGTGAACTCACGCATCCTCGGGCCGCTGGGCATGCAGGATAGCGTCTGCGTCATGACCGAAGACCATCCCCTGCGTGCGCGGGGGTGCGTCAAGTACGCCGGTTCACGGGGCCAATGGTCTCGCTTCTGGGGTCCCGACGAGCCGCCCCTATTCCCATTCTTCCTTGGCTCCCAGGGGCTTTACTCCACGCTGAAGGATTACGGTCGCTTCATGGATTTCTGGCTGCGCAAGGGTCGCCCGGTGAAAGAACGGCTGCTCGGTTCGCGCTTCGTCCGTAAGGCGCTCACTCCCGGACCGCACCCGATGAAAGGGCCCACGGGCCTGCCCGAACTGCACACGGCTTACGGGCGCTTGATGCAGCTCTGGATGGGATCGGATGAAGGCGCTGATGATAAGGTCGTCGCCTTCGGCCACACGGGCTCGGATGGGACGCATGCTTGGGCCTTCCCTGAGCAGAAGGCGATGGTCTTCTATTTCACCCAGTCCCGGGGCAACACGACGGGCCTACGGGTTGAGGAAGTGCTTGGAGAGCTACTTCTAGGAGTGCCGTTCGACGCGAACGAAGCAGCTCCACCGTTCGAGCAGTATCTCGGCTACTACATGGAGGACGACGAGAACGACCTGTACCGCGCCATCATTCGTGATGGTGAGGACATGGCCCTGGAGATCATGGGCAAAGGGGTCGTTCCCCTCACCTACGTGGGCGAGGACCGCTGGAAGCTGCGGCCTAACCCGAGTGAGTCCTTGACCTTCGATCGTTCCGAGGCGGGGGTAGTGACTGGGTTTCACGTGGGCGACCACAAGGAGTTTCGTTTCGAACCGTCTTCCGACCTACCCGACATCGACGAGGTCGCGGCTCAAGTCGCCAAATTTCACCGCATCGACCTGCTCGAATCCCTCGGACCCCTTCGCCTGAGCGGTGCTGTAACGATCGAGAAACAGAAGATCACCGGGGAGATAAGCACACTGCTCGCGTGGCCCCATAGCATTCGGATGGACAGCGAGGCGGCGGGACAATTCGAAAGGTATGCCTTTGACGGAGAAGCCGTCCGAACCTTTACCTCCGTCACGCCTCTGACCGTCCACGAGGGTGAGCGCGCCGAGATGCTGCGATTGGACAGTCCCCTTGTTCGGTACGGCGACTGGCGGCGCTGGTACCCCGACGCACAAGTGATCCAGCAAATTGAAGGGGGCGGCAAGAAGGTCCTCCTGGTCCGCACGGGGGGCACATCGGCCCCGGCGAGGACGCTGTACATCGACCTGGACAAGGGTGGCATCCTTGCGGAGGACAGTTTGGTCCACCTGGGTGCGCTGGGTCGCATTGGTCAGCACGTGGAGTTCGGCGATCACCGGGAGGTCTCAGGAATGATGCTGCCCTTCCGCACCGAGATCGAATTTCCCAACCCCATGATCGGTACGATCATTACGACAGTGACAAGTGTCGAGCTGGACGCCGAGCTCCACGAGGGCGTGTTTGAGCTGGAAGACTAAACGTGACTCGCTGCAGGTCAGGATGCAGTTGCCGCTGAAACCGCTGATATAGGGGTCGCTCGCCAATCCACGCTCCTGGTGAGCCGAGGGGCGCTGGGTGTACCCACTGGAATGGCCCAGACCGGGGGTAGTCCCCACTGGGCAGCTGGGTAGAAAATGAGTATCACCCGGTGCTTGTCCTGCCCCGCCCCTTCGTGCGATCCTTGGGCCGGCCCCTTCCTCGGTTCCCAGCGATCCCCATGTGCACTCTGCGACTTTTATCTTCTGCTCCCCAGGGCATCTTTCTTGGGGGCCTCGTGTTGTTCACCCTGGGTTCCTGCGGTCAGGACGAAGCTGGGCCGAATTCTCCCAGTCAGGTTCAGAGCCCTGCTGCGTGGATTGACGCAGCGCGGGTTCCGCGCAGCGCCGATCCGCGGGTGGCAGAGGCCCGTTTGGCCCTAGATCACGGGCAGCTCGAAAGCTCCCGGGCTTTGGTGTCCGGGGCCGCATCCCTGGCGGGACCTCCGGAAGGAGATTTGCTCCTGGCCCGCCTTTGCCTCTTAGAGGGGGACATGAATGGGGCCGAAACGGCTCTTGGTCGGGCCCGCAGGTCCCACCCGTTGGACCCCCGGGTGCTGGCCACCAGTGTCGAAATTCACGCTTGGGGCGGCATGCTGCAGACCGCCGAGGGAGAACTGGCCGCCGTCGCCCAGCGCGGGGGGGCCGTGGCCCCGGAGCTGTTGCGGGCCCGGGGTGTGGTGTTGATTTCTAGTCCAGGAGGCGCCCGACTGGGGCTTGCCCTTTTGGAGCAGGCCCAGGGCCTCGATCCCAACCTGCCCTTCATGGCCCGCGCCCTCGGGCAGGCTTACCTGTTGGTGGGGCGGTCCTACATGGGCACCGATCGTGCACTCGCCTTACAACATGCACGTGCCGCAGTGGAGGCGGACCCCGGCGAGTTGGACGCTTTGGTTTTTCTGGGGGACACGCTGATCTTGAATGGCGAGTGGGGCGATGCCCTCAAAACCTTTGAAGAGACTCTTCTGCGGGGCCGGACCATGGAACTCGAGTTGGCGGGGCACTACAAGCGCGCGGGATTTGTCGCCTTGGCCCAGGGGCATCGTTCATTAGCCATCAAGTCCTTTTTGCGGGCCAAGGAGTTGGGTTTTCAAGATGAGGACCTTGGGACGGCTGGCGCCGTTTTGCGCGTGGAAGCGCGTAAGGTGTTTGCGGAACTTGCCGCTGAAGGTGAGGAGCCCGAGGGCGAAGCTGAGAGAGACCAGAAACTTGCCCGAGTGCGCGCGCTCGATCCGCTTCTTCCTGAGTTACGTGTTTACGACGGGGCCTTGAAAATCAGCGAGGGTATCGCAGCCTTAGAAGCCGAAGAGTTTGGCCTCGCTGGTGAACTCTTGGATCAAGCTTTGGCCCTAGACCCGGGCGCTGTTGAGGCCCACCTGTACCGCGGCCATGTGTTTTTTGCCCAGCAGGAATTCCTCGCCGCCGCTGAGCAGTGGCATTGGGTTTTGGACGACTTGCGCCTAGATGGGGTCGAGTTGCCGGAGCCCCTCCATCTGCGCATCGCGGACGCCCTCATGCAGGGGGGCAAGACCCAGGATGCCCGGGAGGTGCTGCAAGCCTATTTGGTGCTTGAGGAAGGTGGCCGCTGGGTCGAGCAGACCCGCCAATTGTTGCAAATACTGCCGATTTCAGCCGGTTCAGAGGGGTTAGATCCAGAATCGGATGTTCCTCAAAATGACGACCCCGGTGGTGGGGGCATATGATTCAGGGGCTCGTTTGCTGTCTCGCTATTCTTGCGGGGGGAGGCGCTTCCGTGCCTGCTCACCCGGGCCCGCCGGTGTTTGTGGAACTGCACCTCGGGGAAGGTGAATTGAGCGCAGTGCTCAACGGCGAGCAGCGCATCTTGAGCCAGTGGTTCGGCATGGAGGGATCGCTGGGCGCACCCTTGAGTGAAGATGAACGCTCAGCTGTTTTGCTGGAGGCGCGCCGGGTTTTATCTCCGATGATGGCCCTTGAAGTGGACGGGAAACGCCTTCTTGGCCGGGTCCAATCGGTGGCGTCTATCGGTCCCCACGAGGGTGCTTATGGGGCCGAACCTTCCTTGGTGTTCCAATTGGATTACGCCGTGCTGGAGCCCCCTCAGGAAGTGGCCTTGGAATGGTCCGTTTTCCCAGAAGATACTCTGGGTGGAGAACCGCGATTGCCCGTGCATTTGCTTGGGGAGCGTTCTTTTGACTATGTGGTATTGACAGCGGATGAGCCCCGCTGGACTTGGCACCGGGACCTGTCGGGCGGCCTTACCTTGCCACCGGTGGCTCCACTCTTGGTCACGACCCATCCTGTTCAACGCAGTGCAACTCTCTTGATCTTGGGCCTGGCCGGAGGCCTTGCAGCGGCTGGGTACGCCCGTAACCGGAAGCGCTCCTTGGGCATGGCTCTCGGGGGGATTCTGCTGGCAGGTGCCTGGGCTAACAAAGGGCCCGGCGCTCTTGTTCTGCCCAACGAGGATCAGTCCCTGGTGATTCAAGAGGCCCTCATGCGCCGGGTGTATGCGGCCTTTGATAGCACAACCGAAGAAGGGATCTATCGCCTGCTAGCATCGAGCGTTGAGCCCGAGCTGCTTGATTCCCTCTATCAGGGCATCCATGGCAGTTTGGTTCAGGCGGATGAGGGTGGTGGGGCCCGGGGCCGTGTGGAGAGCCTGGAATTTGTCGAGGCCCAGGTGTACTCCAGGGTCAGCCTCTCCGGGAGGCCCGCTTTTCAGGTGGAGGGCATCTGGATCGTGGGGGGCCGGGTCATTCACTTCGGCCATGAGCATGGTCGGCGAGTGCGCTATGGGGGGAGGATGACCATCGTGGGGACTGATTCCGCCCAGGACGGCCCCTCCTGGCGCCTGGCAGGCCTGGATGTGCACTTTCAGGAACGCATGGAAGAAGAGTGAGCCCCATTTTTTGGGAATCGCAGGCCAGGGAGTGCATTGAATGGAACGCTCCCGATCCCTAGGATTTTTGATTGGGGCCAAGGCAGGAGTTTGGCCAAAGCCCCCTGATCATTATGCCGAAGCATCAAAATCATATGCTGGAAGCCCTGCGGGCCTCCGTTGGGGAACGCAAACAATCCACAGGGGAGAGTGCGAACCCTTCCCTGGGGCGCGGCTCATCTGATGCCGCTCTTGACGAATCCACTGGGGCGGTGTGTTCCCCACTGGGCGCGCCCCGTGCCCCTGGGGAATCCCTCGGCGGTCTTGAGTCGCCGAACCTTCCACTGGTGAAGGCTTCCCCGGAAAGAACCGGGGCAACCCAAGCGGCTTCCAAGACCCAAGTCAAAGCGCAGCCTAAGGCGGACCTGAGGCAAGTGGTCTTGCCCCTGGGATTGGGCACTTTGCTGTTCGTCGCGAGCTTCGTGGTCGTGCTTGCTTTTGGTTCCGGTTGGCTCTTGGCCGGCGGCAAGAGCCCTTTACAGCAAACCACGCAAGCGGGACTAGGGGGTCTTAATGATATGCGAACCGACTTCGCGGCCTTCCAGGACCCGCGGCCTAACATCGGGCTGGGTACGTTGAATCCTGTGCAGGGGGACTCATCTGCGACGCCCGCCCAGACCCAGAGCCAGCCCCAGATCCTTGGTCCGGATGCGGCTCTCCGGGACCCTGCCAATAACTACACCGTGCAAGCCGTGGAGTACGCGGATCAGCGGGATATTTTTCGAAGCTACGCCCAAGCAACCTACAAGACCCTGCTCGAAGCCGGGCTTCCCGTGGTGAAGCCCCTGCTGACCGATGGCAAGATCTTGCTGGTGGTTGGAGCGGGTAAGACCGCTGCGGAACTGAAGAGTCTGATCCGCGACTTGCAGCAGGTGCCGGACCCCAGGGGGAGCGGCCGACTGCTGCAGGATCCCTATGTGGTTCAGATCCGTCGGGTGCTGCCCTAGGGGAGAACTCCCCGAGACCGGGGAAAATGGGGTCGTTCGGGCCCCAGAGGCCCCGAGAACTGTTTTTTGACCGGGAGCCTTGGGGAAAAGCTTGCGCCAAGCCCTTCGGATCGCTATTTTGCTTGGCTCAATCTGCGGGAAGCTTTCCCCAGGTACCCCCTAGAACGATTCAACCATGTCCATCCATCCCAGTCTGCGCGGCGCTAGCACCCTGATCGGTGAGCGGTCGGTGTTTACCCGTATTGAGCGCGTCCAGAAGCTTCTCCGCGAGGGCAAGTTGGAAGAGGGCAATTCCCCCTTCGGCCTGCCCAAGGTCAAGACTCGCGTCAAAGTGAAGTCGGCCAAGGTTAAGACTGAGGATGATGGCGAACCGGCGGCCGAGGCCGCTGAAGGCTCGGAGAGCTAGAGCGCGTGGATTCGTCGAGGGAACGCTTCCTGAGCGTTTCGCGTTCTTGCGCCGGATTGAGCTGGAAACCCAGCGTGCCGGTGCTTTTTCTATCACCGGCCATTCCTTTGACATCGAAATATCCTGTGGAGGATATCCCAGCCCTAGGCACTCACTGTGCCGGATGACCCTGTCATGGATGCAATACATGATTCCGCTGCTGCCCCGTTGATCGAGGTCTTTGCCTCGATCCAGGGGGAAGGTGCTTGGGTTGGCGAGCCACAGGTATTCGTGCGCCTCGCCGGGTGCCCCTTGCGTTGCAGTTGGTGCGACACGCCCGAGTCATGGGTGGTTGGGAAGAACCCCGCAAAGGTCCATGGGCTGAAAGGGGTAGAGGAGCAGGACCCTTGGGCCTCGCCCTTCATCGCCTTGACCTGGATCTTGAGCGCCGAGCCCCGGGAACCTCGCACCATCAGTATTACTGGTGGCGAACCGCTCATGTGGCCGGGGTTCATTCGTGGGCTGGGGAACATCAAAGGCCCTCGACGCGTGCACTTGGAAACCGCCGGTGCCCATCCCGAAGCCTTGGCTTCTGTGCTGGACATGGTGGACCATGTGAGCCTCGACTTGAAGCCCGATCAAGACATGGGGCCCGTGGTGCCCCTTGACGTGGAAGGGCCTTTGGGCGAGCGTCCCTGGGGTGAAGAAAGTCCCAAGAGCAGCGAGGAGTGGCGCCTCGCCAGGCGACGTTGCTTGGCTCTCATAGCCGACCATGACGCCTGCGCCAAATTGATCATCAGTGCCGACCGTGGCACCCAGGACTATCTTCCCCTTCTCGAAGATTTGGCCCAGGTAGCTCCCCAAATCCCCCTTTTCCTACAACCCGTGACCCCTTGCCGCGGCATCAGTGCCCCTGATCCGTCGCTCTTGACAGATGTGGTGGAAGATGCCCGTGACCTGGGCCTCACCGTGCGCGTGGTGCCTCAAGTGCACAAGACCCTTGGAATCCAATGAACCAGACCTCTCCGAAATCTGCCCTAGGCATGCCGACCGTTGCCCTCGTGGGCCGGCCCAATGTGGGCAAGTCGACCCTATTGAATCGCCTCTGTGGCAGTCGCGTCGCGATTGTGGAACCCACGGCTGGGGTGACCCGCGATCGGGTTTCCGTGCCCGCGCGCATGGACAACCCTGACGGGCCCCGCTGGATCGAAGTGGTGGACACCGGAGGCATCGGCATTGTGGATCGGGATGACCTCGGTCAAGATGTGGAAAACCAGGTGACCGCTGCCTTGGGCTCTGCGGACTTGGTGCTCTTCCTGTTGGATGCGCGCGATGGGCTGACCCCCCTCGACCGCAAGGTCGCCAGCCTTTTGCGTGGTGTCAAGGTTCCGGTGATTGTTGTGGCTAATAAATGCGAACACGAGCACAGCGGCTGGGAAGCGGAGAGTTTTCATGCTCTCGGTGTGGGTGAGGAAATCCTCCTTATCAGCGCCCAAAACGGAAACGGAATGCAGGACTTGATCGAGACGCTTTGGGAGCGATTCCCGGACGCTCCGAGCGCGCGACCCGTGACCCCCGAAGAGTCCATGCAGATGGCGATCGTCGGCCGCCGCAACGCGGGCAAGAGCACCTTGACCAACTTCCTTGCGGGGGAGGAGCGCATGATCGTTTCGGAAATCCCGGGCACCACTCGGGATGCGGTGGACGTGCGTTTCGAGCGGGACGGCACGCACTTCGTCGTGATCGATACGGCTGGCGTGCGCAAGAAGAACAAGCTGGCGGACGCCATCGAGTTCTTTGGAGAGTCCCGTAGTCGCCGCACGGTTCGGCGGGCCAAGGTGGTGGTGCTGCTTTTCGATGTGACTAAGCCACTCTCGGCCATTGAGAAAGCCATCGCGCGCCAAGCTACCCTGCACTACAAGCCAGTGGTGCTAGCGGCCAACAAGTGGGACCTGGTGGAAGACAAGGACCCCGAAGCTTTCCGCAAGTATTTGGATGCTCAAATGCCCGGGTTGAGTCGCGCACCCATCGCGTTCCTGTCCGCTAAGAATGGGGTCGGGGCCAGAGAGCTGCTCTCCTTGGCCAAGGAATTGCACGTTCAGGCCAGCGAGCGGGTAAGCACTGGGGAACTCAACCGGGTCCTGAGCCGAGCCCTTGAGTCCCGCGGACCGTCCGCAAGGGGCCAGCGGGCACGCTTGAAGTACGCCACCCAAGCGGGGATCCACCCCCCGACCTTCGTGCTCTTCGTGAATGATCGGCACCTGATCGGCAAGGATCATCTACGCTATATTGAGAACCGTATCCGGGATGCTTTCCCCTTCCCAGAGGTGCCCGTACGTATCGTGCTACGGGACAAAAACGATCCCCCTGAGGATGAGCGCAACCGAAGATGATGATCACCAGTCCGACACCCAAGCTTTTTGGCTCCTGCCTGTTGCCCCTCTTTCTCTTGCTGGGGGCCTGTAATACGCCCCCCCCGGAACAGTGGACCAGTGTCTCCCTTGAGGTTTCGAACTCCAAGGTGCTGCACGAGGTGATCATGATGTCCATGGCGGACTTGGATTACCCAATGGGGCCGGGCACTGCCCCGGGCAATCATGAGGTCGCCAGCGGCTGGTTTGAATCACGTAGCCCTTTCTATGGCAGGGGTTTTCGTCTCAGAGCTTTTGTCAAGTACAGCTACACCGGGCTTGGCGAGCACCTGCTGGAGTGCCGGGTAGAGAAGGAAGTCAACGAGAGCCACCAGGGCCTCGATAGTAGTCGCGATGAATGGAAGCGGGTGGGCGACGATAACACCCGTCGTGGCCATCTCTTGGCCAAGATCAAGGCCTACCTGGCTCCCTAGGGGGGCCTTGGCCGTTGGCTCGGGGTGTTTCAAAATGAGGATCCTTGCCTTGGAATGCAAATCGAGCACCCCCATGGGTCGATAGGAGAGTTCAGTCCCGGTCCCCCCCGGGCGCTCTCCCCATGGCAACCACCCCCGATTTAACCTGGATCCAGCCCCCTTCTACGGGCCTGTGTTCCGTCTTGAGACGAGTGTCTCGAGCCCCTTCCCGGATCTGGCATGCCCGCGATTTACTCTTCACCGGTCTCGCCCGGGATTTGCGTGGCCGCGTGGCAGGCACGGTCCTGGGGCCTCTTTGGCCATTTGCCCAACCGGCCATGCTCCTCGTGGTCTACGGCTTTCTTTTCACCACCCTCTTGAGCATGAAGCTCCCAGGTGCGTCCGACGGCGCGGGCTGGAGCGCGTACCTGCTGGTGGGCACGCTTGCCTGGAGCAGCTTGGCGGAATGTGCCACCCGGGGCGCGAGTAGTTTGCTCGAAGGTCGCGAGTTGGTCCGCAAGCTTGCCTATCCGATCGAGTTGTTGCCCCTGGTCCCAAGCCTCTCTTCGACCCTTCTGTTGGGAAGCGGAGCTGTGGTTGTGATCGTGCTTGGTGGCCTCAGTGGTTACTTGCCCTGGAACCTGGCGGCTTTAGCCTTGCCGGTGGTCATGCTCTTGCACTTGGGACTCGCCCTGGGCCTCGCATGGTCCCTGGCGGGATTGAACGCGGGCCTGCGTGATGTGGGGCAAATCCTACCACTGCTGTTGACCGCTTTGATGTTAGCCACACCCGTGTTTTGGGTGGCCTCACCTGAAGTCATCCCGGGCATCGAGCCTTGGCTGCCCTATGTGGAAGCCAGTCCCTTCACCCACTTGCTCGACGCTTGGCGCTCAGTGCTTTGCGCGGGCCGACCCGAGGTCCCTTGCCCGCCCTTGGGCGAAGCACTTGCCTCACTCGTGCCCTATTCCCTGGGTGCCCTGGTCCTGGGCCGCATCGTCCTCGCCCGTTTAGAGCCTCTGATCTTGGATGAAATCTGATGAGTCAACAACCGGTTCTTGAAGCCCGCGGCCTAGGCAAGGCTTGGCGTACCTATCCTTCGGGCTGGGCGCGAGCCAAGGAAGTTCTGTCCCTAGGGGCGTTGCAAAGCCACGATCCCTTTTGGGCTCTGCGAAACATCGATGTGAACTTGCCTCCGGGGGGCGCTCTGGGCGTCGTCGGGGCCAATGGTGCGGGCAAGAGCACCTTGCTGAAGTTGTTCGCGGGAGCAACTCCTCCCACGGAAGGGGCCCTGCGGGTCAAGGGACGCGTGGCAGCCATGCTGGAATTGGGCGCGGGTTTCCACCCGGACCTTTCGGGCCGTGAGAATGCCTTGACCACCGGCGTGCTGCTCGGTTGCACGCGCCAGGAAATGCGCCGTAAGACCGAAGAAATCCTAGAATTCGCCGGAGTGCGCGCCGCCGCTGACACCCCTCTGCGTACCTGGTCCTCAGGCATGGCCATGCGCCTTGGTTTTGCCACGGCCCTGGCGGTGCAGCCCGACCTGATGATCTTGGACGAGGTCTTGGCGGTGGGGGATTTGGACTTTCAAAAACGCTGTGTGGACGCGGTCTCGGATTTCCGGGAAGGAGGCGGCAGTCTGGTTCTGGTCAGCCACAGCCTGTACGACGTCCGTCAGATTTGCGACCAAGCCCTTTGGCTAGAAGGGGGCGAGTGTTCAGGTCAAGGAGATCCGGCCCGGGTTACAGGGCTCTACTCTGCTTGGTACGGGGATCGCGCCGGCCAAGGTGAAACCGTTAGGGACGCCGCGACCAACCCTGGCCGCGATCGCCCGCGCATCACACAAGTCAAGGTCCACGGCACCCGCCATGAGGGCGCCATGGATACCTTGGAGAGCGGAGAAAACCTCTCCCTGGAAATCCACTGGGAAAATCCCAAGGCCGAACCCGTGCAGTTGGGGGTGACCTTTACCCGTCAGGACCGCACCCTGGTAGCAGCCAGTGGCACCCAATTGGACGGTCTGATCGTGAGAGGCTCCCGTGGTGTCGCGCGCTTGGATCTGCCCTGCTTCCCCTTGCTGGCGGGGCGCTTTACGCCCGTCGTGCACATGCTCGACGCAAAGGGAATTCACCGCCACCACGAAAAGCCAACCGAGCGCGATCTGCTGGTCACGGCGGGCACTCGCGAGCTGGGTCTCGTGCGTATCCCTTCTTTCTGGTCCCTTGAAACAGAAGGCCAGGGTGATCCCATTCCCGATGGAGTGAATCAAAGCCCGGCGGAGGCAAAGGCATGAAGCTCACAGCGATCATCGTCAACTATGAGTCCGGCTCACTGGCCCAAACCTGCGCCCGTTCCGTGCGGGAAGCATGGTCCCGGTTGGGGGCAGCGCAAGACCTTGACCTAGTGGTCGTGGACCAGCCGGGGAGGGTGGATCAAAGCTCGCACCTGGAAGCGATCGCCGGAGAAGGGGCGCGTATCGTGCAGTCCCCCGTGAACGACGGCTACGCCGGTGGCATGACCCGTGGCCTTGCGGGTACCAGCGGTAACGACGATGACCTGGTGCTGATTCTGAATCCGGATGTGCTCTTGGCCGACGACTGCTTGGTGCAATTACACGCGTACCTGCGCTTGAACCAAAATGCTGGTTTGGTGGCGCCACGCACTTGGCTCGATGAGGGCCGCACTTTCCTATTGCCCACGCCTCAACTTCCGGGAGGGCGCTCGGAGTTGTGCGACCTGGGCGCGGCCCGTTGGCCTTGGATTGCACGACGGGTGGCTGCCCGCCGGGCGCGCAAGGACTGGAAGAGCTGGCTAACCGAGAAGCCCTTGGAATGCGAAATGCTGCCCGGTTCATGTTTGCTCATGCGCCGCCGTTTGCTTGGTGACTTGGGTGTACTGCTCGATCCTAGTTTCCCCCTGTACTACGAAGATGCGGATCTTTGTCGACGCGTGCATATGCTCGGGCAGAGTACGGTGCTGGTCCCGGAGGCCGAAGCCGTGCATTTTGGAGCCCGCTGTTCTGGCACCGGCGAGGCCTTTGAAGGCGACCCCCGGGCCCGTTGGCGTGAATCCCGGGACATCTACCTGCAACGCCACGCAAGTGGGCTTGGGCGTGGCATCGTCCGTGCAGCGGACTATTGGTCCCGAACCTGGAACACCAAAACCATTGGCCGTGCCGCCCATCAGGTCATAGATTTGGGGACGGTTCGATCGAGCCCCGCCTTGGAATTGCCCCCGGGTGGACCTTGGTTAGTGGAGATGTCTCTGGCCCCGACCTTTGGCTTTTGCGCCGGCGCTGTGTTGCCTGGTCACACCCAGTTCTTTCCAGAGCGCACCTTCGACTGGTTGTTCGAGGGCACGGTTTATCTGCGCGTGCTGTCGTCCCAGGATTTGCGCGTGTTCCGCAGTTACTCTTTCACCAAATCCGGCGGTCCCACTGCTCAACCCGACGCAAACCTTTTTCATGGGGTTGATGCGGCCAACAGCGAGCTAGCCAGCTCGCTTCGGGGATCCGTTCGCGGAAGTGTCGATTGGGACGACATCCGCGCCTGGAGGCACAGCGCATGAGGTTCGGCTCTCTACCGGATGGCGCGCCCTTGTTTATCCTGCCTCACGCGGATGACGAAGTTCTGGGCTGCGGCGCTGCTCTCATGGCCCATGCTCAGCGCGGGGATCGCATCAGTGTGTTGACTGTGTTTGATGGGGCCTTGGGAAATAAGGCGGGCGAACGGGATCACCGCTTGATCGCCCAGCGCGAAGCAGAGCTCATTGCTAGTCTCGGTGTCCTTGCCCCGCAATCGGAAATCGCTCTCTGGTCCTGGGACCTGCCCGAGGGTCATCTTCCCGCCGAGCATGAGTTCCGGTGGGCCGAACACCGTTTGCTGCGCTTGCTCATGCAGGAACCGATCGGAGCGGTTTATAGTCCCTGGGCGGGTGATGCCCATCTTGATCACAGGGCAGTGGCCAGCCTCGCTCATCGGGCCCTGAGCACCATGGCCCATGGGGCGCCGAATTTGCGCACCTATGAGGTTTGGAGCAGTATGCCCACGGGCGATGCCATGCCTATCGATTCCGAAACCTGGAGCGTGCTGCAGGAAGCTCTCGCTTGTCACAAGTCCCAATGGGATGGGGGGCGCTTGCTGGAACGGTTTTGTGCCCGCAGCATGGCCCGCGCACCCTCGGATTGTTTTCATGGTCAAGTTTTTGGACGTACCCTCGAGGTGGATGGTCCGCCAGACACCGGAGGACATGAGGCCGCATGAAGATCGCGATTTTGTCTAGCCTGGCCGCACCGGATGCGGAAGGTGGCACCGAACGGGTGGCGCGCATGCAGGCCGCTGGGCTTGCGGCCCTTGGGCACCAGGTGCGTTTGCTCGTTGGCCGGCCTGCGGACCGTGCGGGGCAGCCTGATTGGGAGACAACCTTCGATGGGGTTGAGCAAACTGCCTTTGCCGCCAGCCCTGAGGAGGCCTTTCAGCCGGACGGTAGGCGTCCCCGCTTGGCCCAGCGTATGGCGCGGGCTCTGCGCAATTGGAACCCAGATGCGATCTTGGTGCAGAACACCTGGAATCTTGACCACCAGATCACCAGCCGCTTACAGAAGATCGCGCCGGTGGCTTTGTACCTGCATGACTTCGCTGGACTATGCCCCCGGTCCTTCCGGAATCCCTCCAGTGACGAGATTCAATGTCCCTCGGCCTTGGACTTGGCCTGGGGTGATTTACGGGCTTGCGCAACTTGCGTGGCGCCCCTGGTGCACGGGATTTCTGAAGAGCGCTTGGGTTGCTTGTTGACCCGTCGCCTTGAGACCTTCCTGGGGGAGACGGCCGCCGCGTCCTTGCTCCTGACCCCCAGCCGAACGCACCTTGTGCGGATGGGGGACCTCATTCCCATGGGCCAAAAGGCGCGCATCATGCCCCCGGGTCTGTGCATGAGTTTTCCTGGGGAGGCACCCTCTGCGGGGCCTTGGTCGGGGCGCGGTCCCCTTCGTATTCTGCACCACGGTCGCCGGAGTGAGGAAAAGGGAACTCTTGATTTGGTTCGGGCCTTGGCCATGTTGCCCAGTGGAATGGTGGAATTGGTCGCCTTGGGCGGTGCAGAGGATGGCTTTGATGATCGCCTGCGGGCCGCCGCCCCGAATGTACCTATGGATCTCTCGGGGACCTATGACGCGGCGCAGCTTGAAGCCGCTGCTTCAAAAGCTCACTTGGTGGCCCTCCCGTCGCGCCTCCCGGAAAGCTACTCTTTGGCTGTGGATGAAGGACTGGCTTTAGGTTTGAGTGTTTGGGCTGCCTCTGCGGATGCGGCCCGTGAACGGCACGGTGCGGATGTGGTGCGGGTGTTGCCCGCCCGGGATCCCGCTGCTTGGGCCGCCGCTTTGCAACAGATTTTGGATTACCCCGAACGGCTGCGGGCCATGACCGCTGTGGTGCCCGAGTCCTTACCCACGGTTTACGAGTTTGCCCCTCGTCTAGCGGATTTACTCGCTGCCATGGTGCAGGAAGACCAGACACGGCGCGTGTGCAAACCCTTGTCTGATCCCAAGCGTGCAGCCTGATGGACGGATTCCCTTCGCTCTTACCACTGCGCTCGGTGTCCAACTGCGCGTTGGTGGTGGCGCCCCATGCGGACGACGAAGTCTTGGGCTGCGGCGGGGCTTTGGCTTTACACCGGGCTCGTGGGGATCGCACGCGGGTTTTGGTTTTGACCGTGGAAGAAGGCAGTGTGCGCTTGGAGGAGAGCCGACAAGCGGGCCTGTGCTTGGGGGTTGAACAGGTTTCAGGTTTAGGCCTCAAGGACGGAGAGTTGGGCCGTACCCACGACTTGGTCAAGCTCCTGCGCGCGGCTTTCGAGGCCAGCGGGGCGGACCTTTTTTACTTGCCCGCGCCCACCGAGGCGCATCCCGATCATCGCGCCGCATCTTTGGCCTGCGCGGCGGCCGTGAGCACCCTGCCCGGGGCACAGGTTTTGCTCTATGGCATCAATCGTGCGCCCCTTTCCAATCGGCTCTTAGACGTGTCGTCAGTGGCGAACTTAAAGGATGAGGCCCTCAAGTGTTTTGTCAGCCAACAGGCGCGCCTTGGAGAGTGGTCCTTGCATGTGGATTTGTCCGCGGGGGCCGAGGTGGATATTGAGGGTGTCGAGCGCGTGGAGAGTTTTGTGGACTTGCCCGCGGATAAAGCAGTCTCTTTTTGTGTGGAAGCAGCCCGTCTGGGGGCTTGGATCCCGGAACCTGATGCGCCCGAGCCTGCTGGCTCGTATCGCCGGGTGACCGCGGTGATCAGCACCTGGAACAAGGCCGCTGACGTGTGCTCCAACCTGGACGGCCTACGGGCCCAAACCCGCCCCTTTGACGAGGTCATCGTGGTGGATAATGCCTCTTCCGATGACACCGCGGAACGCATCTTGGCTGAGTACCCCGAAGTGCGCCTAATCGTCATGCCCCACGACAAGTATGGGGCTTGCGAGACCTTCAACTTGGGTTTTTCCAGCGCCAGTGGCGAGCTGATTGCGATCCTGGACGATGATGTGGTCTTGACCCCCGGCTGGTTAGAGGGGGCCCTCGGACGCCTCGAGCAAGAGCCTCTGAGCACCGCGGTGATCTCCACCAAGATCGTCGAGCCCGGAATGCCCGAGGCCTACAAGAACTCGGAAGCGATCAATACCGAGCGGTACATGAGCACCTTTAGGGGCTGCGCGAGTCTCGTGCGGGCGGCGGATATTCGTGAGGCCGGTTACTACGACACACGACTCTTTATCTATGGAAACGAACGCGACCTGACCTGTCGCCTGCTGAACTTGG
Source organism: Planctomycetota bacterium (assembly GCA_028823345.1). Classification (GTDB taxonomy): domain Bacteria; phylum Planctomycetota; class UBA1135; order UBA1135. The sequence goes on from JAPKBR010000028.1 coordinate 16,256, forward strand.
GCAAGCGCGTGCTTCAGTATCCCGGGGTTGAGGCCTTTCACCAGACGCCCTTTGGTTTGAAAATGGGCAAGCGTAGCCTGTTCTATCATGCGCGTAACGCTTGGTTGTCCATGCTCAAGTATGCGCCCCTCAGGGATCTGCTCGCTATGCCTTGGTTGGTTCTGACCCGTGTGCTGTTAAGGGGTAAGGCCTCCGAGGACGTAGGGGCGGTGACCGATGCGGTGGGCACGATTGGCATTGGCCGGAGCCTGAGGGAAACACCTGGGTCCGCCTGGGTTTTGGTGCGCGCGTCTTTTTCAATTCTGTGGAACCTGCCCTATTGCTGGTCCCGTCGGGAGCCCGTGCGTCATGAGGACTTTGAGTTGCCCCTGAAATGAGCGCGCGGATCGACAAGGTTTCGGTGGTGGTGGTCAACTATCAAGGGCAGCGCTATCTCGGTCGCTGCCTTGATGCTTTGGACGCCCAAGACCTAGCCCCCGACGAAATCTTGGTGGTGGACAATGCATCTACCGATGGCAGCGAGCGAATCGCCCGGGAGCGTGGGGGAGGGGTGCGTTTGATCGAGGCCGGCGGGAATCTTGGGCCTGCAGGGGCGCGGAATCTCGGACTGGAAGCTGCCCGCAATGCTTGGGTCTTGTGCCTGGACAATGACTGCTATCTGGAACCCGGGACCCTTGGGAAGCTTGTGGCCGCTGCGGGTACTGATCCTGACGTGGCACTGGTTCAGCCCCGTAGTTTGTTCGCCGATGACCCAAGTCGGGTGCACTATGACGGGGGCGCGCTACATCATGGGGGACTCTTTAGTCTGCGTAATTGGTATCAGCCGCTTGTCTCCGCACGGGCTGCCGACCATGGCTCCCTGCAACCCCTCGACGGGGCTGTTTCCCTGTGCCTCTTGGTGGACCGGAATCGAGTTTGCGCCCTGGGAGCATTTGACCCGGTTTACTTCATTCTTTTCGAGGACTTGGACCTTTCTTATCGCGTGCGTTCGGCGGGGCTCAAAATCTTGAGCGTGCCTGATGCTGAGGTGTTGCACGATGAGGGAACTCCTGGGGTGAGTTTTCGTTCGGGGGCGCGATACCCCTCTCGACGTTTCTTCTTGCACGCGCGCAATCGACCCCTTTATCTGCTGAAGAACTATTCCCTGCGCGCGTTGGTCTTGACCCTGCCCAGTCAAATGATTTACGAAACCGCCTATCTTGCTCTGGCCCTGCGCCATGGCGGGTTGATTGCTTGGTTCCAGGGGAAATTCGCCGCCTTGCGGTTGGTTCCCCAAGCCCTCGCCAAACGGGGGGCGGTACAGGCGGGCAGGGTGGTGCGGGATAAACACCTCTTGGTTGGAGGCCCACTGACTCTGACCCCAGACGCGGGGGGAGGGCAATTGGCCGCGCGCTGGTTGTCGAGGGTCATGGGGTGGATGTTCGCACTGGTGCGGCCACTCCTTTAAAGCGAATCCGGTATCGGCGTTGAGGGGGTCCCCGGGTTCTCTTGGGGCTTTGAGGAGGGAACGCTCCTTCCGTGAGTGGTAAGTTGGTGGGGAACGGCACTCTATGCGCTACCCTGCTAGTCGAATGAAGAAAGCCTTTACCTTTGTTGTCGTCTTCCTGTTGATCCTATTAGCCGTGTTTTTCGGTGGTCACCTGTTCCTCGGCAAGTCCACTCGCGTGGAGCGGTCGCGTGTGATTGCCGCCCCGCCTTTTATTTTGCAGGCAACCCTTGAGGACCTTTCCACTTGGCCCAAGTGGTCTGCCTGGTCTAAGGAACGGGACCCGGATGCTGAATGGACTTTTGAAGGGGATCCCGGAGAGGGAATGCAATGGGTCTGGAAGAGCGAGGGTCCCCTCAAGAATGGAATGCTGACGGTGCTGTCGTCTGGAGAGAATGAATTGCGTTATCGGTTGGAATTCGTTGATGGAGAGCGGTTCATGCAAGCGGAGGATTCGATTCGCATGGAGATTACACCCGAGGGGACGAAGGTGACTTGGACCTTGGATCACGAGTTCGATGATTTGATGACCCGTTGGATGGTGGCGGTGGGTGTTTTTGATGCGATGCTTGGGGCGAACTATGAGGCAGGGTTGGAGGGGTTGGCGAAGCGGCTAGAGACTCCCGTGGGTGATGGGGCTGAGGCTAAAGGGGACTGAACAGCCTGGGCGGAGATCGGCCCTTCAGAGACTTTTGACCCGGGCGGGGACTCCTCCTTTTCGCACTGATCCGTGCTGCTTGAGTCGGCGCCCTCCATGCCCTCCCGCCCTCGGGTGCCACCCCCTCAATCTCATTGGGAGGGCATCCATTCCCAGTCCCAAAAGAGAACCCTTCGATCCTGCAGTCCCAAATCCCTAGACTCGAACGCTCCCATGCGAATCCTTCAGGTTACTCACCGCTATCCCCCGCGCAACTCCGCGGGGACGGAGCGATACACCGAAAGCCTAGCTAACTCGCTACTGGCCCTGGGCCACGACGTGCAGGTTGCCTGTGCGGAAAAAGATGTGAGTCGGGCGGATCACTCGATCATTCGGCGCGTCCACCAAGGGGTTGAGGTGTACGAGATCACCAACAACCTCTTCTTCGAAGGCTACGAGGAGACCTACTCCAACCCTGCAATAGAAGAGGCCTTCGCATCCGTGCTTGAGGACGTTCGTCCTGAAATCGTTCACTTTCAGCATTTCATGTATCTGTCCGTGGGCTGCCTCGCTCAGGCGGCGGAGAGCGGCGCAAAAGTGGTACTCACCCTGCACGACTTCGGCCTGGAGTGCGCGCGCATGGGTCAGCTACTTCATGTGGACGGAACTCTCTGTGAAGAAGTGAGCTTTGACCGCTGCGGTACTTGCTTGGCCGCGACGGCCTGGAACCAGCCAGCTGGGGCAAGGGGCGTGGGCAAGGTCCTCGGTGCGGTGCGTGCAGTCACGGGCTTGGATCTGGCTCCGCGGATCACGGGGCTGGCGCGTAAGTCGAGGGCCGTGAAAAATTCAGGCACGCCCGTGGATGCCAGCACCCAGAAGCATTGGGCAAGTGCGGCGGAGGAGCGTACTCGGATCCTCATGCAAACGGTGCAAGAGCACGCGCAGCACATCTTTGCGCCGAGCCAGTTCCTGGCAAACCGTTCCCTGGCCCTGGGCTTGGACCCCAAGCGGGTGGAGTTTCTTCCCACCGGAGTTCAACGTGCGGAAGGCCAACATGTGGGAGATGGGACACTCACCGAAAACCTCAAACCCGCCGAACGCAGCGGCCCCCTGGCGGTCCTCTTCCTTGGAACCTTCGTGCCCGCGAAGGGTGCCCACGTTCTGCTTGAAGCCTATGGGCGCCTCAGCCCTGACCAACGCGCGGGCATCGATCTACGTTTGTTCGGCCCCAAAGGGCCTGACCCAACCTACCACCAAAGCCTTATGGACAAGGCTGATCAGCTGGGATTGCAGATAGGCGAAGCCCTCGATGCGGTTGCAGTGCAACGGGCTCTGGAAGGCGCAGATCTGCTCGTGGTGCCCAGTATTTGGCTCGAAAACCGGCCCCTGGTGATTCTTGAAGCCCTGGCGGCGGGTGTTCCCGCCCTGGTTTCAGGCTCGGGGGGCATGGCCGAGTTGGTGACAGAAGGACGCGATGGTTGGCACTTCGCCCTCGGGGATGGGGGAGACCTGGCTCGGGTTCTGGGAGAGCGCAGCCTTGACCGCGGGGGCACCCGCAGCTTGCGGCCCACTGCCCCGGATTTGCCTGAGTTTGACGATACCGTCAAGCGCGTCGAAGAGGTCTACCGTGAGCTGCTGCATCATCAAGAGGGGCGTCCATGAGAATCGCCCTTGCCGTTCATGGCTGGCCTCCCGAGCAGATGGGGGGCACCGAGCTCTCTACCCGCGCCTTGGCTTGGGCGCTTGTGGCCGCCGGACATGACGTGCTTGTTCTGGCCGGAACCCTAGAATTCTCCCATCCGCCGAGCGTGCGTCGGGAGCGTGAAGTCGAACCCACAACGGGCAAGAGTTTTCGCGTGGTCAAGATCGAGCGCTCGGATCCCTACTTCGATCATTGGCAGAAACATCGGGCTCCGCGTTCCAGTTGCGTGGCGGTGGAGTTGATGCAGGAGCACAAGACCGAAGTTCTTCATGTGCACCATTGGGTGCGCCTTTCCACAGACCTTGTGCGTCGCGCGGCGCGGGCGGGAATTCCCGCTATGGTGTCTTTGCACGATCACTACGCCACTTGTTTGTTGGGTTGGCGCGTCCATCCCCAGGAAAAAGCGATCTGCAAGCGTGAGTTCAGTGCGGTGGGTTGCAGCCAATGTGCTGGAGCGGTGCCTCCCCGAACACCTTGGCTTCCGGCGGAAGAGCAGGCCATGCGCGCGGCCACCCGTATGCAGGAATTGGCGGCGGAACTCGCCTGCGCCCGGCGCATTCTGGTGCCCAGCTTGGCCCACGCGGAATCCCTCCTGTCCCTGGGGCTGCCCGGTCACAACATGACGGTGGTGCCACCCCTTGCCCCTGCGCGCTTGACCCTTCAAAAAACATGGACTGCCCCCAAGCCCGGCGAACCATTACGCGTGGGAGCTTGGGGCCTGAGCGATGAGGCCAAGGGGGTGACTCTCCTCAAGTCCGCAGCCCGCCGCCTGGGAGGGCGCGTGCATCTGGTCCTGGCGGGCCATGCCACCGGGGAAAGCGAGCCGTGGATCGAGACTTTTGGGGCTTATGCTCCGGAAGACCTCGCGGACCATCCGGTCACTCAAGTGCATGTGGCAGCTTGTGCATCCCTCGCCATGGAGTCCTACGGATTGGTGGCTTCCGAGGCTCAAAGCCTTGGCTTGCCCCTGGTGTTGCCCCTGATTGACGTCTTTTCTGAGCGCTTTTCCGATATGCAAGGGGTCCTTTTCTTCGAACAAGGATCCGAAGATGACCTGACTGCGGTATTGGATCGTTTGGCCCGGGAGCGGGGCTTGCTTGAGATTCAAAGGCGTAAGATCGTATGCGAGGATGATCTTGACGAGCAAACCGTTGAGCACATGCAGGCGCTTTACGCGCGAACCATGCGGAAGGGACCGCCAAAGGTTGCAGAAGAAACATGGTTTGAAGAGCGAATGGCCCAGGAAGCCATGGACGCGTGGGATGAGGCCTTGAAGGTTGCCCCGCGATCTGCCCTGGGCCTGCCCGATGAGGAAAATAAATGACGATTCAATATCAAAGTAAAAGGATAGGGCCGCAGTTATCTTGCGGCCTCTTGCTGGGTCTGTGTTTAGCATGGAGTGGGTGCGGAACTCCCACCAAGCAAGAAGCCATAAGGCCGGTGGCGTCGCGCACCCCCTTGAGCGATTTGCCCAGTGCCTATCGTGTGCTTTGGGCTGCCTGGACTGAGCGGGCGGCGGATTGGCCGCTGCGTCGTGAAATGGCCCTTGAGGATCCAGGGCTCACCCGATTCCTGGTGGAGAATCTGATAGGGGAATTGATCGCCGCCTACAAAGCGGGAGCCTTCACCCAGCCACGGGCAGAGCGCTTAGGGCAATACGATTGGATCAAGCAAGAACTCGCGGTGATCGGGGCTCCGGCGGCAGAACCTTTGGCGGAGTTACTCGCCCTTGGGAACGGCGATGGGCCAGCGATTGCGGGGGACGTGCTCGAAGCCCTCGGAGAGGCGGGAGTGTCAGCTGTGAGTGACCAGTTGCTACGCACGGACAACTCCCGTGCCCGGGGCCTGGCTGCGGAGTTGCTGGTGCGGCTGCCCCTATCCAGTGGGAATGAAACCGAGGTGCAGGCACGCCTGATCGAGCTCTTGCGTTCGGACCCCGATTGGACTGTGCGCAAGTACAGCGCCCTGGCCCTGGCTCGACGCAGTCGGGACCTGTCCGCGAGGGCGGAAGGTGTCGGGGATTCGGACCGGGCGCTTGGAGCCTTGAGCCGTGCCCTCGTGGACACTGATTCTGCCGTGTCGGAAGCAGCCGCTGTGGGCCTTGGCTTGGCGGGGGACGTGCGTGCGGTGCCGGCCCTGATCAACCATCTAGAACGGATTCTGCGCTCGACTGACTTGAGCCACGCGCGCTCGGCGTATCGCTCCCTGTTCAATCTGACGGGTGTGCAAGACCTGCGTGGAACCGCGGCTTGGAGAGAATGGTGGCGCTTGCATGGCAAGGCACGTATCGATGTGCAACGGGATCGGGGCTAGAACCGGGCGGAGATTCCGGGCAAACCTCGATCCCGACTGTCGAGAGCGGTATGCTCATCCACGCAATGGTCCAATGGAAAGTAGAACGTCGCGGCGGCGGATGCGCTGCCTGCGAAAAGGTGTTCACCCAAGGCGAGACGATCCAGTCCATGCTGGAAGTCGGTGGTGAGGGACTGCTACGTCAGGATTTTTGCCTGCCTTGCTGGAAAGCGGGCGCAGCTGGTGAGGGGTTGACCTCAGTGGGGCAAGCCCCCGGTAAGGATGGCCCCGGCCCGGATGTGGAACAGGAGGGGGCTGCCCTAAAAGAGGGCGAAGCCTCCGCCCACGACCGCTTTTGGTGGTCTTCGCGGCATCAAGAGGTGGCAGAGAAATCCGTGCGCATGGACATGGAAGTGCTCGAGCAGCTCTTTGATGCCCTCTCGTCACGTAAGGAAATGCGCCTGCTGGAGATTCGCTATGTTGTTTGCCTGCTGATGCTGCGCAAGCGACGCCTGAAGGTCACCCGGGTCGTGCGCGAGCAGGGGAGCGAAGCATTCCTGGTCAAAAAGCCTCGCAGAGACGAGCTACACCGGGTGGAGGTCTATGACTTCACCCCCGAGCGAATGGAGACCCTGCGCCATGAGTTGCAGGCCTTGCTCGATGGGGCTGGTACCGATGAGGATCCCCAGCTTCAGCTGGATCTTGCGCCCTCCTTTGAGGAGGCGGATGATGGGGCGTCGATTGAGGCAGAGGTCGAGCCCGGGGCCGAGCGATCGGGCCCGATCCCGGACGAGGGCACCTAGCCTCTACCGCTTCCTGACGGCCTAACCAGGCCATCCGACCCGACCGTCCGGCCGCACCCAGCTCTTGGGGGCGCCCAGGGCGGTTTTTTTGTCCCGAAGAGGGACTCGCGTCCAGGGAGGAAAAAGAATAGCTCTGTTTAGGGCAAGATTGGAATCCCCGGATATGGGGTAGGTGCGCTGCATTCTCCCAGGTCACCCCCTAGATCTAGTGGGTCACATACGCTCCCGGGCCGAGGGGTCGCCGTGCATTTTGCCGCACTCCTGAAGAAATCCATAAGAGGCGTTGCTTAGGGTGAGGTGGGGCCGTTGAATAGGCATATGGCGCAAAGTGGAGCTAAGTGGCAGAGCGATGAGGGGGGCCCCCAGGGGTCCCCTGCGCCCGTGTTCATTGGCGAGTCGCGTCACCCGGTGGATCCCAAGAACCGGGTGTTTCTGCCCAAGCGGTTCCAAGTGGGACTGCCCCTCGATGATGAGGGCAACCGGGCCGGCGTCCTGATGCGCGGCCTAGACGGCTGCATTTTCCTGTTCACCAAGGAAGGCCACCGGAAAGCCACATCGATGGTGAACATGGAGGCTTTTGCCTCGCGGGAGCAACGCAGCCGCCAGCGCGCTCTCTTGCGCAGTGGCCACGAGTTCACCCTGGACGCATCCGGTCGGCTGCTCTTGCCCGCGCCTCTGATCAAGTTGGCGGGGATCGAGCGAGATGTGGTGCAGGTGGGCGTGGGTGGCCGCGTTGAGATTTGGTCCGCGGATCGTTGGGACGCCATGGAGGCGGAAACCGAAGCGGCCTTTGAGGAATTTGAAAACCATATAACCGGTAAATCCGGAGGGCAGGGGGGCTGAGGGTGGAAATCACCCAGCCAGACCCCTGGAAAGTTGCCATGGGATACGACGACGTGCACATCCCCGTGATGGCTCGGGAAGTGGTGGAGCTGCTGGGGGGTAGCGTTGAAGCCACAGAATCTCCGAGTCTCTTCGTGGATGCAACGCTGGGTGCCGGGGGGCACACAGCACTGTTGCTGAAGGAGTTTTCGAGCTGCACCGTGCTTGGCACGGACCAGGATCCTGCGATCTTGGATGTGGCCCGCGAACGCCTGAAGCCCTTTGGAGAACGGGCACGCATTGAGCGTTGTCGGATCTCCGGACTACCGCGCTTGTTGCGGAAGCTCCGTGTCGCGAGGCCGGTCGGGCTCCTCATGGATGTGGGCGTAAGCTCCTTCCAGCTCGACCGGCCTGACCGAGGGTTCTCCTTCCAGTTGGATGGCCCTTTGGACATGCGCATGGATCCCGGCCGCGAGCGCACTGCCGCGGACATCATCAACCGCTGGGACGAAAGCGATCTCGCGGATCTATTTTACTTTGAAGGGGGCGAAACCCGCTCTAGGCCCATTGCTAAGGCGATTGTGGAGGCTCGGCGGGCCACCCCGTTTAGGCGCACCCTAGGCCTAGCCATGCTGGTGGAGCAGGTTGTGGGGCGGCGCGGCAAGGCCCACCCCGCCACCAAAGTTTTCCAAGCCCTGCGTCGGGCGGTGAACGAGGAGGGGGACGAGCTGACCGCAGGGTTGAACGCCGCTGGGTTGTGCTTGGCCGAGGGTGGTGTGCTCTGCGTGATCACCTTCCATTCCGGCGAAGACGGCGTGGTCAAGCGCTTTATGGGTGATGGGGCCAAGCGAGGGGAGTGGAAGGTGCTGACCCCAAGGCCCTTGCAGCCCAGTCGGGACGAGATCCGTAGCAATCCGAGGGCACGGAGTGCACGAATACGTGCTGCGGTGCGCGTGGGGGCCGTGGACCTGGGCGTTGCAGGTGAGCACACTGAAGATCAAGAATCCGGGGACTCCCAAGCATGAAGCGTAACCTGGCAATTCTCTTTTCTGCGACCCTGACTGTGGGGGCGGGGCTTGGCGTGGCCTGCCTGCAGGCGACCGTGCAGCAGACCGCTGGCGAGCTCGACCAGCTGACCAAAGAGAGTGTGAGATTCGAGCTGGAGGAGGCTCATTTTAAAGAAGAGAACGAGCGCATTGAATCTGTGGCCCGGGAACGGTGGAATGCAGCGGTGATACTCGAGGGGAATAAGGTTGAAGGGGAGGGCTCTGAAGTTTGAGGAAGAGAATTGAATCGGCGTCCGGCCTGCATCCGGCTCCCATCTTTGTCTTCTTCGCTTTCGCCTTTGTGGCCGTGGCTGGCGCAGCCCTGCGGTTGTGCTTGCTGGCGCCGGGTGAACAGCCCAGCACCGGTCGACTCGACGAGGGCCCGACACCTGCCTTCGTTCTGGTTGACCGGGACGGGTCACCCCTCGCCCGCTCGGTGGAAGTCGCTACGCTTTCGGTCTCGCCGCGGGCCTTGCTGCGCGTGCACACCCCTTGGCGTATTGCTGACGGTCTTGCTGATTTGCTCGACTGGGGCACCCTAGTCGAAGAGGATCCGCTGTTGACCATGCCTGCAGTGATCATGTCCCGCATTTTGCCCAAGGGCGTCGCTGCCGGGGGCGGTTGGCTGGCTCCCCGGGAGCCGCGTCTCTTGCGCTTCAACAGTCAACGGGCCGAGGCCTTGACAGCTTGGATCGAAGCGGGCGGAGGCCTCATGTCTCAGCCACTTACAGGCGTCGCCGTCATTGACATTGAGGGTAGCTCGGATTCCACCTTGGCTTGGGCGCCGACCCTGTTGCTCGATGAGGACCAGCGCATAGCTGCTCTGGAGGCAGGAGGGGTCGGTCATCCCGAGCGCTGGACCAAGCACCTTTTGAATGGGGTGGCCCGGGCCCTGGGGTTGCAAGACGAAGACGGGGATGTGGTCTTGAGCGCGCTGCCCGTGGATCTAGCACGCAAACTTGAGGGCAAGAATCGTGGTGATCGGGCGCTCATTTTGCGCGACCAAATTTGGGCGGAATGGATGCCTACTCAGCACCGCATCGTTGCCCGTGGTGTCGATCCGGTTCGCGCCGCGCACATCAAAAAGTGGATGGCGGGGGAAAGGGTCTTCGGTTGGCAACTCAGCTTGAAGCTCTGCTTGGAGCGTCGTCACGCCACCAGTTCTGGGGGGAGCGCTTCGGTTCCCATGGGAGAGCCTCGTCCCGACGAACTCGGAGCGGATTCCTTTGACATCCTCGGGCATTGGGGAAGTCTTGGTCTCAGGGACGCAAACGCCCAGGCCCTTCGCGAGCGTGGGGTGGACCCCGCGAAACTCTACTGGGAGGGGTCCCGAGATCCGTTGCAAGCGCGCAGCTATGACTTGGCCAACAATGAGCGTCCCTGGTCGGGGCTTGAGTACCTCGGCCGTAAGTTGTTGTCCGAGGATCTTTGGCAGGATCGGATCAAGCGTGCGCCGCGCACTTACTCCAAAGAGAGCCGCAGATTGGCCCAGGATCGCGTGGGCGATTGGAAGGATGGCTTGCCTGATTTCTATATCAGCGCCAGTGAGGCGGTGGCCCCGCCGGTGGTGCGGACCACCTTGGACGCGGATTTGCAGCAGGCCCTGCACAGTGAGTTGGCCGAGACCCTCGAGCGCACCGAAGCAGCCAGCGTCTCGATCATCGTGGTTGAGGCGGAGACCGGCGATGTACTGGCCGTCGGTTCCAAATCCCCTTTTCCGCTCAGTGGCTTTGATTCCACTAAGTTGCGCTTCACGCCCGGTTCTATCATGAAGCCCTTGGTCATGGCCATCGCCCTGGGCATAGGAGTGGTTCAGCCCGGTGAGATGTTCCGCACCTTTGCGCCCAATGGAATCCTGCTGAAGCAGGGTCGCGACCAGAGGCGGATCCGCGAAGCAAAGGGAGCTCCCCAGGAGTACAAGATCAGCGCGACCTCTGCCCTGGCCCATTCGGTCAACGCGGTGATGGTGCAGATTGGTCAGCGAATTGAGGCCCGGGTTTTCCGCCAAGCCCTGGCGGGGTGCGGCCTAGGTCAAGCTCCCGGTGTGGGGATGGGCCCCGAGTCCTCCGGCTCCTTGCCGCCCCTTGTAAATGGCACCTGGAACCGGACTTACACCCATGCCTCCGTGTCCTTCGGCCATGAGTTATCGGTCACCCTTTGGCAGCAAGCGGCGGCCCTGAGTACCCTCGCCCGTGGTGGTGGATATCGGCCCTTGCGCTTGCTGAAAGAAGTGAGCCAAGGCGGCAATGTTTGGCCCATCGAGCTAGAGCCCGAGGAGCGTGTGTTTACCCCTGATGCCTGCGCCCAAGTCCTGACCATGTTGGAGGTTGGGGCCAAGGAAGGCACCGGAAGCCGAGTAGCTGGTGGCGGTGCCCTCGCTGAACTCTCTTGGTTTGGAAGCAAAACGGGCACCACCGAAAAGGAAGAAGGCGTGCCCTGCTCGCACCTGGAAGCGGAACACCAACTGCACCACAAGGAGCAGGGGACCGCTTGTTCTAGCGCATGTTTCCGCACCTTGCGGGGCAAGCGTGCCCATCCCCACTCGTGCTACACCTCTTCCATGTGCCTGATGGGTCGCCTAACCCAAGATGGGCCCATGATCCTGGTGCTGGTGGTGGCCGACGAGCGGGGCAAGGGCCCGCGCTATGGTGCGGACGTGGCGGGTCCCGCTGCTGTGCACCTCCTGCGCCTGGCCCTTGGTCTCGATCGGGTGCGCGGAGAAGTACGGCAGGCTCCCGAGCGCTTGACCGCAGATGCCTATGACCTGAAGGAGCAGCCTTGGAAATGAAACTGTCCGAACTCATTCAAGCCATCGGCGGTGAGGTGTACTCCTGTGGATCTCAAGGTCAGGACGCCGAGTCCGTGGTCAGTGCAGCCCAGCTGGATTCGCGCTTAGTGCGCCCGGGCCACCTTTTCGCGGCCCTGGCTGGTAGCCAGTCGGACGGGCAACAGTTCATCAGCGATGCACGGCGTAACGGAGCGGTGGCGGTCTTGAGCGAGCGCGCCATCGATCTAAAGCAAGCGCCCCTCCAGTGGATTCACCCCGAACCCGCCCGGGCCCTTGGGGAGGCCTGCCATTTGCTCCAGGGTCAACCTACCCAGAACATGAAGGTCATCGGCATCACCGGGACCAACGGCAAGACCACCACGGCTCATATCTTGGCGCATATTCTGAGGCAGAATGGAATGCAGCCGGGAGTTGTGGGAACCGTGGGGCACAGCTTGGCCAAGGGCATCATGCTGCCCGCCAGTCACACCACCCCCGGAGCGCCGGAGCTGGCCCATATCGCGGCCCAGCACCGGGATCTGGGAGGCGACAGTATTGTGTTGGAGCTCAGTTCTCACGCCTTGGTGCAGGAGCGTCATAGGGGCCTTGAGTTCGACGCGGCTGTCTTCACTAACTTGACTCGGGAACACTTGGACTATCACGGCGACATGGGGGCTTATCAAGCCGCCAAGGGTCGCTTGTTCGCCGCCCTTAAACCAGGGGCGCGAGCTATTGGAAACCTTGACGACCACGCTTGGCCTGGCTTTGCTGCCATGGCCCGAGAGCGGGGCGCTGAGGTATTGACAACCAGCACGCGACAGCGTGCCGATTTGTGCGCGTCGAAACTGCGGATGACTAGAATGGGAACTTACTTTTACTTTCAAGGGATGGGGATCTCTGAACGAAAAGTTTCTTTACCCCTTTGTGGTCGTTTCAATGTGGAGAACGCACTTGCGGCACTTGGTTGCGCGCTTGTCGCGGGGGTAAGACTGGACCACGCGTTGGACAGTCTCGCCTCCTGCACGCCAGCCCCAGGACGAATGGAAGTCCTCGGGGCGGGCGGCGACCCTTTACATGGGGCTTCCTCGTATGGGGAGCCTGGTGCCCAGGCCAGGGCCGTGGTCGACGGTGCTGCTGGTGCCCACGCCAGGGTCGTGGTCGACTATGCCCACACCCCCGACGCTCTTGCTCAAGCCCTCGAAGCCCTGCGTGCTTCCCAGGCCGAACCGGGTCGTTTGATCTGCGTGTTTGGTTGCGGTGGCGAGCGGGATCAAGGGAAGCGTTCCCTCATGGGCCGAGTTGCCAGTCAATATGCGGATCACCTGGTCGTGACCAACGACAATCCCCGCTCAGAAGATCCCGCCGAGATAGCCGCCTGCATCATGGAGGGGGTGGACTCATCCGTCTGTGAGGTGGAGTTGGAATTGGATCGGGAATTGGCGATCCGTTCGGTCTTGGCTCCGGAAATCCTGCGCGATCCGACCAACACGATCTTGGTAGCGGGCAAGGGGCACGAAACCAGCCAGGTGGATGCAACCGGCGTCCATGTGTTCGACGACCGGGCTTTGATTCGCGAAATCTTGCAGGAGGTTGTTCCGTGCCGAGTTTGACTCTGGATGCGATCCGCAAGGCCAGTGGCGCACGGCTCGTGCAGGGCCCTGAGCAACTCGAACTGTCGGGCATTTCCACCGACACTCGCTCGATTCAAAAGGGTGATCTGTTCCTCGCTCTTTCAGGCCCTAGTTTTGATGGTCAAGCTTTTGCCCAGCAGGCGGTGCAGGCCGGCGCGCGCGCGGTTTTGCTGCGCGAGGGAGACACCCTGCCTGAGTTGCCCGATCAAGTGGCTCTCTTGACCTGCGCCAATCCCCGCCGGGCCCTGGGAGAAATTGGCGCGGCCTATCGCCTCCGCCAGGATGTGCACGTGCTGGGGATTACTGGTTCCTGTGGGAAAACCAGCACGAAGCAAATCCTGTTGCAGTTGCTCGAGCATTCACCCTTGAATGTCAGCGCGTCCCCCGCTTCATTTAACAATGACATTGGTGTTCCCCACACCCTCCTCAGTTGCGCCCCAGAAACCGACGTGCTGATCCTGGAAATGGGCACCAATGGAAAGGGCGAGATTGCAAATCTCTGTCGCTTGGCCCATCCCACCAGCGCTATTGTGACCAACGTGGGGCCGAGTCACCTCGAAGGCCTCGATGACGAAGATGGGGTCGCCCTGGAGAAAAGCGCCCTTCCTGCTTCCCTCAACGCCAGCGGTTTCTGTGTGCTCAATGCCCAGTGCCCGCGCACCGCGCGCATGCGCCGATTGACCCGGGCTCGGGTTTTGACCTTTGGCTTGGGAGACGAGGGCGACTTGGTGGCACGGGACCTGGTGTTTCACGAGGGCTGTTCGGTCTTCACCTTGGATGGGGACGCGGTCCGTCAGCCCCGGCAAGTGCGCGTTCCCTTGCTGGGACATCACCAAGTTCAAAATGTACTCGCTGCCCTGTGCGCGGGAATCGGCTTAGGCCTTGAGTTGGACGTACTGATTGCGGGTTTGCCCCAGGTGACCGCCAGCCCCGGTCGTGGGGTGCAGCATCAGGTGGCCGGTATGCGCTTGATTGACGAAACTTACAACTCCAATCCTTGTTCCATGCGCGCTGCCCTGCGTGTTCTGGCTGGGATGGATGATTGCCAGCGCCGAGTCCTGGTGATGGGGGACATGAACGAGCTCGGGGAAGACTCCGAGGACTTGCACCAGGAAATTGGAGCGGATCTTGCGGGTGCGGGTTTGAGCCAGGTGATCCTGGTGGGCCCCAAAGTGCAAGCCACCCATCAAGCAGCTCTTGAAGCGGGCATGCCAAACAACGCAGTGTTGTATTTCCCTGATTTGGAGAGCGTCCGTGCAGCCTTGCCCGCACAGTTGTGCGCGGGGGATACGGTGTTGCTCAAAGGCAGCCGTGGCGCCCGTTTGGATCAACTGGTCACCGACCTGCTTGCCCCTCAGGGGGCGGCGCAACTCGCCTAAGCCTGATGCTGTACACCCTGATGCACGAGTATGCCGGTTTGGGTATCTTTCGCTACATCAGTTTCCGAGGGGCCATGGCCGTGCTCACGGGCTTTACCCTGGCGCTGGTGATGGGCGGCCCCGTGATCTCCTGGCTCGGTCGTCATCGTATTGGCGAAGACGTGAGCAAGAGCGACTCAAAGGATCTCGCGTCATATTCGTCGTTAGCTGGCAAGCAAGGTACTCCCACCATGGGTGGTTCCTTTCTGATCGCGTCTTTGCTGCTGACCACTTTGCTTTGGTGTCGGCTGGACAACGTGCATGTGATTCTCGGCTTGGTCCTGGTGGCCGGCCTTGGGGCCGTGGGTTTCGTGGATGACTACCTGAAGCTCGCCGTGCGTGGCAGGGATGGCTTGAGCGAAAAGAGCAAGCTGCTCGGGCAGCTTGTGGTCGCGGGCCTTGTGGTGGCGGCCATGGCCTGGACTGCCCATGTGTCCGGTCGACACAACATGCTGGCCATGCATCCGCCCTTTTTTAAGGGCTGGTCCCTTGATCTAGGTCAGGATATTTTTGGCATGGGGATTTTTGTGGTTGTCGGTTGGCTGGTGGTGGCCGGGACGGCGAATGCTGTCAACATCACCGACGGCATGGACGGGCTGGCCGCCGGTTGCACCATGTTCGCAGGGGGCGCGTTGGCGATCTTCTGTTACGTCATGGGGCGCTGGGATTGGACGAACTATTTAGGGCTGACCTTTGTGCCCGAGGCTGCGGAGATGAGCGTCATGGGCGGAGCCATGGTGGGGGCTTGCGCAGGCTTCCTGTGGTACAACGCGTTCCCCGCCCGGGTCTTCATGGGGGATTCCGGATCCCTGCCCTTGGGAGGCTTGCTTGGCTGGATGGCACTTGTCAGCAAGCAGGAATTGGTCCTGCCCTTGATCGCTCTGGTGCCCTTCGCGGCCCTTGGATCAACGGCACTCCAGCGGATCTATTTCAGAATGAGTGGCGGCAAGCGAATCTTCACCATCGCGCCGTTGCACCATGCTTACACCTTGAAGGGAGGCCTCTTCCGGGCGGCGCCCTCTAAGAAAGTTCACGAGGTCACCGTGGTGGTGCGCCTTTGGCTTGTGGCGGCCCTCGCGGCTCTCACCAGTTTGGCCCTTTTAAAGGTGCGTTGATTCCATGGCGCGCTTCCGAAAGAGAGCTGGCCAGCAAGGTGCTGCCCTTGAGGCTCCCACCGAAACCCAGCTGAGCATTTTTGCCCGCATTGGCACCGCAGCGGCCCCGCGTCCCGCGGCCAGCCCCCGGGAGCCAGCCCGGGCGATTTTCGGCTTAACCATAGGCATGATAGCCCTGGGATTGGTCATGCAGGTCAGTCACGCGGCGACGACCATGCCCCTAGAAGCCTTTCGCGAGGAAGTCGTGAACCTGGTGGTCATGCGCGGCCTGGCGGTCCTGGTCTTGCTCGGGGCTTGGTGGGTTGGCCTGGCGCGCTTGCGGCCGTTTGTTCCCGCTCTCGCTGTGACCGGCCTGCTGCTACTCTTGCTCGTCTTTGTGCCCGGTTTTGCGGTGGCGATCAATGGAAGTCGGCGCTGGATTCAGATTCCCGGGCTGCCCTTCACGATTCAACCCTCCGAGGTTGCTCGGGTGTTGGCGATTCTGTGGCTGGCTAGGCGCTGCGTGGACCTGGGGGACAGGGTCAGCGGCCTGCGAGGGTATGTGCCCACGGTCTTGGCAGGCGTGGTGGTGGCCCTCCTGATCATTATTGAGCCCGATGTGGGCAGTACCCTCCTGTTTGGTGTGGCTTGGATGGCGACCATGTGGGTCGGCGGCTTTCAGGAGCGTCACCTCGCCGTGTCCGCAGTGGGCGGGGTGAGTATGGTCGTTGTCGGAGCGGCGAGCGTTCTAGGCTATGTGCGCGAGCGCTTGTCGGTCTGGCTGGGTGATGTTTCCAACGATCAAGTGCTTCGGAATGCTGAAGCCTTTGGCAGCGGTGGCTGGTTTGGCCAGGGTTTGGCCCAGGGCGGGTACCGAAACGACGGCCTGCAGTACATGCAGACCGATTACGTCTGTTCCCTAGTGGGGGAAGAGCTGGGGCTCTTTGGCGTATTGGTGCTGGTTGCCTTGTGGGGGGCCTTTGTTTGGAATGGTCTGCGCCTGGTACGCACGGTGAAGAATCGCTTTGCTGCCCTTGCGGCCTTTGGTTTGACCGTGGGGGTGACCACCCAGGCCATGATCCACTTGGCAGTTGCCACTCAACTTTCACCCCCCAAGGGCATGACCCTGCCCCTGATCAGTGATGGGGGGTCGGCCCTGATGTCCACATGTCTTGCGATTGGTTTGATTTTGGGGGCCTCAAGAGGGGAAAGCCATCCGATCTGATACTCACCCAGGCGTGTGCGCTTGCGCCCCCAATTCATAGGCCGTATTTTTCACTCGATTCCGTCTCAATCTCACTCTTACCACCGTCCCATGCAGAAAACTGAACGCTACGGAGTCCTTGCCTTGCTCCTCCTTGTGATTACTCTCGTTGCGGTTGGCGCCTGGGGTGAGCGTCCCGATGAAGAGACGGCGGTTGCCCATCCGCAGCACCTGGATGCAGCCCACCCACGCCCCGTGGCCCCCCTCCCCGTGGACCGCCGCTTAAGTGAGCGCAAGGCTCGTGTGCACCGGGCCCTGGATGCCCAGCAGCGGGAGGCAGAAGCTCAGCGTATTGCCCAGGTCCAAACCCGGCAGCTAGCCCAAGATCAGCGAACAGCCCAGGCCCAAGTGGATCGCCGCGTGGAACCCATCGAGACGTCTCCCAGCCGACCCACTCAATTCAGCACAAGCCCGGCTCTTTCCGAGCGGGTGCACATCGTCTGCTCCGGCGACGTCTTTAGCACCATCGTCGAGAAAGAGTGCGGCGGCCGGCGTTTCAAGGGGCAGGTCTTAGCCCTCAATCCGGGCCTCAACCCCGACCGGATTCGTGTGGGTCAACGCATCATGCTCCCCGTCCGCAACGCGTCTCTCGAGACTGAAGGCCGCATGGCAGCCACCTCCAGCCCACGAGTGGCCCAGGTGGAAGCCTCCTATAAGCCCACAAGCCAGTCCTTGGGGCGCGTGCGTAGCTTGAACGTTTATGTGGTGGAGTCCGGCGATATGCTCAGTCGCATCATCAGCGCCAACTGTCCTCCAGGTGTCAAGCTCGACGACGTGCTGGCCTTAAATGGCGGAATGGACCCGAATCGGATTTTTGTAGGCCAAGAGTTACGCCTGCCCCGCAGTGCAACCCGGTCCGCCGCGCCTCCCAGTTCCAAGCGCGCTCCCAAAGAGGCTCCCAGCGGCCTGACCTACCGTGTGCGTTCAGGCGACGTTCTCAGCCGCATCGCCTCTGGTTGGGGCTGCTCTTTAGCCAGTATTGTGTCTGTGAATCCGGGCCTCAATCCCGATCGCATTCGGGAGGGGCAGCTTCTGCAAATGCCCCCGCGTAGTCTTGCCGCTCAACTGGAAGACTCTCCCCGTTTGGCCAATGTTTCGGGTCTCGGCGGTCGCAGTTGGAGCGGAGTCCAGTAGGTCAACCGATGAGTGTTTCCCTGCGTTATGGAATCCTTGTGGGCTGCTGCCTGCTGATGGGGCTTTTGATGCCCACCACCTGGCAGTTGTTCAGGTCTGAGGCGGGAGTGAATCGTTCCGTGGTTCATGCCTCTTCACGCTCCAGCGTTTCTCCCTTCGCGCCCGTGACGATTGAGACCCAAGTCAAGGTCCAATCGGAGATCACGAAACCAGGTGCTCTCCGACCGGTTCAATTGGACCTCACCGATGAAGCAGCCCGGACCCTATCCGATGGCTTGACTGTCACCCCGGCCTCCGGGCCCAGCCGGTGAGTGCCCCTGGGCTACGCCTTGCCCTGGCCGGTGGGGGAACAGGGGGCCATCTGGTCCCGGGTCTGGCTCTGCTCGATCATTTGGTCGCGGGCAAGGGCCCGGCTCCATTGGATTTACTTTGGTTTCAAAGTGGCCGTGCTGTGGAAGAGCGCGTCCTTGAGGGGCTCGAAGACCGCATGGCGCCGACACCTGTGGCGCGAGTACGCCTTGCCCTAGAGCCGCCCGGCGGGGGAGCTCCCTCCACCCTTCGCACGTTGTTGCACCTTATGCCCGCGGTCCTTCGTGCGCGCCGTGCCCTGCGAGCGCACCAAAGCGACGTGCTCCTGGGTCTCGGTGGCTTTACCTCAGCCCCGGCAGCCTTGGCTGCCAAGAGTCTTGGCATTCCCTTTGCCTTGCTCGAGATCAACGCCACCCCTGGCCGCGCTACTCGGCTGCTCTCGCCCCTGGCAAAAAAGGTTTTTCACGCAACCCAGGCCACTTGCCCGCACTCGAAGTCCTCGCGCCATGTGGTCACCGGAGCCCCAGTGTCACCGTCCTTTCGACGTCGCAGCGAAGAGGATCTTTCCGCACGCCGGGCCCTTGGGTTCGATCCCGCCCAGCCCCTGCTCGTGGTGCTCGGGGGCAGTCAGGGGGCGGGAGGTCTGAACCAATTCCTGGCCAAGTATGACCATGAGTTCGCCGCCGCGGGGATCAGCGTCTTTCATGCGGTGGGCCCCGGCCGTCAGTCGGAAGCCCCCGCTGGTCGTACGGGTTTGGTGGTCACCGAATTCGCCCGTGAGGTCCCGACTCTCTTGGCTGCCGCAACCCTCGTGCTCTGCCGAGGAGGCGCGTCGACCCTGGCCGAGGTCATGGCCGTCGGCACTCCAGCAATGGTCGTTCCCTATCCCCATCACACGGATCGCCATCAGGAGCGCAATGCAGCCTTGCTCGGAGATGGCTGCCGCATCGTGCAGGAGGAGGACTTGGATCGCTCCCTGTTCGAGGAACTCTGCTTGCTCTTGGGGGACCGGGGAGAACTGCGGCTTGAAGACATGTCGCGAGCCCTGCGTACTTCGGCGGGCCCGCCGGCTGCTGAGCAAATTCTCGCGACCGTCCTAAGCTCGCTGGAGTGAACAGGCGCCGGTTTGCACTGCTGTCGGACCCCTGCGGGCCTTAGCCCTCCTCTTCACCCACATCAAAAGACTCGGGCAGGGGGTCCCGGCTCTCGTGCTCCCTGAGGATTTCCACGGCCTCCTCCAGGCGGTTTTTGGGCACCAGGATTTGCCCCAGGCCGCCGCTCATACGGTTGGCCTGTGCGAACTCGTCCGTCAGCTCTTCCCCCGCCACCTGGGCGGGAATTCCGACGCTAGTCAGTAGGCCTTTGAGGATCAGGGCGGCGGTGTGCGAGTTACCGGTCCAGGCAACCGTAAGGGGGGAGCTCATGGGCTTATTTTAGCACATGAAGCATGTTTTTCTCGATCGAAAATAACCCCAGGCTGGAGTGGCGAGGTCCGATTTGGTGGGATAGGGCAGTGCGAGAGACCAAGTCAAAAAACATTTCATTCACAGGGGCGAACCCCACCAGTTCTGCCTCTCCCCGCCTCGTTCCGGGGATCGCCAAAAGGGTCCACTTGCTGGGCGCCGGGGGGGCTGGGATGAGCGCCATTTGGCAGCTACTGCTGGCTCGCGGCCATGATGTATCGGGTCACGACCCCATGCCCTCTGCCTTTGTGACGGCCCTTGAATCCAATGGGCTTAAGGTGCTTTCGGGTGATTCGACGCCCAATCATTTCCCGGGTGATGCCCAAACTCTGATTCGCAGCGCGGCTGTGCCAAACACGGACCCCCAGATGCTGGCAGCCGAGGCGGCGGGCATACCCGTGATGAGCTACAAGCACGGCCTGGGCGCATTGACGGCCAACGATGCCCTAGCCGTGGCTGGGACCCATGGCAAGACCAGCACCACATGGATGCTTTTTGAAGCCCTAGGCGGCTTGGATCAAGCACGCTCCGAAGTGGGTTTGCCCATGCAGGGCGCGGGGGCTTTGGTGGGCGGTTTGCACCAGGGGTTGAATTGCAATGTGGTGGTTCCCAAGGAGGGCGCGCCCATTGCGGTGGAAGCCTGCGAGTACGACCGGACCTTTTTAGAGCTCAGCCCGCGGGGCGGAATCGTGACCAACTTGGAACCGGACCACTTGGATTATTATGGGTCCATGCAAGCGCTCGAAGATGCCTTTGCGCGCTTTGTGGACCGCATCCATCCCGAGGGCTTGTTGGTGCTCTCCTCCGGCGCCCCAGAGTTCCTGCGTGATGCTGCCCCTTGCGAGGTTTGGTCACGGGGACGGGAGTACGACGTGGAATTGCATGGGGAGGACCGTGGCCATTTCCTGATCCGCGTGGTGGGTCCGGGGTGGGCTTCGGGCGTGGTGCGCTTGCAGGTGCCGGGAGAATTCAATGTGGACAACGCAGGGGCTGCCGTGGCTCTAGCGGTGGGATTGAATGCCCGTGGTGACAGCCCCCTTGATCCTCAGATGGTTGCGGAACATGCCGCCCGTGGGGTTGCCCGCTACCAAGGAACCAAGCGCCGGTTCGAGCACTGGGGCGAAGTGAAGGGTGTGAAGGTGGTGCATGACTATGCCCATCATCCGACGGAAGTGCGCGTGACCCTCGAAGCAGCCCGCCGGGTTTTCCCGGGCCTGCCCCTGCATGTATTTTTTCAACCTCACCAAGCGAGTCGCACCCAGCGATTCCTTGCTGACTTCATCGAATCCCTGCGGGGGGCCGATCGCGTGGTGGTGGCGGATGTATATGGTGCACGGCACAGCATCGATGGACGGGTGGCGGGTGCCGAGGATTTGGTTGCGGGTCTACGCCGGGCTGGGCTCGATGCTGAGGCGGGTGGGGGACTCAAGACTTCTCTTGAGGCTTCCGTGCAAGGCCTTTTAGACATTCAAGGCCCTGTAGCGCTCCTAGTTCTAGGGGCAGGCGACATTGACAGCACCCATGACGACCTCACAAACCAATTGGCCCTGCGCCGCGACTCCTGAAGCCGATCTTTCACCGCACACTTTTATGCGGGTGGGAGGGCGCGTGGAGTGGTTCTTGGAACCCACCACACCTGAAGAATTGCGTTCTGCGGTGATCTCCTGCCGCGAACGGGAGCTGCCCCTGCGCATTCTTGGCGGGGGTGCAAACCTGATCATTGCTGACGGTCTTTTACCAGGGGTGGTGATTGGGACCGGCCGCATGAACCGTCTCTTTCGCATCGACGCGGCTGTCGATGGGGACACCAACCCCGAGGGCGAGCAAGATCCCGGGGCTTGGAGCGCCGAGCCCTCGGGCCGTGTGGCTCCAGCGGACCCGTCCATTGATCCGCGATTGGTGGGTTGGGCGGGCACCACCCTGCCCTCACTGGTCCGTACTGCCAGGGACCTGGGTTATGGGGGGATCGAAGGAGTTGTGGGCATCCCCGGACACTTGGGTGGCGGGATCGCCATGAACGCTGGGGGCCGTTGGGGCGAGCTTTGGGACCGCGTGGAATTGGTGCGCGTGATCGACGAGCAGGGCGAGTTTCTGGATCTAACCCGTGAGCAGGTCCAGCCCGGTTACCGCAACAGCAACCTGGGCGAAAAAATCATTGCCGCCGCCATTATGCGCTTTGAGCCGACCCCGAAACCTTTGATCGAACAGCGCATGCGTGAGAACCTGCGAGCAAAGAACGCCGTGCAACCCGTGTCCGAACGAAGTGCCGGCTGTGTCTTCAAAAACCCCGACCCCGAACTGTCCGGCGGTCGCGGCGCAGGCCAATTGGTCGATGACTGCGGCCTCAAGGGCCGTTCCATGGGTGATGCAATGGTTAGTCCCCTGCACGGAAACTTTATCGTCAACCGCGGGTCAGCCCTGGCCACGGATGTGCTGGCATTGATTGATCAAGTGCGTGAGGAAGTGGCCCAGCAGACCGGGATTCAGCTGGAGCTCGAAGTTAAACGCTGGTTGGGCTGAGCATGGGGCAGGGCTGAGGCCGTTCCTTAGAAGGCTTGCCCCTTGTGGGCGCATCGGTGCTGGTTGGTCCTGCGGAACAGCGGGCCTGGCCTGGATTGCCCAGCCGGGCAGCAACAAAGAAGTAGGGATCCCTCTCGGCAAGCGCTAAACTTCACGCCCCAGTCGGCACAGGAGTGCGACTGGGCCCGAGGGCTGGTTCAAGTAGAGCCAGCCTCGTTGGACCCCACTCCTTACCACGCCCTCATGGAAGAGAACGCGTCGACTCCGCAAGTTGCGGAGCCCTATCCCCTGTCCACCCTGCGCCATTCGGTGGCGCACCTGATGGCCTCCGCCGTGCAAAAGTTGCACCCCGGCGTCCAGTTCGGTTTCGGTCCCTGTATCGATCACGGGTTCTACTACGACTTTGATCTGGAAGAGCCCTTAACCGACAAGGACTTGAAAAAAATCGAGAAGGAGATGCGGCGCATAGCCAATCGCTCGCCTGCTATCACCCGCAGCACGGTTTCGCGCGAGGAGGCCCGGCGCATATTGGAGGGGTGGAATCAGAGCTACAAGCTCGAAGCCCTCGATCTCATTCCCGAAGACGAAGAGATCTCGTTCTACACGCACGGTCCCGACGGAGAGCAGTGGGGGGATTTGTGCGAGGGTCCGCACATGGATTCTTACGTCCAGCCCTTTAAGTTCAAGCTGCTGAATCTGGCAGGTGCCTATTGGCGAGGGGATGAAAAGCGCCCGATGATGCAGCGCATCTATGGCACCGCCTTTTGGTCTGAGGAGGCACTCGAGCAACACCTCGAATGGCTTGAGGAAGTGCGCAAGCGCGATCACCGGCGGCTGGGCACCGAGATGGACCTTTTCAGCACCCACCCCGAAGCCGGTACTGGATTCGTTTTCTGGCACCCGGCGCTTGGAACGGTTCGCCAATCCATCGAGCAGATGTGGTGGGACTGGCACCTGGCAGACGGCTACCGCCCGGTCTACACACCACATGTTTCCCGCGAGGAGCTCTTCGCTGTCTCGGGGCACCTGGAGAACTATGGGGACATGATGTACGCACCCATGGCCTTGGACGAGATGCCCTATCGGGTCAAGCCCATGAACTGCCCTGGTCATGTTTTGATCTACAAGAACCGCGGCCGTTCCTACCGCGAGCTACCGCTCCGTTGGGCGGAACTCGGCACGGTTTACCGCTACGAGCGTTCCGGTGTGGTCCACGGCATGCTGCGAGTGCGCGGCTTTACCCAGGATGATGCGCACATCTTTTGTACCCCCGAGCAATTGGCGGAAGAGATCGCCGGCGTGTGTCTTCTTGTCGATCGCTTCATGAAGACCTTTGGCTTCGAGTGCACCGCCTACCTGGCAACGCGCCCCGCCGAAAAGACCATTGGCGATGACGCGATCTGGGAGAAGGCCACAAAGGCCCTGCAGGATGCTGCTGATTCCATCGGTCTGAAGCTTGAACCCGACGAGGGGGGCGGCGCCTTTTACGGCCCCAAGATCGACTACAAGATCAAGGACGCCCTCGGTCGCGAATGGCAGAACTCTACTATCCAGTGTGACTTCAACCTTCCCGAGCGCTTTGACTTGCAATACACAGCCAAGGACGGATCCCAGCAGCGCCCAATCATGGTGCACCGAGCGATCCTCGGCAGCCTTGAGCGCTTTGTCGGTGTCCTGATCGAACACTTCGGCGGGCGTTTCCCCGTCTGGTGTGCGCCAACCCAGGTCGCCGTGATTCCTATCCGCGAAGAACATGCGGACTATGGCCAACAACTGGTTGAGAAACTGGAAGCCAAGCAACTGCGCGTGGCCGCCATGCTGGAAAAAGGCCACATGAACAAGAAGATCAAGGTCGCTCAAAAGGAGCAGATCCCCTTCATGCTGATCGTGGGCGAGCGTGAAATGCTCGATGGCACCGTGGCCCTTCGGCGTCGCGGGACACGCGAGCAGGTGACTGTGCCCTTTGATGAGTTCTTGGAGTTGGTGACCGGACTGGTGGAGAGTCGCAGCTTGGAGTTGGAGTAGGTCTGCATGGCCGATGAGTCCCTGGTGACCGCTTCGGTGGCAGGATTCATCGGCCGTCTGTCCTTCGCAGCCCGTCCCACTGGTTGGAGTCCGGGAACGCTAGACTGCCACCCATGAGTTTCCTCCAGCCCACGGAACACCAGCGCTTCTCCACCGAGAAGATGCAAAAGGTCAATCTGTTCGAGTCGCCACAGATGTTCTGCGACACCTATTGCTTGGAGCCCGGCCAAGCGCAAAAGGTTCACTCCCACGCGGAGGCCACCAAGATCTACTACGTGCTTCAGGGCGAGGCGGCGATCACCATCGGCGAGAGCACCAAACTCCTGGGCCCTGGGGCCTTGGCCTGGGCCCTAGCCGGCGAGCCCCACGGCGTGCGCAATGACTCGGACGCCCGCTGCGTATTGCTCGTGGCCATGGCGCCCAATCCCAATTGAGGCGCGGGACTTCGCAGGAGAGGGCAGGCCTTTCTGAGCGAAAGAGGAGACCCACAAGAACATGAGCACATCAGGCTTTCCACCCACAGGATTAGGTGGGGACGTCCAGCGGCGCAGGGGATTCGATCAGGATGGCTTCGTTTCCTTACCGTCTTTCGTGGTCGGGGATGCGCTGACGGAACTCCAGGCCAACGTAAGCCGGTTCCTGAGCGAGTTGGTTCCCCAGCTGCCTTCCGAGCATGTGTTCTGCGAGGAGCGCGAGGATCTCAGTACCCTGAAGCAGATCCAGCAGCTTGGCAAGCACGATGCCTGGTTCGCGCGATTCGCGGCGTCGGGGCGCCTGCGGGAACTTGCTGAGGAGTTGCTCGGTGCCCCAGTCGTGCCGCGCAACGTGCAGTATTTCAACAAGCCGCCGGGACTAGGCAAGGCGACGCCAGCCCATCAGGACGGCCACTACTTCATGCTCAACCCATGTGATGCCGTGACCATGTGGCTGGCTCTGGACGATGCGGACGAACAAAACGGCTGCGTTCGCTATTCGCGGGGCTCGCACTTGCGAGGCATGCGCGAGCATGCACGCACCGAGACCCTGGGGTTCAGCCGTGGGATCACCGATTACCCAACAGCGCAAGACACAGCCCACGAAGTCGCCTGCCCGGCATCTTCCGGTGACTTGCTGGTACATCACGGAATGACCATCCACCGAGCGGACGCCAACCTGGCGGTGGGTCGCCAGCGGCGCGCGTTGGGCTTCATCTACTACAGCGAACATGCTCAAGAAGATGCGGCGGCACACGCTGCTTATCAGAGTGAATTGGCCGCGCGGTTACGCTCTGAGGGCAAGATTGATTCCTAGGCCCTAAACGCCAGTCCTAGCGGGCATACATGGATGCCATCGGTGAATGAGGTGCAGCGTGTGCAGAGGGGCTGGAGGTCCCGTGGGACGCGTCCTGGTCCGCGATCTGAGGGCAAGCTGGTTGTTCGGTGGCGGCCTGCCAGGGGCAGCCCTGCTGCGCAGGCACTCGATTCATCATCCCCTAGCCGAACGACTCTTCAGAGTTTTGGATGAGGTGAGTGGCGCGATCGCCGCAAATTTTAGATTTCGGTTGGCCGCTGCTCTCTAGGGACGCCAATTCGAATGGCCAACCTGTACATTGGGGGCATGACCTTCATTTTACCGCGACGCGGGGTGGCGACCCGCGCGGTCCTATCGATCTTGGCCTTGTTTGGTTTTGCTTCAGGGCTGGATGCCCAGGTGATCGTTCCTGGCCTTGGGGTACACCACGGCTTGAGCGAAGCACAGGTGGGCGAGTTGCTGATGGAGGAGCTGCGTTGCGCGGCTTGTCACGAGGGCATTGCTGCCCGGGACCATGACCTGTTGGAAGCACCCCGTTTGGACCTGGCCGCCTGGCGGGTCGAGCCGTCCTTTCTGCATGGGTTTCTTTTGAACCCCAATCAAGCGCACCCGGGTACCAAAATGCCGGATGTGCTCGCTGCCCATGATCCTTCCGTGCGCAATCTAGCGGCTGAGGCGATCCCTGCCTTTTTGGAGGCACTTGCGAGGGAAGAAGGGGGCCTGATGTTTGGGCACGAAGAGCTGGTTGAAGCCCGGGTGGCAAGGGGCCGGGTGCTGTTCCAAGCGGTGGGTTGCGTGAATTGCCACGCGCCCATGGAGCCTGCCCTTGAAGGGGGAGAACTCCCCGAGCTCACCGACCAAGCGGTGGGGCTGGCCCATGTGGGATCCAAGTACAGCCTGCCCTCCCTAGCGGATTTCTTGTTCCAGCCCCTGGTCGTGCGGCCCGGGGGAAGAATGCCCGACATGGGCTTGTCGCGCAGTGAGGCCGAGGACCTGGCCCACTATCTTCTGCGCGAGGCGGAACCTCTTCCGGTGACACCCAAAGCAGTGGACAAGGAGCTGGTGGATTTGGGTAAGTCCCTGTTCCAAAAAATGAGCTGCGCTTCCTGTCACAATCTTCCGGGGCTGGTCGCGCCTGCGCCCATCACCCAAGGGCGAGAACTTGACGCGAGCCGGGGCTGTCTTTCGAACGACTCTTCCCGTGCGCCGCGCTATTCCCTCAGCGACAAACAGCTGGGGGCGATCCAAGCGGCTCTCGCAGCACCCGTTGAAGAGGTCTCTGACCGAGCCCGCATGGATGAAACCCTGACCACCTTCAATTGCCTCGCGTGCCATGTGCGCGGGGAACATGGGGGAGTCTCCTTGGAGCTCGATCCCTACTTCACCACCAGCGAGCCCATGTTGGGCAATGAGGCGCGCATTCCACCTCCCCTGACCCTGGCCGGAGCCAAGCTGAATCTGGAGTGGATGCAACGGGTTCTCTTTGATGGGGAGACGGTCCGCCCCTACATGGATACTCGCATGCCGCAGTTTGGTGAAGCAAACCTAGCCCACCTGCCGGCACTCTTCGAGAGCGTGGATCATCTCGATCCGCTGGTGCCGCTTGTCTTCAATGGGGATGAGGATCGCCGTGCGGCCCGTGATGGTGGGCGCAAACTCTTGGGCACGACGGGTCTAGCCTGCGTTGCCTGCCACAATTTCAATGGAAAGGAGACCGCCGGATTCAAGGGCATTGATCTGGTCACTTCGCACGAGCGGCTCAAGTACTCCTGGTTCAAGCGGTTCGTCATCGATCCCCAAGAATATAGGCCTGGGATTGTCATGCCCGAGAGCTGGTCCGGTGGAATCGCCGCGCACACAGAGATCTTGGATGGTGATACGGACAAGCAGATCAGCGCGATCTGGGAATACCTTTCTCTCGGGCGCTCGGCCAGTGATCCCCAGGGTCTCTCGTCGGTGAGCCGAGAGCTTGTGGTCGGAGACAAGACTCGCACCTATCGCGGGCGTAGCCAGATCGCGGGCTTCCGCGGGATCGCCGTCGGGTACCCAGGTGGTCTGAACTTTGCCTTTGATGCAAACAACGGCACGCTCTCGGGTATCTGGAAGGGACGGTTTGTCTCTGCGCGCTGGGATGGCCAGGGTGCTGGAGGCTTCAACCCTTCAAGCAGGCCCATACGACTTGCCCAGGACCTGTCGTTCTACAAACTGAAGGATCCGGCTGACCCGTGGCCCTTGAAACCGTTCATGGATGAGGAGAACCCCGTCAATCCTGACCCGCAATATCCTCGCAACCGTGGATACCGTTTCAGGGGCTACCATCTCGATCAGGCCAAGACTCCCACTTTCATGTATTCCCTTGGAGAGCTTGGTGTGGAAGACAAGTGCGAAGCGCTGCTGGAGGGTGAGCGGCCAGTTTTGAGACGCTCACTTTCGATCACCGCTTCTGATCCAGAGACGATCTGGTTCCGTGCTTTGACAGGTGAAGTGCAGTCCGCTGGTCCCTGGGCCTTCAAGACAAGCGAGCTTGAAATACGCCTTGAGCGCACAGACCAGCATCACTTGCCGGTGGGGGAGACGCTCTTGCGTTCTTTTGGTGAGGAAGACCCCGCGCAGGAGCTTCTTATTGAGTTGAACATACCGCGCGGAATATCCACATGGAGGATTGATTATGAACTGCTTCGTTAAATGGTGTGGTTGGGCCTTGGTGCTGTCTTCGAGTCTGGTATCCGCCAGGGCAGAGGATTTGGGAGACACCTGGGGCACCGCCAGCCGAGAGCGCGAGTACTACCGCATCGTGCAGCTGGTGATTCCTGAGGGCCTTGTGATTGAGGCCGGTGCGTTTCATCGGCTCCCGGACGACCGCATAGCAATCGGCACGAGACGGGGCGATATCTACATCGTGGATGGCGTGGATGGTGTGAAACCGGCACCGGTCTTTAAGCTCTTCGCGACTGGGCTCGATGAAATCTTTGGCCTGGAGTACAAGGACGGCTCGTTCTATGTGACCCAGAGCTGTGAACTCACGCGGATCACCGACACGGACGGGGATGGGGAGGCGGACCGCTTCGACACCCTCTCGGCTGAATGGGGCTACGAGAACTACCACGAGTATGCTTTTGGTTCCAAGTTTGATGAGCAGGGCAACATTCACATCGCCCTGGGCCTTTCCCAGTCCTACAACTCCCGGGCCCTGTTCCGTGGTTGGTCGCTGACGGTTACTCCGGAGGGCAAGACTGTGCCCATGGCCAGCGGATTGCGGAGCCCTGCGGGGATCGGGTCCAACGAGCACGGGGCGCTTTTCTATATGGAAAGCCAGGGGCCATGGAATTCAGCCTGCAGTCTCAAGGCGGTTTCGCCTGGGAGTTTTCAGGGGCACCCGGTCAGTTTCAATTGGTACGAATTTGCACCGGAGCTTGGGCCGGCCCCGGTACTGCCAAAGTCGGGCTCGCGCATCCTGATCGAAAAAGAACGGGTTCCAGAGCTTGTGCCTTACGCGGTAATTTTCCCCTACATCCGTATGGGGCGTTCGATCTCTGGATTTACGGTGGATCGCACCGGTGGTCGCTTTGGCCCCTTTGAGAATCAGATTTTCCTTGGGGACTTCAGCCTCTCGGTCGTGCTACGGGCCACTACGGAAAAGGTGAACGGGGTCTGGCAGGGAGCCTGCTATCCCTTCCGTGAAGGGCTTTCCACCGGGATCCTCAACATTCAGTTCACCCCCGAAGGACGCCTGCTGACAGGGGGCACGAATCGCGGCTGGCCTGTGCGTGGGATCAAGCCCTTTGCCCTGGAGCGTCTCGAGTGGACCGGCAAGATGCCCTTTGAGATCAAGCGCCTGTCCATCACGCCCACCGGCTTCCATGTGGACTTCACAAAACCTGTGGATGTGACCACGGCCAGTGATCCGGAGTCCTATGTGCTGGGTACCTTCACCCACATCTATCACGGTGGCTATGGGGGCCCCGAAGTCGATCAGACCAAGCCTAAGGTGGAGTCCGTGACGCTTTCGGAAGACGGGCTGCGCGCGACTCTCGTGCTGGACAAGCTCACCCTGGGTCATGTTCACGAATTTGATTTGGGTGCCGTGCGCGCCCGCGATGGTGAAGCGCTTCTGCATCGCCACGCTTACTACACCTTGAACGCTATCCCTGAAGCCCAATGATGTTGCCTCTTCTTTTGTTGCTAGCGGTCTCTTCTTGCGTCCGGCCGCCTTTGGCCCAGACCCCTGCGGTTGCCCACCCCGTGCCCGAAGATCCCCGCTGGTTGATCTATGAGGGCGGTTCTGGACCCGGGGCCGGCAAGCACATTGTTTTTGTCGCTGCTGATCAGGAATACCGCAGTGAGCAGTCGCTCCCCATGCTGGCGCGCACTCTCTCCAAGCTCCACGGTTTCCACTGCACGGTGTTGTTCAGTCTGAACGACGAAGGCTTGGTGGATCCGACCAAGAAAATCCGTTGGGAGGATGAAGAGATTTCCCATGTGATTCCTGGGCTGGAACATTTGGCCAGCGCGGACCTGCTTGTGTTCTTCAGTCGTCTGATCACCCTCAAGGAGGATCAGCTCAAGCACATCTATGATTACCTGGACTCGGGCAAGCCGCTGATTGGCCTGCGCACGGCCAATCATGGCTTCATCGGTTTTGAGTACCAGCTCGCTGGTGAGCGTGTGCGTTTCGGTGATGATGTACTCGGCGGTTCCTTCCGCGGTCACCACGGCAGGTGGCATCAGGACTCTACCCGCGGGATCCTCGTGGAGGAGAGCCGGGACCATCCGGTCCTGGTAGGCGTTAGCGACATCTGGGGCCCTTCCGATGTCTACCGTACCTATGAAGAAGGCGGGAGCCTGCCGGATGGGTGTACAGCCCTTGTGTTCGGACAGCCGCTGATGAGTCGTTCCCACGATGATGAGCCCAATCACGACCTGATTCCCCTTCCTGTGGCCTGGGTCAAGAACTGGACGGGAGCAAGCGGCAAGCCGGCCCGGGTTTTCCATTCCACCATGGGCAGTGCCAAGGACTTTGAGAGCGCAGGGCTGCGGCGTCTGCTGTTCAACGCCTCCTATTGGTGTCTGGGCATGGAGGACAAGATCCGTGCGGACTCAAGCGTTCAGGTACTGGGGGACTATGCCCCGCTTGCGAGCGGCTTCAACTACCCGGCTCTGGGAGTCGTTCCCCATCTGCCCAGTTTCTATCGTTAGGGCCGAGCGCGTGTTGGCTCTTGGATGCTTCAGCTCTGCTTCACGCGCTGCCGCAACTGTCCACAGGCCGCGTCGCCGTCGAGGCCTCTCGACCAGCGCACCGTTGCGACTAATCCGCGCGCGATGAGGTCGTCCCGAAATGCTTCGGGGGTTCCGGCTTCTGGGCGGCTAAAGCTCATTCCGGGGCTTGGGTTCCAGGGGATGAGGTTGACCATGCAGCGGCGGCCGTTGAGGCGCTCGGCCAGGCGTTCGGCGTGCCAGGGCGTGTCGTTTTCGCCACCGAGCAGAGCAATCTCGTAGGTGATTTCGCGGCCGGTTTGTTCGAACCAGTCGTCACCGGCGGCCAGGATGCTTTCGATGGAGGTGCCTTTCATGGCAGGCACGAGGGCGTCGCGCTGGGTATCGTCGGCGGTGTGCAGACTGATGGCCAATTCGAAGCGCGGCTTTTGACGGGCCGCCTTGTGCAGGCGGTCCGGGAACCCCACGGTGGAAACGGTGATCTTGCGGCTGCCGAGACCCATTTCGTCATGCACCGCATCGAGAGCCGTGTTCAAGGCTTCCATGTTCAAGAGGGGCTCGCCCATGCCCATCACCACCGCGCGGCGGATGGGGCCGACGCTGCGACCGATGACAAATTGCTCAAGGATCTCATCGGCGCTGAGGTTGCGCTCCAGGCCACCGAGGCCCGAGGCGCAGAATGGACAGCCCACGGGGCAGCCCACCTGGGTCGAGATGCACAGGGTTGCGCCGCGGGTGTCGTCCTTGTCCGGGGGCGGGATGTGGACCATTTCCACCGAACCGCCGCGGGCGGGGAAACTCAAGAGGACCTTGATCGCCTTGTCCCGGGCGACAGTGCGCGTGGCCTCGGTGGAGGAGAGGATCGGGAGATCGGCCTTGAGAGTCGCGCGCAGATCGGCGGGTAAAGAGGTCATTTCGCCGTAGTCGAGAACGCCCCGTTCCAGAACCTCCTTGCGGATAATCTTAGCGTGGAAGGCTTGCCCACCGTGGGATGTGACCCATTCGGCGAGGGCTGCGGGCTCGAGGGCCAGGAGGGTTTGGGCCATGAGTCTTAGCCCTCTAGGTGTGCGACCAAAATGTTCGCTATATCTTCCGCCGCTTTGCGGGTGGCCTCAAGGTTGGGGGGATTTGCGCCGCCCACTGCAATGTGTCCGCCGCCCCCGTAGGGTGCCATCAACTCGCCCACGTTGGCTCTGTTGGTGGGTTGGTTCCAGGGGTTTTCGCCGCAGGTCACATGGAATCCAGCGCGGGTCGGAATCACGCCTACCGCGTAACTGATATCGGGATGGTGGTAGTAAGCGGCAAAGCGTTCCCGGCGAATGCGGTTGGACGAGGCATCGTAGAGCAGTACGCCACCCTTGTTCCAAAGCACGGTGGGGGGGAAATGCTCGAGTGCCTTGTCCCGGTTGCGCGACGCTCGCTGGTGCGCCTTTTCCACATCAGGGCGCATGGCGACCTCTTCGAGCGTCTCGTCCACCATGGCAAGTGCGATTTCGTCGGGCCACTCTTGGCTAGGGCTGGCGGCCAGGGCGCGGGTGATGCGCAAGGCCGGCGTGTCTCCAAAGATCGCTTGATCCACGGATTCGTAACGGGCGGCGTCGATGATGTCGCTCCACTTGGCCATTTCTACAAAGCGTTCGGGGGCTTCGTAGCCCCAGTGCTTTTTAGCGTGGGCCAAAACCATTGGCGGGCAAGAGGGGGATTTCTCGTCCCACATCCAGCGTTCGTTGGGCTCGTATTGGGCGCGCAACTCTGGCGTGAGGAACGTGGTTGGGTGGTGGTCAAACCAGTAGGCCGCTTCGGGGTGGAAATGGAAGTCCACAATGGCGAAGCGCTTGTCCTTGCTGAAGGATTCCCAGTTCTTCCGCTGGTCGTAGTTGACGCTTTTGAGGACGATGTCCTCTTCGTCGCGCTCGCTCAGGATCGATGCAAGCACGGCTCCGGCTACCATGCCGTCAAAGTCCCGATGGTAATGAATGGTCAGTTGCCCCTTGAACATGGGCAAGAGCATAGCGGCTTGGGAGGCGTCCCAAGCACCAGAACCGGTGGCTTCTGCCTAGATCATGGGTAGGGACCCGTTACTCAGGCACTTTCGCGCTCGTCCACGTCGACCACCTCGGGCAGATCAGACTCTTCGGGCAGGGCGGGTTGTTGGGGAGTGAGCTGGTCCTCTGCCTGTAATTCCTCGTTGGAGAGGCCACGGGCCAAAGAGGCTATGCCCGTCACGTGCTCTGCTTCCACCACAAACACGTCTTTGTCCTGGCGGTTGGGCAACTCGTACAGGAGGTCGAGCAGCACGTCTTCCACGATTGC
>JAPKBR010000067.1 GCA_028823345.1 Planctomycetota bacterium
GAGGGGCGCTGGCCCGTAGTGGCTTGAGAGTGCGGAGAGCGGAACTTGACCCTGGGCACCGTTTATGATCTTCTTAGGTGGATGAGTGACAAGGGCTACGATGCAACGTTTGTTCTCTGGGTACGCCTAGTGAAGGCTTGCGAGTTCAACCCAGCAATTCATCAAGGCAATACGGGGGGCGACTATTGGAGCCTGCTCGGATACGCCAGCAACTTTGTGTTTGTTTCGCGCGATGTGGGGCCGAGAGACCGCTCTCTGTTCCCACAGCATTCGCCCCCGACAGGCTGACCATGACGGTTTATATTCTCTTTGGTGTGGCCTTTTTGGCTATTGGCGGATGGGTTGCCATTCGCCTACGCCATTGGTTCGCCACGCGTACTATGCAACGTCGCTTTGCCATCGGCGCCAGGGCGGAGGTCGACGCGGTCGAACTCTTGGAACGCCACGGATACACCGTGCGCGACGGCCAAGTGCGAGCCTCCAACGTATTCCTGGTGGACGGCGAACCAGTTTCCTACTACGTGCGTGCTGATTACCTGGCTGACAAAGACGGCCAAGTTTTCGTCGTCGAGGTCAAGAGCGGGGACACCGCGCCCAATCCGAAACACTCCGCCACCCGGCGGCAACTCCTTGAGTACCAGCACGTCTACCAAACCGACGGACTCATCCTTGCCGACATGCGCGAAGGCGTCTTGCTGAAGGTGGATTTTGGGCTGGATGGGGGGGCGGTCTGGGAGCGACAGGTGCCGTCAGTTTCCTGGAAGGCGCTGGCCCTTGCTGGAGGGGCGGGGTTGCTGCTGGGGCTCTTGTTGTGATGGTTGGCCCTGGACCCTGCCGTGGGAAAGTGAAGGAGTTAGGCAAGGTGAGCCTGACGCCTGGGAGTGAGTGAAAGAAAAGAGCCCCCGGCTGCTTGTGCATCTGAGGGCCCCACTCACTCACCTACGCATGAAACGCAAGCGAATCAGCAGCTTGGTCCTGCTTGGGGGAGGTGTTGTAAAAAGGGGAATGGCTTGATTTAGAGGCATCTGCAACATCATCTGCGGGAAGAAGGAGCCCCTTCAGGCGTCTCCTGGACCGGTCCAAGGGGCTGGCGGCGTGCTTGGGCAACAATCGAACCTCCCATTGCGGTACGGGGATCCCTACTCTCCTCTGCGAGCAAACCCGGGCCTGGCCGCGGAATCTCCCCATGAGCCCCAAAATCTCCCGATGAGCAAGAAGAAGCGTCTCCTGAAAATCGTCGGCATTGTGCTGACCTTGGTACTCGTGTTTGGGTACTTCCTGTTCACCACCCTGTTGTTCAATCCCCTCGAGGATGATTGGGAGCATTCCTTGTCTGCGCTGACTCCGCGTAACGTGGACTTGTGGGTGGCCAAGGAGAATGTGGGGGATTTGTTCGACCCGTTCCCCGAGTTGGTCTTGCTGGAGACAGTGGCTGATACGGTGGCTTGGAGAGACTTTGATGCGTCGCCGGAGCAGGCGCAATTGGCTAAGGACCTGGGCATCCCCGAACTGCTGGGTCAAATTCAAGAGGCCCTGAGCCAAGCGCCGATTTCCGTGGACCCTTTGGCGATCTTCGGTGGACGTGCGGTGGCGATTGCTGGGGACCTCGATGGGCGCACCGCTCAGAATGCGGACTGGGCCTTGTATGGCCGCGTGAATTGGATGGGCAAGTTGGGCGTGAGCTTGATTCCCTATCTTGGCTTAGAGGACCAGGGTATGACCGTGGAAGAGGTCAGCGACTTGCACTTTAAATTGAACGGCGGGCAGTTGACCCGCGAGATCCACATCGGGCGTGTCCTGGACGTGGTCGTGTTGGCTACCAATGGCGAGTTGGTCGAGCATGCCAAGAGGCTTTCGAATGCTGCGGGGGAGGATTCCCTTCGCTTGGCAACGACCTACGAATCACCGGTGCTTGGAAATATGGGCCCCGACATGCAGGAGGTCGAATTGTTTGCGAACCTGCGCACGACATTCGATTCCCTGGGTTTACCGAAGACGTGGCCCGATCCGGCGTCTTCCAGTTTTGCCGAAGCCATGACGGCTCGCTTGATTCAGGCACCTGCTTGCAAGAACGTGGCGGGGGTCTTGGGTTTTGATGGGGGCGTGAATCTTGATCTGGACGGGACTTTCTCGTCGGAGAAGATTAGCGATTTTCAAAGGCGCGTCTACCGCAACAAGGGCTTTGAACAGGATCATGTGCTGCGGGATATTGCGCGCATGGCACCGCCGGACACGGCGGCTCTGATCTACCTACACGGACCGGTAGAAGACATCTTGCGCGAGATTTTGGCCTCGACTGAACCTGCGCTGCGCCAGAACCTTGAAGACGTGTTCCGTTCCACGGGCCGCTGGTCCTCGCTGCAAGAACTCGTGGAAGAAATCGGGGGTGCGGCACTCGACCGCTTGCTGCTCATCGTGCGTGAGGAAGACTATGGGCCCATCGTCGCCTTGCACGAGGCCTCGGGTCAGGAGATGAGTCCCGAGAGCGATGGCTCGAAGGTCTTTGCTTTCACCTTGGTCACTTGGCTCCGTGGGAATCAAGGCATCGAGGCGGTCAACTCTATCCGTGATGCAATCGGGCGCAACCCTGATAAGTTTGGCTTGCAGGGCGGCGTGGCCGGGGACCCCGGCTACTACCGATACGAGGTCGGTGGCATGGACACCCGTGAGTTCTGGTCACCCTTCATTCCCGGCACGGGCATGATCGCCACGGTTGTGGACGAGGAAGGTCGGTGCATCATCACCAACCATGAGCGCATGCTGGATCAAGTGATCAAGTGCATGACGCGGCAGCGACCTTCATTGAGTGATGACCCGGTATTCCAGGCGCTCTTGAACTCGTCGAGCCCTGCATCGAACTTGTTGGTTTGGGTCAATCCCCGCGCTGCCACCGAGACCATGCGCGCATTGGGCCGTATGCAGGTGGACTTGGACCTGCGTAGCCGCGTGGACTGGGCCAGAGAGCGCCGACGTCAGGAACTCCGGGTGCTCCCCGACATGTTCCCTGGCAAACAACGCAACCAAATCAGCGAAGATGAACGCCTTAGTCTTGATGACGCCATCGACGTGGAACTCCAAGATTGGTTCAAGGACCATGCAAGGGAGGAGAAGCCCATTCTCCTGGCAGCCCTTGAACGTAAGCTGAATTACATGCGCACCATCAAGGCACTGCTCGCGAGTCTGCGCCTTGACCCTAAAAAATTCAGCCTGACCCTGAGAGCTCTGATGCCTCTGGATGAGTGAACTGGTGGTGCAGCCCTGCCGGACTTGGCGGCGTGAGAGCGAGGGAGAAGATGGTGCCCGGAACTGGAATCGAACCAGCACGGGAATTACCCCACAAGATCCTTAGTCTTGCGCGTCTACCAGTTCCGCCACCCGGGCACCGAAGTTGTCCCTGCGCTCGGGCCGACGCCTTGGTAGAGGGGTCCATAGGGGACTCCGGAGGCGGCGTCGGGTGGGAGGTTCCGGGGAGGAAAATCCCGCGCGGGGGGCGGAAGGTTAGCCGCCGGGAGGGGGGACCGCAAGGGTGGGGAGGGCTTGCAGGGTAGAATCCCGGGAGGAAACGAGCTGATAAGGCCCTCTTGGCCTTCGAAACCCTAAATCAGACACCTCCCGAGCACATCCTATGGCATCTCCTCCCATCCGCGCGGTCATTGGCCAAGCAGGCGGCCCCACGGCCGTCATCAATCAGAGTTTGGTGGGGGTCGTGCAGGGTTGCCTCCAGGCCCAGGGGATTGACCAGGTGTTTGGGGCGCTGCATGGGGTGCAGGGGATTCTAGCTGGAGACCTGATCGATCTGACCGACGAAGAGCCGGCGACCCTAGAACGCGTGGCGGTGACTCCGGGGGCGGCCCTGCGCTCCGTGCGTATGAAGCCAACGCCCGAGCAAGTGGTGCAGGTGGTCAAGGCCCTCGAGTCCCATGGGATTCGCTACTTTTTTTACATCGGCGGGAACGACACGGCTGAGACGGCGCTCCTCTTGCTGGAAGCGGCTCGCGAGCGAGGTCAAGAGTTGCAGGTCGTGCATGTGCCAAAGACCGTGGACAATGATCTAGCGGTGACCGATCACAGTCCCGGATTTGGTTCCGCCGCGCGCTTTGTGGCCCTCGCGCATATGGGGGACGAGCTGGACAACCTTAGTTTGCTTGGGGTCAAGGTCAACGTGGTCATGGGGCGTCATGCGGGGTGGTTGACTGCTTCCGCTGCGCTTGCCCGGGGGCGCGGAGATTCCGGTCCCCATTTGATCTATCTGCCCGAGCAGGATTTTGTGATGGATGAATTCCTGTCGTCTGTGAGTGATTGCATGGATCACCACGGGCGCTGCGTTGTGGCGGTTTCCGAGGGGATTCACGATGCGGATGGGGTTTTGATTTCCCAGGGAACTGAGCGCGACAGTCATGGCAATGTGCAGTTGTCTGGCGGTGGGGTGGGCGAACTCTTGGTTGCCAAACTGCGCGGAGCGCTTGGATCTAAGATCCGTGCGCGAGCTGATACCTTTGGGTATTTGCAGCGATCTTTCCCAGGGTCCGTCAGCGAGGTAGATGCGCAGGAAGCCCGGCAAGTGGGCCTGGCGGCGGTTGAGTTTGCCATGGGGGATGGCAAGCCCAGCGGGTCCGTGGTGATTCGACGTGAAAAGGGTATCGAGTACAAGGTGCGCTATGACTTGGCGCCGCTAGAGGGCCTAGCTAAAAAAACCCAGGTCATGCCCAAGCGCTTTATGAGCGGACCCCATGATGTGAGTCCCAAATTTTTGGAGTGGCTGCGTCCCTTGGTGGGCGATCTCCCAAGGACTGGATCCTTGGGGCACTATCCGATTCCGCCGGCGTAGGCCTGGACCTTGGGATTTGGGCCCACCCTGAGGGACGGCCTCTGGGCAGCTCTATTCGGTGTGCCCGGACTCCTTTGGTGCTCCGATCCCTCCCTTTTCGTCACCCAGGGAGGGCCAACGAGACGGGGCGAGAACCAAGATGACCCCGAATTACGGCCTCGTCTGGAGATTCCCAAGGCGGCACTCTGTCGCAGGCGCTGGCTTACGGGGAGGGAATGGAAATGGTGGTTGGTCCGGCAACCGCCCGGGTCGGGCGTTATTGTGCTGGGCCTTGAAAGGCTTGCCTTGAGCAAGAGTGGAGACCTAGGGACGGCGTGTGGTTTTCAGGCTTGAACCCCTGGTCGCGAAAAACAGCGCTCCCAATCTTCCCTGGCCAATCCCTCATCAGTGCCAAAACCCGCACCACCATCAGCCATGACCGACCCCCACCCCCAATCTACCCCCGTTCCGGAACGTCCGGAGCAGCCCACCGAGCGCACGATTGAGATTGCGGATGCAAGCGATGGGGAGGGTGCGAAGGAGACAGGCTACGGCAACCTTTGGATTCCCCTGCTGGTTGTGCCCGCTGGCATTGTCTTTGCCATCGTCGGGATTTTCGCCCTCTTCGGCAGTCTTTCCGGTTCGGAAGGCGATCTCTCCGACAATTTGGCTCTCGTGGTCAGCGGAGGC
Source organism: Planctomycetota bacterium (assembly GCA_028823345.1). Lineage (GTDB taxonomy): Bacteria > Planctomycetota > UBA1135 > UBA1135. The sequence continues at coordinate 5,498 of JAPKBR010000067.1, forward strand.
AAGAACGAGCGCCAGCAGGCCCTCTTCAACCTGGCCCGCCAAGCGGCAGAGAATCAGGCGGCGGTCCAAACGGGGGAGGACGCCCCCTGGAGCGTTGACCCTGGATTCAACGGCGAGGTCAGGGCGGCGATGGAAGGTCTCGGGCCCGACGAATACGAGTTTCGCCTCGTGCTCGCGATCTTGCTCTGTTCCCTTGAGGATGGGCAAGGTGTTGAGACCTTGGTGGAACTGGCTCGGCTCACGGACGAACAGGACGAAAACGGCGCCATTCGGCTGGGGGCTTTGCAGAACTTGGGGCTACTTGCTGAGAACCAGCGCGCGGTGCCTGGGGATGTGGAGGCCATTGCCATTGCCCTCGTGACCCACTCCGATTCAGGCCTGCGCATGGGCGCGGCGGGCGTATTGGCGGTTCTGGGGGGCGATAAGGCGCGGCAAGCCCTGGGGGGAGCCTTGGAGGATGCGGACTTGCAGGTGCGCGCCACAGCGGCCCTCTCACTCAGTCGGCTGACCCCTCCTGATCCCATGGCGGTGCCCTTGCTCAAGGACATGACCGGCATGGAGCTCTGGGAGAGCGCTCGTCAAAACACTCCGGGCCAGTTCCGTCGGTCTTCGGACATCCAGCGCTATCGGGTTTGGGCCGCCGAGGCCATTGGTCGCTATGGACCGGCCTATGAGGCGTTCATGGCCGGGCTCAAGGAATCCGACGATCTTCAGGTCCGCGGGGCTGCCCTGCGCTACGAAAGTAAGAAGTTGTAATTTTGGCGCCTCGTAGGTGCGGTGCTGGGCACGCGGGGAATCCCCGCGCCAGGTCCTCCCGGGGCACAGAGCCCAGGGCCTCCCAGGGAATGTGATTCCCAAGGATTAAATGCCGTATCCAAAGGGGTGCTGCGACCAATTGCCGCACTGGGGCCCAAGGCCTTGCCCAAGACCCCCCGAAAGGGCTTGCCAAGATAGCCTTCGCTCGCCATTCTCTTGCGGCGATTGTCTTGGTGGTGTTGGCCCTCCAGACCCTAGGATCTTCGCTCAGGATTACGTCCAGGACCGTCATTGGCCCGGGACCGATCCACCTACCTTGACCACCTAAAACCCGTTCCCAGCGATCCCCGTGGCGGACTCACCCACTCCCCAAAAAGAGACCAAGGTCTCTCCTTCTGTCCCCTCCCTCGTGCGCGCTCCCCTGCGCGGTGAGGTCAAGCGGCGCGGCGTTCTGCTCGCTGGCTGGGCAATCTTCAGCGCTGGCATGGCTGGCATGGTTGGAGTCATGGGGCGTTTCATGTTCCCCAACGTGCTCTATGAGCCGCCTCAGGAATTCAAAGCGGGCTTGCCTCTGGAGTACGCCGTGGACGCGGTGGACATGCGCTACAAGGCCTCCCACGGGGTCTGGATCGTGCGCGAGGCCTCGGGTTTTTATGTGCTCTCGACAGTTTGCACCCACCTTGGTTGCACGCCGAACTGGTTGACCGCTGATGAGAAGTTCAAGTGCCCGTGCCATGGGTCAGGCTTCATCAAGAGCGGCATCAACGTAGAGGGTCCCGCCCCGCGGCCCCTTGAACGCTACAAAGTCACCTTCGCGGAAGACGGTCAATTGCTGATCGACAAGAACGTGAAGTTCCAGTCGGAAAAAGGCCAGTGGACCTGGCCCGGCGCCTTTCTGGATTTCGTCGGCTAAGGCCGACGCCCTTCCTCTTTTTTCTCCCTCAGCCCCACACAAGACAAACCTGGTATGGACAAGCTCCTGGCCTACATTGCCCGGACCCAGATCTGGAAGTCGATCATCCGACATGGTTACCCGGACACACCGCGTAACCGCACCCTAGCGGTCCTGTCGAATGTCGTTCTGCACTTGCACCCCGTAAAGGTGCGCCGCAGTGGAATCAAGCTCTCCTACACCTGGTGTATGGGCGGGTTGACCTTCTTCCTGTTCTTGATCGAAACGATCACGGGTCTCTTGCTGATGTTCTATTACAGACCAACCGCTGAGTTGGCCTATCAGGACATTTTCGCTCTGCGCGAGCACGTGCCGATTGGTGTCATGCGCGAAGTGCACCGTTGGGCCGCTCACTTGATGGTGATCTCGGTTTGGCTGCACATGTATCGCGTGTTCCTGACCGGTTCGTACAAGCCGCCCCGCGAGTTCAACTGGAACGTGGGTGTGATCCTGCTGGTTCTGACCCTGCTGCTGTCCTTCACCGGGTATCTCCTGCCTTGGGACCAGCTGGCGATTTGGGCCATCACCGTGGGCACGAACATGGCCCGCGCGACACCTTTCATCGGACACGAGGGTCCCGGTGCAGCACTCTTGCAGTTCGGAGGGTTGCAATTTGTTCACGCTGGCGATGACGTGCGCTTCGGTCTTTTGGCTGGACGCTTCGTCGGCGAGGGCGCGCTGTTGCGTTTCTATGTATTGCACTGTCTGGGCTTCCCGCTGATTGCGGCGGTGTTGATGGCGGTTCACTTCTGGCGCGTTCGAAAGGACGGCGGTATTTCTGGTCCCCTGTGACCTGCTAACAAGACTCGCAAACTAGCGAAGCAAGCAAGCAATCAATATGCCCCAGTTCATCAAGGACCTGATCGACGCAATATCCGCGCCGATTCCCTATACGGTGTTGGCCACTGCCCTCTTGGCAGGGGTCCTCATCTTCCGCAAGTGGGTCACGAAACCCCCGGTCTTCATCGCCTTCTCGGCCCTGGGGATCGTGGGGTTCATCGGTGCTTTCCCGGACCCGAACTTCAAGCAGATCATCACCAAGCCGGACAACATCCCGATCATCATTTTGATCGCGACCATCGTGTTCTTCACATGGTTGGCCTTACGCCGAGCGGTGATCAACGACGAGCGCATCAAGAATGGGCAACCGCCTCTTGAGGGCGAGATGGCCAAGAAGAAGGTCTTCACCTGGCCGGACCTGGTCTACTCCGAACTGATCTGCATGTTGCTGTTCATGGCAGCGTTGATGGTTTGGTCCCTCTTGATCCAAGCGCCCATCGAAGAGCCCGCCTCCATGGCGCGTACGCCCAACCCGTCGAAAGCACCCTGGTACTTCCTGGGTCTGCAAGAGATGCTGGTTTACTTTGATCCCTGGATCGCAGGCGTGTTGCTGCCCAGCTTCATTGTGGTTGGCCTCTGCGCGATTCCTTACCTGGACAAGAACCCCAAGGGGAACGGCTACTACACCTTCGAGGAGCGTCCTTTTGCGATCAGCTTCTTCCTGGCAGGCTTCCTCTTGCTGTGGGTTTCCCTGGTGATCATGGGTACCTTCCTGCGCGGTCCTAACTGGTCCTTCTTTGGACCCTTTGAGTACTGGGACCACAACAAGCTGGAGCCGATGGTGTCCATCAACCTGTCCGAGTACTTCTGGATCAAGGGACTGGGGCAGCACTTGCCCCAGAACATCCTGGTTCGAGAGGCTCCGGGCTTTGCGTTCCTGGGCTTTTGGTTCCTGGTTGTGCCGCCTCTTTTGGGCAAGTCGCTCTTCAAGAAGATGGCTCTCGACATGGGCGTGATCCGCTACGCGGTCTTTGCGCACCTGTTTCTGTGGACCGCACTGGTCCCCCTCAAGATGGTCGCACGCTGGACCATCGATCTGAAGTACATCATCGGAATCCCGGAGTGGTTCCTCAACGTTTGATGCGCGTGCCTGGCGGCTTCCGAAACCGCCGGGTGCGTCAAAACTCTGTTTCTTCCGGCAACCCTTCATTGTCCGGCCCAAAACGATATGGCTGATCGCGGCGACACTCTTTATCACCTCCCTTCCATGAACCGCTGGTTTTTATTTGCCAGTGCGTTTTTCCTGTTCACCATGGTCTGGACGGTCTACGACGACGCGACTCCAGAGTGGAAGAACTACCAGCGCGAGTTCCGGGGTATGGAACTGGAGCAGGCTGAATCTGCCTTAGCGGAGCTCTCCGAAGAAGGCCTACTCGATCAGGAAACCTCTCTCCGGGTGATCATCGACGGGGCCCAATCGGCCTTGGACGCTCAAAGCGACCGGATCGAGGAATTGGAGGCCGCGCTCTATGCCGCCTCCGAAACCCACCGCGAACTCGAAACCGAATTCAAGTCCGGTTCGGCTAGCGTCAAGTGGGATATCTTTAACTACGAGCGCGAAGCGGTGCTGAAGACGCCCTCGCAAGTCGCTGACGCGGATGCGGCAATCGAAGAGGCCCTGAAGGTGAACAACGAGCTAGGCAAGCGCGTTGAGGCACTTGCGGGCGCCCGTGATGCAATTGGTATGGAGCTGGAGGGCTTGCGCAGTGGGCTTGCCGCCGCTGAGAAGTCAATGGCCACGGCCACCGGTGACTTGGTGCGCGTGCGCGAAAAGATCGAGGACCTCGATCCCGCCGGGATGGCCGAACAGCTGGCCTTGGTGGTGCGTGACATGCCGGGCCTCGACTTCGTTGGACCGAACCTCAAGGTCAAAACTTATGTCTTGGACGGCATCGAGTTGGACCTGAACTTCACCAAGAAGCCGCGCATCGACATGTGCACAACGTGTCACTTGGGCATTGATCGTGAGGGCTTCGAGGATGCACCTCAGCCTTTCACCACTCACCCGAACCTGGACCTGTACCTGTCCAGCAAGTCGGCGCACCCGGCCAAGGTCGTGGGCTGTACCTCTTGTCACCGTGGCTCCGGCGAATCCCTTTCCTTCCAGCACGTGGATCACCGTCCCAGCGATTCGGTGGAAGCGGCCGATTGGGAGGCCGAATATCATTGGCATAAGCAGCACCACTGGGACTATCCCATGTTGCCGGACAAGCACACCGAGGCTGGATGTGTTCAGTGCCACAAGACTTCGATGGAGTTGATCGCTGACGATGCTCCCGAGTTGACCGAGGGCTACCGCCTGGTCGAGCGCTTTGGCTGCTATGCCTGCCACAAGATCGATTGGTTCCCCACCGACCGTCGCCCCGGCCCGAGCCTGCTCGGGATGAAGGGTAAGTTGCAGGCCGATTGGGTTGAGTCCTGGATCGCGCGCCCGCGTGAATTCCGACCGACCACTTGGATGCCTCAGGTGTTCCACTTGGAGAACTACCCCGCTGACGAAGTGGTTGTGGTTTCCGACTATGGTCAGGGCCGTCCGATCATGGGCAAGGAATGGAACGACAATGGGGTCGCAGCGATCACTGAATTCCTTTTTGCGAATCACCAGGAGAAGACCTTCCCCGCCCTGCCTTTGGTGGGCGATGCCGAGCGTGGCCGCGAGGTGATGAACCTTGTGGGCTGCTACAGCTGTCACAACACGGGCACCTACGATGGCGAAGAGAGCGTGACGAACAACCTCTCGGAAGATCCCGGTCGCTACAACCAGCACGGTCCCAACCTGCGGGGCGTGAATACCAAGATCACCGCCGAGTGGCTGTTTGCTTGGATCAAGGACCCGGAAGCCTATTGGGCCGGAACCCAGATGCCTAACCTGCGTCTCTCGGACCGGGATGCGGCTGACATCACGACCTACATCATGGAAGACCCGGACGGGATCTTTGGGGAGACGCCCGAGGATTGGTCCGTGGGACGCATCGCAGTCGATCGTGAGGTGCTTGAGGAGCAAGCGCGCTGGTTCTTCCAGAAGGAAGGCAGAGCGGGCTTGGCCGCCAAGCTAGAAGGGGAATGGGCCGCAGATAAGGACTTGGCCGCAGCCGTGGGCAAGGCCTATGTGATGAACCAGGGCTGCTACTCCTGCCACGAGATCGCTGGTATGGATGGAATGATGCCTATCGGTGCGGAGCTGACCAAGTGGGCTTCCAAGACCGTGGACAAGCTGGATTTCGGCATGTCCTACGAGCACGACGCGGGACAGCAGAAGATCCGTCTGCCCGACGATCTCATGGCTCACGCCGTGAACCAGACCACCCAGGACTTGCCCTTCTTGGACCACCACTACAACGATGGTTGGCTCAAGCGTAAGTTGGCTCACCCCCGGTCCTTCGACATCGATAAGGTCAAGAACCCCAAGGAGCGCCTGCGCATGCCTTGGTTTGACTTCACCGACGATGAAATCGATTCGATCGCAACCTTTATCCTTGGCCTCGTGAACGACGATGTGTCAGGCCAGGTGATGCTGCCGAGTGCGGATCAATTGGCCTTCGACACGGGTGCTCGCACTGTGCGGCAAAAGAACTGCATCGCGTGTCACGTGGTCGATCAGCCGCGCATCACCTTTGAGGATGCAAGCGGCCATGAGCGCACGGTTGTCGCGACCTTCTTGCCCCTGCCTGACGAACCCTCCGCGCCCAGCATCAACAGCCTAGAGGACTTTGTACAGGCCCGCGCTGATTGGGAGGACTACTCCGGAGAGGAGCTTGAGTCCGTCATGGTGCGCCTGATGGACGTGAACGCGGACGTGGGCGGCCCAGGCGAGAACGTGGAAATCCCCGTGGACAAACTGCGCGCGGTGCAGCCGGCTTATGGTGGGGACTTCGTCGCCCTGATTAAGTCCTACTACGCGGGCGGCGTGAATGTGGCAAACCCCGACTACGACTCCACTGACGAGGATAGCTATCCTTCAGATCCTTGGACTTGGCTGGCGGATGAGGACGGCAATCCTTTGGTGGAGGATGTGGACGGCGTTGGTCGTTTCTATCAGGAAACCGAAGAGGACAAGCTGCGTTGGACTTTTGCTCCTCCCGTCTTGACCAACGAAGGTCACAAACTACAGCGGGATTGGTTCTATTCATTCCTGCAGGACCCCTATCCCCTACGCCAGCAGATGCGTGTACGGATGCCCTCGTTCCACTTCGATGCAGGCGAGGCCGAGTCGGTCGCTGACTACTTTGCAGTCAAGGCCCGTAAGGAATGGGCGCCCCGCTACGCGCGAACTGCGCGCTTGACCTTGGGCCGTGACGCAAAAATGGACCTTGTGGATGGATCCACGCCGAACCGTTGGGACTTGGAAACCCAAGCCAACGAGTGGCCCACGGTGACCGCCACGGCTGAGTCCACCCCAGGACTTTCCGCTGCAACGGTAGCCTTAGGCGCTGACTTGACCGCCGACAAGGTGAAAGCCATCGAAGCGGGCTATGCCCCGGAAGTCGCGGCAAACTTTCCCAAGCTGTTTGCCTGGGCCCAGGCCCAAGGCTTCCGCATGACAGGTCGCTTGCCCCATGAGTACGAGCAGGTGGTGCGCCAAAGTCCGAGCCACCTGGAGGAATTCGCCGAGCGCATTCCGATCGGTGAGAGGCTCGCTGCGAAGGGTGTCAACTGCTATACGTGCCACCCGGGAATGGACGGCTCCTTCCTTCAGGATCCGATCGCGTGGGCGCCGGCCCTAACCGATACCCAGGACAGGTTGAGGGAAGAGTGGGTGCGCGAGTGGCTCTGGAATCCCACGGCTATCTATCC
>JAPKBR010000068.1 GCA_028823345.1 Planctomycetota bacterium
GGTAGCTAAGTTCGGAACGGATAAGCGCTGAATGCATATAAGCGCGAAGCCTTCTTCAAGACGAGTCATCCCCATGAGCCCCCTGAGAGACTATCAGGTGATAGGCCGGCGGTGGAAGCACAGCGATGTGTTATGAGCCAACCGGTACTAATTGGGCCACAGGCTTAACCACCTTCTCCCATTTCATCAGCAAAGCTTCGGCTTCCTGGTGAGTGGCAGAAGGTTGCCCGATCTTGGGTGACTGATGCAGACTTCGAACCATCTTCCTCCAGCCTAGAGCTGCGGATCAATCCTTATGGATATCCATGCGGCTCTAGGCCTCACCTTCCCGGTGACTATAGGTACTTGGCCATACCCGTTCCCATCCCGAACACGGTCGTCAAGCAAGTGCCGCCGATGATAGTGCTATGCGCGAAAGTAGGTCATTGCCGGGTTTAACTAGCCGCCCGTTGCACCCCTTATGGGGAGCAGCGGGCGGCTTTTTTTTGTCTCTATGGCGGGCTCGTTCACCGTTCCGTTTTACTGCTTGGCCAGCAGGTCTTCGATGCGGCCTAGGCTGTCACGGATGTCGCTAAGGAGTTCTTGGCTGGAACCCTCCATTGAGTCCAATGAAGTCGTCGGCGGGGCAATTTCAAGCCCTGCCGAGCTGACCAGGTCCCGCTGCTTGAGAACAGCATCCCTGAAGGCAATGGCATCCACGACCCCTATCAGTTGGGCTGTACTGGTGGCAGGGCCCCCTCCCGCCGTCTCGATACCCAAGGAGCAGAGACCCAGAAAACGCAGAAGGGGTCCCTCTACGAGTGCCAGGTCTGTGATTTTGTCGAGTGGAACATTCTTTTGAATGCGAATGAGGAAGCCCTTATGGAAGTTGAGGCTGCGGGGGGTGAGGACACACTCCAGGGCTTCGTATTGGCGTCGATGGAAGGCTCGGCCCAAACCCAATAGCCAGAAGGGGAGCAGGGGGATTCCAATCACGCTAACCAACATCGCGAAGGTCGACTGCAGCAGGAAGTACTTCTTGAGACGCGGTTCAAATGCCGCGCGCAGTAGGACCTCTGGTGAGGAGCTGCTGTCGGAGGTGTCTTGGTTCATGAGCCAATCATGCAGAACAACGGCATTGGCTTCACCTATTCGTTCCGAGGAAGTCATTCCGCCACCGGGCGAGGTGCTTTGTGAGGGGAATAGAACAGGGGCCGCCCCCAAGAAGAGGCGGCCCCACCGCACCACCACTGTCAACTAAGACAGTGGTTCACCGGGCTTACGGGGAGAAGGGCCCCGCTTGATAGCCCAGGTGGTTGTCATTTGAGGGAGCGCCCCTCTGTTTACATGCGCCGGATGACGCTGATCACGACCCCTTGGATTTCCACATCGCCCTTGATGATGATGGGATCCATGCTGGAGTTGGCAGGTTGCAGCCGGATATGACCGTCTTCGGCGTAGTAGCGTTTGAGGGTGACTTCACCTTCGGGGGGCATGGCCGCCACTACGGTTTCGCCGTTTCGGGCTTCATTACGACGCTCTACCAGGACCACGTCACCGTCTGCGATGGCGTCCTCGATCATCGAGGTTCCTTGGACTTTGAGGGCAAACACATCCGCGTGGCGAGGGATGAGGTCAGCCAGGTCTAACTCCTCTAGATTTTCGATGGGCTGAATCCCGGGACCCGCTGCGATGATGCCGACGATCGGCAGGGTCAGAGAATAGGTGGAACCGTCCGGGGTGGGGAGCGGTTCTGAGTTGTGTTGCTGGTGGGAAGAACCGGTCACCAGCTGAATGCTGCGACTGGTGCCCTTGCGATCCCGGCGCAGGTATTGTTTGCGCACCAGCTCTTCCACATGGCCAAAGATCGTGACTTTGGTGAGTCCGTAGTGGTTGGCGACCTCCTCAAGGGTAGGGCTCATGCCCTGGGCGGTGACGTACTCTTCGTAGAAGCTCAGGATCTGGCGTTGGCGCTTCGTGAGGGGGGCGGCATTCATTGGATGAGGTGCGGGAGGTTGCTGGCTCTGTGGTTCTCTTTCGGCTGAACTTGGTCGGCCGCGGTCCTGATTCGGTTGGGTCGTGGTGTCCCTAACCCCTTTTGGTTGTGTGGGGGGTCCACTCAATTGGGCTGGAGTCCCCTGTGGTCTCCGTTTGCTGCTCCCAGTGATTTGAGTGGTCGGGCAGGATGGGACTTAAACGAGGAAGGTGCACAGCACCAAAGATCCCATAAAGAGGTAGCTGCATAGATCCTTGCGGGCTTCTTGGACGATTCGAGTCATGATGTTCGTGGGCTTGGGGAGGAGGTGAAAGGTTCGGAAGGCTCCGGGATGGATCAGGCAACCCACCCCGGAGAATGAAGACCGAACAGATACCTAATGTATCGTCCCGGTGGACCCGAACAAGACCCTAATACGGGGTTTGTTCGGGTAATGCCCTAAGGTGCTGCTGGCTAAGGGTTTAGAGGCCTGTTTTCCTTTCCTCAGGGGTGGGTGAGGGGCCCATTTCGGCCAGGAGGGCGATTGGGATCCCCCCAATTCCCCTGGGGTTCGGCTCCCAACGGCTGAGTTTGCTCCTGGAGCTGGTTTCGGACAGTCCCTTCCAGGTGTTGGACGGTGGTCCCTCGTGGAATGGTCTGGTGAGGCTCCACGGGCGCCAGAACATGCACTTGAGTCCCCACTATCTGCCGCACCTCTTGTCTCCGGAACCCTTCGGTGGGGATTGCTCCAGCAGCGGGCAGGTATCCGGCCAGCAACGGCCAGCGATCTGTTCCCACCTTTCTCCATCCAGCGCTTGGTTCCGAGGTTCTCGGGGCCTTGCCTGCTGCGCGCAATCCGTGGGTTAGCAGCACGGCTTCCGGCCCCACCGGCAATCGGCACGCCCTTCTGTTCATGACCCCAGGTCATTCTCTTACCTCATTCCCCCAGAGGCATCCCATCTGGCACTCCAGACCTGCGCGGACTGGTCTATACTCATGGCTGGAGTACTCTTCTTTGGACCTATCTTATCCCCTCGGCGCAAGTCGCTACCTGGTTCCCTTTGACCCCCGGCAGGTGCCCCAATTCCGTTTCGACGTGTTGGTGTTGGGTGGGGGATCCGCTGGAGGGACTGCGGCCTTGAGGGCGGCAGAGGCTGGTGCTTCGGTGGCGGTCTTGACCAAGGGCGAACTGCTTGAGGGCAACACGCGCTGGGCCAAGGGTGGCTTGGCCGCGGTGATCAACGCGGCCGACTCCTTTGACAGCCATGCCCAGGATACCTTGGATGTGGGCTGCGGTTTGAGCGATCCCGCAGTGGTGCGGCAGGTTGTGGGTGACGGGCCACGGGCTTTGAACGAGCTGGTGGAGCTCGGCGCAAAGTTCGATCGGGAGACCAACGGTGACCTGAGCCTATCGCGCGAAGGCGGCCACAGTCATGCGCGCATCGTGCACGCCCTTGGGGATTCCACGGGCATTGAAATACAACGGGCTTTGACCAAGGCCCTTGAAGACCATCCGCGCATTCGCACTTTTGATCGGCACTTTGCCATCGACCTGCTGAGTGATCCCGATGGTCGCGTGGTGGGGGTCTTGGCCGCCAATCAAAAGGGAGAGCGTTTTGCTTTCGCGGCGAGAGAAGTCGTCTTGGCCACGGGCGGATCTGGCCAACTGTATCGCGAGACAACCAACCCGGACTTGGCCACGGGCGACGGCTTGGCCATGGGCTTGCGTGCTGGGGCCGTTCAGCGCGATTTGGAGTTCGTGCAATTTCACCCCACCTGCCTCTACATCGCTGGAGCCGCGCGGGTCTTGATCAGCGAAATCGTGCGCGGGGCCGGCGCCGAATTGCGCGACAAGGATGGCTACCGTTTCATGCCCGACCAGCACCCTGCAGCGGAACTCGCTCCCCGCGACGTGGTCAGCCGGGCGGTTTTCGAACGCATGGTCGCCACCGAAGACACCAGCGTGTACTTGCACCTAGGTGGGCTCAAGGGTGATCCGCACAAGGCATTCCCAACCGTCAGCCGCATCTGCAATTTCTTTGGCATCGACATTGCCAAGGATCCGATTCCCGTGCGGCCAGGGGCCCACTATCACATCGGCGGCTTGGCAGTGGATGATGAGGGGCGCACTTCGGTGCCAGGCCTCTGGGCAGTGGGGGAGTGCGCTTCCACCAATCTGCACGGTGCGAACCGTATGGGTTCCAACAGCTTGCTCGAGAGCCTTGTGATGGGTAACCGGGCGGGCAAGTTTGCTGCCCGCGCGGCTATCGAAGGAACCGCCAGCAGCTTGGATCACCTGCGCCGTGAACCTGCGCAGGAAGTTCAGCATGTGGTGGAGCTCAACCTGGATGATCTTACCTACTCCCTCAAGTCACTTATGTGGCGCGAGATGGGAGTCGAACGGGTTGGCCCCGCCATGGCCGACGCCCTTGAGCGGCTCACGTTTTGGGCTCGGGCCGTGCAGGACTTGCCCCTCGAGAGCCCACGCGCTTGGGAGTTGATCAACATGCTGACCGTGGCGCGCTTGACGACCTTCAGCGCCTTGAGTCGCGAAGAATCTCGCGGTGTCCATTGGCGCTCGGACTTTCCCGAGCCCGCAGCCGAAGGGTTTCACACGGAGCTTGTGCCGCGCCTAGCCAACGGTACTGTCGCCCATGTGGACTTGCGCCGAGTCCCAGTCCTCCAGACCAAGCTCGTACGGAAATGATGGATTGCTCGCCGCCCTCTTGTCTATGCATCACAACCGAACCCTACGATCATGAGTCGTGACTCTTCTCTCACTGTCCCCGGTCAAGAGCGCGTGATTGTTTGCGGCGTCGTGCTGCCAGACTTTCCCATTGAAACCGGAGGCCCCCTCTCCGAGTTGCGCGCACTGGTTGGCGCCTCAAACGGCGTCGTTATTGGGGATGGCGTCATCCAGAAACGCGATCGTCCGGTGCCCGCAACTTTCATGGGCAGCGGTAAGGTTCTCGAGATCAAGGAGCAGGTGGAGCTGCACGAACCCTCAGCAGTGGTGGTGGACAACGACCTCGCCCCGGCACAGGTGCGCAACCTAGAGGAGATTCTTTGCTGTCGCGTGATCGACCGTTCTGAATTGATCTTGGACATCTTTTCCCGTCGGGCTCAAACCCGTCAGGCACGGTTGCAGGTGGAACTGGCACAGCTTGAATACCTCGCTCCTCGCTTGCGCCGCATGTGGACGCACCTTGAGCGCAACGAGGGTGCAATCGGTACCCGTGGTCCGGGTGAGACTCAACTGGAAACCGACAAGCGCTTGTTGCGCTTGAAGGTGCGAGACTTAAAGCGCGAGCTGGTGGTGATTGAGGGACGCAAGCGGCGCGAAGTGGCCTCGCGGGTCACGGGCTTCACCGTTGGCTTGGTGGGTTACACCAACGCGGGCAAGTCGACCCTTTTGAACAAACTCACGGGGGCCCAGGAGTTCGTGGCGGACATGCCTTTCGCCACTTTGGATACACGCACCCGGCGTTGGATTTTGCCCGATGGGCGACTGGTTCTTCTGAGCGACACTGTGGGTTTCTTGCAGCGCTTGCCGCACCACCTGGTGGCCTCGTTCCACGCGACTCTGGAGGAAACCCTCGCTGCGGATCTCTTGGTGCATGTGGTGGATGCCTCACACCCGGACGCACCCCAGCAAATGGAAGCGGTGGTCGATGTGCTCAGCGCGCTCCCTCATCATGTTCCCGCCCAGGTCCTGGTCCTGAACAAGATCGACGCGGTGGAAGACCCGATTCGCTTGCACCTGTTGTCGGAAGGCTTTGATGGTGAGGTCATTTTCCTCAGCGCAAAAACAGGCGACGGGCTCGAGCGCTTATGCGAATTGGCCGCGCGCCAACTGGATACACGCTCGGACTTTTTGATCCTGCGGCTCCCCGCCAGCGATGGCAAGAGCCTCGCATACCTACGGGGTCACGGAGCCGTGATGGAGGAGGACTGGCTGGGGGAAACCGAGGAATACCAACTGCGCGTACGCCTCGACGCCGCCGCCACCGCAACCCTTGCCCGACACGGGGACCCTAAACTGCGGGTCTCCCGGGATGAGGGAGAGTCCTTTGAGGAACTTGTCCCCAAAGAGCCCGGGCCCGAGTGGGCTTGAGCCCGGCTGCCTGAGGCAACATGGGCCGGGTTTCCCGTCGGTTCCTGGTGGGGAACCGTCAATCCACCAGCAACAGGTCCAAGTCCGGCAGCAGAAGGGTTGCTCCCACGCGGATTTGATTGGGGGAGCTGAGGCCGTTGTAGCGGGCGAGGGCTTGGACCAGGCTGTCGCGGCTGGTGCCGTAATGCTGTTCGCAGATACGGCTGAGTGAGTCGCCGGAGGCGATCGTGAGCTTTTGGTCCGGCTGGATGGTGGGGGGGAGCGGCTGAGGGGTGACGCTCTCCGGGTTGGGTGCATCCGGGGCTGGACCCCGGGTGATGGATACGGGGGGTGCTGCGTTTTTGGGCCGGATGCTCTTCGCCCCGCTAGGGGCACCTAGCACCAGGGTTGTCCAACCGTCTTCGCCGTTGACCGTGGTGTCCACGTGCGAGGGGATGCCGCGCTCCAACCGCCTGGTCTTGAGGACGCTCGAGCGCAGGTTCTCCTGCCAGTTAGCAGCCACTAGAAAGAGGCCGCCCAAAATCAATAGTCCCAGCAGCAGACGCATTCCCGAAGAGCCTTTGGTTCAGGCCTAGGAAGAGGCGCCGGCCGAAACCGGAGTCTTTGCTTCACCTTTTTCAGCGCCATCCAGCTTGGCCATGCGCCGGGTTTCAAACCAGTGCAGGGCCGGGGAGGCGATGAAGACTGTGGAGTAGGTTCCCGAGATGATTCCGATGATCAGGGCAAAGGAGAAGCCCTCGATCACGTTGCCGGTTCCCGCGTTGAAAGCGAAGAGCAGGCTGACCGTGATCAATGTGGTCAAGGATGTCAAAAGGGTACGCGACAGGGTCTGGTTGATGGACACATCGAGCACCTCGCTGAAGGTGCCCTTCATGCGTGGTAAGTTCTCGCGTACACGGTCGAAGATGACGATCGTGTCGTTGAGGGAGTAACCAATGATGGTCAAGAAGGCCGCGATCATGGCTAGGTTGATTTCCACTTGGACGACGCCAGTGTAAATCGCCAGTGCCACAGCTCCAAGGGCGATGATCACATCGTGCACCAGGGCGATCACCGCAGCAAAGCCATAGCTGTACTCGGCGAAACGCATGCGGATGTACATCACTGCAGCGAAGAGAGACAGCAGCATGGCCAGAACCGCTTGGTCCCGCAACTCGCTGACCACTTGGGCGCCCACACTGTTGAGCTCGCCGATGGGGGAGGCTAAGTTGAAGTGGTTGCCCGCTTCATCACTGTATTGGGCCAGATCCAACTGCAGGCGCTCGGCCAGGTTGTCGATCGAGGTGCCGCCGGCAACGGTGCCGCTGAAGTTCGCGGTGCCGTCTTCGTTCAGGGTCACCGTAGCGTCTTCAATGCCGACCTTGGCGAGGCCAAGGGCCACTTCAGCGTCGGGGTGGGAGTGTTCGAAATACAAGACACCGCTGGCGGTGTTGCCCGTCACAGCCAATTCTTCCACCGGGCCTCCTTGCAGCACATCTTGCAGCCAGCCTTCTACATCCGTGCGGATGTTGGCCAGGGATGCGCTGTTTCCTTCTTCGTCGCTTGACTTGGATGTCAAGCGGAAGGAGGTGAAGCCCCCGTCGGTTTCGGAGTTCAAGATCGGGGTGATCTCCACCGATTTAGTGAAATTCGTTTCCTGCCCAAGCAGGGGGTTCTTGGCCGGATCAAACTTCTCGCGCATGGCGGAGCTGTCCATGGGGTCGGCAACGCGCACCAGCATGGTTGTACCGCCGAGGAAGTCGATGCCTAGTTTTTCGTTGTTCGGCGTCTGTATGAAGCCGAAGAGCCCGACGCCGCAGAGCACCAGGGAAACAAGAGCCGCCACCTTGCGCTTGGCCATGAACTTGATACTTGTTTTGCCGACCAAGTGCCGCATAGACCAGGTCTTGACGTTGCCACTCTTCAGTTGGAAGTGCACCAATACTTTGGTCAGGATCAAGGCGGAGATCATCGAGGTGATGATGCCGATCGAAAGGGTGGTGGCGAATCCGCGTACGGGGCCGGTGCCCACCTTCATCAGAATCAAGCCGGTGATCAAGGTTGTCACGTTGGCGTCAACAATGGTCGAGAAGGCGTTGGCGAATCCATCCCGGGCAGACTGCAGGGGCTTGCGTCCCCGGGCCTGTTCCTCGCGGATACGTTCGTAAATCAGGATGTTGGCGTCCACCGCCATACCGACGGTCAGGATGATTCCTGCCACGCCGGGCAGGGTTAGGGTGGCGCGGATGAAGGACATGGCGCCCATCAAGATCACCAAGTTGAACAACAGGCTGACTGCGGCGACGACGCCCAGTCGGCGGTAGTAGAACATGGTGAAGAGCAACACCGCGACTAGGCCGATCAGAGCACTGGTCGTACCACGCTTGACATAGTCTTGGCCGAGGGTTGCACCCACGGTCTCTTGCTGTTCAAAGGTAGGTGCGATCTTGAGGGAACCGGAGCGCAGCACCTGAATCAGGTCCTGGACCTCTTTGCTGGTGAAGCCGCCGGTTCCGCCGTTGATCACGCCCCGGCCGGGGAGCTTGTCTTCGATTGTCGGAGCGGAGGCGATCTCGCCACTGATCACGATAGCCATGACCTTGTCCTTGTGATCCTCGGTGAAGTCACCGAAGTCGCTTTGCTTGGGCGCAATCATCTCGAAGCCAACGGCGGGGAAGCCCAGACTGTCCACGGACTGGAAGACCGTGCGCAGGTCGGAGCCCTCAAAGCGCCAGGCTGAATCCTCTTCGACAATCACAGCCAGCAGTCGGTCTGCCAGGGGAGTCTCCAAGTTTTCGATGGTGGAGCGGCGGGGGAAGTAGCGCAGGCGCGAAGCGGCTCCTGTGCGACCCGCTAGGATGCGGTTGTACTCGGTGATCGGCACGTCCGGGTGCCCGTCGATCCAGGCAGCAACTGCCACGCGTTCCACTTCGATGTCGGTGGAAAGGGCAGGGTCTGCATCGATCAGGTCGGAGGAGAGCGCCTCGATGTAGAAGTTCATGTGCCCGGTGTTCTCGATGCGCGAACGCCAGGGGTCCGAGGCCTTGAGGATGACGATGGCGCCCGCCGGGTGCTCCATGCGCTGGGTCCCGTCCAGGGCGCGGGTCAGATCCGAGAGGATTTCATTGCGACGGATGCCGTAGCGAATGTTCTCGCCGGCGACTTCGATCAAGCCACCCGCTTCCGGGAATGAGTTGAGCAAGGCTTCGTCGCCTGCCAGGATCAAGGCCGCCGCATCGGAGGCGCCTATTTCGGCCAACTCTGTGGCCACTGAACGGCCGACGGAGGAAGCACTGCCGGGCAATTCGATGACCACCCGGTTCGAACCTTCGCTGCGAATCGTGGCTCCACGCACGCCGCTCGGGTCGATGCGCTCGCGCCAAATCGTGATCAGGTCGCCCATCAACTGGCCGCGGTTGCCCAGCTCGGCCTCGCTGATGGTGCCTTCCTCAGCGGCCTTGTCGAAGTCGATCGAGTAGACCAGGCGCGTGCCGCCTTCGAGGTCGAGCCCCATGCGGAAGCCCAAGGCCCAAAGGGAGACAACGGAAAGGGCGGCGAGCCCGAGGATGAAGGTGACCTTGCGGCTGATTTTTTCGACCATCTCTAATGGGGCCTACAGGGATTGGACCTGCGGCTGTTTTGTTATCGTACTCAGATCCCTGAAAGGGGCTGAGTGGGCGTCGGTTGTGGCGGCTTTGCGGGATCCGGGCGGCGCTCTGGGCCCCTAGTGAGGGCCTGGAGCGGGAGGAATCGTTGGTGGGCTTCAAGGGGCCGGCCCGTGGCCCCACAATAGGGGCTACGGGCCGGGATTGAAATGCGGGGGCTGGTGGCTGAGAACCTTTCGGTCCAACCAGGAGTCCAGCCCGTGGGGCTCAGGCCTCCTCGCCGGCTTTGGCTTCGGCTTCGGATGCGGCCAGATTGGTCCGGCGGGTTTTTTCCATTTCGCGGACGTTGCGGGCCTTGTCCCCGAGGAATTCCTTGACCCGGGTGCTCTTGCCTGTGAGATCACGCAGGTAATAGAGCTTGGCGCGACGTACATCACCCCTGCGGGTGATGACGATGTCTTTGACCCGCGGGCTGTGCATGGGGAAGATGCGCTCGACACCCTCGCCCTTGACGATGCGGCGCACGATCATCGAGCGTCGTATGCCTCGGCCGCGGACGGCGATCACCATACCGCTGAAAATCTGGATGCGTTCCTTCTCGCCTTCGCGAATCAGGTAGTGCACATCCACTTGGCAGCCTGCGCGCAGGTTGGGAAGTTCGTTCTCGGATTTGCCGAGTTCCTTTTCGATCGTGTCGATGAGGTCCATGCTTGATTGCGCCCTGGGGCCGCGCTGGGGGTTGATGAGCCACGCGGATGCGTGGTAGTCGTTGCTTTCGGATTGAATTGCACGCCGGTGGCGTGCGGTCTGAGTTGCTCCGTGGGGAGCAGCTCGTGTTCGTTGAGTTGTGGGGGTTAGGCGCCCTTTGGATCGTCGAGATCGGGTCGCCGTTCTTTGGTTCTTTTGTTCGCCTCTTTCTGGCGCCATGCATCGATCGCGGAGTGGTCTCCTGTGAGTAAAACGCTTGGGACCGTAAGTCCCCTAAACACGCGCGGACGGGTGAAATGGGGGTGATCCAAGGTTTTGGCGTCGGAGAAGGAGTCCAGTTCAGCGGAGCGTTCGTCGCCCAGGACTCCGGGGATCAAACGTGCAGCTGCTTCCAGTAAACAGAGGGCCGGTAGTTCGCCTCCGGCCAACACGAAGTCGCCGATGGAGAAGGGTTCGAAGTCGAGCAACTGCAAGAGTCGTTCGTCGAAACCTTCGTAGCGTCCAGCCAGCAGGAGGGTGCGTTCCGCAGTCGCCATGGCTTTGGCATGGGATTGCACGAAGGGCGTGCCCGCCGGGTCCAGAACGACGCGGCGGTGGGGGCCGTGTCGTTCCTCGACCCACTCGACAGCTTCGACCACGGGTTCGGGTCTAAGCACCATGCCTGGGCCGCCGCCGAATGGGCGGTGGTCCACGGTGCGGTGGCGGTCACGGGAGAAGTCGCGGAAGTCCACGACTTGAACTTGGATCAGCTCTCTTTTGACCGCCAAACCCAACACACCGACGGTGAGGTAGGACTCGATGGCCTCAGGAAAGAGGGATAAGATGGTAAAGAGCGGCACTTGCCCAGGGGTAAATGGCCCGGCAGGGTAGATCGGAGGCCCCCGAAGGTCAAGCGACTAGGGGCTCTTTGGTTCCATAAGGTGCCATCTGATCCCCCCCCCTGGGGCGGCTTGGGGGCATCTAGTCGGGGGCTGGATGACCCCCGGGGAGGTGCCCCCCGACGGGAACCCCCCTGGGGGCGGTTTTTGGCTCGATTGGAGGCCTACGGGGGCTAGGAGAGGCACCCGTGCCCCGGTACCCTGTGTCGCGCCAAAAGATCCTTTTTTCTGGGCTCTGGCGGCCTATTTTGGTCGGTGCCCTGGAGCCCGGTTCAATCCCGCAACCCTAACCAGCCCTTCTCCCCCAGTCCATGTTCACCGGAATCATCGAAGCCGCCGTCCCCGTCCTTGCCTGCGAGCCCCAGGGGACTGGACTCAGGCTGACTCTTGGGGCTCCCTCTTCCGGGGATGGCGACGGGAAGCAAGGCGCTTGGGATGTGGGCTTGGGAGACTCCGTGGCGGTTAGCGGCACCTGTCTGACCGTGGCGGCCTTCGGAGAGCGGGGCGAGATGATCTTCGACCTCTCCGCCGAAACCGTGGACCGCACTTGGTTTGCCAGCCTTAAACCTGGTCAGCATTTGAATCTCGAACGTGCCTTGAAGTTGGATGCCCGCCTCGATGGGCATTTGGTCAGTGGTCATGTGGATGGGGGCGCCACGGTGGTGGAGATTCAGGCAAGCGGTGACGGGGGCTGCGAGATCAGCTTCCAAGCGGACACGGGGCAGGATCGCTACCTAGTGGAAAAGGGGAGCGTGACCCTCGATGGGGTGAGCTTGACCGTGATCTCGCCCAGCGATGGGCGCTTTCATGTGGCGCTGATTCCCTTGACCCTAAAACTGACCACCCTCGGGGATCTTGAGGTGGGGGACCGGGTCAACCTAGAAGCCGATATGATTGGCAAATGGGTGGAGCGCTTGTTGCCCCCGCAGGCCTGAACGGAGTCGTACCGTGTGAAGAGACTGGGCAGAGGCTTTTGGTCAGCCGAGGCTCTTTCTAGAAGCCCAAGAAGATCGCGTTCAGGAAGGTCGAAATCGGCGCTGCTTCCCGAGCTTCTTCCAAGGTTCCCGTGAGCACACCCAGGGCCCGATCGATTTCCAAGTACAGGGTGTCGTCATAGACCATGCGAGAGATCGTGCCTTCGCCACTGGCCAAAGCCTTGGAAAAGGTCTTCATGTCGTCGGTGATCGACAGCATGTTGGTGTAGACCTCGGGTTCCAAGA
>JAPKBR010000069.1 GCA_028823345.1 Planctomycetota bacterium
GACAGCACTGGCCCTGACAGCACTGGCCCTGACAGCACGGTTTCTGCCTGATGCCGACCTACGATTACCGTTGCAAGGCCTGCGCCCATGAGATGGAGCTTTTCCAGTCCATGAGTGAGCGCCCCAAGCGCAAGTGCCCCTCCTGTGGCAAGAGTCAACTGGAACGCCTCATCGGTGGCGGCGGCGGCCTCATCTTCAAAGGCTCTGGCTACTACCAAACCGACTACCGCTCCACCTCGTACACCGAAGGGGCCAAGGCCGACGAGGCCGCGAAGAAGAAGTCGGACGAAGCTGCAAAACCCGCCAAGAGCGAAGGCAAATCGGAAAAGTCCGACACGAAGGACTGAGTCCGGGCCGGACAGGCTTTTCAGTCGAGCTGAGCCTGGAGCCAATCCAGTGGCGGCCCATCCAGCCAACTTTTTGAGCAACCGGGAACCGAGCCCCCCAGAAACCCCACGTGCCCTCCGTCCCGGCTCGTCATCTGTTCCACGAGTGGTCCGCACTCTTCGGGCTCCGGGACCACTGAGGGCAACAGAAACGGATCATTGAGGGCATGGACCATGAGGGTTGCCCTACGAATCTTTGCCACGAACGGGCGACTGGAACAACGTGCATAGTAATCATCCGCGTCGTCAAACCCGTGCAGGGGAGCAGTCAGATGTTCATCGAGCTCGCGCAGACTTCGGGCCGCCAACACTCGCTGCACATCGATGCCCGCGTCGACCAGGACCTTAGCCTTGGCACGCACATCACGCCGAATTTTCCTCAGCAACCAGCCGCGGTAAAAGCGTGAAACTCCGCGGTTCAAGCGCTCTGAACTCGCAGCCAATTCATAGGGCACGCTGACCGCCACTGCGGCTTTCAGGGGCGTCGCCGCCCCCTCTTCCCCAAGGTGCTTGAGCAGAACATTGCCCCCAAGGGAGAACCCCATGGCCGCCAGCCGAGTGGTGGACTCTCGGGTTGCAAGGTGCTCCAGAAACTCGCCCAGGTCCCCGGTTTCGCCCGAGTGATACGCCCTTGGTAAGCGGTTTGGTTCACCGCCACAGCCGCGAAAGTGCATGACCACAGCCCTCATCCCGCGCCGCTCAAGAGCCGCAAGGACACTGCGCATGTAAGGCGATTGGGACGAGCCCGCAAGGCCGTGAAGCAAAACCACCAGAGGCGCGTCCGTCGGCCCTGCCAACCAATCCAAATCAAGGAAGTCCCCGTCTCTGAGTTCCAAACGCTCACGCTTCAACTCAACTTTGTCTGGCGACCGCAAGAGGCCTCCCCAAAGGGTCTGCAAGTGAGCGCCCCTCAACCACCAAGCGGGCCGAAAGGCGGGCAGGTTCTCTGGTTGGGTGGGTCCGGTCATCTTGGGTTGTGGTTGCAGCTTTGTGTCATGGAGTCAAACCGGAGCGCGAGTGCACTTTTGGGCGGGACAATTGTCCCCCGCTGCCACCCAAGACGCCTCAAACTCCCTCACGAGGGGAACTCCAAAAGTCCTCCCCCCGCGCGAGTGCACCAATCATGCGCGCCAAGTCACCGGAATCATTATCCCCGAGGACCAAGTCAGCCTCTTCCTGCACGTCCGCTTCCGCATTGCCCATGGCCACCGCCAGGCCCGCAGCGCGGAACATGGGAAGGTCATTGGCCGCGTCCCCCACAGCAATCACTCGCTCGGGTGGGATGTCGAATTGCTCCTTGAGCACGCGCAGGGATTCGGCCTTGCCCCGACACGGGGGATGCACATCCACCGCCACGAACTGGCTAGCCCGGTGGCGCACCAGAATCGAGAGCGGGAAATGGGTCATGTAAACCGGCTGGTCCAAGTGCGCCTCAATGACCTCGGAATAGGCCTTTGAGTCCTGGCCGCGGTTGGCGAGGAACGTCACACGCACCACGTACTCTTCGGCCATGAGGGCTGCCTCGTCCACATATTGCACCCCGACCAGGCCTTCTAGGGACCGTTCCTCCGCAGCGCTACGCGGCTCCAAGCACAACTTGCGCCGGGCCCCCATCAAGATCATCTGATCCCCAAGGTCATGTCGAAAGGCGTGGAGCTTGCCCATGATGCGATTGGAGAGCACGCGCTCTTCCATCAGGCGCTCGCCTGCCGCGTCGCACACCGCCGCACCGTTGAACAGGATGGCAGGTGCGTCGAGAGCGAGATCCTTGAGAATCGACTTGGACGCTTGCCAAGAGCGACCGGTGACCACCATCACCTTCACCCCCGCCTCCCGGGCCTCGTGAATCGCAAGGTGGGTTGCTCTCGGCACCTGCTCCTCTGAATCAAGCAGGGTACCGTCTAGGTCCAACAGAAGAGCATCATGGTCGCGGGGCATCAGGACAAGGATAGCGGCTCGAGGGACGCAGGGCGACCCCGGAAGTCCATGACCCTTTCGCGGATGCGCCCGATCAGTCCAAATTCACCCGATTCTCTTCCCCAGCTCGCAACTGCACAGATCGCGGCTCGATCAAGGGGGGGGCTGAGTCACGGGCCGAGAAGTCCCTGAGTGAAATGAGCCAAGAGCCAGGAGTCAGGCCAGTGAACTTGCAACTTCCCTCAACCATGATCTCATGCTCGATATCCACCCGGCCTGAGTCAGGCTTCGGCCCTGCCCACTCGAGACGGACATCAAAAATGTTGTCGCCGTCCCCCAGCGTGCGAGTCACAACCAAGTCCGCTCCATTTGTGAGAACCAGGTCCACGCCCTGCTTCTGTTGCCCGGGCTCAAGGGCATCCAGCTGCACAATGGCTGGCTTCATGACCGCCCCCTTGGCTTCGATTTTCAACTCGACTCCAGCACGCACACCCCGCAAAGCATAGGTGCCATCTTCTTGGGTGACCACCGGGGACGGGGTGCCAAAGGACCTGATGGACGTGGCACTGCCGGCGGTGGGGCTGGTTTCACCGATCACCACCACGCCTAACATTCTCTTGCTCTGCCTGCCAGCAATGGACACGCTGACCTGCATGCCGCCGAGGCCGCGCCCATCGGGGCCAGTCACCCGACCACTGACATTTGTCAGCACCAAGTCTACATCCACCTCTTGCTCGCCCGCCGTACAGAGGTGTTCTTGCTCGTGGCGCATGACGAGCTCTGCGTGGCTAAAGGTCAAGCGACCCGCTCCGGGGGAAAGCCCGATGATTTCGAAACTCCCATCTCCGTCGGTCAGGTCTCCCGGTCCCCCCTCACCAGGAAAGAATCTCTTTTCGCCATCCGCTTGAAAGGTGACCTTGCACTGGGCAAGTGGCTCGCCGTCCAGGAAAACACGACCACGAATCACGGACTTTGGATTTTCCCTGAGAGTGACGCTGCGAGACTCCCCAGGGATAACCGTGACTTCAGTCCACGGTTCCTTGGCCTGATCCTCGTTCATACTCATCATAACCATGACCATCCCCGTGGCGGATTCGGCCTCGACAGCGCGAAACTGATGAGTTCCGGCCTTGAGGTCCGAATATAGAATCCGCCCCATCGAATCCGTGCGACGCGGACCTTCCATGGCAAGTTCAAAATTCATCCCCGACCCCTTCACCTTGTGCTCTATGCGCCCCCCGTTCTTGGGCTGCCCGGATACATCCAGCAAGGTCACATCCACTGCGCAAGGCCGCACGAGTCGCGCCTCGTGCAACACATCTGCGTCCGTGACCAGGAGGGCCTGACTCAAACCAGCGTAGCCCGGATGATCAATCAAGACCTGATACATCTCTCCGGCGGCTCCGGAAAATTGCACTTCCCCCTGCCCATTCGTACGCGCGGTCAGCTTGACTCCGCGACCGGAAAAAGGCATATCCCCGCCAATCATCATCTGAGCTCCTCCGGCAAAACCGGGCAATTCCTGGCGAGGAGGAGCAACATAAGCGCTAACTTTTACCCCCTCCAAAAACTCGCCTGTCCCGTCATCCACCACACGCACGCGCAAGCCCGCAGCACGGATCAACCGGACCTCGCCCAAATCCAAGACCCCGCTCGACGGTGGAAGAAGATCCGTCCGCGAATAGGACGCGAAACCAGGAGCATCAATCGTCACCCGCAAACGCCCTTCAGGCCTGTTGATTCGCAGTCCGGTATATGTAACCCGGCCCCCCGGATGGTGGCGCAGGACTTGACCCGGTTCGTCTTCAAGGGGTTGAAGCCTCTCAAAACCCGCCCAGATTCCAAAGGACGAAATTCCTTTACCATCGCCCACGCTGACCACGGTCATGGTCAAGTCAAAGCTAGGAAAGAGAGTCAAGGCCACGTCTTGGGCGTCAGACGGAACCTCTTCGACGGGTCCCATCGGGACGTTTCGCTTCTCAACCTCAAAGACACCCACCTGGACATCTCCGTCCAGGGGCAATCCCCGCACAACGAAGGAACCGTCCTCTTCAAGCTGACCCACGGATCGTGCGTCAAAGGGGGAGGGCCCCACCATGTCTCCGCCCATGAACTTCATTCCCGGGGCTTGGGCTTCTTGGTACCAAGCCATGACCTCAAGCTGATCCAAAGGCACGTCGCCCTGGGCCAAGGTACCCCGCAGAACCGCACCAAACTCTTGGCGAATATCCAAGACATCGGTAACACCCCGGCGAAGCACTCCGCTGGAAGTAGCCGGCAACAAATCATCTCGCGTGAACTTCAACTCGTAAGGCCCGAGGGGCAAGCAGCTCACCGCAAAATTCCCCTCCTCGTCTGTAGTCGCAACTTCGACTCCTGAGCTCACTCCAAAGGACATCGACATCGCACCAGGTTGACGGTTGGGTAAGAGCGCAACCGAAACCCCCTCAAGGGGCGCACCTGCAACACTCAGCACCTTGCCCTGAATCCCGAAGCCACTCTTCACAACAAGGTCCCCAAGATCAAAATCCCGGCCTCCTCCCACGTAGGCCGACTCCGTGAGCTGCTGGTAGCCATCCGCCTGGATCAATACCTGGCGCGTACCAGCTTCGGTCATGCCAAGAGCAAACCGGCCCCCCTGATCCGTGCGGACCGTCTCCACGGACCGGTCCTCGGGACGAATATCCATCTCCATCATCATCCCTCGCTGGGACCGACTCACCGTGATCAAGGCATCCACCACCGGCTTCGAGCGTTCGTTCAAAATCCTGCCGGTCAAACGATGCTGCTCCTGGGCAGAAGCCTGCTGATTTCCGCCCTCGGGACCCTCATCTAGGGAACTGCGCCCCCCCTCCTGAGCATCCTGTCCCTCACCACCACTGAGCACCACCGGATCGGACTCCCCGGGGGAAACCAACGGGGTCTGAGAAGAATTCTCGCCAGCAGGAACCCCGGGGGCCTCCAAGCGGAGTCCGGGCCCAATGAGCTGAGAGAGGAGAAACAGAAGGCCCATCAGGGCCACGAGCAGAAGGAGTAGACGTTTCATAGGGCGTTCCAGGCCTCTGAGGATACGCCGATCCCGATGCCCAGTGAGGGCCAAAGACAGGAACTCTTGGATCTGAAGGCCATACCGCAGCTTCCCATTGGGAACTCGCCCTCATAGGCGCTACCCTTGCAGCCATGCACACCAGCACCCTCCGATGGGCGGCCCTTCCGCTCCTACTCCTCGCTTCCTGCGCCGGCACCAAACGACTCTCCGACCCCACGATCTTGATCCGCGGCGGAGGAGGCACCGAACTCGGCGTCAGCACCGAATACGGAGTGCTGTTCCTGGGCTCATCTCACTCTGCCGGCCGCATTGAAATCGAAAGTTGGTTCGGAGACGGACCCAACATCGAGTTGAGCGTCGTAGAACCCGTGGGCGACATCCTGTTCACCGCCGAGACCGAAATTCGCTTGGCTACGGTCCCGTTGACTTTCATCGTCCCCGAAGCTGGAGCAACCGTGGTTGTGCGTGGACGTACCGACGAAGGACTTTGGCAAGTAGAAACCCAGTTGCGCCGGCACCCTGACGTTGACGGGATCTTGATCGACGTGCTGCCAGAGCTACTGGTCGAAATGGATCAGACCGGCGCGGGTGTGTTCCTGCCCGTAGAATCCGAAGGCAGCAACATGCGCTTGCTGGGATTGGTGAGCGGGGTGATTGAATTAGGTGAGGATGGAGACCGCCGGGCTTTCGCGACGGTTGTTGGACCAAATGATCTTTGGGAGTTGGTGACTCATCGGAAGGATCAGGGGAGGCATAAGCCCTGGGTCTACCGTGAAGACACCCTCTAGCGGTACTGGCCCCTTTCGGTGTTGAAAGCCGACCCTCAGCTCCCTTCAGGTACCCCTGTTTTACGCCACTCGAAGATGCGCCACTGGAGCAGTCTCTTGATGGTCTGCCGAGGGCAAATGTGATGCCATTCCGCGGACGTAATATCGCGCTCCGTACGCTTCCAATCGCGCACATAATTGCGGAAACAAGCCCAGATCCAAAGGTGTTGGCTCAAGCGCTCTTGAAGCTTGCTGGCGCACCAAGAACGCCGCACCAGCCGCGAGATAGTGTCGCGCATCATGGCAAAGCCATGGTTGATCGCGAACAATGGATTCGACGGCCCCCGTTTGTCCTTGGAACTGGTCTGGTGTAGGGCATGGTTCGGCAAAACCGTGCGGGCAATCGACCGGTAGCCTGTTTTGAAATCCGAACGCAAATGGCCCCCTGGCACGCCTCGGAGGTAGGATTCGCTCGCGTCGGGTGCAAGCCACGAGAGCGCCTCGGTGACCACGCGCTTGGATTCTGAGGGCCTCCGGCCTTCGGCCTCAACGATGGCATCACGCTCCTTCCTCCGGGCCTCATTTACCGCCATACGCGCCGGCATCTTGCCCACCGCGAGGCCGGCAATAAAGAACGAGTCGTGGTGCACGACGGCAGCTACGCTCAGGGGCTTGAAGCGCCGATTGTGTTCAAATGTTTCGAGCTCGTCGAAGACCCAGGTGCCCTCACAGAGCTCACCAGACTGACGTTGTTTTAGGGATTTCTGAGCGTGGTACAGGCGACAGTGATCGCCATATAAAGACAGACGCCTTTCAATCGTCGGGCGTCTAACTTTCAGTGCCTCAGCCAACTTGCGGAGGCTCACCTTCGAGATCAGACCGTTGAAGATGGGCTCGGTAAGGCGCGGCTTCTTGAGCCTGTAGTCCACCCGGAAAGTCTGGGTGGAGAAGGTCCTCAAGCAAGAGTGACAGTTGAAACGTGGGATGTGGCGACCATCACACTTACGCCTATAGCGCCCAAAACAGCTGTATTCAAATGTTCTAGTCCGATGGGATTCACAGTCCTCGTAGGGACAATGGGATGGTTCGAAGGGTTGAGTCAATGGAGTCCTTGGTCCAGGCCAACAAGCATGGCCTAGTGCAAGAACGAACCCGAGTGCCCTCCGGTTACACCCTAAATCTCACTGATTTCAACACTGAAAGGGGCCAGTACCCGTTATTGCTTCCAGAAGCTCGGAACAAACAAAGCCGCAACAGCATAGAACTCAAGCCGCCCAAAAATCATAAACACCGCCAGCACCATCTTCGGTAAATCTGGCAAGGCCGAGAAGTTCTCCCAAGGGCCCACCTTCGCGAGCCCCGGCCCAATATTGTTCAAGGTCGCCAACACCGCCGTGCTCGCACTCGCGAGGTCCAATCCATAACTTGACAGGAACAACGTCCCGAACAGGAACACCACGGTCCAGAGGCAAAAATAGGCGGTGATCGAGGCGACAACTCCATCCTCCAAAGCCTGGCCATCCATATGAACCGTGTGCACAGCCCTGGGGCGAATGAAGCGCCGGACGCCAACGATGGCTGCCTTGACCACGATCATGCAGCGCACGACCTTGATTCCTCCGCCGGTCGAGCCAGCGCAGGCCCCCACCACGGCCAGCATCATCAGGACCACTCGGCCAATTTGTGGCCAGAGGTCAAAGTTCGCGCTGCCAAAGCCTGTCGAGGTGCCCAAGCTGACCACGAGGAAGGAGCTATCGCGCACGCAAGTGCTCAAAGACGAATAATCCTGCCAACCGAGGCGCTCGTCCGGAGGAGGGCCTCCGTTGGTGCCCCCGTCGAACCACAGGATCATGGACAGGAACAGGGTCGCCCCCACCATGATCCCGATGTACGCGCGAGCCTCGGAGGAGCCCCAAAGCCTGCGCAGGAAAGCACGCGGGCCAGCGGTCATGAGGGTTTCATACAGCCCGAAGTTGAACCCGCAAATGAACATGAAGAGGGTCAGCACCACTTCAATCGAGGCGGACTGGAAGGCCAGCACGCTCGACCCCTTGCTCGAAAAACCGCCGGTTGGGATTGTGCCGAAGGCGTGGATCACCCCGTCGAAAGGTTCCATACCTGCGAAGAGCAAAAGGAAAAACTCGACCACAGTTAAGCCCACATAGAGCTTCAGCAGGATGCGGGCGGAGTCTTGCACTCGCCGGTGAGAGGCTTCCCGTGCCACACCCGGGACTTCGGAACGGAAGAGGCTGCGGCCCCCTGTCGGGAAGAAGACCACGAAAACCATCACAATTCCAAAGCCCCCAAGCCAGTGACAGAAAGAACGCCAGAAGGCTATGGCGTGGCTCATGCCGTCGATCTGCTCGGGAGTCATGACGGTTGATCCGGTGGTGGTCAGTCCACTAATGGCCTCAAAGCAAGCATCCACGGGGGACACGAGGGTGCCCGTCAGGAGAAAAGGCAAGGCTCCTGCCAAGCCGCCAATCAACCAGCTCAAGCCAACTACGGCTAGGCCCTCCCGTCGGTGAATGACTGGCCTCTCCTCGAGTCCGGCGCGGAATTGACGCACCAATGTCCAGCCGCAGAGAATCACCACCACACTGGCGGCCAGGCAACCGAGGGCCGCCCGGTGTTCCCCGTAGGCAAACCCCACCAGCACAGGCAGGGTCATCATGGCCCCCAAGAGGAGGAGCACCTTGCCTAGGAGGCCCCAAACCGCGCGGAAGTTCATTTGGTTTGCTCGCCCGTGAGGATGGCCTCGACTTCATCCAAGGCGTCCGACAAGCTGAGTACGATGACACGATCCCCGGTCTTCAGGGTCTCGCCCCCGCCAGGGACCGAAACCGTGTCCCCTCTCATGCGCGCACCAATTTTTGCGGTGGGCGGCAAGTTCAAGTCAGCGATGGTGGTGGGTTCTTTCAAACGCACCTCGAGTTCCAAGACCTCGGCTTTCCCTTCCGCCAGAATCGAAACGGCTCGAGGGGACGAGGCGCGCACTAGGCGCATGATTCGTTTGGCACACAACTCTCGGGGACTGATGGCCAAGTCCACCCCCATCAGGTCATAGATGCCGCCGTAGCTAGCTTTGTTGACGATGGCCACGGTACGGCCAACGCCCATCACCCGAGCAATCTGGCAGGCGACTAGGTTGTCTTCGTCGTCCTTAGTGGTTGCCACGAAAACGTCGGTCTTGCCGATGTGTTCTTCACGCAACAACTCCAAGTCGGTGGCGTTGCCGGTCAGAACCAAAAAGTCATCCCCCATCTGCTCGAGGGCTCGAGCACGGGAAGAGTCGTGTTCGATCACCTTGACCGAAACACCGTGGGTGTTGCTGAGTTTACTGGCTACCGCACGGCCAATACGGCCCGCACCCATGATGATCACCTCGCGCTTGAGCGCACTGTGCTTGCCCACTTCACGCTCAAAAGCATCTAGGTCACTGGCCTCCCCCATAACCAGGATCTGATCCCCCGCTTGAATCGAATCATCGCCCCCGGGGACAATAAACGGACGACTCGGATCAGTGCTGCGCTGAATCCCAACCAGGACGACCTTGCCGGTCAGGCGCATTTCCTTGAGCGGCACGCCGAGAAGCTCGCCCTCGGGCTGGCGCAATCGACGCAACTGAATCTTACCCTCGCAATAGGTCTCAACCTCGAGGGCATGGCGTTCCTTGACCGTCTCGATCACCTCCCGCGCGGCCAACTCCGAGGTGCTCAGCACCACGTCGTAACCTAACGTGTCCCGATAAAAGTTGTGATAGCCATCAAGGATGCCCGTGTCCTGCACCCGCAGGATACGGCGCTTGGCTCCGAGCTGGCGGCCCAGCAAACAGGCCAGCATGTTGACATGGTCGTTGTTGGTGACCGCGATCAACAGGGACGCCTTGACGACCCCCGCATGGGTCAGCACTTCGGGCCGCGTGCCGTCCCCCACGAGGGCCTGCACATCGAGGGACTCGTTCATGAGCCGGATTTTCTCCGGATCCGTGTCAACCACGGTCACCCTGTGGGAACCCTTAGAGAGGATGCGGGCCAAATGCTGGCCAACTTCCCCCGCACCCACTACAACGATCTGTTGAGACACCGGCATGAGGCGCTACCCTAGTCCAACCTCACCGGCGGTTCCATGCCGACTCCCATGATCTTCCTCCTGGACAACCGAGACTCGTTCACCTTTAACCTCGAACACGCTCTGCGTGCCCTGGGAGCCGAGGTCGAAGTCCAGCGTTCCACCCGCATTAGCCCCAGCGAAATTTTGGCCAAATCTCCCAGAGGCGTCCTGGTGGGTCCCGGCCCAGGGGAACCTGGTGCGGGGGGCTGTTCCGAGGCGGTCGTGCGCGAAATACCCCACCACTGCCCTGTCCTGGGGGTCTGCCTTGGAATGCAGGCCATGGCCACCGCCTTCGGGGGCCACCTCGCCCCCGCCGGAGAGCTCGTGCACGGCCAAACTCGCCCGGTGCAGCACGACGGTCGTGGAATTTTCAAGGGTCTTCCCAAACCCCTCGACCTGGCCCTCTACAACTCCCTCGTGGTCGCCCACGAGGGCCTGCCCGCGATCCTAAAAATTAGCGCCACAGGAATCGATGGGGAGATCGCTGGCCTGCGCCACCGGGACTTGCCCCTCGAAGGCCTGCAAGCTCATCCCGAGTCGATCCTCTGCTTGGACTCAGGAGGCAGCGACATCCTGCGCAACTTTTTGCTCTCCACCGGTGAGATCAAGCCAGCCCAGTCCACCTCCTAGGCTGGCTCCGTGAGGGTCTCGCATGACCTACGCGACCCTGCATAGTTAGGATACGGTGTACCTAATGTTTGCGAGTTAGGTGGATGAACACATGACCTATCGCCTTGATGATACGGGACAAAGGAAGGTTGGTTGGATTGAACGACACAGGCATAGTAGGCCCTATGCGTAAAGTGGCCATCATGCGAACCCCTCTTATAGTCATCCTTCTCGCTCTTGTAGCCTGCTCTGATGCGGACGATCAAGAGCCAAGCCTCGACTCGGTACAGGGGGGCAATCCTGCTGATTACGCGATCCAGAGTCAGCTGGCGATTTCAATCGAAGCGCTGAGGGAACGTTCGGAGTATGCGGCTCTTGACAAGCAGGCCGTCGTAGAACTTGCCCACGCCGCCGAGGAGCGCTGGTCAGACGAGTTTTCGAGGTTTACCTACCAGCGCGTCGAGCGATTCTCTGCAGGGGGGGTGTCACATTGGATGTCCATCTGGTTGCACGGCAAAACGGGACTAGAATTCGTGCTCTTGCCGGGCGGGAAGTTCCAGATGGGCTCACCCGAGAGCGAGGCCGATCGCAAAGAAGACGAGGGACAGAGCTGGGTGACTTTGGACCCCTTCCTGATCGCACGAACGGAGTGCACGCGAGAGGCCTGGAAAAGGGGGGCAAGTGTTGCTGGACAGGTTGGCGATTTATCTCCCGGATCGGACCAACTCCCAATCAGTGGGATAGGTCCCGTTGACGTGGAAATCTGGAACCGCGAATCGCTCCTCACATACCCAACCGAGGCACAATGGGAGTACATGTGCCGCGCAGGGACAACCACCCCTTGGGCGATGGGTAAAAACAGGAACGATCTGATTCGATTTGCAAACCTTGGAAGCTTGGAGTGCCCAGAGGATTGGATCGGGATGAACGGCATCACCGAACCCTGGTTCGACGGCCACGGGGCGCAACCAGCGCCGGCTGGAACATTCGAACCCAATGCGTTCGGTCTGTCCGATGTGCATGGGAACCTCTTCGAGTGGTGCCGCGACGATTACTTTGACTATGATGAAGTTCAGGCAGAAAACGGAACAGGGGCCCGGCTAGGTAACTCGGGGGAGCGTTTGGCCCGTGGAGGAAACTATGGCGGAGATGCCACCGCTGCGCGGTCAGCCCGTCGTCTAGTCACACCGGGGATTACGACGGAGGGCACGAGCAATCATGGTTTCGGCTTTCGCCCATCGTTGGATCTTCCACTATGAAGAGTGATTCGAACCAAAAACTGTAGACACCTACCAA
>JAPKBR010000029.1 GCA_028823345.1 Planctomycetota bacterium
GCTCAATCGCCTCGTCCTGCCCAAATGCGCGCAGCACTCCATCGAGCAAACGGTGGAATCCTCCACCAATAGGCGCAAGCAAGGAGACCATCACCAAGAGTGGCGGTGCCACCCAACGGGCCACCCAAGGACCACTGCGCAGGGCGAGGGTCTTGGGCAGGATCTCTCCCAACACCAAAATCGCAAGCAAGGCTCCGGCCCCAGTCAGTAACCCATCCCCTTTCAGCAAACGCGGCACAAGGGCGAAGAACAACAAGTTGACGAACAGATTGCCCAGCAGGATCGTGACCAACAAGTCCCTAGGCTTAGCCAACAGGCGTTGGGCCCGGGGCCCGGCCTCATCGACCTGTGAAGGATCCATGTTGAACAGCGCCGTCTCTGCCCCGCTAAAGAACGCGGACAGGGCGAGCAGCCCCAGGGGAATCAGTATTGGAATCCAGTCGCTGATCATTGGCTCATACACCTTCCCTAGGCGGGGGCATGGTCGGGCTATCGATCGCCACAGGCAACACCAAAGTAGCGTGGAAGCCCTCGCCCTTGGCACTGGTGATCTCAAGTCGGCCCCCGTGGGCCGCCGCCATACCCTGCACCATAGCCAAACCCAGCCCCGTCCCGCGCCCGGTTTCCTTGGTGGAGAAAAACGCATCACCAATGCGTCCCACCAATTCCGCGTCTACCCCGGGCCCGTTGTCGATGATCGAGACGCGTAGGTTTTCCCCGTCCCCGTTGCCCACTTGCACCTGGATCAGCCCATCCCCCGCAGGCTCTGTTTCCAGAGCATCGAGGGCGTTGACCAAGAGATTCAAGAATGCCTGCCCGAGTTCATTGGCCTGACCTTGCACCGCTGGCACACCGTCCAAGGCTTCGAGAGCTGTTGGCTGGAGCGCGTCTTGATCGGCTCCCTTCTGCGCCCCATAGGAGACCGCCAAGCGCACCTCAACACCCAGATCCTCCGCCCGATGACGCACCAGTCCCAAGGCATCCCCGAGGGGACCGCGCAGATGAACCAGAGCGGTGGCCGTTTCCCGGGGAGCGAGCCGCAACAAGCGCCCAACCGTTCCCCTGATGCGCTCCAAACCGGAGGCCACCAAGTCCAGATATTCCCGGCGCTTGGCCGGGGCGAGATCCTCTCGGGCCAGGGCTTGGGTTGCATTCATCAATCCGCTGAGGGGATTGTTGATTTCATGGGCCACCCCCGCAGCCAACTCGCCAGTGGCCGCAAGTCGCCGCTGGGTCATGGCCGCAGCCTCCGCCGCACGGGCCGCGCTGGTGGCCTCGTCTACCTCACGGGCAAGCCGCTTGTTGAAGCCTTGTACATCGTCCGCCATGGCATCAAACGAACGCATCAACTCGCCGATCTCGTCACGGCGAGAGACCTGTCCTACCCGCGCCTCAAGTTCGCCGCGACCAATGCGCCGGGCCGCAACCGCAAGACGCTGCACAGGATTGAGGATGAAACCCCGGATTAGGGCAAAGGTGGAAAGGGTCAAGAGCAAAGTCGAGGCGATGAACCAGGGCAAGAGCTGGCGCTGAAAACCACCCGCCGCATCGGATGGAAGGGTCTGCATCCAGCATCCTCCCCAAGCGCTCCCGTCGGGCAGGAGCACCGGCAAGGCCACGCCCCCACCAACCTCAACCTGCTCCTGGAATTCGGCCGCCTGCCGCATGGCCAGCAGAACTCCGGCACCATCAAATGTCCCGTCCCGCTGGGCCGCGCCCAAAGGACTGATCTCGAGCCCCAAGGAGGGCCGCGCCGCCCCGGCTTGGTCGTCAGCCTCGGGGGAGCTCCCGGTCAAATCGGGAAAGTGCGCGATCTGCACATCCTGGAACCACTCGTCCCAGTGCTCCCAACGCAACAGTCCCGCGGAACGCAAGTTCCCCCGGCCATCGATCAATGTGCCCACCAAGACCCCCAACAATTCCGCGTGGGCTTGACCTCGCTGGTCGTCCAAACTGCGCTCGGCCCGCCGGGTCCACAGGAGGCCCGCGGTGAACACCGCAACATTCGCCAGGGCGACCATGCCAATCACGGCTACCCGCAGGGATACGCGCGGCTTTTGGTTCCTTGGGCCTGTGGGTGGTGGCTTCACGAGGAGCTATTGATCGAGTTCATGATCTCAAGCAGGGGCATGAATAGGGCAACGACAATGAAGCCCACGACCACCGCCATAACCAGCAACAGGACCGGTTCAAGAAACTTGAAGAGTGCGTCGATGCGTCGGTCCAACTGTCGCTCGTAGGCATCGGCCACCTTCAGCAGCATGCGGTCGAGCTCGCCTGTCTCTTCGCCCACATCCACCATGTTGGTGACGATGTCGTCGAAGAGCCCGGTCTCGCCCATGGTACGCGCGATGCTTTCGCCTTCACGGACCGTGCGGCGAATGTCCTCGATACCTTGGGCCAGGACCATGTTCGCAGTTGCGTCACGCACGATTCCAAGGGCATCCAGGTGCGGGACGCCGGCCTCCACTAGGGTGCCAAAAGTGCGCGAAAAGCGCGCGATCAGGGACTGGCGCATGAGCCCCCCTGCCAGGGGCAGCTTCAACATCAGGCCGTGGATTCGGAAGCGATAAGGCTTGCTGCGGGTGATCATAAACATGTGCAGCAGCACCATGGCCGCGGGCACACCAAAGACTAGGTACCAGCGTTGGGTGGCGATCTCGCTGACGTCCAGCAGGAACTGGGTGCTGCCCGGCAGGGTCACATCGAAGGACTCGAATATCTCCTGGAAGCGCGGGATCACAAAGACAATGACCGCCGACACAATCCCCGTGGCCACCACAGTCAGGATGGCGGGGTAGATCATGGCGTTGACGATCTTGCTCTGGATCTCGGCGGCTTTTTCCCGGAAGGCCGCGAGACGCACCAGGATCCGGTCGAGGATTCCGGCGGATTCGCCAGCGCGTACCATGGCCGAGAAAAGTTCGTCGAAGCAGCGCGGATGCTTGCCCATGGCCTCGGAAAGGGGCGCACCGCCGGAAACGTCTTCGGTGATCTCAGCCAAGAGGGCCTTGAAGGGGCCGGGCTTGGTTTGGCCCTCGAGGATCGTCAAGGCCCTGACCACCGGAATGCCCGCCTCCGAAAGGGTCGCCAGTTGAACCGTGAAGTCGGTCACCAACTGACCGCGGATCCGGCCACCTATGACCTTGGATCCAGCGGCGGCACCCCCGCCTCCGGAGGAACCAACCGTCCGGCTTTGGACCGGGGTATTACGCTGAATCTTTTTTGCCATCTTGAGTAGTGAGAGGGTACCCACCCGGCGTGCCCAGGTCACGCAAGCCCTTGGGAGTCAGGCGGGGAGAATCCGGGAGGACTTGGGTCGATTGGGTGAAAAACGGATCACGTGGGCTGCTTATGGCCCTAGAGCTGGGTTTCCCGCAGGACTTCTTCCACGGTGGTGCGCCCCTCGGCCACCAGATCAAGGCCCGCATCGCGCAGGGTACGCATGCCACGCCCAATGGCCGCCTGGCGCAGAGCTTCCGACGAAGCCCCATCCTGGATCAGAGACCGCAGATCATCATCAAGGAGCAGGATCTCAAAGATCCCCGTACGCCCTTTGTAGCCGGTGTGATGACATACCCCGCAGCCACGACCGTGACGAATCTTACAGCCCTCGATGCGCCGGGCATCGGGACCAAGCTCGCGCAGGGTTTCCTCGTCCGGCTCCATCTCCACGCTGCATGCTTCGCAAACCGTGCGCAACAACCGTTGGGCCGCCACCGCTTCGAGGGTTGCGGTCAACAGAAATGGTTCGATGCCCATGTCCATCAATCGGGCCACCGTGGAAGTCGAGTCGTTGGTGTGCACCGTGGCAAAAACCGTGTGCCCGGTCAGGCTGGCTTCCACAGCGATCGCGGCGGTCTCCCGGTCACGGATCTCCCCCACGAGAATCTTGTCCGGGTCCTGGCGCAGAATCGAGCGCAGCACCGAGGCATAAGTCACGCCAATGTCTTCGTGAATGGGAACCTGTACAATGCCTTCGATGTCGTACTCCACGGGGTCTTCCACCGTGATGATCTTCACATCCGGCTCGTTGGCCTCGCTGAGCATTCCATAGAGGGTCGTGGTCTTGCCCGAACCTGTGGGCCCGGTAATCAAGACAACCCCATGGGGCAAACGGGTCAAGGCCCGCAGGGTGGATTCATCTTTCTCGGGCAAGCCCAAGGCCGCCAGGTTCAAGTTAACTGCCGAGCGGTCCAGGATCCGCAGCACTGCCCCCTCCCCAGCCAAGCCCGGCATGGTTGCCACACGCAAGTCCACAGGCCGCCCATCGATCGACAATTCGATGCGGCCATCTTGGGGCAGGCGGATCTCGGTAATGTCCAAATCAGCCATGACCTTGATACGCGAGATCAGAGGCACCGCCAAGTGACGCGGAGGACTTTCCACTTCGTACAGGGAACCATCCACTCGGTAGCGGATGCGGAAGGAATCGTCGTAGGTCTCAAAGTGAATGTCGCTGGCCAGGTCCTTGATGGCCCGGTGCAGAATCGAGTTCAAGAGCCGCACCACGGGCTTGGACTGGGCGGCAGCTTCGGGATCCGACGCATCAACCCCCTGGGCCGCGGCCAACACATCCGCCAGGGATTCTTCCTCGCCGTAGCACTCCAGAACTTTTGCCCGAACGCTGTCCGGGTCTGCCAGGACACCGCTCACGGGGGAGCCCACCGAAAACGACAGGTCGTCCAAAACGGCCTGGTTTTGCGGGTCCGCGAGGGCCACCACTAGGGTGCCCCCGTCTAGCTTGATGGGCAGGACGCCAAAGGTGTGAGCGATGCTCTTATCCACCATAGCCAGCACATCCGGGTCAACCTCAATGGTGGCCAAATCCACGCTGTGCAAGCCCGCTTGTTCCGCCAAGGCACGGGTCACATCCGGCGCCGTGGCGGCACCCATGGCCACCAGAATCTGTCCAATCAGCCCACCCTGTTGGCGCTGTTCCGTCAGACTCCGCTGGATGGCCGACTCCTTGACTCCAGACTGAGCTTTAAGGATTTGCCCCAGGAGTTGCCGGCCGCCGGAGCCGTCCGGGTTCGCCTGGGCGCTCAAAGGCGTGCCTCCATGTCCTTCGAACTCTGAGCGTAATCAAGCGCCGTGCGCGGAGAGATCTCACCAGACTTGACCAATTCCAAAAGGTGATCGTCCAAGGTCATCATGCCGACCCGGCGACTGGTTTGCAGGGTGCTTTGGATCTTGTTGGTCTCGTTCTTACGGATCAAGTTCGAGATCGCCGGATTGTTGATCAGCACCTCGAAGGCGGCCACGCGGCCTTTACCACTGGCGTGGGGCATGAGAACTTGACTGACCACGGACACGAGGGACACGGAAAGCTGAGCCCGGATCTGCTCCTGCTGGTTAGCGGGAAAGGCATCAACCATGCGGTTGACCGTGCGCGCACTACCGGTGGTGTGCAGGGTGCCAAAGACCAAGTGCCCTGTTTCTGCGGCGGTGATCGCGGCGGAAATGGTCTCTAGGTCGCGCATCTCCCCCAGCAAGATCACATCCGGATCCTGACGCAACACACGGCGCATGGCCTCGGGAAAATCAGGCACATCGCTGCCCACTTCGCGCTGGGTCACAAGGCCGCGCTTATGCGAGTGATAGAACTCAATCGGATCTTCGATGGTCACGATGTGACGATCGAGGTTGGCGTTGATCCAGTCGATCATGGTGGCCAGGGTGGTGGACTTACCAGAGCCGGTGGGGCCCGTGACCAGGACCAGCCCCCGCGGCCTGCGAAGAAGGTCCTGCACGCTCTGGGGCAATCCAATCTGATCAAAGGTCAGCAACTCATTGGGGATCAGGCGTAGGATCGCCGTGTGGCGACCCCGTTGACGCATGCAGCTCACCCGAAAGCGGCTGCCAGATTCGTGGGCCAAACCGATATCCGTGGTGCCTATGTCGTTCAACTCCTTCCAGTGCTTGTCGTCGCACAGCTCGCGGCAGAGGGCGAGTGTGTGCTCGTCGGTCAGCGTTTCCTCGCCCAGGTGGACCAGCTTGCCATCCACACGCCCCACCGGCGGCCGCCCCGGATTCAGGTGCAGGTCCGAGGCGTTCACTTCGATGGCGCGGGTCATCAGTTCGAGTGCATTCATGGGGTGGTCTGGTTGCGTGGTTCAGGTCAAAGGGCTTCAAGACCCGCAGCGTGGGCTGCGCGGGAGACCCGCAGGACTTCGGACAAACTAGTGACTCCGGCGAGAGCCTTTTGGGCACCGTCAATGGACAGCTTCTGCAAGCTACCTGCCCCCTCCGCAGCCCTTTCGATGCTGGCGAGGCTCTCCCCGCGAAAGACCATGTCCCGCAAGTTGCCATCGAGGGTCAGGGTCTCGTAGAGCGCAACCCGGCCGCGGTAGCCATTGCCCTCGCAGGCGGTGCAACCCCGGGGCTTGCGCAATTTGCGCCCCTTGATACTGTCCCCTTCCAGACCCAGCACGCGCCACTCGCCCTCGCTGGGCTCGTACTCCTCAGAGCATTTGGAACAAAGTCGGCGTACAAGCCTTTGGCCCAGCACCGCGTTGACACTCGCGGAAACCAAGAAGGGCTTGACCCCCAGATCCACCAGGCGCGTCAAAGCACTCGGTGCATCGTTGGTGTGCAAAGTCGAGAACACCAGGTGACCGGTCAAGGCCGCCTGGATCGCAATCTCGGCGGTCTCCAAGTCGCGAATCTCGCCCACCAAAATCACGTTGGGCGCACAGCGCAGCATGGCCCGCAGGATGCGAGAAAAGGTCAGGCCGATGCGCGGGGTGACCTGCACCTGATTGACGCCGCTCAGATGGTATTCCACCGGGTCCTCGGCGGTGATGATCTTGACATCCGAACGATTCAGTTCGGAAAGGGCAGCATAGAGGGTCGTGGTTTTGCCCGAACCCGTGGGGCCGGTGACCAAGACAATGCCACTGGGACGTTTGATCGTGCTGCGGAACCAGCTGAGCTGTTGAGTGCCAAACCCCAAGTCCTGCAAGGGGATCAAGTTAGCCGAGCGATCGAGCAAACGCATCACCATGGTTTCACCGTGGTTCGAGGGCAACACGCTGGCGCGCACATCCACATCCCGGCCGTCGAGGTTCAAGCTGATGCGTCCGTCCTGGGGCTTGCGCTTCTCGGCAATGTCCATGCGCGCCATAAT
The DNA here is from genome assembly GCA_028823345.1 of Planctomycetota bacterium. Lineage (GTDB taxonomy): Bacteria > Planctomycetota > UBA1135 > UBA1135. Next base: position 7,130 of record JAPKBR010000029.1, read on the forward strand.
CTTGAGACGCGAAAGTAAGGGTGCTGCGAGGTGCGCAGGATGCTCGGCCACATCGCGCAGCATGCCATCCACCCGGAAGCGCACACGCACGCGCCCGTGACCCGGCTCCACATGGATGTCGCTGGCTCGTTCGGCAAGGGCGTCTTGGAAGGTACGAGTCACCAGGCGCACGATGGGCGCGTCGCTTTCTTCGTCGCCCTCCCCCACACCCATACCACTGGCCACCGCAAGCTCGGCGCTGTTGTCGGCGGGGGCGCCGTAGTTCTTGGTCAAGGCTTCCTTGAGGGCCGCGGGGGTCGCCAAGGCGCAGGCAATTTCCCGTCCCAGCAAGAATTCCAGTTGCTCGGCCAGGATACGCTTGAGGGGATCGTCCACCGCGACCACCAGCTTGCCGCCTTTCTCCATCAAGGGCATGACGCCCTGATCGATGGCGATTTCCGCCGGCACGAGATCGACCACTTCCGGCGCGATCCTTCCCCGGGAAAGATCGACAAACGGCATGCCCGCGTTCTTGGCGGTCACCCGATAGACCTTCTCCGCCGGAGCCAGACCTAACTCAAGGATGGCCTCCACGATGCCTAGCTCCCGACCGCGCTGATGGCCCTGGGCCTTGCGCAGATCGGGCTCGGAGAGCACCCCCGCGTCCACCAGGGCTTGCCCGAGATCAGCCACAGGCGCAGCCCAGGTATTTTTGAATGAGAATCATCATCAAGGACGAGGGCTAAGGCCCACGGGGGCCAGAGTAACCGGGGAACTCTCTGTTCCCCCCTGGAAAATCCCCTGGAAATGCAGCATGCCCGCCGGGAACGAGGTTCCCGGCGGGCATGCGAGCGAACCCCGTCCTTCAGGGATTCACAGTGAGAAAATCTCAGCGACCTCCGCGCACAATTCCGGCGCGGCAAACACCGCTGAAGTGCACTTCCATGGTCTTCTTCGTGGGGTGGCCCGTGTGGATCACCATCAAACCGCGGAAGGAGCCGTCGGCTCCCTCAGGCAGGCCTTCGAGCCGCAACTCCACATCCACTCCGTTGACGCCCTGGGCGGGTCGCACGATGCTGGAAAAGTGCTCGGCCCAACGGAGGGGCTTGCCACCGTCTCCCTTGACCTCGACGGTCATGGTCTCGGCGTTGAATTTGAAATCCGTGTCATGGCTGATCAGCTTGACCGTCCGCGGCACCACTTGCCCGGGGCGCACGAGGCCCATGGACAGGAACTGGGGTGAGCAACTCATGGCACCTAGCACGCGGCCGGTAACCGCAACGTTGACTTGATACTTGGAACTGACCTGATGGGTCGGCAATACCTTGCCGTCCTTATCCGCGCCGCCCTGATCCTCGTTCGCCTTGTGGGCCGCGTTCTTCTGTTCGATCTCGGAAGCATCGGGGCGGGCGTAGTCGGTGGAGAGGCGGATCTGATAGCCCAAACGGCCTTCATCAGCGTCAGCTCCCACGTTGACTTCCACCTTCCAGTGGGCGGAGCGACCGTCCTCGTCAGGCTCCACGGGTGAAAGACTCACATCCAATCCAGACGGGAGAACAAGGCCCGGACGCTCGTCGAGCTTCAGGTGAACCTTGGCACCGCGGGTGGTACGCACGTCCACAAACTGCGTGCGTGTGGCTCCCTGGGGAATATCACCCAGCATGAGGATCGTAGGGGTGGCTTGAATGAACTGCTCCACATTGGCCATCAAGGTCAATGAGCTGACGCGCACCGGGTCGTTGGTCGTCACATTGACTCGCACCTGGGTCGCGTTTTTCTTGTTGGCGGTGTTCAGGCGCGCAGAGATATGAACCTTGCGACCGGGTTCGATCGGATCTCCGTAGATATAGGGGATCAGGTCACCCGCAGGGTTTTCCACCAGGACCTCACTCAGGGTGCAACCGCAGGTGGGCGCAACCTGTCCGATGATCAGGGGTGAGCTTCCGCCAGCCGCCAACTCAAAGGTGTGCGACAAAACATCGCCTTGCTGAGCGCGACCAAAATCGTGACGGTCCGTACCGAACTCGATGGCAATCTTGGCGTTCGGATCCACGGGCACTTCGGGAATCACACCCTTGCCGCCCTTAGCGGCGGCACCCTTGGCGGCGAGACCTTTGAGGGGATAGCCATCCTCACCGAGACCAGCAGCGGCGTACTTGGCCTTGCGCTTGAGGTAATCGGGATCCGTAGGATCGAGGGGCTTTGCGGACGCGCGGCCTCGGGAATCGTCGTCAACGCCAGGCTTCTGAGCGCCGGGCTTTTCAACACCGGGCTTCTTGGTGTCAGGCTTCTGGACGCCGGGCTTTTGAGTCACAGGCTTGCGGCTGGAGCGGGGAATCGCTCGGGGCTTGGGCGGGGTGCGATCCTGGGCAGCTTCCGCGGCAGCGGGAATCAGAACAAGGAGCAGGGCAGGAGCAATGGCTGCCAGAACAGTGCGGCGAAAATTCATGGTGAAATTCAGTGGTCGGGTTGAGTCAGAGGGGCCTTCTTGTGCCTTGGGGCTGCAAGTGAGTCCTAGAGAGTACCCCAGGAGGATGCCTGGGGGGTGGGGAGTGTGATTCGCTACTTCAGGGAAGTACGCTGGGGAGAAGCCCCTGTGAGTGGCCAGGTCGAGAATTGAGCCATAGGAGGCTCAAAGGGGCATCTGTTGGGCATGGGCCCCAGCAAAGACCCAGGAAGGGTAAAAAAATCATGAGTCGAACATCCAACCGCCGAACCCTCCGGGCCGGGGCAGTTGTCCTAACCCTAGGACCCCTCTTCATCGGCTCAGGCTGCCTCGTGACTCCACCCGAACCTGCAGAGGTTTGGAAAGCCTGGGATCAGGGCCTCTCCAGCCCCCTGGGCACCTTCGAAGCACTCCGCACGGCCCTCAGAGGGGAAATCCTGGTCGCCGAGTACCGCTGCTTCAGCAGTGGGTGGAAATCTCGAAACGGGATCAGCCAGGTGGGCTACCGCGAATACCGGGACTCCCTGCTCGACCTAGCCCCCCATTTCATCTGGGGCCTCAGCCAAGCCACCGTCCACCTAGAGGAAGGAACAGCCCCCCACCGGGCCACGATCTTCGCCGAGATTGACACCCTCTTCAGCAGCACCACGGTGCGCTTCAGCCTGGTCCAAGAGGCCTACATGGAATTACGGGCCGGAGGCCGCCGTTTGGTTTCCGAGCCCCTGGAAAGCGTTGCCCTCCAAACTCGCCACAAAGAGGGGCAGCTCTTCGCCTGGATCCCCCTGGAGGACCTGCCCCCCGAGGGGGAAGTGGAATCCTTCCGCCTCGAAACAGAGTGGCGCATCGACGACATTCACTTGGAAGCAAAAGGGGACTGACCGCCCATCGGGCAAATCCGGCCTAGCGCACAACCGTGTCGGCCGCTTCCCCATCGCCGCCCGCGCGGCCATCGGACCCTTCACAGGTGAGCATGACACCTTCGTCGCCGCTCTTCAGTACGTACTTGTGGCCCCAGGGATTTTTCTCGATGCCTGGACGGTTCAGACCAGAGTTGAGCAGGGCCTCGGAACGCAGCAGATCGCTCAGCTTGCGTGGGAACTTACCCTCTACGCGCTCGTAGAGGTCCGCAGCCAAACGCAAGCGTTCCAGGTCATCAGCCACCATGCCCTGGTGCATTTGCGCCGCGAACATTTCAAAGGAGGGGCTCGGAGTGGTGGATATCTCCAGGTCGGGCTCCTGCATGGCATCGAGGGATCGCATGACCATGCGCACGACCCGGCGCATCTTGTCAAAGTCGATCAGGTGCACTTCGTCGGTGGGCTTGTGGTAGTCCTCGTGCACATCGGCAAAGAGAAAAGTCACGGGCAACCCGAGATTATCGGCGAAGTTCTTGTGGTCACTGCGACGCCAGTAGTCATCCGCGCTCTTGAAGAGGCGAAAGCCCTCTTGGTCGCCAAAGGACTCGATCAAGCGCACCAAGCCATTGTAGTGCTTGGACACCGAACCGTTCTTGGTGGGCGTGATCAGAATCTCATCCGGGGCATTGCGACCGATCATGTCGATGTTGATGTTTGCAATCGGGCGACAGCCAGCGGGCAACCAAGGGCGTTTGGTCCAGGCCTGGGATCCCAAAAGTCCTTTCTCCTCGCCGGAAACCCACATCAGAGCCACCGAGCGCTTCATGGGTCCATAAGCCACGAGTGCATCAGCGAGGCCCAGGACCCCGGTGGTTCCCGAGCCGTTGTCATCGGCTCCGTTATAGATCACTCCATTCCGAGTGCCCACATGATCGTAGTGCGCGCTGATAATGACCACTTCCTTGGACAGCTCGGGGTCGGATCCAGGCCAGAAGCCGATCACGTTCTCGAAGTGCCGGTAGCCCCGCGGGTCGGTAATTTGGCGCACCTCTTTGGCATTCTCCCCCAGCTTCTTGCCCCCGGCAGGCAAGGAGTCAATGCCGCAAGCCTGCAGCAGGGACTCGGCTCCACTCGTGGTCAGCACTAGGGTGGGAAACTCCACGGGCTTGTACGCCGCCAGACGACCTGACTCCATCGACTCTAAGCTGCGGCTGTGGCGGTCCAGCACATCATCGCCTTCTTCGGGCAGGATCAGAAGCCCGATGGCCCCAGCGTCCTGCACCTTGCGGATCAAGCGGCGCATGGACTTGCCCTCGGACTGGGCCACTGCCCACTGGCCCTTGAGCGCGTTCTTACGCAGGTCAGAGACATCGCCCTTGCCGAGGCTCAGCATGCCTCCCTCGGTGGTCAAATCACCCAGGTCATTCAGGCGCGAGAACACATAGTCGCTGCCAAACGCCAAGCGCGTTTCGCCCACCATCAGGTGGCTCGCGGCCGCATCGACCTGCAGGTAGTCCAGGTGGTACTCGGAAATGAAACCATAGCGGCCGCCAGGCTCAAAGCCCAAGCGTTGCAGCCGGTCCTTCAGGAAGCGCGCGGCGATGCGCTGCTGGGGGGAAGGTGTGTCTCGACCGCCCATCTCGTCGCTGGCAATGAAGGTCAGATCTGCTTCCAGATTCTCTGAGGTCACAGCATCGAGGGCGAGCTCAAGGGCAGCGGGATCCTGAACCAGGCTGGAGGCCGAGCTGAGGGGTGATAAGCAAAGAGCCAGAAAGCTCAGGGAGCCAATGGCACGTGGAGAAATTTTGGGGATCTGTCGCATGGGGATTGGGGTCTGTTGGACACCATGCTAATCGCTACGGAGCCGTACCCTGTGTATGAGACAGGTCTAGATTCCCCGAGTTCTGGATTTCCACCCAGCTTGCGCTGCCCCCGCCCGCTGTATTTGCCTCCTGAAATCAGATTTCGGAGGTCTCCCGTGAATCTGCCCTAGCGACCGCCCTTTCCGCCACGATTGGGGTCCCTGCCTGCCTTGCTCCCGGTAGTCCCTACCGGAAAGCCTCCAGGCGGCCGGGTAGCGCCCCTAGGGGCTGCACCTCCACGACCATCGGGGCCGCCGCGAGCACGTCCCTTACCGGCAAGGGAGGTTGGGTCCTCTTCTCCTTCCACGAGGTTGAGCCGCAGCCCACCCGTGGGCAGGTGCAAGTTGGTTTGGTAGGCGCGCTGATAACCCCGCCGACGAGCCATGACCGCGTTGGGGCCTGTAGGGATTTCTTCGCCATAGATCTCGAAGGTCCCATCCGCCCGCGAACTGGCAACCATGCTTCCCAGGGGCACCCATTCCTCCCCAACTTTGGTTTGCACCCGCTCCATGATGCGCACTTGCACACCCGCCACAGGGACGCCATCCGCAAAGACCAAACCCGAGGCCAACTTGGGCAAGGATTGAAAGCCCACATCCCCGTACTTGGTCACCCCTTCGGGGGGGGTGTAGGAAAGGTCCAAGTTCGCGCTACCGGGGGGCATGCCATCCGCACTGAACAGTTCAAGCTCGGCCGTTCGATGGGTCCCAAGGGTCCAGTCCCGGTTGATCGGCAGATCGAAGTAGCCTTGCTCATCGGTATTGAGTGGAGCACCACCGCGGGCCACCCCGTCCTCGGTCATGCGTGCACGGCCGATGCGGTTCGCCAGAGGGCTTCCGCCTGGGCCCACTGCTCGCGCATGAATGACGGGCCAGGTCGTATCCCAAACCACGGTCACATCCTTGTTCTCACCGGAATGCAGAGGAGCACCCACTTCCTGAATCAAGTCTCGCTTGTCGCCGGTTCCCGAGACCTTGACCACCGCAATCGCACCCACAGGCACGTTAGGGAAGAGGGCAAAGCCCGCCGATCTGCGCCGAAAGACCTCGCCTTGAAAGGCCATTTCGCCAGTCTTTTGATCTCGAATCATCCGGCCCAGGGTGACATCTGCACTTTTCACTTGCTCGCCCTCCTTGTCCACCACATGCACGAGCAAGCGACCCACCGACGGCATGGTCAACCGCAGGGGCTCGCGGGGCAAGTTCTTGTGATTGAAGGCCACAAGCTGAGTGTCCACCAAGGGCAGGGCAAGCTTCACGGCAAAGCCTGTTTCGTCATTACGCTCGCCAATGGTTGCACCCACGCGCCGAAAGTTTGCAATTCCGGAGGGACTGATGCTGGAAGTCTGATCCAGAGCGCGAGGATTCAAGGGGTCATTGAGACACAGGGCCACCGGGCAGTTCGGTATAGGCTGGCCATCCGAGTCCACCACCAGGACCTGTAAATCGATCGCCGCCTTGAGGGGGATCTCGAGGGGTGAGGACAGAGGCCCAATCCATTCGAGCCAACCCTCATAGCCATCTCCCGAGGCATGGATCACCCCATCCATGATGCGCGGTAAAACTGCGACTCCTTGTTCGGTGGTCTCAAACGCCTGGGCCTGGACATCCATCAGGTCGCGCTTGCCACTGGTGGACTGCTTGGCCTCGTGCCAAACCCCACGGCCGAGGCTGGCCCGGTCGAGCAGACGCACGGTGGCCCCTTTGATCGGATTACCACCCAGGGGATGCAGCACGAAAACCTCAAGCATGCCCTCCACTGTGGCGTCTCCCAGGGCGATCCCCGTGGCTTTGCGCGTCCGTGCGGCAGCGACTCCCGCGCCGGTTTGGTTGGCAGTGCCACCCGCGGTGGCTCCCGAGCCCGCATCCAAGACGGTGGGGTCATCCGCGCCCTGGCTGTTCACCAATTCGTGCTGCTGGTCCGAGCCCGCAAGGGCCCCCCCTCCATTCCCCTCTTGGCCAGGATCCCTGGTGAAGAAAAACACAAAGCTAAGCACGGCGACTGCAATCAGAATAGGGAGGAGTTGTTTCATAGAGACTCGGTCAAGATCGTCTCGTGGACGGCCCAGAGTGAAGGAATAAGGTTATCACAGCCCGGCAACACCCTCTGGGACGCCCAAGAGACCCTTATGTTCCCGAGAATCCCGATCCGGAGTCGCCGGGCAGGCGCAGGGGCTTCACCCCCCGCCTGGAGTGTCCTTACGCTCGATTCGGGTGGATTGGAGCACCTCCCTCTGGCTCTGGCGCAGGCGCCCAAGAAGGCCCTTCATATCCCTGGGGGCCTGGTCCAATGCGCCCAGCGCCTCATTACAGGGCACACATCCGTGATCCTCCGCATGGGTTTGGATGAACATGGCCGCCCCCTCATCCAAGGCCCCGGTCTGCCACCTGGCAAGCCAATGCCGGGCTGGGCAGGAGACCCGTCGGGTGCGCCAAGTATCGGCGATATCCAAGTTCGAGGTACCGGTCGCCGCGAGGTTCGCCAGGGCATCGGTCAACTCCTCCCCTCCCCCTCGTTCCTTGGCCAAGACCCCCAGCCGCTTGAGGGCACGGAACTTGATCCCCGCCACGAGCCCTTCGTCGCGCAGACCAAAGGACCCTGCCAAGTCCTTGTTCCGCCGCCCCATCAAGAGAAGGGCCTCCATCACACACAAGCGATCGAAGGCCTGGGCAGCCCAAGTTTCCGCCACCCAAGCGGAAAGGATCTCCGCCAACAGGTCATTGCCACGCTCCGTGAGATCGTTCCGGCGCATGATGCTGCTGGGACCGGGAGCCGCGATGGGCAAGGCATCGAAGAGATCCAGTTCGCCTTCATCGGTCTTTTGCCCAAGACCCCGACCGCGGGTACCCCGGCGCTGCTGATCAATCGTGCGGTTACGGCAAATGCCAAACAGGTACTGCTCGAACTTGAAGGCCCGATCGAAGCGTCCGATCCCCCGCACCGCCCCCAAGAAAGTCTCCTGCAAGACATCCTCCCGGGCCTCGGGATCCGCGATACGGCGGCTGATGTAACTCACCAGCCGCGCAGAATAGGTCGCCTCTGCACGAGCCCATTCGGAGTCGTTCAGATCTTGCAGTCGATCGATGTCCAAGGACTCGCTCATGGGTTCAACGCACCAAAGCTAGGGCCACTAGGGTCAAGGTAAAGCCCACCAAGAGAGCTCCCGCCCCCAAGAAAATCTTAAGCACCAGGCGTCGGCGCAAACTAGCGGGGCCTGAACCGGGAGCATAGTGCAGCAACTTGCGGCGCAACTCCGCAACCCTCTCAGCAAGGGTTGTGCCCTCAAGTGCCTGCTTGCCCAGACGCCCCCCGCTTCCAGCCCACTCTCCCAGGCCCAGGGCGTCGAGCACGATTTGGTCCTCATGGGAAGCACCCTGGCCCAGACGATCCAGGATCTCGCGCACGGTCTGGGGCCGGTCGTCTGGATCCAAACGCAAGCAATCCCGGGTCAGATCTGCGAGGGGTTCGGGAATATCAGGGGGGAACGGGGGCGCCTCATCCACCGTTCGCACGACCAAGCCCGTGCCCCCTTCGCTCTTGTAGGGCAGCTCTCCGGTCAAACACTCATAGAGCACAACGCCCAAGCTATACACGTCTGCACGCAGGTCCGCCCGGGAGCGCAGAATCTCCGGGGCCATGTACTGGGGGGTTCCGCGGCCCATGCTCAAGGTCTGGCGCCCATCAGCCAAAAGTTTCGCCAGCCCGTAGTCACCCACCTTGGCCACATCTCCGCGCAGAAATACATTTCCAGGCTTGAGATCAAAGTGCACCACGCGGCGCTCGTGCAAGGCAACCACCCCGCGGCAAACCTGCACAAAAATCGTCAGGGCATCCCGTGGGTCCAGGGCTCCCTCGGCCAGTTCGTGGGCAAGGGTGCGCTCGCCCCCAAAACCCATCACCAAGAACGGCCGCCCGAGGACAAGCCCGAGGTCCTCTATCGAAACCAGATTCTGGTGATCGATGTTCGCAAGGTGCTTGACGTGATCCAGCTCACGATCCACAAGACCGGATTGGTCCCCATCCCCTAGGTTCAAGAACTTGATTGCTAGGCTCTTACCAGTGGAGAGCTTCCGCACCTTGTAGACCTCGCCGAAGGCGCCGCCCCCAAGCCGCTGCAATATTTCAAAGCCCGCGATGAACTCGGGCTTGCGCAATTGCTGGTAGAACTCTTCCCAGTCGGCCATGATCGAACTCGTTGTGCCTGCTGGATCGCCTTAGGGTCAGGCCCGTAGTCCAGCGGGTAGGGACTCAGTATAGGGGCACTTCAGGACCAAGGCAGAAAGCAAATTGCCACAGGCGCCTGCCCTGGGCAGGTGCGGGCTAGGACCTCGGTGGGTTTCACGATAGGGAGCGGGATTACCCGCTCCGTTGCACTCCCCTCATCGCCCAAGAAGCCGCCCTCGCAAACCAGCAGAAGGCAACCTTCTCCCGCCTCGCAAAGCACAGGGTGAACCGTGCCGGGAATGCCGATCAGAGCCTGCACGTCGCCCCCAATGCGCAAGCTCCCCCCGGGTCCAGGAAACCAAAGCAAGAGTCCACCTGCCCCGGCGACTTCCGTGGGTTCGAGAGGCTCTAGGCGCAGGGACGCGGAAGCAGGGTCATTTCGTTTGACGTCAAAGCAGGATGATTCCCCCAGACGCAATTCCATCCCATGGGTCAAGGGTAGAGAAGACCCCACTGGTTGGCCTCCGGCGTGAGCACTCTCGCCTTCGGTCAATTTCAACAGCCAACCCTGTCCCCCATGGAAGGACTCAGCGGCGGTCAACTCCCCATGCTTGGGTGCGAGGTCCCCATGGATACCCACCTGGGCCTTGGCGCCTCCCGCATGCCCCAAACTCGTGCAACCGCCGAGCAGTACCCGCCAGTCGCCACCCTCGTCCACGGTCATACGAAAGCGCTCGCCGGATTCAGCAGCGGGGATGACATCTGATTCCCCGGGGTCCTCGGCACGTATGGAACGTTGATGCGCAAGCTCTGCCCGCAAGCGGGAACTCGATGGAGCAACCCGCGCACCCGCCATACCCCCGGGAGATAAACCACCCCACAGGCGGCTCACCCAAGCTCGCGCTCTTTTCAAGGAATACCCTAGCAACCCATCACGATGCCAGTGCCCGAAGCAGAGGCACTGAAGTAAGCATCGCGGGTGTGCATGAACAAATCCTCGCGCCGCTTGACCGAGGGATGGGGACAAGTGCTGATACCCACGGACAAGCCCATGGGATCGCCCACTAAGTCACGCAAGCCCATTGCTTCCGCCTGTTCGCGCACCCGCTGGGCCATGATCCGCGCCCCGTCAGGGCCCGTGTTCGGCAAGAGGAATAGGAACGAGCTCTCGTCAAAGCGCCCAAGCACATCCGTGTCACGCGAGGCGGCCAAGAAGATGCCCGCCAAGTTACGAAGGGTAGCGTCGTCCGCCTGGCCTTCGAAGCCCAGCATGACGCAGGACAAGGGCTGCCCAAAACGGATGGCCCGCTTGAATTCCTCGTCGAGCTTGTAGTTCAGGAAGGCGTAGTTGAAGAGGCCTGTAGCCGGATCACAAACCGCCTTGGCCAACTTGGTATCCGGCTTGCCCGTGTGCAAGTCCACCAGGAGTGCCTCGGGCAGTTCGTTCTTGGCGGGGTCCACCGGACCGCGCTCAGTCTTGGGCAGTTCTGGCCGAGGTCCCGAGGAGCTTTCAAGGGCACTGGCGAGGCTGCTGCGGGTCAAAGGCCGCCCAATGACCCCAGTGGCGCCCGAGAACCGGGCGATGGGACCGGCCATCTCATTGGCCACCTCCGTCACGACGAATACACGACAACGCACGTTGCCCACTAGGCGACGGCAGGTCTCGTAGACGTTTTCGCCGCGCAACCAAGAGTCGAGCAGGATTACATCCCCGGGAACCGGCGGTCGCGAGAGCATCTCGTCCACAGTGCCAACCGTGTCCACTTCCCAGCCGGCAAGGTTGGCCACCGCAGCTTGGGCGTTGGCACCCAGTGATTCATCGGTGCTCACCACACGCACAGTTCGAAGTCCGTCTCCCATAGTCATTGATCTCCCTTTCTTTTCCTGTTGGTTGTTGTCGCGATTTTCCCGGTAGGTCTAGATCCAAGTTAGCTCAAGAGCTCTTCGATCCACTCACCTGGCATGTCATGGTTGGAGTAAACGTTTTGCACATCGTCATTATCCTCAAGTGCGTCGATCATTTTCAAGATCTTGCGCGCATCATCTTTGGAAGTGATCTCAACCGTGTTCTGGGGGATGTAGCCGGTCTCCGAGGAGAGCATCACCAGGCCGCCTGCTTCCAGGGGTGCTTTAACGCTCAAGAAGTCCTGGGGCGGAGCCAAAATCGTCGCCACCCCGTCCTCTACGGACACGTCCTCAGCGCCAGCATCGAGGGCCACCTCCATGACCTTGTCCTCGTCCACCGCGTCGCCATCCTCAGGATTCATGTCCACCACGAAAATTGAATGGAACTCGAACATGAACGAGACCGAACCGGGCGCGCCTAGGTTGCCACCATTTTTTTCCAGGATGAATTTCACGTCAGGTGCTGTACGGCTGCGGTTATCGGTCAAGCAGCACACAAGGAGCGCGACCCCACCGGGGGCATAGCCCTCGTAGGTCAGTTCCTCAAAGGCATCGCCGCCCTTCTCCCCAACGCCACGCTTGATCACGCGCTCCACATTGTCCTTCGGCATATTTGCCGCCCGAGCCTTCTCCAAAGCGTACTTGAGCTTCAGGTTTGTCTCGATATCGGGACCGCTCTGGCGAACGGCGGACAGGATATTGCGAGCGATCTTGTTGAAGATTTTGGCTCGCTTGGCATCCACCGCATTCTTGCGGTGCTTGATATTAGAACTGTGACTGTGGCCGGCCATTCTGGGTGACGGTTTGGGGTTGGGAGGGGGCTGGGCGGGCAAAAGGCCCATTCCCATAGGCCTACAAATAACAAAATGAATCCCCCGGTTCCGAGAAGGAACCGGGGGACTCATGCAGGAATATTCTGAAGCCGGGTTGAAAAGGGGCTCTGGCCAACAGCCGGGCCCCCATCCAACCAAGAATCAACGCTTGGAGAACTGGAAGCCTCGGCGTGCACCGCGGCGACCATACTTCTTGCGTTCCTTCATACGCTGGTCCCGGGTCAGGAGGCCATTATCGCGAAGGGCATCAAAAGTGGCCGGGTTGATCTTCAGGAGGGCTCGGGCGAGGCCCAAGGACACGGCTCCCGCTTGCCCGGTGGTTCCGCCACCTCTCACATTGCAGAAAATGTCGTACTGGGCAACCGACTCGGTGCACTCGAGGGCCGAGGTCACGGAGTTCCGGGTCTGGGTGGTGCAGAAGTAGGCTTCAAGGGGCTTGCCGTTGATGATGATCGCGCCAGCTCCGGGCTGCAGGCGAACACGCGCGGTGGCGGACTTGCGTCGGCCAAGGCCCCAGGTCCAAGGATTGATGACTGCCATGATGAATCGAGAAGTGAGTTAGTTGGTTGTTGGAACGGAATTGAACGGAAACAGGTGGATCTAGAGCGATTCCACTAGGGTCGGATTCTGCGCGGCGTGGGGATGATCCGGGCCGGTGTAGACCTTGAGGCTCTTAAGGGTCGTCTGACCCAAACGGCCTTTGGGCAACATACGTCGCACCGCAAGGGTGACCACATCCGTGGGCCGACGCTCAAGCATCTCGTCCACCGAAAGCACACGCCGACCGCCGGGATAACCCGTGTGGTGCGCGTATTCCTTCTGTTGGCGTTTGGCACCGGTCAACTGGGGCTGATCGGCGTTGATCACCACCACGTGGGTGTTGCCCCCTTCGCTGGGGGTCCAGGTGGGACGATCCTTGCCCATCAATCTCTTTGCGATGGTGCTAGCCATACGGCCAAGCACATGCTGGGAGGCATCAAACAAGAGCCAGCGTTCTTCGGTGTCGGAGGCGCAGACGTGGGTGGTCTTCATGGGGGCCAAAAGGTGGGGAGCCACTGGGGCTGGTTGTATCGGGTCGCGCCGGTCTCTTAGGGGATAACTTGGCGCACAGAACCCACTGCCGGGCAGCATGCTGTCCGGATGTGAGGGGCAAGAGGATAGGCATGACCCCCCTCAGGATCAAGTCCGAGCCGGATTATTCATGGATCTGAGGCGCCTTTATCCGCATGCCCCTACTCCCCAAAACCGACGAGCCGCACCCAAACCGACTCCGGAACCGCTCCCTCCACCGCCCAGCCAGGTCCCCCAGGCGCAACCCTGGCCAACAAAATACCCCGCCCCTGGGGCAAGCCCCAGCACAGCCACCCGGGGGGAGCCAGACCGGGTTGGACCTCTGGAAGGGGCACCCCAAGGGCCCAGGGACCTCTTTGCACCCAAAGATCCGGGGAGGCTGCCCCCACGCCCCGGGTCCAGACTTGTTCCAGCGGACCAAAACCCTGAACCCCCTGGGTCAGTGCCCCAAAGGAACGAGCAGGGGCCCAGCTCGCGGCCAGGCGGGTTCCGGCCGGTGCCACCGCACCTATGGATCGATCTTCACCACCTAAAAATTCTTCCACCGTGAAGGTCAGGGGCACCTGCCCCCTAGCGGCGGACAAAACCCGCAGGAGGGTCGCAGATCCATCGACTTGCAAGGCCCCGACCCCCGCATCCGTGCGCAGCCAGCGCGGCGCGCCCCCATCCCCTTGGCCCTCGAACACCCGCAAGATTCCCCCACCGGGCTCGGGAGGCCGAGGGCAAAACACCAGAGCCAAGGCCCCAAGGCAGCCCACCCCCAACGCCCAACCCGGCCGCCGCCGCAAACCCAAAACCGCCACCCCGGCCGCAGCCAGCAGCAAGGTCGCACTCCAACCCAGGCGACGCACCATGGGTACGGGCCCGCTCAAGGATCGGCTTTGCAAGAATCGGGGCAAGGTCTTGACCGGGGGCAACCAGCCCACCAATTCCGCCGTACCGCCCCCATCCGCGTGAATCCGCAACTCATCCCGACGGGTCGCCGAAAGGGGCACGGGCAACCGCAAGGTTCGCGACTCCCCCGCCAAGATCTCTCCTCGCCAAATTGTATTCCCGGCTTGGCCACAGGAAAGCTGCACCTCCCTAAGGGGGCCCTCGACCCGCAGCTCTAGGTGGTGCAGCGCATTCTCCTGCAATCCCGCCGGACCACGCCCCAATGCCCCTTCAAAAGGAGCCATGACCAAGCAACAAACAAGCGCTAACCAGAACCTCATCCCTTGTCCCCCGTGGGCCAAACTACCAACAACCAAGGCACCAAGGTCAACAGGGGCGCACTCCGAAGCCCCGTGGGTAATTCTGCACGGAAGAAAGGATCAAAGGGCCCGAGCCGCACCCAGGACTGCAACCAAAGCGGCGCGTCTTGCAACCCGCCAAAGGTCCAACACAGGGCAAGGGCTTGGGGCAAGATCAAGCAAAGCCACCAGGCCATTTCGTAGCGCCGTGCGCGATCCGGCTGGGAGTGATTTTGGGCGCCCCAAGAACCATGTGCCAAGAGCCCGATCAGCAAAGCTCCAAGCAACAAATGGAGGGTCTCTACGCGCAATGAAAATCCAGGGTCCAGGCGACCGGCCGCCACGAGACAGGGCAACGCACAAGCCAACACCAGGGCCGCCGGCGCCGGCCTTCCTCCCGGTAAACCCGCCAGGAAAAGCCACAGGAGGGTAACCCCAGCAAGGCGCGAGCCTTCACCGACCAGGGCTCCTAAGGGCCCCGGCACCAGGAGCAACAAACCGCTTCCTATGAACCCCAGAATCAGGCGCCACATAGAGGCCCGCCCCCCTCGAACTGGAGCCTAGAGCTCACTTGCTGCTTTCCCCGTCGTATTCTGGACGATCGAATCGCACGTCCAGCAACCTCCAGGGGGAGCCTTCGACACTGCGTAAAATGCCCTCGAGGGCGTGTCCCCACTTGATCGCGTCGGGCAACTCTCCGTGACCCCGTTCCGCGGGCGCATCCCCAAAGGCGACCACACGCATACCCTCCAAGTACAGCACCGCGCCCCCTGGCCTACCATCGGGTGCAGTACCCGCGCTGACATCAAAGACCACGCGCCCGAACAGGGATCTTTGCTTCTCCGTGAGGTTATCCCGATAGGAACGCACCATGGACAGCGCGGACAACAGCAGGGGATCGTCGATGGGCTCGCCCAATAGGGGCAAGTTCACTTCCCACTCGAAGGGGGTAGGTTGCAACACGGGCAGGAAATCCAAGCCCACCTTATGGGGCACATCACTCCAACCAGGAAGCAAGACGACCCTCTTAGTCATGGGCGGCTCACCTTTGGGCGGCTCCGCCGTGGGCGGCTCACGAATGGACAACTCACCAACGGGCAAAAACTCCTGGCCCACGCGAACGCAAGCGATGGGGTCGATCAGGCGCACGCGCAGGGTCAAGCCCGCAGGCCAGAGTAGTTCGCCCTCTTCCACGGCAGCCACAAAGGGCAGGGCCAACACTTCCGCCTTCAAGGCCTCGCGAGCGTCCAAATCTGTGGCCAGAAGAGATCCCCCACGCAGCAACAGCTCTTCCAATCCCTCCCGCCAATCAGGACTGAACCAACGATCGCCGTGGTGCAACCGATAGCGAGTCAGATCCACCCGAGCCACACCGCGCCCAGTGGCGCTGCGTTCCAACAGGATTGCTCCGAAGCCCACCAGGAGCACCACCAGGGCGATGGGCATCCAGAGGGGCACCACCCCTCGACGGGGGGAAGCCTTGGGGGGGCTGTGGAAAGGGCGCGGGATCATGAATGCAGGTGCCGCGCTTCCTCGCACCTAAGGAATCGCCTGTGGCGGGTATCAGGCCAAGGTGCAGGCCCGGGACTCAGTTGCGCGCGGAGACCACGGTGGGCTCGGTCATGCGCACGGAATCAGACAGGGAGCCCTGGCCCAGGCGTCGCCCGGCCTCTTCAATGAACAAATCGAGGGTGGTTTGCACCTCGAGCACCTCTTCCCGGGAGAGGGTGACCGTTCGGCTGTTGGATTGGACGTTGAGCTCGTGCCCCAGGAGGCGAGAGAGCACCTTGAGGTGGGAAACTTGGCGGAGGAGGGGCTGGGAGGTGCGGGAATCGAGGGACATGGTTTGTGCGGGTTGGGGTGGAAGGCTGTATGCCAGTGTTCAAACGGAGTGTTGCTCCGCTGGTCCTAGAGTAGTTAGATAACGACTTGCGGCCTCCGTCTCAAGGATGACCGCCCAACTGATCTGGGAACTCTGGCTTTTTTTTCAGAGCCCAGCCCAGCCCCCTACCCATGAATGACCCCCACGAGCCCCTCCCATTTGGGGCCACACCGGACGGCCAACCCCTTGGCAAGTCCAAGGACCGTTCCTCTAAACCCGCTTCTAAGGCGCCCCGAGGGGAATCCAAACCCAAGGCCCGTGCCAAGGAACTCGAAAAGACCCCGCGCCGGGTCCCCCCGGAGACGGTCCCCCCGGAGGCGGCCCCTTCCGATGAGCCCAGTAGTGAAGAAATCCTCGATGACAAAGGCCGAGTGATCCAGTGGCGCAAGTTCAAACTGCAGCCGTTTCAGATCAAGGCCATCGAAGCCGTACGTGCGGGGCAAAACGTGCTGGTGGCGGCGCCCACCGGCGCGGGAAAAACCCTCGTGGCGGAATACGCATCCCTCGACGCGGTGCGACGGGGACGGAGGGTGATCTACACCGCTCCGATCAAGGCCCTCTCCAGCCAAAAGTACCGGGACTTCAAGGAAGACCCCAAAGTTCACGTGGGCATCATGACCGGCGACGTGACCATCTCGCCCCAGGCCCAGGTCTTGGTGATGACCACCGAAATCCTGCACAACGCAATTTTCGAGAACCCCGAGTTGGTGCAAGAGGTCGAATACGTGGTCTTCGACGAAGTGCACTTTTTGGACGACCGGGAACGCGGCATGGTCTGGGAGGAGTGCCTCATTTTCCTGCCCCCCCATGTGAAATTGATTTGCCTCTCCGCCACGATTTCCAACGTGGATGAACTGGGCGCGTGGATTGGCGAGGTACGCCCCCAGGAAAGTGTGGTGATTCATGAAGAACGCCGCCCAGTGCCCCTATCCCATTGGATGCACACGGAATTGTCGGGAACCTTTGACCCCGGCAGTCTGAAGAATGCCCGGCAGAAAGCCCAAACCGTGCTCGATGCAGACCGCAAGCAGCGCAAGTCCGAACGCAGCCGCAGAGGTGGCCGGCGCCGGGGTGGTGGACCACGTCAAGCCCCCGACCGACCGGACACCCGGGGCCTGATCGACGAGCTGGTGAAAGAGGACCGCCTCCCGGCCCTGGTCTTCTCGTTCAGCCGCAAGGATGTGGAACGCCTGGCCCACCAAAACCAACGCCGGGAACTGCTCAGCGAAGGGGACAGGGAGCGCATGATCGAGCTGCAGGATCAGCTGCTAGAGATCTTCCAACTGCCGCGAAAATTCCTGCGCGGAGAGGTCATGCAAATGGCCCTGGGCGGGGTCGCATACCACCATGCGGGGCTTTTGCCCGTGCATAAGGAATTAGTCGAGCGCATGTTCACCGCGGGCCTGATCAAACTCCTCTTCACCACCGAGACTTTCGCCTTGGGCATCAACATGCCCGCGCGCTCGGTGATCTTCAGCCAGTTGCGCAAGTACGACGGAGTCAGTTTTGATTGGCTGCGCACCCGAGACTACATGCAAATGGCCGGTCGCGCGGGACGCCAGGGCATCGACCCCAAAGGCTGGGTCTATTCCGTGCTGGGCAATCGGGACCTGGTGGAGGCACCCCTCGAACGCCTTTTCGCGGGCAAGCCCGAACCCGTCACCAGTCGCTTCCGCCTTTCCTACTCCACCATCTTGCACCTGGTGGAGGCTGCTGGACGGGAACGCCTGCAAGAGGCCTTTGAACACTCCTTCGCCCTTTTCCAAGCCCGGGGAGGCAGCAAGAAAGCGCGCGCCCACCAACGCAGCGATCAACGCGCGGCGGTCAAAGGCCGACTACGCTTCTTGGAGAGCCTCGGATACCTAGAAGGTGAAAAGGTCAGCTCCCGAGGAAAAATCGCCCGGGTGCTCTCTGGCCATGAGGTACAGGTGACGCAACTCTTGTTCAGCGGCTGCCTTGAAGAGGTCTCGCCCCAGGCCTTGATGGTGATTTTTGTCGGCCTGATCCACGAAGAGCGCGGCCGCTATCGGCGCTTCCCGCCGGGCAATATGTTCGGCGGACTACGCCGGGAGGCCACGGCCATTTTGGCCCAAGCAGGGCGCAAAGAAAGTCGCCTGGGCATCGAGCCCCCCATGAAGCAACCGGACTGGGGCCTGACGGAAGCAGCCGTCGCTTGGTACGAGGGCGCACCCATGGAAGAGCTAGATGACCTGATGGATGCCACCCCCGGGGACTTTTGCCGGGTCCTGCGCATGTCCATTCAGCTGATGCGCAACACCAAGCGAGCCATCGAATCCTCCTGGGATCTGGGAGACAAACTCGACGAAGCAATCCTGGCAGTCAACCGGGACGAGATCGACGCCCGACAGCAGTTGCGTCTCGGCTAAGCGTGGCTTGGTGAATTCACCAAGCCAATGAAGGTCGTCTGAAGTCGGAGCCCCCCCCCGGGCCGAACACCTCTATATCCGGCCACTTTCGGATTTGAGATCAAACAATCCCTCCTCCCAGGAAGCAGCGAATCGCGCCAACCCCCATCAGGCTGACCCCCAAGATCAGGCCAACGAGATGAGTCCTCTTGTCGGCTTCTGGGGTGTCCTTGCTGACTGTGCCGATTAGGCCCAAAAGCGCGCATATACCCGAGCATGGAATTCCAATCCAGTTGATGAAACCCAGGCAAGGGAACAAACCGCCAATGGTCAGAGTGCAGGAAAGTACGATGAAGATGACTGTGGCTATACGCATGTTGGAACGGGCTATTTTTTGAAGACGAGAATTCTCAGCGCAAGAGGGACTTGAATCGCCCCGGCAACTGCACTGAGAAAGAAGGGCCAGAAGGCGAAATTGAGTTTGCTGGCCATTGCAAACTCGCCGCGCAGACCAAGGGCAAACCCCCGTGACAATCCACAGAGCGGGCACCCGGGACACTTCCCGGTGACCATCCCGGTCCAGGACAGGTGTTCTCCGGCGGCAATCTGGTTGGGATCAAACCAAGCGGCGCAAACCAGCAGGCCTAGCGCAAGTAGTCCCATGACAAGGCGGACTACGGCCAGGTCCCGTTGGCCGTAACGGGCGCTAACGGTTCTCCGAGGAGAATTTGAAGTCCTTCTTGTGAGTGCCATGGCGAACTTTGAATAACCTAACAAAAACAGCCTAGTGACTGACTAGGCAGTGAAGAAGCCCCCTGATCGCGGAATGGCCCTGGGAGCTGGGCCTCCCGTAGTCCTCAGACCGAGGAGAAGCTAGGCCCCTTTTGAGAACCGCCCGGGGCAACCCCACCAAATCTGGCCCTCTGAGCCCGATTTCCAGGCTCTCGGCCCTAGAGAGCCCGTTTTACATCCGATTGTTGGGAGAATCCTGTTACCCTCAGAGGACCACTGGTATTCACTACCGGAATCGAACACCCGCGACCGCCCCTCCCCAACGCAGTCGCCTCCCACGCACAGCCTATATCTGCCCCCATGCCCCTCAGCCCAGTGCTGTCGCAGGGACCGCAGTCGACTCATTCCCCCATGCTAGCTACCTTTGTCCTCAGCCTCGGCGCCTGCCTCCCCCTGCTGGCATCAAGCATTGCGGCTCCCATCCAGCCCTGCACGGCCCCTCAAGTGAGGCAAGCCCCCAGCGCCACCGTGACCCCCAAGCGCACCGTCACCTCGCAACCCGTGCGCCTGACCGCCCAGGACAAGGTGGAACTCGGCGGGACCTACTACGCTCCCAAGAAGCTCCGGGAGAAAAACTCAGCGGTCCTCCTGGTGCATGACGCGGGCGAAGATTCCACCCAGCTAACGGACCTTGCGGTCGCCTATCAGAAGCGAGGCTTCGCGGTGTTGGCCCTGGACCTACGGGGCCACGGCACTAGCAGCAGCAAGCAGTGCGATTGGAAGACTTCCAGCGAGAACGAGCGCGAGGTGCTCTGGGCCATGGCCAAGCGCGACCTGAGCATCGGCATAAGCTTCCTCAAGGGCAAACGCGAAGTGCACTCTTCACGAATCATTGTCGCGGGCATCGGCGCCGCAGCCGGCTTGGCCCTATGCCAAGGGATCGAAGACCAGGACGTGGCAGCCGTTGTGCTGATTTCCCCTCCCACGGACAAGGATAAGTCCTACGGCTTCAACCTGACTGAACAGCTGATCGACCTTGAGGGTCTGCCCACCCTGATCCTCTGCGAGCGCGAGACCCGGAAGGCCTGCGTGGCCATGGCCGATGGTGCCCACGAGGCCAATGAAGGCTATGAATTCATCACCGTGACCCCCCTGCGCACGGATCGCAAAAAACTCCTGCAGAATCGCGACCTGCACCGCAACCTGACCACGTGGACAATCAAGTTGTTCGCCGCGTCGGGTTCCTGAGCTGCCTTGAGCTGGGGGCCTGAGCTGGCCTCTTTCATGGGCCCAGCATCCTTACCTGCCCCGGTTCGCCCATGGGACATTTAGGGCGGCCACTTGTGGATGCGCTTATGTCATAGTCGTGTCCACCATGCGATTGCTCAGCGACTTTGACGGGGTCTGGACCGACCAGGCAGAAGAAGCCCAAGCCGTGCGCGATGGGTTCATTGCCGCCATAGGGGAAGCCGCGGGGCAAGCGCCCGGCCAAGTCCAAGAGCAATACGAGAGCTTCCTCACCTCGATCCTTGCGGAACCCCAACTCCATGGTTGGGCCCCCGCCGGGCGTGTCACCGCCTTCGTGGACGAAGACCCCCTACTGCAAACATCCTCTGTGGCCGGTTGGCTCGACCGGGAACCGAAGCCCTCAGAAGCCGCCGCCCACTGGCGCGAAACCGCGCGCTCCCTGGGCCACGACACGGTCACCAGCCTCGCCAACCAAGTTTTTGGCAGCGCCACCCGAGAGCACCTTGCCCGCGGGAAACACCAACTCGTCCCCGAAGCCCGCGAAGTCATGGATTCCCTCCTCGCGCTCGGAGTCGAAGTGGTGGTGGTCTCAAACTCCGACACCTCCAAACTCGCCGACCTCTTCGAAGGCATCGGCCTACGCCCCGACATCGACCTGCGCCTACGC
Source organism: Planctomycetota bacterium (assembly GCA_028823345.1). Taxonomy (GTDB): domain Bacteria; phylum Planctomycetota; class UBA1135; order UBA1135. The sequence goes on from JAPKBR010000029.1 coordinate 28,374, forward strand.
GGCGGCGCTGGAAAGTATGTGCTAGGCGAGGGCGATGCGTCCCTGCAACTGGGTGGACGCCGGGTGTTTGTAGACCGGCCACGCTACGCCAGCGTGCTGCTCGAAGAGAACCCCGATCTAGTGATCGGTGACGTGACCTCCCTCGACTTGGCCCTGCCCTTCGTCCTACGCGCCTCCGGCCAACTCAAACCGTCTCTACAACTCTGCCTACGCCGGCACGCCCATACCCCGGACTGGGTGCTCCCTTCGGGCCAGACCGGCTCGGAAGGCCGGGTGCTGCATGACCATGCCCTCGACGGGGTGCGCGGATTGTTGGGGATGGTGCCCAAGGAGTCCTGAGCTTCAGGAACGAGCAGAGGCCCCTACCGCCGCCCCAACGCCTTGACTGGGGCCAGGTGCGCCGCGCGCCAAGCGGGCAGGCCCCCGCCCAGCAGACCCAACACCAACGCAAAGAGAATCGAAACCGTCAGCACCATCGGGGTCACCCGGAACCCAAAAGCCACTTCGGTAAAGGTCTGAAAGTTCGTGGTCCCCGTTTCAATTCCGTTGATAGGCCAGACCAGCAAGCAGCCCGCAAGGCCCCCGAGCAAACCCAGAATCAACGATTCGAAGAGGAATCCAAGAGCAATGCCCACGGGCCGGAAACCCGCTGCGAGAAGGATCCCGATCTCGTGGGTACGATCCGCGAGAGCAGCCAACATGGTGGTAGTGGCGGTGAACACCGCGGCAATTCCCATGATGACCCCCAAGAACGCTCCCAGAAATTTCAGCACCGCGCTAAGCATCTCGGTTTGACTGCTGAGACTCTCCTTTTCGCTGATCACCTGGGCCGGAACGACCTTGTCGTTCTTGAGGCGCGCGGAAATCGCGGCGATGTCGCTGCCGGGTTTGAGTTGGGCTAAGATTCGGCTCGGACCAGTCCGCTCTAGGCATTCAAGGATGCGGTCAAGGTCCCCCCAGATCTCGGAGCCCGAGGGCCCTGTTGACTCAAAAATACCGACTACTAAAAAGGGCGTGGTGTTGAGAACGATCGTCCCACCCAGCTCACAGCCACGAATGCGTCCGAGCAAGGAGCGGCCCACCATCAACTCATCTTGGCCCGGGCGGAACTGGCGCCCCTCCAAGACTGTGATCTCGCCCTCCCGGATCCCAAAGGTGGCGGGTTGAACACCGCGGATCGGCACGTTGGTTTCGCCCCCGCTGGATACCCGGCGCAGACGCACGGCCAGGTAGAGTTCCATGCTGGCCAGGGGCTGCTGGTCATCGCCTACCGCGATCTCCGGTACCGTGTTGATCAATCTACGCCCACGATCCCGGTTGAAAATACTATCCCCCTCCCCGGTGGCACCCGGGCGTAAGAAAACCGCCAGATCAGCCCGGCCCGCATCGGTGTAAAGACGCTCAAAGCCCTGCTGCAGGGCTAGTACACCGGCCACCACGGCGACCGTTGCACCGATGCCAAGGACCGTCAGGAAAGTTGCCGAACGTCGCACAAAGAGCGAACGTAGGTGATAGGAAAAAGCAATGCCTCTCATGATCAGTCCCTCGCTCCCAAAGCTGCCACAACAGTCAATTTACGGGTGCTCCAAGCGGGCAGCAGTCCTGCTACGACCCCGGCTAGCACAGTGATGATGAAAGCCATCAAGTAGGTCTCCCGCTCGATCAAAAATCCCGGCATGAAAGAACTGGTGGCTGCAACGACACCGGGTTCAATGCCCTTGGCCAATAGCATTCCCATTCCGCCCCCCACCAAGGTCAAGAACAGGCTTTGCATGAGCAACACACTGCCCACCCTTGCATCGCTAAAGCCGAGGGCTTTGAGCACCCCCACTTCTCGCCGTTGTTCGCGGGCCGCCATCAGCATGGTGTTGATGCAAGCCAGGAGCACCGCCGCCAAAACCCCTCCGCCGATGGCAGAGACGAAGAATGGGATGTTGCCGAACATGGAGACGAATTGGGCTTGGAACTCACTCTCGGTGGTGGTTTGCACCCGTTGAGGCCCATCCATGAAGAGGTCGTCCACCGCGCCCATGACCACGGAAGGGTCCACGTCATCTTTCACCCGCACCACCATGGCGCCGACCCCGGGAGAATCCTCCGGGGTGGTCAAGGTCTCTTCAAACAGCTTCCAATGAAAGAACAGAGTGCGATCATCAAAGTTGCGTGCCCCGGGTTCATAGATTGCGGCTACTTCCAACTCCCAAGCCTTGTCGGCTCCGTCGGGATGGGGAAATAAGGCTCCGGTAATCGGCGCAATGTCCCCCACCTTCCAGCCGAAGTCATTGGCAATCCCGCGTCCGATCATGCAGCAGTTGCGACCTGCAACGAACGCATCGGCCGAGCCCTCCACCACAATCAACTCCGGGTACATATCCACCACCTTCTGGGGATCCACCGCGAACTGGGCAAAGAAATTCGACGGGTCTTGGTAATAGCCCCCAAACCACTGCCAACGTGCCACGCTTTGGACCCCGTCCACCTGGGCAATGCGGTCTGGATACCAGGCGGGCATGCCGACGAATAGGCTGACCGCGGACTGAACCCACAAGCGGTCATTGCGCGCGGTCGTAGCGGTCGCATCGAGGGTCGTGACCAAAGAGCGCAGGATGCACAACAGGAAAATCGCCACGGTCAAGGAACCAATGGTCAGCAGGGTGCGCAAGGGGTGGCGCAGCAGTTGGCGGGGAACCAATCGCAGCAGGCTCATGGCTTTGCACCTGCTGCCTGTTCAGCCTGCACCTCTTCAATGCTCCCAAGGCGGCCCTTGTCCAAGTGCACGATGCGTTGGGCCCGAGCCGCCGCAGCGGCATCGTGGGTCACCATCAGTACGGTCTTTTTCATCTCCCCGTTCAAGCGCTGAAGCAAGGCGAGCACCTGATCCGCTGCGGCGCGATCCAGGTCTCCCGTGGGCTCGTCGCAAAGCAGAACCTTGGGGTCGGTCACAATCGCTCGGGCAATGGCCACGCGCTGCTCTTGACCCCCTGAAAGCTGGCCCGGACGGTGTCCGGCACGATCCCCAAGATCCACCAAATCCAAGGCAGCCAATGCGTGCCGCCTGCGTTCCTTCCGGCTCAATGGAGTCAACGCCAAGGGCAAGGCCACGTTTTCCAGGGCCGAAAGTACAGGGATCAAATTGAATCCCTGAAAGACAAAACCTACCGAGCGAGCGCGCCAGGCAGAAAGCGCCGCGCCGCGCAAGGACCTGATGTCCTGCCCCGCCACCTGCACACTTCCAGAGTCCGGTAAATCCAGCCCTCCCACCAAATTCAGCAGGGTGGTCTTGCCTGAACCCGATGGTCCCATCAAGGCATAAAAACGCCCCTCGTCCATGGTCAAGTCCAGGTTGTCCAAAACCCGCAGCTCTTCGCCACCGCGGGAATAGGTCTTGGTCACGCCTTGCAGCAGGATACCTTCGTTCATGGAATGGGCTCTCGTCTCTCGGTTCGATTCACCGGGGCCTTGAGAACCCGATTCGTGGAAATACAGAGCCCAGTATAGGCTCGCGAAGCCCCATCGCAGGACCATTCCTGCGGGCTAGTCTGGTGAAGTGTCCCGGTCCTTCCCGCGCCCGTTACGCGTGATCAAACGCCCGGATTCTTCGTGCGCAACGTCGGTGCGCAAGAGCCACTGGTCGGTGTCCCCAGGGCACATGGTCCAAAATGAAGTCTGTGGATTTTTGAAGGGGGTTGGTCAGGCAAACGCCGTTAACGCACCAAGACCCGGTCCCCATCTACAAGGTCCGGGCCCGGGTCGAGCACCGCTTGCTCTCCGGGCTCGAGGCCAGTCTTCACGCGAAAACTCTGTCCCCGACGCTCGGCCACTTCAAGCGGCCGAAAAACAAGAATGCCCGACTCAAAAAAGAACGCGCCCTCTTGGCCAGCGAAGCGCACCAAAACTGCGGCGGGTAACCAGACTCCCTGCTCGGGTTTTGATACGGATTCCGCCCGGGCACCGAAGACCACGCGCACGCCCATGTCCGGGCGCAGGCGCTCGTCATCGGAGAGGATTTCGAGACGCACTTCGATGGTCGCTTTTTGACGATTGGCCGTGGGCCAAATGCGGTCGACACGAGCAGCGAGCGGTTCGGCTGGGAATGCATCCAACAACAGTGTCGCTGGGGCGCCGATCTCCACCGCCGAAAGCCGTGTTTCCGAGAGCTCCACCTGCACCTCCAGGGTGGCGAAGTCCACCAGGGTGACCACTGCCCCGCGGGAGGAACTCCCAAAGGCATTGGGGCTGACCACCTCGCCCACTTCCGCGTCCTTCAGCACCACGATGCCGTCAAATGGAGCGCGTACGAATCGTTTTTCCAGGGAGACCCCGGCCCGGTCTCGCTCCGCTTCGCGCTGGAGAACAAGGGCCTGAGCACGGGCGAGGGCCGCAGTCGCGGTGCCGCGCTGGGCCTCGGCCAGGGAGAGCGCCGCGTCTTGACTGCGCTGGTTTGCCTGAGCCGCTTCATAGTCCGCACTGAAGCGAACCTGCTCCGCAGTTGCCTGGTCCAATCGGGCACGGGTTTCCGCCCCTTGTTGTTCGAGCTCCTGAACGCGCGCGAGGTTCTGCTCGGCCAAGAGGAACTGAGCCCCGGCGGATTGAACCCCCGCGACCCCAGCCGCAAGCTCCGCCTGGCGCGCGGCGATGGTGCCAGCGGTGCCGATCACGCGAGCCTCGGCCTCGGCGACTCCTGCCTGAGCCACCACTAAGCTCGCTGCCACGGCGCGCAGCGACGCCTCGCGCTCACGTGCATCAAGCCGTGCGAGCAGGTCGCCCTGCTTCACTCGAGAACCCTCGCTCACCAGCATCTCCACAATCACCCCGGGCTCTTCCGCGGACAAGGCCGCCCGGGTGCGAGCGACCACATAGCCGTTGGCGGCCACCCCGCTGACCTTGATTTGGGCGGCGGGATCGGGCACATGCGCCACTGCGAGTGAAACCTGGGGCAGGGTCCACGCGTCTAGTTGTTGGAGGAGCGGACGGCGGAAAAGCCAAGCGCCCAAGAAAACCAGACCAAGGACGACCCAGCGGCCCATTCGGGGCCAGGATCCGGCAGATTTGCTGGGGGGAAGGGGGGCGCGGTCAATGCGCAGGAGGTCGAGATCGGAAGTCATGGCTGAAACGGAGGGGGCGGCAGAGGAGCTCTTTGCCCGGGCTCTCTGGCCGCCGAGGATAGCCACCTGGAGCGGGTCATTGGGCAAGTAGTTCCCCGTGCGGACAGGGACACGACACTGACTTACCACCCAAGTACCGGCGCCAACCGGGTCTGACCGATTCTTCTGGACCCGCGAAGGTCACTCAATCAGAATCTCTATGCGCCCCACCGAGACCGTCCAGCCTTCCTCCCCTTGCCCTCTCCCAGCAACGAACCGAACCTCATTCCCGCCCCCGACGCGCGGGGACGGGTGGAACCGGAGGCCCTTGGTGACCCCTCCGACGAGTGGCAACGGCTCGCGGCCCAGGCGGAATACGAAGAGGCCTCCCAGGACGAAAACCCCTTCTACCCCCCGACCGAGGACATCCCCCTCCAGGTCGCCGAACCCACCGTCACCCTCAGCCCCGAGGAGCAACTCAGCGCTGCCAAGGCCGAAGTGAAGCGGGTCTGGGGCCATGACCAACTGCGCCCCCTACAAGAGGACGCCATGGCCGCGTTCCTTTCGGGCCAAGACGTCCTGGTCGTGCTGCCCACGGGTGGCGGCAAGAGTCTCTGCTTCCAAGCGCCGGCTATCGTGCGCCCCGGATTGACCCTGGTGATCAGTCCTTTGATCAGTTTGATGAAGGACCAAGTCGACGGTCTCAAGCAAAGCGGCGTGCGCGCAGGGATGCTGACCTCCACCCAGGATGCAGAAGCAAAAAAAGAGGTGCAAAGAAGCCTCGCCCGGGGAGAATTGGATCTGCTCTATTGTTCCCCCGAACGCTTGAGCCTCCCGGGCTTCATCCCGCACCTCGTTCGCATGGGACTCTGCGCCATCGCGGTGGACGAAGCCCACTGCATCAGTCACTGGGGCCACGATTTCCGGCCCGACTATCGCCAACTGGGCGAGCTGCGCCAGAATGCTCCTGGAGTGCCCATGATGGCCTTGACCGCCACAGCTCCACCCCGAGTACGCGAAGACATCTCCGCCCAACTCAATCTTCAGCAGCCCGCGAAATTGGTGGGCGACTTCGACCGGCCGAACTTGACCTACCGCGCCCAACCAAGGGGCAAGCTCTTGACCCAAGTGCTGACGGTCATCGAACGCCACTCGAAAGAAGCGGGCATCGTCTATGCCCTTCGGCGCACGGACACCGAGGACTTGGCCCGTGACTTGGCCAAGGCGGGCATTCGCGTGGGCGCCTATCACGCAGGACTGAGCGCAGCCAAGCGCAACAAGGTGCAGGAAGACTTTTTGGCCGAGCGCCTGGACGTGGTGGTGGCCACAGTGGCCTTTGGCATGGGTATCGACCGCTCCGACGTGCGCTTTGTGATCCACGCGAGTCTACCCAAGGGCATCGAACAGTACAGCCAAGAGACCGGTCGCGCGGGCCGGGATGGTTTGGCGGCAGAATGCATTTTGTTCTATGGGGGCTCGGACCATCACACCTGGAAGCGCTTGATGGAACGCAGTGCAGAAGAGGCGGCCGGAACCGGCGTGGCCAGCGCCATGGAAGACCTCGACAACGCCCTGAGTCGTCTGGGCGAAATGTGGGGGCTAGCGGCCTCGGCCACCTGCCGCCACCGCACCCTGGTGGAGCACTTTGGCGGCGTTTACCATCCCCCCAAGGATACCCAGGGCTGCGGCGCCTGTGATGTTTGCTTGGGCGAACTAGAGACACTGACGGACGCCCTCGTCACTGCCCAGAAAATCCTCTCCTGCGTGGTGCGCTGCGACCAACGATACGGGGCCGCCCATGTGACCGAAGTTCTGCGCGGAGCAAAGACCCAAAAAATGCGCGACACGGGCCACGACCAGCTCTCGACCTATGGGCTCCTGAGCGAATTCAGTGCCAGCGAATTGCGCGGCCTGATCGACCAATTGGTGGCCCTTGGCCATCTCGGCGTGGCGTCCGGGGACTACCCCACCCTGTTCCTCACCCAAAGCGGCGCCAAGGTCATGAAGGCCGAGGAAGAGATCACCTTGCTGCGGCCCAAGCGAGCGACCAAATCTTCCAAGCGCCGGGCCCCGCAGATTCCGGACGACGACACCCCTGTCGCCACGGCCCTTTTCGACCTGCTGAAGAAGAAGCGCCGGGCACTGGCCGCTGAACGGGAAATTCCGCCCTACCTGATCGCCAATGACCGCACCTTGACCCACTTGGCGGCGCACCACCCCAAGACCGATGCGGAGTTGCTCAGCACCCCCGGCATTGGCGAGAAAAAGGCGCGGGACCTGGGGCCAATCTGGCTGGAGATCATCCGGGATTGGCTGGCGCAGCAGCCGTCCGCTTAGGGGCTCACACAGATCGGGCCCCTCTAAGGATCCGGCCCCGAGAATTCTCGTTTCGAGAGACCCGCAAGGTCCAAAGTGAGGTCGAAGGTCTGTTTCGAAACACTATTGGCCTGCTCTGAGGCACCTTCGGTCCCTGGGGGATTTGAAAATCAAAATGGCCCTGCCCTCTGCGCGATCAAGAGAGCAGACACGCTTGGGGAAGCGTCTTGAGAGTCCACGGGAGACTCCAAGGACGGTTTTTTCCCCGGCGCCCAAGATCCGTCAGGAAACCGGGCGCACCCACTTATTGATCCTCCTTCAACCTCCGATTGTGACACCCATGCAGATTCGATCCCCGCGCCCCCTGATCCCCTACCTTCTTGCCGGCGCAAGCCTACTCGCTTTGGCCAACGCTGGTACCAGCGGCGGCGAAATGCCCACTCTCCAGCTGCTCGACACCCCGGGCGATCCGGCCACCACTGCAAGCAGCAATGACGGAGATACCCCGTCGCCGGTTCCAGCCCCAGTGATTCGTTCGCGCTATGGCAAGCTGAACCTCAGCACCTGGGCTTCCCTGATTCCCGCTCGCGTTCATAGCCGAGTGGAATGGGTTTGGCCCGTGGCCGAGGCCATGGGTGCACGCATCGACATCCAAGAGGGAGGCCGCGTAGTGCTGCTGACCTCCCAGGAGCGCCAGTCGAAAGTCCGCCGCCGCGCCTCGGCTATCCGCCGCACGGTTGCAGCCTTTGACGAGCTCCTGCCCTGGGCCGCCCCGACCCATGTTCCCACAGAAGCGGAACACCAAATCCAAGCCGAGCGCCTAGTCTTCAGCGATCCCGAGCCGGTGATCATCATCGCTTGCGATGCGAAAGACTTTGAAACCGTCCAGAAAATTCTGGCAGAGCTGCAGTCTGAACCCGAGCAATCGGACCCCTATGGTTGCGACGACCTAGATCGTTTTGTCAGCGTCTTCGTGGAGGAACCCGAGGATATGACCCGCTGGATTTCGGGCAACGCCTTGACCCATCACTTGACCCGCGCCCTCTTGGCGGAACGCTACGGGCGTCTGCCCGAATGGTTCAGCGAAGGCCTCGCGTGCCACATCGAAAAGGAACTCACCGGACGCCTGAGCGCCCTGCCCCACCGACCTAAGGAACTCGAGCGCACCACCGCCGATGGTTGGGAACGGGAATTAAAAACACGCTTCCGCCAGGACCAACAACAGTCCGTGAGCATGGCGGCCCTCGCCCGCTTCCGTTGCTTGGCTTGGGAGGAAACGACTCTCTCGGAAGCCACCGGCTTGGTGGCCTTTTTGGCCGAACACCACACTTCGGGCTTCGCGCCCTTCACTGCGGACCTGGCCATGAACGTAGACCTGGTCTGCCGCGGGGTGCAATCCGATGGCAGCGTGCAGTCCATTGAGGGCACCTACCTGGGCCAGACCGCCCAGGGCCAGTTGCTGGCCGATCACTTCGGCCCTGGGGTGCTGGACGAGTGCGCACGCTCCTTCCGCTCCGGCGGTCGTTATCGGGCCCCGAAAAATTAGCGCGTCAGGGTAAAACACCCGAACCTGAGGATTCTCACCCGGGGGACAAGCCTACGCTTGTCCCCCGGGTGATTTTTTCGTCTAGGCAAGCCAAGCTAGGCTTGCCTCCGAGGCTCCCCAGCGCGACAATCAACCCTGAGATGAGGGTTCTTCAACTAGAGATCAATGGCGATGCGCGGGAAGTGGCAGCGCACGACCACTGGACGCTACTGGAGGTCCTGCGCTATTCCCTGGGACTCGTGGGCTCCAAGCAAGGCTGCGACAAGGGGGACTGCGGCTCCTGCACGGTGCTGTTCGACGGCAAGCCCGTGTTGTCCTGCTTGACCCTTGCGGCCAGCGCGGTTGGACATCAGGTCACCACCATCGAAGGCCTCGCCCCAAAACCAACGGGAACCCTGCAACCAGTTCTCGATCCGGTCCAAGTCGCATTCAATGACTGCGGCGCATTGCAGTGCGGTTTTTGCCAACCGGGAATGATGCTCAGCGCCCGTGCCCTCTTGAACACAAACGCCGAGCCAAGCCGCGAAGAGATCCACCAGGCTCTTTCGGGCAACCTCTGCCGCTGCACGGGCTACACCCAAATCGTGCAGGCGGTAGAGACCGCCGTGGCCCGCATTGCACAGGGAGACGGCGCTTCGGCGTCCAATGATGGAGCTGCTGGTCATTCTCCCCCCGACGGTGGAGTCCCCGCATGAGCGCCCGCGACCAACACGGCCTGGCGGCACCCCATGGGGAATTCCAAATCATCGGCAAGCCCCAGCGCAAGATCGATGGCGCCGCCAAGGCAACCGGTAGTGCACTCTATACCGATGACCTCACGCTTCCGGGCATGCTGCACGCCAAGACACTGCGCAGCCCCCACCCCCACGCGCGCATTGTGTCCATCGACACCAGCGCAGCGCAGGCCCTGCCCGGTGTGCATGGGGTCATCACAGGTAAGGACCTGCCCACTCCCTATGGGGTGATCCCCTGGACCCCGGACGAGACCGCCCTAGCCGTAGACAAGGTACGCTTCATCGGAGACGAGGTAGCAGCGGTGGCAGCCGTGGACGAGGACACGGCCCTGCGCGCTTTGGAATTGATCCAAGTTGAGTACGAGGTACTGCACTCCTATCAGGATCCAAAGGAAGCCCTCGAACGTGACGAGCCCACGATTCACCAAAACAAGCGGGGCGACAACGTGTCCAAGCGCGTGAAGCTCGACTTTGGTGAAGTGGATCAGGCTTTTGAAACCAGCCCGGTGGTGATCAAGGGGGACTACTCCTTCCACGGCTCAACCCACGCGGCGATTGAGCCCCACTGCGCCCTGGCCCAAGTGGATGGGGATGGACTCTTGACCCTCTGGTCCGCGACCCAAATTACCCACTATGTGCACCGCGCGCTCTCGTCGGTGTTGGACCTTGCCCCGCACCGCATCCGGGTCATTCAGCCAGCCATCGGCGGCGCCTTCGGGGGCAAGAGCGATCCCTTTAGCCTCGAATTCTGCGTGGCTAAACTCGCCCAGATAACAGGCCGACCGGTCAAGATGCTCTGGACCCGGGAAGAGGTTTTCTACGCCCACCGGGGACGCCACCCCATGGAAATGCAATATTCCCTGGCGGCGAATGAAGATGGCAAGATCCAAGGAGTCGATGCGCGCATTCTGATCGACGGGGGCTCCTATAGTTCCTTTGGGTTGGTCACGACCTATTACTCGGGGCAGTTGCTCACGGGCCCTTACGACTTCCCCACCTACCGTTTTGACTCGACCCGGGTTTTCACCAACAAGCCACCCTGCGGACCAAAGCGCGGCCATGGTTCGGTGCAGCCGCGTTTTGCTTTCGAGGTGCAACTCGACGAGCTTGCAGAAAAACTGTCTATCGACCCGATCGAACTGCGCCGGCGCAACAGTCTCGGACCCCAAACCAAAACCGTGAACGGCCAACGGATCACGTCCTGTGGTTTTGACGAGTGCCTTCTTCAAGTGGAAGAGGCTAGCGATTGGAAGAACAAGCGCCAAAGTCTTGGATCAGGCAAGGGCGTGGGCGTCGCAGGCTCCATGTACATCACGGGCACGAACTACCCCATCTATCCCAACGAGATGCCCCAGGCGGGGATCCAAATCAAGGTCGATCGCTCGGGCGTCGTGACCGTGTTTTCGGGAGCCAATGACATCGGCCAGGGATCGAGTTCCATGGTCGCCTATGTGGTCGCCGAAGAACTCGGGCTGACCCTCGACATGCTGCGGGTGGTTGCGGCGGACACGGACCTTTGCCCGGTGGACCTGGGTGCCTATTCCTCGCGGGTCACTTTCATGGTGGGCAATGCCGCCATCGACGCCAGTCGCAAATTGCGCAAACTGGTGGTGGGTTCCCTGGCCAAGCACTGGGATGTGGAAGAACGCCGGGTTCGATTGGTCAAGGGCGAGGCCCTGGACCTGGAAGATCCCGAGCGCCACATGACCATGGCAGAAGCCTTCCAAATTGCCGAGGTAGAGCACGACACCCTAGGGGCCACGGGCTCCTACAACACGCCTACCCTAGGCGGCGACTACCGGGGCGGCTCTATCGGCGCCTCCCCCGCCTATTCCTTCAGCGCCCATGTGGTGGAAGTCGAAGTGGACGAAGAAACCGGTCGTATTGATGTGCAAGAGGTCTGGTGCGCCCACGATTGCGGCAAGGCTTTGAACCCTATCCTGGTATCCGGTCAGATCGAAGGCTCGGTGTATATGGGCATTGCCGAGGCCCTTTACGAGCACCATCAAACCAACCGTTTTGGTCTGCACTCGGGGCCGAGCCTTTTGGACTATCCCTTGGCCACGACCCTCGACACGCCCGAGATCAAATCACTGATTGTGGAAAGCAACGATCCGGAAGGCCCCTATGGTGCCAAGGAAGCGGGCGAGGGGCCCTTGCACTCGGCGATCCCCGCCCTCTCCAATGCAATATTCGATGCGGTAGGAATCCGACTGCGGCATCTGCCATTCACTCCTGATGTAGTGCTACGCGCCCTTCGCGAAAAACGCGCGAACGACAACCAGGCCCCCAGCCCCGGAAGCGACGCCTGATGCTACGTCTACCCTCCTTTCAATTAGAAGAGCCCAAGAGTCTCTATGCCGCCCTAGTCCTGCTGGCGGAAGCCAAAGGGGAAGCCATGGTAATCGCCGGGGGGACGGACCTCTTGCCCAACCTCAAGCACGGCTTATTCGCGCCCAAACTCCTGGTTTCCCTGGCGCGCATCGAGGGCTTTGTGGGCATCGAAGAGGAACCCGACGGAGCGCTCTTGGTCGGTCCCATGACGCCCCTCGCTCGGGTGGCAGAGTCAGAGCTCGTACAAGCCAAGGCCCCCGCCCTGGCACAAGCCGCGTCCTTGGTTGCGGGCCCCCAACTGCGCACCCAAGGCACCCTTGGTGGCAATGTGATGCTGGACACGCGCTGTCAGTGGTACAACCAAACCCACTTTTGGCGCCAGTCCCTGGGCTATTGCCTCAAGAAAGACGGCACTGCTTGCCATGTGGTCCAAGGTGGAAAGAAGTGCGTGGCCGCAGCCAGCAATGACACGGCACCGGCCTTGATGACCTTGGGCGCCACCCTTCGTTTCGAGCGCCTCAACGAGAAACGCGAGCTGCCGATCAAGTCCCTTTGGTCTCCGGACGGCATCTGGAACAAGCGCTGCGACAAGGACGAGCTATTGACCGCGATTCGAATCCCCGCCCAAGATCCGGGGCACCGGGGTGCCTATGGCAAGCTGCGCACCAGGGAGTCCATCGACTTTCCCCTGCTCGGGCTGGCTGCGCGCTTGACCCTGGACCACGAGGGGCGTGTGCAGGATGCGGAGATCTCGGGGGTCGCCCTCGCGGCCCGACCCTCCCCCGTGCGCGGCGTAGCCGATGTCTTGAGAGGGACCCTGCCGGGGACCGCCGAGTTCGACGAAGCGGTGGAAGCCGCTGCCCAATTGGCCTACAAGCAGCTACGGCCCCTGGATAATGTCCCGGGGTCAGCCTGGTATCGCCGGGAAATGGTCCCGGTCCTCGCTCGACGCACCCTGCAAGCAGCGGCCAAAGGCGAAGGCCCGGTTCACCCGCTCTAGCTTCCTTGGACGAAGGGCCGCACGCGCATGTGGTCCAGCTCCGCGCGAGTGGAAAAGCAGGCGAAACCCAAGGGCAAGCAGGGCAGCATTTCGGGTCGCACTTCGCAGCGAACTCCCTTGAGGTTTTGGGTCAACCGCAACTCCCCATCCAACCAGACGCGCAAGCCCTCAGCCTCCACCACCAGGCGCACGTGCATGGTCTGTTCCGGGGGGGTCCAAAGGTAGAAGGTGCTCTCGTTCCTTGAGGCATCCTCCTCGTCCAAATTAGAGAGCCCACAGGTTGCTCCGCCCCAACCTCCGAGGATCAGAGACAAGTGCCCCTGCTGCACGGGAAAGGTCAGGCCACAAAAAAAGTCGTTGCCTAACTTGCGGCGACAAACCAGTTCCATTTCGAAAGGAATTTGGGGCAGGGACCCTGTGCGCGTGATTCCCGTCATGGGATAGCCCGCGTGCAAGAGCAAGGTGTCCTGGGAAAACTCCAGTTCCCCCTGTCCACCAAAGGGCGTCGCTTGCCAGCCGAGCATCGGGTCCCTGGCGGTGCAGTCCAAGAACGCTTCCCATGGGGCCGAGGGGCTCGTCGCGCAGGAGCTGACGCAGGCAGCGAGCAGCAAACAGCTGCCCCCTTGGAGGGCGATTGAACTTGTCGCGGCAAGAGATCTCACACGCCGCAGAACCCTGCCAGCAACACTCTTCAGCACCAAATTCCCCTGATTGCTCCCCACCCAGGATAGGTTACCCCCGGGGCGGCTAATAAGCTAGCCTCTACGGGAATACCCGGGTAAAATTACGAATTCCAATCATTTCCTGGCGCTTCCTAGCCAAATGCCCTATGCTCTCCGCTCGTTTTCCCCTTGGGACACCGAAGCATACCAACTCAGTTCAAGCAAACACCCCGATTAAAATGTACGGAATGGTCAACCGGGCGCTCAAAGCCCTCCTCTGCGAACAATTTGGCGAGTCCACCTGGCAGCAGATCCGATCAAAGGCTGGGGTCCAGGAGGACGATTTCGCCTCGATGAAGGCTTATGACGACTCCATTACCTATGATCTGGCGGGCGCTGCCAGCGAAGTGCTCGACACCCCCGTCGATGACCTACTGCGGGCTTTTGGCAATTACTGGGTCAAGTTTGCTGGCGAGTCTTCCTATGCCATTCTGCTCGATCAGGCTGGCGACACGGTGGGCGAAATCCTCACCGGATTGGATGAGATGCACACGCGACTAACGCTCGCGTTCCCCGAGCTACGTGCCCCTGCGTTCCAAGTGGTGAGTGACGATGGCAAACGGATCATGTTACGCTATGCGTCTTCCCGACCCGCCCTCGCGCCCTTTGTCTGCGGCCTGATCGAAGGTCTTGCCACGCGCCTTGAAGTGGAAGTCCATGTCGAACTCGTGGAGCCCAAGAGCGAGACGAATTCCTCAGATCTCTTAAGCATCACAGTGTCGGCGCATTAGGGCACACCCTGCATCCTGCATACCCCATGAGCCTATCCGCCTCAGCCTTGCTCGACTTCGCGAGCCCCTTTCACGTGTGTTGCGACCGCGAGTGGAAGGTGGCGAGTGTGGGCCCCAGCATGGCCGAACACCTCGACTTTGATCCCACCGGGCGCTGCCTCAGCGATTTGCTTGAGTTCACCAGACCGAAGGTCAGCCACCCAGATGGCTTGAACAAGCTCCCCCGCCAATTGATCCTCTTGAAACTCAAGGGCAGCGGCCTCGACTTGCGCGGACAGTGGAACGACATGCCCTGGCCTGGGCTCGATAGCGGCGAAGCGGGCCGCGTGCTACTCTGCTCCCCTTGGGTCACAAGCGAAGATCAGTGGCGCCAGACGGGGCTCAAACTTCGTCAATTGGGTCCCCAGGATAGCTCCGGAGAATACCTGCTGCTGCTCGCCGCTGCCCGCGAACAGGCCCTTGATGTGGCACGGCTCGCAGACCTGGCCACGATCCGGGAATCCCGCTTGGAGAGGCTCGTTCAGCGCATGCGCGAAGGGCTCTTGCTCATCGATAGCGAGGGGCGAATCGAATCCGCCAATCCAGCAGCTTGTATGCTGCTGGGATTCAGGTCCACCAAGATTGAGGGTTCCTTGCTAGACGACCTGTTTTCCGCGCTTCCCAAACAAGAGGATTCCTCCGAGGACCTTGAGTGGCTAGTGAAGAAAAGCACCGGAGACAATTTCAAGGCCCGTGGTTCCCGATATAGCATTCGCACCAGGCAGGGGGAAACCCATGCGCTGCTCTTCCGGGATGTCTCCGAGGAAGAGCAGGCTTTGCAAATGCGCAGAACCTTCCTTTCCATGGTCAGCCACGAACTGCGCACCCCCCTCTCGGCGATCAAGGCGCCCCTGGGCATGAGCCTCTCCGGACACCTCGGCCAACTCGCCCCCAAGGTCAGAGATGTCCTTGAAATCGCCACTCGCAATGCCGACCGCCTGCACCAGCTGGTAGACGATGTGATCGACCTAGAGCGCTTGGAGTCCAACGCGCTACCCTTGAATCCCTCGAAATTCAAGAGCGGCACTCTCACCCAAAAGCTGCTCGATGGATTGGGTACAACCGCGACGGACGCTCACGTGGCTCTGGACTTTGAAGATGATGACTTTTCTCTGGTGGGAGACCAAGGCCGCATTTTACAGGTGATTACCAACTTGGTGATCAACGCGATTCGTCACTCCCCCAATGGAAGCACCGTGCACCTGCGTGTGCTCCAACAAGGGTCCAACGCTCGCTGTGAGGTCACCGACGAGGGCCCCGGAATCCCTGAAGAACTGCGCTCCCGCATTTTTGATCGGTTCTTCCAGGTGAACTCCGGAACCGAGCAACCCACCGGCGGCACAGGCCTTGGCCTCGCAATCTCTCGACTGATCATCTCCCAACATGGGGGCCAAATTGGTGTAGAAACGGGGCCCCGTGGATGCGGGAGTACCTTTTGGCTCGAACTTCCCATTGCTGGCAGGTAGGTGAACACCCATGAAGATACTTGTCGTTGACGACGATGCGGACCTGCGGGTCCTGCTGAGGCTAGCCCTTGAGGACATTGGCAAGATGGATGTCAAGACCCTCGCAGGTGGAGCCGGCATCACCGAGATCGCCGCCGAAGGAGGCTTTGATGGAATCCTTCTCGACGTGATGATGCCACGACCCACCGGTCCCGAGTGCCTTGAGATGCTGAAGCAAGACGAACGCACCAAGAACATCCCGGTCATCTTTTTGACCGCCCAGGGGGGGGACGAAATCCTCAACAACCTCGCTGAACTGAGCAGTTACATCGTCCTCACGAAGCCCTTCGACCCCATGACCCTAGCCGACAATCTGCGGGTTCTGCTCAATAAGGACTGAGGGCGCTCAACGAGTGGCGCCCCTAAGATAGGTTCAAGGGCAGAATTGAACTTCAAGTCCGTTGGCGAAGTTGAAGGTCGACCCCCCGAAACCGGGATCCCGGAACCAGAAGGAGAAGTACCAGGTCTCTCCATTTTGAATCCCTCCACCCATGGGCAGGTTGGGGAAATCCAACGCAACCTGAGCGCCCCCTAGGGCATCGATGCTCACCGGGGGCAGCAGGCGGAAGAGCGTGCCACCCACACAGCGTACGCCCGCGCCCGTGGGCACGGCGGCCGTAGCGTTCCCGTAGTAGAACAGGCCAAACTGCCCCGGTACCGCTTCGGAAACACTCAAGTTGAAACTGTTGTCGCTCACGTTCTGGGAGCCGGCGCCCTGCATCACAGCCCCCGTACTGAATGAATTGGGTGACACAACGCAGTAGGTGCTCGGAGCGGGGCAACTGCCAGAATCCTCCAGGTAGCTGATCACAAAATCATCCAGGGCCGCTTCAACGATGGAACTACCCCCAAAGTCTCCTGCCCGCACGCGCAAGCGCATATTGGAAGTGGGCGCCATCAAGCTGTTGACCAGGTATCGGTGCTCGATCCAACCACCTATGGCCTGATCCCCCGTAGGCCCCACCCTTTCTGCCAGGGTCCAACTGGCTCCCCCATCGGCGGACAGGTCGATCAACAAGCTGTCGGTCTGGGGTGACGCTCCGGTTTGGTTGGAGTACCAAAGCCAGAAGGAAATCTCCGGGGCGATGCCTGCGCTCAGGTCAAACACGGGACTGATCAGGCTGGTTGTGCCCCCATCCACATCGTTTTCTGAAGGAGTGCCTCCAATCGTGCCCTGCCCCGTGAACCAGCAGTTGCTCCCCACTGGGCTGTGGTCATCTTCAGGTTGAGCAACGGTACCGATGGGGTCGCCCACCTCCCAGGTTCCCGTGGTCGCATGATTGGGTGCTCCCACGCCCCAGCCGTTGGCTCCGGATTCAAAGTCATGAAAGACCGCGACCACACGAGTGCCCACACTGAAGGTCAACGGGTTCGCCGCTCCCCCATCGGGGAAGGTACCCGACTGCCCACCGGAATCCGTGCCCGTGATGAAGTACTCGACAAACGCCGCGCCCTGGAAGTTCGGGATGTCCGCCTCGTAGAGGTCCGGCCCCACCAGGGTCATGGGCACCTGGAACGAACCGGATCCGCTCCAGCTATAGTGCAAGAAGGCATTGGTCAAGGGCGGCGTGACACTCACGACGATGGTGGCTTGAACCGTGTAAGGCCCGACGTTGTCGGGCACATCCGGCAACTGAGTCACGCCGCTGATGACCACGTAGGGAATGTCGTAGCCAGGGAAACCCTGGGCCCGGAAACCGCTGTCGATTTCCGCATGGTTAGGGGTGCCGTTGGCGATGACCCCATCGTCGTCATCCAGGGTCAGCCATTGGATTTCGATGATCGAGTCGATCTCGGTCTGGTCGTAAGCATTCAACCAACCGAGGAACAATTGATCGGCCGTTTGCCCACCAAGCACGTTTCCCAGATTGCCCTGCAGGGCTGCACGCACTTTCCAAGCAGCGCCCATCCAGACTTCGCCATCATTGTGCACCTGACCATAACAACCACCGTTGCCATCGCCGCAATACTGGCGCGTGTTGAGACCGTTCCGGAGTTCCCCGGCGCCCGCAAAGAAACCTTCTCCCACGATAGGCGTATCATAGGCGTACATAGCGAACACGTCCGCGTTGCCCTCACCCATGCCGTCTCCCCCATTGCCCGTGTTATAAATGCTGTTCAGCCAGTGCCCCAATTCATGGGCCACCACATTGGAGAACGAGGTGTTCGAACACCCCCCTCCGGCCGCATAAAAGTTCGTGGAACTACCGTCCCAATACGCGTTGCACACATTGGGCAGGTTAGTGTTGGACACCACCGTAAAGTCCGCATGGGTGTCCCCCGGGAATGTGCTGGTGATGAAATCGCGCACGACCCCGTTGTGAATGAATGCGTTTGCCTGGGCGGTTAGGAACTCGCTAGGGTTTGGGTTCATGAGCAGCACATTGGCTTGATTGGGCTGCACGTTGTTGAAGGTGACCGAGTAATTCAATCCCTGGCTATTGTTCACATCGCTGTAGTCCCCAAGGAATGAGACCGTCAAGTTGACCGGGCTGTTG
>JAPKBR010000095.1 GCA_028823345.1 Planctomycetota bacterium
GGTTGAGGGAAGAGTGGGTGCGCGAGTGGCTCTGGAATCCCACGGCTATCTATCCCGGGACCTCGATGCCGAGCAACTTCTCGGGCCATGAGCCCCAGTTCCAGGAGCAATATCCCGGTTCCAGTAACGCCGCGCAGATCGACGCGGTGATGGACTGGCTCTACAACCTTGGGGCCGCTGCGCCCACCAAGGCGCTGGGCCAATTGGACCTTGGGGGAGTGGGGGACGAGCAACTGCTCGCGATCCTTCGTTCCCGTGGGGTGACATTCACTGATGTGAGCGACTCCGGTGGTGCAGAACCTCCGCCAGTCATGGTACCTGTCGTGGAGCCCGCAGGAGAATCAGTGGAAGAACCGGTGGAGGCACCAGTGGAAACTGAAGAGCCGCCTCCTGCCCCCATACCTGAGCCGCCCCCCGCACCCCTCGCCGCATCCGGCGGAGCCCTTGTGGGTCGCGTGGTGTTCGATGGGGATGCGCCGAAGGTCAAGCCCCTTAAGATCAAGGCCGATCAAGCCGGGGGATGCTGCACTGATGGAGCCACCGTGGACGACACGGACCGCAGTTTGTTGGTCAGCGCAAACGGCGGCATCGCCAATGTGGTGGTCACCTTGACCGTGGAAGGCACAACGGCTACAGCTCCCACCGGCAAGGTCATCATGGACCAAGCGAGCTGTCGCTTCGAACCGCACATTTCCGTGATGCCCGTGGGCTCGACAATTTCCTTCACCAACAGTGATGCGGTGTCGCACAACGTGCACACCTTTTCCACCAAGAACGATTCTCTCAACAAGACGGTCGCTTCGGGTGGAAGCATGGATCTGAAAGTGGGCAAGGCCGAGCCGATCAAAATCGCTTGCGACATCCATCCTTGGATGACGAGTTATGCGGTGGTGACTGATGCAACCCATTGGGCCGTGACCGATGCGGAGGGGAACTTCTCTCTGGCAGGTGTGCCCCCCGGCGAATACCGCGTGGACTTCTGGCACGAGACCCTTGGTAAGTCCAAGGAGAAGGTCACCGTGACCGCCACGGGCGGAACGCTTGAGGCCAAGATGAGCGCCAAGTCTGGTCGTCGACGCCGACGCTAGGTCAAATTCCCTAGGGAGTCAATCTGTCCCAGCAGCGCGGGGAGGCAAGCCGCTTGGCGATGCCTCCCCGCGCTTCTTTTAAGGCCCAAGGACCATGCGCCTGCGGCCCCATGTCGCAGTTGGGTTCCATGATCTGGCTCCGAGGGGAGGCTGCAGGTAGCTTCCCGGGGATTTCGAGGAAGAGAGCCCTAGGGCCCCCACGGATTTGTGCGATAGGATGGTGCGCGAAATTGCCGGAGGAGGCTCCCCCGGCTTCACCCATTAGCATATATCCATGAAGATCACCTCCCTGTTGGCCCTAACCGGCTGCACCGCAATCGCTCTGACCCTGGCTTCTGCCAGCGTCGAGCCCGCAACTCCCACCGTTGGCAAAGTCCACGGCAAGATTATTTTTGACGGCAAGGTCCCCGAGGCCAAGCCCCTCAAGATCAAAGCTGACCAAGCAAAAGGCTGCTGCGCCGAAGGTGACAGCGTCGATTCCCAAGACCGTAGCTTGATGGTGGGCGTCGACAAGGGTATCGCCAACGTGGTCATCACTCTGACCGTGGCTGGCGCCAAGGTTGAGGTGTCCAAGGAGCCGGTCCAGCTGGACCAGGCCCAGTGCCGCTTCGAGCCCCATGTGTCCATCGTGCCGGTTGGCACCACGATCCGTTTCACCAACAGCGACAGCGTGTCCCACAACGTGCACACCTACAGCATCAAGAACGATCCCCTCAACAAGACGGTCGCCGCGAATGGAAAGCTGGACATGAAAGTCGCCAAGGCCGAGTCGATCAAGATTGCTTGTGATATCCACCCCTGGATGGCGAGCTATGCCTTCGTCACAGATGACACCCACTGGGGCTTGTCCGATGCCGCCGGCCAGTTCTCCATCGATGGAGTCCCCCCCGGCGAGTACAAGCTGTCGATCTGGCATGAGAGCCTTGGTAAAGCCAAGGCAACCGTGACCGTCAACGAGGACGGCAGCAGCACCGCAGCTGAAGTCAAGATGGGCAAGAAGAAGAAGCGTCGTCGCCGCTAATTCCAAGTGAACCCTGTCGGTTCTTCGAGGCGCTTCTTCCGTAAGGGAGAGGCGCCTTTCACTTGCACCAAGACCCGCCCCTCACCCGTTCGCTCCGGGATTGGGCCGGAGGATGGACGCCCTACGCGGATGGGGGTGTGGATGCTCACTACGTGGACGGACACCACACCCATATGATCCGGGACCCCCATATGCAGGCGTTGGCGAGAGCGATTGAAGCGCTCCTCGACTGATCTTGCTGGCCGTTAGGGGGCGCTCTAGAGGGGGCTGGCAATAGCGGGCGGTGGGGTTGCTGAATCGGCCCCTGGGGGCCCTAGATCCCCCTTAATGCGTCTCTTTTGTAAAGAATGACGATAAGTACC
>JAPKBR010000070.1 GCA_028823345.1 Planctomycetota bacterium
CGATCAGGCGCGGACTGACAGTAAGGCCAAGGACCAGGCCCGCATCGATCAGGCGCGTGCTGACAAGCAGGCCAAGGACCAAGGGCGTGTCGATCAGGCGCGGACTGACAAGCAGGCCAAGGACCAGGGCCGCATCGATCAGGCGCGTGCCGACAAGCAGGCCAAGGACCAGGGGCGCAAAGATGCCCAAAGTTCCACATCCTCACCGGAAACCGAGATCCAGGGGGCCATCAAGTCGCTTCGGGCTGCGGTCCAAGGGGGGCGCGTATCCGCAGACGGGGCCAAGAATGTCCTCGCGCTTCTCACCAACAAGGGCGTGCCCAGCAACGTTGAGGACCTACGTCTGTTGCATCAGTCGGCCACCACTCGGGTCACAGCCCTCGCTAAGGCTGGGAAACTCACTCCGGGGGAGGCGCGCGAATTACACAAGGCCCTCACG
Source organism: Planctomycetota bacterium (assembly GCA_028823345.1). Lineage (GTDB taxonomy): Bacteria > Planctomycetota > UBA1135 > UBA1135. The sequence continues at coordinate 440 of JAPKBR010000070.1, forward strand.
CGTCGCATGCAGCAGGCGGCGGCGAAGCATGCCGCGGCCGGGAAGAACCCTGCTGCCAAGCCACCAGCTCGGCCCAAGCCGGGAGGGGACAGCCCCGCTCGGAAGGCTAAGCCCGCCGATGGCAAGAAGGCCGAGGGCCGGGTCAAGGATGCGCCCCGTCCCGAGCCCGTGGTCAAGCCCGCCGATGGCAACACCCGTCGCAAGGCGAGGGCCAAGAAGCCGGCTTCGCGCCCCTCGGACAAGGGCGGTCGCGACGGAAGCCGTAGCTAGGGTCAGTTTTGGGAAGGCCCGCGGTACTCTGCGGAATTTGCCTCGGTTTCAAAAACGCGCACCAGGGTGAGGGGTGCACCCAGCTCCTTTTCACGGGCGGCAAGTCGCTCCCAAATTGCTACCGCCAAGGTTTCGGCGGAGACCACGATTTTTCCTAGCCAGGAAACCTCGTTCAGGAACTGGTGGTCGAGCTGCTCAAAGATCTCTTCCTGCATGATCCCCATCAGGTCCACCAGGTTCGCCACCATGCCGGTTTCGGGGTTCACGGGTCCCGTCAGGCTGGCCTCCACCACATAGTTGTGTCCGTGGATACGATTGCAGGGGCCAAAAATCTCCAGGTTACGCTCGGGGCTGAGGCTGGGATTGTCCATGCGGTGAGCCGCGGAAAATTCAAGGCGGTGGGTAATGGTCAGGATGGGGTGATCCATGGGCAGAGGGTACCTAGAACTCCCCCCTCGGAGCTTTCCCCTCTGTTGGAGATGGGTATATCTAAAAAATTCCGGCTTCGGTCAAGTCCGTTGAAACCGCTACATCAGTAGCCCCAATGAGGAGGGTAGATATGAGACGAACCTACAACGAAGCCACCGCGACCCGCTTGATTCCACTGCTCTCCAGTATTGCTGCCGAGTACATCGATCGGGCCCGTTCTATCCGCCGCCTGGACCGTCGTCTGGAGGCGCTTCAAGCCGCCGATGGGGACCAGGCTGGCATTCTTGAAGCCACCGCGCAACTTGCGCTAGAGCGCCGCGAGCAACGCCATTGCGGCGAAGAGGTCGAGCGCCTCGGTTGTAAACTCGAAGGTGGGCGTAAGGCCTTGGTCCTGATCCCTGCGGCAGGTGGCAAGGACGCTCCGCCTTGGTGCTGGCAGGCCGGAGACCTGGTTTTGCAGCAATGCGAGCAGGCGGTTCCCGCAGCTTAGTCCCATAACTTGAACACCACACTCTTCCCGCGAGGGAAGAGACTGCCGGGCCGCTCTCCGAAACAGGGAGCGGCCCGGCGTATTTTAGTGTGCAGTCTCCCGCGGGGGTGACGGGGAACGAGGAGCCTCTACTCAGGCCGTATTTTGATGTCCGGCGCGCACTCATCCGCTTGCGCCGCGTTCCAAATGATCTCTGCCACCGATTCCGGTGAGTCCATGGCGCTGCGGTCTAGGTCTAGGTCGACTCCATCAAATATGGTTGTGTCTGTGGAGTCGGGGTAGACCGTTGTGACGCGGATGGACTCGTCGCGCAGCTCTTCGCGCAGAGCATCTGAAAAACCACGCAGGGCATACTTGGTCGCGCAGTAAACAGAGCTGCCGGGGAAGCCCTGAAGTCCTGCGGTGGAACTGATGTTGATGACGTGTCCGTTGCCAGCTTCCCGAAGGGCGGGGAGGGCTTCTTGTGTCGCGTACATTGCGCCAAGGATGTTGACCTCAAAAAACTTCTGGATCATGCCCGGGTCACAATCTTCGAATGGTCTGACGTCGAATATCCCGGCGTTGTTGATCAGCAAGTCCATCTCGCCGCCGAAGAAATCCGTAGCGCGATATACCGCGGACTCGATGGACCCGTGGTCTCGCATGTTGAACTGGGCGGCGATCGCCTCGCCTCCAGCTGCCTCGATTTCCCCGACTACCTGGTCGAGTTCATCGGAGGTTCGGGAAGCGACGCAGATTTTGACGCCTTTGGTGGCAAAGCGTAGGGCGATTGCGCGGCCGATGCCGCGGCCGCCTCCGGTGATCAGGATTCGATTGGTGGCCATGTGAATAGGGGGGTCAACTTCGAGGGAGGGTCCCCGTCGTTTTCGGTGCCCGAGCATAGATTCCCTGAGGGGTCTTTTCAGGTGCGAGCTTCGGAATGAGTTCCCAGTCGCTATCATCCCCTCATGGCTTGGGGACCACTTGCTACTCAATTCTGCTTAGAGCTCGCCTTCGGCGTGCTGCTCTTCCTGTCATTGATGCCGAGGGCGCCCCTCGGGCAGTTTTTCTTCCGCATGATGGGAACCACGGCGCTGGTGCCCTTGCTGGCCGCAGGGCTGCTCCCAGCGGCCTTCGGAGGCGCATCTTGGACAGATCTGGCCACCATGGCCAGCCTTGCCGCTGCCCTAGCGTTCCCGCTTTTCTCGGGTCCGGTGAGTACGGGTCGCAGGCAGGGGGGCCTGATTTGGGCTCTTTTGGGGACTGCAGTCGCCCTCTCAGAGATCATAAGGGCCAACGCCAGCGGGCTTGAAGGGCCCTTCCAGCTGATCCTTGGCACCGCCTCTGCCCTGGCGACCGGAGCCGTGGCCGGGGGCGTCGGAGTCGCCATGGTCGTGGGGCATTGGTATTTGACCGTGCCCCAGCTGCCCGTGGACCTGCTCAAGCGCCTGAATCAGGCCACCCTGGTCAGCATGCTGATTTCACTGGTGCTGGTGGGGGTTCTGATTGTTCAGCACCAGGGGGCCCTTGCCAGTGCGGACACACCCTTGTTGTCTCCCTTCGGTCTCTTCCATCTGGGTTCTCGGGTGGCAGTGGGTCTTGCCTTGCCACTGGCCTTTGGTTGGATGACCCGTGGATCTTTGGCCTATGGAAACACCCGTTCCGCAACAGGCATTTTGTACGCTTCCACTGTGCTGGTTTTGATCGGCGCGGCGGCATCCCTTTCCCTTCAGGACTCCTACCACATTCCCCTTTGAGCTTCGACCCGAAACCACTGCGCTGGATTGAACTGGATTTGCCCCATCCCGAAGGCGGAGGGCGCTTAGTGACATTGCGCACCGATGGTCCGTTCGCATTGCGCGATTGGTACTACGTACCCGAGTCCGAGGTGAAGATTGAGTTGCACCTGGATCAACGTACGCCCGAAGGGGGACTGACCGGATGCTTGCATTGCGGGCATGAAGAGCTTTACACCCGCAAGAAGTTCAACAAGATCCTTGGCTTTACGATTGTCGGCGTCGCAGCTCTGTTGGTACTTGTGTTTAAGAACTACTGGAGTCTAGTCGTGGCCGGATTGTTGGACTTCGCGCTCTATCGCATCGCTAAGGATGAGGTGGTGTGTTACTCTTGTTCAGCTGTTCACAGGGGTTTTGGAGGCTCTCCGCGCCATCCCGCGTTTGACCGCACGATTGAGGAGCGCCTTAAGTTTGGCGAGAAGGCTGTCATGGGTGAACCCATGCGCGAGGGCGGAACGGCCGGCGCTCCTGACCCGGAACACTAGGCGTAGACCTTACAAAAGCGCGGGGCGCGGGGAGTGATCACCGCGCCCCGCGCGTGTTTGTAGATGCTTTGATGCCTTAGAAGTACCAGCGAGCGCCGATGCTGATGGTGTCTCCATCTGCAGGCTTGTTGTAAATTACCCCCAGACCGAGACTCTCAGTGAGGCGGTAAAGGGCAGAGGCCTCATAGATCGGTTTGGCACCTGAGATATCGGCCTTGAACATGCTCGCGCCTAACTCCCAGGAGTCCCAAGCGAAGAAGCGCACGCCGCCGCTGAAGACGGTGTCGTGACCAGCCTTGTTGATGTATGGTTCTTCGGCCTGCAGGGCAGCTCCCGTCACCGAGACTCGGAAGAACCCGTTTAGCTTCGGCGTGATGTACTGGTGGATGCCAAGACCTGCAAACCAGCTGTCCACTTGGGCGCCTTGGACATTCACCCCGGTGACGGATGCGCTGATGGAGCGACCGCCTCCAGCGAAGATGTGTATATTGGGTGCCAGCTCGAGAGATCCCACGAACCCAAGCGTGTCCACTTCCACATCGTTGCCATTGTAGAAACCGTCGAGGACCGTGTTCGAGTAGCCCAACTCGATGTAGGTGTAGGGGATGCGGGAATCTGGCTGATCGCCACGGGCGAGCGTCTCTTGGAACAGGCGCTCCACGGGGGCAACGGGTTGGGTTGGGGTTTCGTTGGCAGCTGCCAGGATGCCCACTGAAAGGGCAAGGAGGGTCATGAGCATGGTGATCTAGGTTGCGTTTGGGTTACCGCGACGCGGAGTCGTTGTCGGGCGAGTCTTGTAGGGGGGAATATCGGCTCAGGGAGAGGGTGGGCGGACTGTCAATCGAAGGATGCTGTTCTCTCGCCGTGATTGGGGCTTTCAGTGTCCCAAAAGTGATCCCTTGAGTTCTCTCGGGTGTCTATAAATTAGGCTGAAATCGAGATTCGTCGGGCAAGTCGTTGACTGGGGGCCCTCTGGCGGCCAGAATCCGCTCTCCGCGGGTTTCCGCGGCGATTTATTCGGCCGGGTAGCTCAGTTGGTAGAGCACTTGATTGAAAATCAAGGGGTCACCAGTTCAAGTCTGGTCCCGGCCACCAATCCATCGTCCGAGAACCTCGGACTCGCTCTGACGTCACTCCTGAGCCGCACCCCTGCGTATCGGGAGTCCATGGAGCCCTGTATCTGATGAGCACTGCACCTAAGCGGATCGGGCGCCGCGACCCCTCCCGGATCGAATTGGACTGGCAAGACGGGACTAGCACGACTTACAGCACCACCCAGCTGCGTCGACTCTGCCCCTGCGCCCGTTGCATCCACGAGCTTACAGGCCAGCCCCTCTTGGACCCCGCTTCGGTTCCTGAGGACATCACCCACAGTGGAACCCACTTGGTAGGTACCTACGCCTTGTCTCTTACCTTTTCGGATGGCCACAACACGGGGATATTCACCTGGCCCATGCTGCGCCAGAATGACCCGGCTGCCGCAGACAGCTGAGGGGGCGTAATGGAGCCCCTAGCCATTGGTTCGCGCCTGGTCTTGCCCGCTCAAGAAATCGAGCTCAAATCCATGCGTGCCTCCGGGCCCGGCGGCCAGCGTGTCAACAAGGTCGAGACAGCCGTTGAGCTGCGCTTTGACATTGAGGCCTCCCAGAGCCTCGGTAAGGCGCGCCAGGAGCTTCTGCGTAAGAACCTGGGCTCCCGGCTAGTGGGGGGCAGGGTGCTCGTGGTCCGCGCCCAGGCAAGCCGGGATCGAATAAGGAACTTGGAAGAGGCTCGGGAGCGTCTCGCCGCCCTGATTGGGGGGGCCCTCAAGCCCCGCAAGGCTCGCAAGGCCACCCGGCCCACCCGGGGCTCCAAGGAGCGGCGACTGAAAGCCAAGCGCAAGGCCGGCGAGCGGAAGCGCAACCGACGACGGCCCCATGGGGATGATTGAGGGCCTTCTCTCGCTGCTCGTGGACGACAATTGTCGAGACGCTCCCCGCCCCCCCCTCTGAAATAGGCATTTCAGGGCCCTAGAAGCCCCATTGTCCCCAGTTTGGGGGAGCGCGGATCAAGAACGGGTCAAAGCCGTCAGGATTTGCTCGGATGGGCCGGTGGGAGCAAACACTAATAATAGGGTATAGGGAATTTGGCCCGTTTTGGGCAGAAGAGTCACGGCCTGGGCCCCTTGCCGCACATTTCGGACCCTCGTGAGTGCTCCTGGGGCCCAGCCAAGGCGGTTTGATCAAGGGAGTAGGTGCCCTGCGGCGATATGCGACTTCCAATAAATAGCCTATAGGGCGGCGTACGGCGCCTATATTGGCCTTCCGCGCGAGCTGTCAGGCACTTTCTTCCTCACCCTTTAGGGGGCCTTAAGTCGAGTCCACAGGGGGACTTAGGGAACTTAGCCTGATACTCTCTCCAGTTTGTGGGTCATGCAATCCGCCACCCCGCCGAAGGTACCCCCGGAAACAAAAATGCGCCGATTTGCCCATCTGGGTACTTGGCTTGAGGGCGCCCACTCGGCATCCTCTGCGCGAAATAGACCCCCATCCCTGAACTCTCTGTCTGTCTCTCACGAGAACACAAACCAACGAACTATCATGAAGACCATCATCTTCTGCGCAACAGCGCTAACCATGACCGGTGCCACCATGGCCGCCGGCAGTGACTGGACCGCGCTTGACCGCGAAGTCGAGGCACTTTCCTCTAGTCTTTCCCCCCAAGGAGGCGGTGTCGCTATCGGCGGTTACCTTGACCTTGGCTACACCAACAACTCCGACACGGACACGTCCGACTTCGGTGGCAACAACCTGCGCCTTGGCTTCTCAGCTGAGAACTCGGGCTACGGCATCACCGTTGGAACCCAATGGGCTGCTGGCCTAGGCACCGTCACCGATGCTTACGTCACCACCGCTGTTGGCGGAATGAATGGTACAGCTGGCCGATTTAAGGCGCCCATGGGTGCCAGTGGCGGCCGTGCCGAGCGTAACCAGTTCTTCCAGGATCGCAGCGCGATCGGCAGCAACTTTGCTGGCCGTGATAGCGGCATCATGCTGGGCGGCGACTCTGGCAACTTCAACTGGGCCGCGGCGGTCCAAGACGGTTCCGACTTCGGTGCCGACGAGTACCAAATTACCCTTCACGCTGACTTCACGGTCATGGGCTCCGGCTCCTCCGTGGAAGGCTGCTACGGCGCTGCCGACGGCATGGGCCTTGTGATTGGTGCTTCTATGACTGATGACGGTAACGCGGCCGACGGTTCGTCGGTCATCGATGCCAGCCTCACCTCGAGCACCTTCTCCTTCAGCGCTGAATTCGCTGATATGGGCGGCAGCACCACTGGTGCCGGCGCATCAGCGGGCGCTACTGCGGCCGCTACCGGCGACTCCCCCATGGCTATTGCCGCCACCTACGCAGTTGGAACAGACTGGGAAATCGGCATCCGCTATCAGGACCTGGACACCGCTGGTGGTGACACCGATATGGACATCGCTGCTAACTACTATGTCAGTGGCCACGATGTTAAGTACACCATCGGGTTCGCCATGCCGGACAACGACGCCGGCACCGGCTCCGACACCATCACGATCGGCCTTCAGGTCGGCTTCTGATCCTAACTTGACTCCGAATCCTGCGCGCGTCGTAGGGTTCGGGTGACAATCAACGGAAGGTCTCTTGCGCGCGTCGCGAGGGACCTTCCGTCTTTTTGTGTCCCGATTGAATGCTGGCCGCTTCAGCATCAAGACAGCCGATCCCGAGGGGCGCTTGGCACGGTCATTACCGAAGGATCTCATCCACCCAGAGTTCTCCCCTGAGGTGGGAAGCTGATAAGAGTCGGCTGCTCACCGTCAAGCACCGCAAGAGAGGGGGAGCGCCAGCCACAACTCTTGGCTGGGGACCGGAACTTGACGACCTCAGGGGCTCAGCCTGTCCTTGATCGCCGAGGGTAGGCCCCTAGGCCAGCAATTGCCGGGCTGCCTCGCAATCCAAGGCAATCTGATGGGTCAGGGCTTTGAGATTCTCGAAGCGTTGCTCCTCTCGGAGTCTGGCCGCGAACTCGAACTCCAGGTGCTGGTCGTACAGGTCGCGGCCTCCCTCCAAGAGATGCACCTCAAACACGGGCCGCTCGGGCCTTATCCCGTCCAGGGTCGGTCGAAAACCGATGTTGGCCACGGCAGGCAGGGGTTTGGCGTCGCGGTCGCTTTGATTCAGTGGATCCAAGCGCGCCCAACCCGCATAGACACCGGTGGGGGGCAGGAGCTCATGGTGTGGATTCAGGTTCGCCGTGGGAAAGCCCAAGCTGAGGCCGATGCCGTCCCCGCGGACCACCTGGCCATAGACGCTCACGGGCCGCCCCAGCATGCGTTCAGCACCCGCCAGGTCGCCCAGTTCCACTGCCTCGCGGATTGCGGTGGAGGACACCGCTCTTTGGCTCACCTCGACTTTTTGGATCACTTGGACCTCGTGGCCCATGGAGCGCAGGAAATCAGCGTCTCCCTCGCGTTCTGAGCCGAACTTGCTGTCGAAGCCCAGCACAAATGTCTGGGCGCGGAGGCCGTCGAGCAGGATGCCCTGGACAAAGTCGCGTGCAGGGGTCTCGCGCAGGGTTTGGTTGAACTCCAGGACCAGGGTGTGCTCGATGCCTAAGCGCTCGAAGTGCCGTAGGCGATGTTCCAGGGTCGTCAGTGTGCGAGGGGCGCGCCCCAGCAAGAAAGCCTTGGGGTGTTTGTCGAAGGTGACCACCGTTGCGAGGGCGGCTTGGCGGGCGGCCCGTTCACAGTTTGCCCTTAGGATCGCCTGATGTCCCAGGTGCAGACCATCGAAGACGCCGATACTGACCACTGCGGGTGGCCCCTCTGCCAGGGGCAGTTGATCAAGGTCGGTGGTTACGCGCACAGAAGGTTCCTCAGCGGCTCCGCTTGTAGTCGTCCACCAGATTCTCCAGGGCCGCACGGTTGCGCAGCTTGTCCCCGGCGCTCATGCGATCCACAAGCAGAATGCCTTCGAGATGATCGAGTTCGTGTTGCACGATGCGGCTGAGAAAGCCCGTGAGCTCTAGGCTGAGTGCTTCCCCTTTCACGTCCTGGGCTTCGACGGTGCAGGCATCGGGCCGTGAAACCTCGGCGTAGATCTCGGGGAAGGACAGGCAGCCTTCCTCGTACAAGGTCGTTTCCTTGCCGCGGCTGGTGATGGTCGGGTTCACCAGGACCAATTCCTGATCGGCCTTTTCCCGGTCGCCGGTTTCGTTGATCACCAAAAGGCGCAGGCCGAGGCCAACCTGAGGGGCGGCCAGACCGATGCCTCCGCTCTCGTACATGACTTCGAGCATGCCGGTCACGGTCGCTTGCAGTTCCTCGTCGAAGGCACTGATGGGGGGAGTCACCTTGCGTAAAACCGGTGACGGGTAGAGGGTCAGGGTGAGTTCGAGGGGGGCGGACATGGGTCTGGGGGGCTGAGAGGTGACCGGATGGCCCGATGGGGCAATCGGGCAACATTCCGATGAGGAAACAGGATACCCGCGCGTTGACGGTCTCTAGGTCTTCCCTATAGGATTCTCCACCCTAACTTGGGATCAGACCTCCGTGGACTACAGCAAACACATTCAAAAGGCAGAAGAGGCGGCGCGCCGTCGCAACTACGATTTTGCCATTCAGCTCTACAAGCAATTGCTAGAGATCAATCCGGACGTGGGGGACGCGCGGGCCGGCTTGCGGCGGGCCCTTAGGGCTCGCCACGAGGCCAAGGGCGGACGTGGCCTGTTTGGGAAGCTCAAGGGGGCGGGCCCATTGGCCGCAGCGAAGGGCCTAGCCCGCGCTGGACGATGGGATGCGGCGATCAAGGCCTACGAGGGGTACTTGGCCACTAACCCCCTCGACGAAGAGGGCAACTTGCTCTTGGGCCAAGCGCTTGAGTCGGGCGGATATTTTTCATCGGCCCTGGCGGTGTTCGAATTCCTGGCAGAGGTCGCGCCCCGCAACCCCGAGGGGCTCAAGAATGCCGGCGCCATGATGGCTAAGCAGGGGGATCCCCTCAAAGCCCTGGCCTACTACGAGCGCGCCCTTGAGGCGGACCCTCGCGATCGGGCTGCGATGAAGGCCCGCAAGGACCTGGCTGCAGAAGCGGCCCTCAGCAAGGGGCGTTTTGATTCCGTTGAACACAGTCGTGAGCAGCTTGTGGATAGCGAGGAGACCAAATCCCTCGAGCGATCCAAACGCTTGCAGATGTCCCCAGAAGAACTCGACGCAGAGGCCGAACGTTTGGAGGGTCGCTTAGCCGAGGACTCGAATGACGTGGACGTCATGCTGGAGCTAGCACGGGTTCAAGAGAAGCGGCGCGATCCGGGCGCAGCGTTGGACCTAGTGGAACGAGCTCTGACCTTTCGTCAGGGAGACACGGAGCTAGAGGACCGGGCGGCGGCCCTGCACTTGGCCTCCCTCAAACGCCAAATTGCTCGGGCGGACAAGCTCGGGGACACCGAGGCTGCCGACCGACTGGAGGGCGAATTGGGCCAGCTCGAGGGCAAGGGTCTACGCCAGGCCGTGGAAAGGCGCCCCGGAGACGCCGCCGCCCGTCTCGCCCTGGGACGTCACTTGCTCACCGCGAATGACCCCGACGGGGCGGCTGCGGAGCTCCAAAAGGCCCTTACAGACCCCCGTTTGGCCCCTGACGGCCATTTCTTGCTGGGTTTGTGCTTCCGCCAGAAGGGATTCTCGGACCTCGCCAAGAAACAATTCAACGAAGCTCTTGGGGATCGGCCGACCCTGGATGACCGGGGGCGTGAGATCATGTATCATCTCGGCGAAATTGCTGAAGCGGACGGCCAGAATGCCGAAGCGCGCGCCTGCTACTCACGGATTTTCGAAACCGACATCGGGTACCGGGACGTGGCTGCAAAGATGGAACAACTGAATCAACACTGACTAGCAAACGGGCCTCGGGCCCTCACCCGCGAAAGCACCCCGTCGCACAAGAACAACCAGCACTCATAATCATGCCCACATCTGATCAAGCAAAGAAACGTATGCTCACCGACGAGCGTCGTCGTACCGCCAACAAGGGCGTCTCCAGTTCCATGAAGACCGCCATGAAGAATGTTCTGAACGCTGAAACCCCGGAAGCCGCTCAAGCGGCTCTGCCCACCGCCATGAAGATGGTGGACAAGGCAGCTAAGAAGAACATCATCCACGCCAACGCCGCCGCCCGCAGCAAGTCCCGCTTGACGCGCGCAGCTAGGTGATGGCATCGGAAGGGCTACGCCCCTGAGTTCCAATGAACCCAGAGGCTTGGCGCTTCTGGGTTCTTCCATTTCAACCGTTCTACATCAAGGCGATCCACTCCCATGGGAATGTTCGAAACCAGCGACACGAACTCCGCACGATGGAATAAGCCCGTGCAAGTCCCCAGCGTAAAGGATGATATCTTTTCCGCTGCATGCGAAATGGCTGAGGACATGCCCGGTTGGACCGTGACCGAAACCGACAAGGAAGCCCTGCGCATTGTCGCCAGCAAGAAGAATGGTTTCCTCGGGGGTGTGTCCACCATCACCGTCACCGTTGAGGGTCCCGCAGGCATGCCGAACTCATCAACTCACTGCCGCAGCGAGTCCAGCGGCGCCCTTTTGTCCCGAGACAAGGGCAACGTGGCCGAGTTCATCCAGAAGTTCTGGATGCGTGTGAACTGATCGGAATCCACCGTGCTGAATCCGGGAGTATCGCGCTCCCTGTGCCCCACGCATGACCGCTCGCTAGCCGCTGATCAGGGCCGTGGAGTCGCTGCACCCTCCTCCGACCCCCTCGCGCGCGGGGAGAACCTGCGAGTCATTGGGTTGAACGGAGTTACTTGCGACCAAGCAGATATGTGAGTTCCCCAAGGCAATCTTGTGGGCACTTATCGCCTGCAGCATCCCTCAGTGCAGCTAAGCCTATCAGGGGCCCAGGAGGGCGCCCGGGTGGGCACTCCGGTCAGTAGCATAGGCTCCGTACTGAAAGAGTTTGGCGCTTCCACCAGGGAGCCCAAGACTAGAATGCTGTACGCAGAATCGTGAACGCCCTGCCCTTGAA
>JAPKBR010000096.1 GCA_028823345.1 Planctomycetota bacterium
GCTTCTTCTTGGCAGCCTTCTTCTTAGCCTTCTTGCGTGCGGGCTTCTTCTTGGCTGCCTTCTTCTTAGCTGCCTTCTTAGGGGCGGCCTTCTTCTTTACGGCCTTACGTTTCTTCTTCGCCATGAGAGTGGTCTCCTTGAGCCCAAAGGGCCTGGGGGGTCTGTGTTCAGATAGGTGCCCGGAATGGGCGTTGGACTGAACTAGGTAGGAAGACGCGACATCACGAGCATCATCGGTGCCAATCCACTGACTCCGAACCCAGTTCTGGGAAACTTTTCCTTACCCCTTGCCTCCTTCTTGGAACTCGAGCCCATCCCGCGCTGGATCTAGCGCTTCACACCATGCTGATTTCAAGCCGACATGCACTTATCCATGTTCTTGATTTCTATTGCGAACACGGCATTTACTAGACGTATCCAGCTTCCAGATGGGCGCTCGATCTCGGGTTCAAAACTCAGAGCGAGAGACGCCCCCCTCACTCACAAGGGCCCCAACATCCGGTCCCTGATTGCTCAAAAAAAATGGTCTCTTAGCCCGAAAAATCGGGGCTCAGGTCCGCCCGTGTTCCAGATGACCAATGAGAGGTGCAAGCTCCCCATGCCAATCATCGAACTCGGTGGCCGGAAATGCCCCTTCCCAGGATGTGAGGAGGAGCGTCCCGCAAGCCATGGGAAGGACGGATAATCCACGTTCATCTCCGCTCACCTTCAGCTGCGTGACGGGGCCATTCCCCAAGGCAGAGAAGGCCTGAGCCAGAGCCGCGTAGGAAGCAGAGCACAAAGCGACCAGGAGATCGGGATCTTGGGTGGACAGGTCCCCTGATGCCGCAATCGGATGGCCGGCGGGGTCAATCAGCATGGATCCCGCTACGCCCTCTCGCCCCAGTAGGCCCTCGAGATGCACTTGTATCTCCTTCAGTCGATCGGCGTACCGATCACGATGCTGTCTTCGAAATTCCTGGTCTAGATGGCTCATGGTGAAGATTCCAGCGCGATCAAAAGGGTTGAGCCAGAAACGCACCCAGGGCAATGCCCGCCAAGAATGCCGTGACCACAAAGGCGGCGGTGGCCAGCCCCATGGATCGAGGGCGAACGCTGCTGGCCATGGGTGGAAGGCTGACACGGGGTGTGGGCGCTGCCGGGGCCGCAGGGGATAGCACGGCCGCGGACGGCTGAGTCCTTGGGACGGCCTGAGCCAACGGCGCGGAGGGCATGACTGCACGGGGAGGGGGTGTCGCGGGCAACGGAGCATGTGTCACCGACGCCCCACTCTCCTGTGGCTGATCGTCGCCAACCGCGGTCATCGAGTTTCCCAGACGTAGGGTCGGACCACTCTGAGGAGAGCTCGTAGGTACCTCCGCACAAGCGGCCGGCTCAGCTTGTGGCGGAGCCGGAATCGCAGAGGCCCCCGTCGGGGTTTGGGGCAAGGCCCATAAGGGCGCAGCCTCGGATACCGGTTGAGGGGAGGCCGCCGGAATGGACGCCGGCCCCTCATCGAGTGCTTCCTTGCGGTGCAAAGGAGCTGGAGAATCCACGACAGCGGTGGGTGCCGGGAACGGTACAGGAGCCGGAGGCGCTTTTGGAGCGGACACGCCGCCGGTCTGTTGGTGAACGCGTTCAAGCACCAGAGCCGCCAGAGCCTTCAGAGTCGGGAACACTCCATGGCCCGTGTTGGCCACCGATTCCAAGTCCGGAACCTCACGCCCGCCCAAAGCCTCCTTTAGGGCGGCGCGCAGCTCCTCGACAGGCATGGCGTTGGGCAGATCCCGTTTGTTGAACTGGAGAACAAGGGGCAGGTCGTCCAGGTTCTTGCCGTATTCCGCAAGATTCTCTCGCAGGTTTGCCAGAGACTCGAGGTTGGCTTCGAGCATGTCCGCGGCAGAATCGGCTACGAAGATCACCCCGTCGGTGCCTCTTAGCACAAGCTTGCGAGTGGAGTTGTAGTAGACCTGACCAGGCACGGTGTACAGCTGGAAGCGGGTTCGTAGACCAGCCACGGTACCCAGGTCGAGGGGCATGAAATCGAAGAAGAGAGTGCGATCCCCATCGGTTGAGATGCTCGTCAACTCACCCTTGCTGGATTCGGGGGCACGCTCGTGAATCACTTGGAGATTAGTCGTCTTACCCGACATTCCAGGACCGTAGAAGACGACCTTGGCCGTCACGCGTTTTTCGCTGAGCTGAATCTGAACCATGGTTACCGGCCTCCGGCCGGGTAGGGGTCGGGATAAGAGGTGGACGGGGAGGAGTGATCGGTTACGGAGCTCAAGTACTCGTCAATCGCGACAAGCTCTGCTTGGATACGAACCCCAAGGTCTGAGCCGGACGGAGCCGCACTTAGTGCGTGAGCGAACTCGAACCG
>JAPKBR010000071.1 GCA_028823345.1 Planctomycetota bacterium
CTTCTTGAGCATCGCTAGGTCCGTACCCTGTTCCCACGGATTGGGGTTGGGGGCTCCGCCCTAGCGGCCCTCGGGAACCCGGCAGGCGTCCAGGGTCGACAGGGCGTAGCTGGTGGCCAACACTGGGTTGCCTTCCCACCAGCGGGGCGCGTTGACGTTGACCCAGGAACCGTCGATGCGGCTTTGCAGGGTCACGATGCGCGCGCTCAATTCTGTGCGCCAGGGGTGGACGATGCCTTCCGCGTCGGTGATGTTCTCAGCGCCCGAGAGGTCAAGGGCGCGTGCCATACCCTGGTAGTAGTAGAACAGTCCCTGGTAGGCGGCGGTTGGATCCCGGGAAGCTTCAAAGCCCGGGTTTTGGTCCAGGGTCCAATTTTGGCCCAACCAATGCCATGCGGCTTGCACCCGGGGGTCTTCGCGATCGAGGCCCGCCAGCAGATAGCACTTGAACAGGGCGTAGGTCATGGAACCATAGGAGCGGGGCACCTTGACCGGCTTTCCGTCCCGGGTGGTGATTTCGTATTCCGCCTTGCTCGATCCAGGAGCATAGCCAGCGCCCCCGTCCTCGCCGGACTGGATGATCACGCCCTCTTCGAGAATTTGAATGTCATTCGATTCGGACCGGTTTTGGCAGCGCTCCAAGAACTTGATCGCCCGGGCGTAGGCTTCATGGTCTTGCTTGAGTCCCGATGCGGAAAGAGCATCGAGGGCCATTTGCAGATTGGAAAGGTCCGGGCGCTCATCGCCCCCATAGCCGATGCCCCCATAATAACGGTCGCCAGCAGAGTACCCCTCGCCCTCGTCCGCCTGCAACTGCACGATGTAAGCCTGGGCCTTTTGCAGGACTTCATCGTACTGGTCCCCTTTAGCCCGAGAGAGGGCCATGATCGACGCAGAAGTCACATAGTTGGCCAGCATCCCCGTGTGGATCGAGCCATCCTCGTGCTGCAAAGAAGCGAGCCACTTGAGGCCTTGATCGAGTGCCTTCTGAATGTCCTCTTGTCGGGGCTCGGGGACCGCAGAAAGGGCGCCGAGGACCATGGCGCTGATACCCGCGTCTGCTCCCCGGGGGCTGCCCCAACGACCGGGTTCCACCTGTTGGGTCAAGAGGTAGGCGGCTCCCTTAGCGATGGCTTGATCCGTGCGCTTGGCGTCCTTGGTATTCCAGTTGGGCAGGGCTGCCGCATCCCCCGCGCTGCTGCTGGCGGGCTTCAATAGGTTGCGGTACTGGGAGAGTTCCGCCACCCGTTGGGCCGTGAGTTGAAGGGAATCCTTCCAGGAAAAATTGGCCTGGCGGGCAGCCAGGAGGCGCACCGCTCGCTTGCCCGCTTCGGCCCGGTCCTTGGTGCGAATCGGCAGTACACCCTGGGGATCGTCCACCCCTTGGGAAGCCAAGAACATCAAGCCCTTCGCATACCCATCCCGGGTGGTCTCGTCCAGGAAGTGATAGAGCGCAACCGAAGCAATGGAGGTGTTTTTGAGCCGAGCAGCGGGGGTGAGGGACTTGGCTCCGTAGGCTCCGTCTTCTTCTTGTTGTGCAATCAGCCAACGGACCCCATCACGCACAAAAGCTCCGTCACTGCGGCCGTAATTGCGGGGGCTGCTGGCCATGGCATGCAGCACCCAGGCGGTGCTTTCGATGGTGCCGTAGCTGCCGTTTTCACGATCCTGCTGGCCGCGTATCCAGCGGATTGAGGGGTCAATGGCCTCCTTGAGATCTAACTCAAAGGGAGTGTCCTGGGCGAGGGCATGGCTCACGGTGGGGAGCAGGGCCAGCAGGAGCGGGAGCAAGTTCCGCAGGATGAAGGTGTGGGTCGATTGGAGCATGGGCTTGGGGGCAGGGCATAAGGATGCCGCCTAGGGGGGGCCAACGGCGGTGGGCAGGGGGAGGTTCAGGGTATTGGGGGCCACTCTCAGGTCCCCTGTGCCAGTCAGGAACTCTCTCCCGCCCCGGCCAGTCTTGGGTAGGGTGCTCCCATGGATTCATCCCAGCCCATCCCACTCGAGTTCGAGCGTTATCCAGAGTCCGAGATGCTTCGCCGCGCAGAGGCCTATGCCAAAGCCCTCGTCACCCGCCGCAGTGTGCGAAACTTTTCTCCCGATCCGGTCCCAATCGAAGTCCTGCGCTCTTGCATTGTGGCGGCGGCCAGTGCTCCATCCGGGGCGCACAAGCAGCCTTGGCATTTTGTGCTGGTTACCGATCCAGAAGTCAAACGAGAAATCCGCCTGGCTGCCGAAGTGGAAGAGCGCGAGAATTACGCGGGGCGCATGAATGAACAGTGGATCGAGGACCTGGAACCCCTGGGCACCAATCATGACAAGCCTTTCTTGGAAGATGCCCCTTGTCTGATCGTGATTTTCCGAGAGGCCTGGGGCGAGGATGACAAGGCCAAACGACGGCAGCATTACTACACCCAGGAATCTGTGGGCATTGCAGCGGGGTTTTTGCTCAGCGCATTGCACCTAGCTGGGCTTGCGACCTTGACCCACACCCCTAGTCCCATGGGTTTTCTTGGCACCTTGCTGAAGCAACCGGCGCGCAGAAAAGCATTCCTCTTGATCCCGGTGGGCTATCCCACCGAGGATTGCCACGTGCCGAACCTGCGGCGCAAGGAATTGAAGCTGGTGTTGACCGAACGTTCCGGGACCTGATCGCTCCGGCCCTAATTACTGGTTGGCTCGGGCGCACTGTTCGCAGGCGCAGTCCACGAGCCCATCGACCTGGAGGTCGTCTAGGCGCATCAGAAGGTCCCGGTGGACAGCCTGAAGTTCCGCAGCGGTGAGCTTGGTGCCGATCCAGTGAAACCCGTGCTTCTTGCGCGGGGCTGGCCCGCCTGCGGATTTGTTGAGGGCGAGGATCCCGAGGCCCATTTCATTCCGCAGGGAGATTCTTGATCCATCCGCGGAAAAGGCCAAGTCGTTGCCTCCCAGGCCAGAAGGGAACTCAAGGTTCTCAAGACGCGCGCTATCCAGCAGGGCCCGGCCCACCGAAGAGATGCCTCCATCAAGACTCGAGAGCACTTGCTTCCCTCGGACTCCCATGGAGATCATGGGTACATCCAAAATCTCGGGGGTCATTCGGTCCGACCGCCACCATGCGCCGCTCTCGCCGTGGCCCTGGCCACGTAGTCCGACCATGGCCCAGATCGACGTGGAAAGTCGGCCCCGGGCGATCAGGCGTGCAAGCTGGCGTTCCACTTCGGCTATTTCGGCGCGGTATCGAACGCGCACGACCCGTGCGTCTTCCTCGTCGGGATTCCAGGGCGGCCGGAACTCGGGAGGCAGGAATTCCTTGTCGCCCACTTGATCGGAGAAGCGGCGGATGAAGCTGAGCTTGGGGTCATAGGGAGGCAGGGGGTCGCTTGCGTGCATCCAAAGGAAAATTGGAGCTGGCGGCAGATTGGCGAGCCAGACCGCGGCTTGGGCTCCCAGTGCATCCGCGTCGGCTCCCTCTTTGGGAGCAAAGACCCAGTCGAATTTCTCCAGCAGGCCTGAATCGTGGCCCAGTTGGGGGTCGCCCACCAAAGCTAGGGTGAGGTAGCCTGCCCGGGAGAGTTCGCCGGCCAGGGTATTCGCATCGTTAGGCAAGCGGTCAGTGCCTAGGACCAAACCGTTTTCCGTGGGGGACTGGCCGGTCAGGATGGCTCCCGCCGCAACCCGCGGTGAATTGCTGGGAGTTTGCAGCACGCGGGTGAGTTTATTGCGCTGGGCTTGTTCAATCAGGGGTGCCCCCCCCGGCATGGTGACCGCGTCCGCGCGAAAACCATCAACGGTAATCAGCAGGATCGACGGACGTTCCGCGGCTCGTACCAATTGGGGAGGGGTCAGGGCCAGAGCAGCTACGGCGAGGCCCTTTGGCACCAAGCGGAATGTGGCGGTGATCTGGCGTCCATCCAAGGCGTGGGGAATGTCCAAGTGCGCGGCTTGCCACGGGACTCCACCCCGTTGGGCGGAAACGAGGTAACTGGTTTCCCGTGGATCTCCGCGCTCTGGCCAGAGTTTTACTTCAAGGCGCGCATCGACTTTTCCTACGGCTTCCGGGGGGACGCCGAAGTTGAATTCAAGTCGCGCGCCTCCGACTCCGCGGAAACGGACACGGAGAGGTGTGCTAGAACGCAAACCCGTGGCTCTGCGTTGATCTTCTCCAATGGAGAGCCAGGGGGTCGAGCCGGGCTCGGGCAGCCAACCGGATGGGCTAACCTTGAGTAGGGCCAGGCTGGACAAGTACAGGCTTTCGTGGGCGCCGAGCACGCGGATGAGCACGCGATCGGGGGAATTACCGGAGCGGCCTAGGAAGGCTGCGTCGAAGTCTACCTCGATGAACTCTGTGGGGGAGTCTAACGGGACGGCGCGCGTGACTCCCAAGCTCTTGGTACGGGTGAAAAATTCGACCTTGATACGGCAGGGACCGCCGCGCATTTTGAGGCGTAAACGATCGGTTTCCAGGAGCGGCAGGTGGCGTACGTCCAAGAGGCTGTTGTTACCGGCTTCGATCTGCACGGCAGATGGCTGGTCGGCGTCGGCCACCACACGGATCTTGGTTTCGCCACGTGCAGCCCAGCCGCTGGGGATCAAGCGGCTGACATCCCAGCGGGCCAACACCTCGGGGGCTGGCTGGGTCGGTTGCTTGCCTATGACCTCGAGAATGGGCGTGAGGCGAAAGGAACTCTGGCCACCCGCTTGCACTGGATGGCTGCAGGCCGCGAAGGCTGTGAACAGAAGGAGAAGGATGGGGAAGCGGTGCACGAATTTGGGGGTCTGGACTGGGCGCTGGGGCGACCCCGGCACTCTACCCTTCTTGATCGGCAAAGCGAACAGCCGTCCCGTAGACCAACAATTCCGCAGCCCCCTGGGCGACCATACTGGTGCCAAATCTTACCCCGACCACCGCATGGGCTCCCAGTGAGCGTGCTTCGGCGGTCATCCGATCCATAGACTGCTCTCGGGCTTCGGCCACGAGCTTGGTGTACTCCTCCACCTCGCCTCCCACGAGCATGCGGATTGCGGCCATGATATCCCGGCCCACATGGCGGGCACGGACCGTGGTGCCGCGGACGACCCCTAGGCTTTCTGTAATGGTGCGCCCAGCGACGGTGCCGGTTGTAGTGGTGATCATCGTTTGACTTTTCGGTAGGGGTCGAGGGGGAGGGCGGCCACGCGCTCGCGCAGCAGCATGAGGGTCAGCAGGATGAGGCCCACAGCTCCTATGCCGAAGATAGCCGGGTGGGGGGGGGCGGTCCAGCCGAAGAGCGCGGCCAGCACCCAGGAAAAATATCCCAGGGACGAGACTCCGATGAGAAGCCAACTGACAAGGCCAACGCCCCTGTGAAGAGTGCCCGAGCGCAGCTGCTGCCATTCGAGGTCTCCCGGTTCGGGGGGTGCCGTGTTGCGGGCAAGGACTTCGAGGGTCTGGTAGGCGGCGAGTTCACGGCGCAGAGAAGGGTCTGTGGCCAGGCGTTGCTCCATGCTCTGTGCCTCATTGGCAGGGAGTTCCCCGTCTGCGTAGCGCATGACATCCAACTGATTCTGGCTCGGCTGGGACTCGTTCATGGTGAAAGGGTGGGGTGGTACAAAAGAAAGGTCTAGAGCTTAGGCGGGTTGGGACGAAGGTACCTCTCCTAGGACCGGTCCTAGGGCGAGGCGCAAACGGCGGCGGGCATGGAACAGGCGCGACATGACCGTGCCCTCCTTAATGCCGAGACTCTCGGCGATTTCGCGATAGGAGAGTTCTTGGGTATGCCGGAGGGCCAGGATTTCGCGGTCGTTTTGTGAGAGGGTTTGAACCGCCTGGGAATACAGTTGGGCGTGCTCCGTCTGTTGAGCTTCCTGCACCGGATTGGCGTTCTCGTCGATGAGTTCGTAGTCATCTACACCGTCTTCCTTGCCAATCAGGCGCACGCTAATGTGCGGCCGACGTTTGCGTAGAAACGAGATACAGGTGTTGCGCAGGATGCGATGAAACCAGGGCAGGAAGGGACTCGTGGGGTCATACTTGCTGCGTGCCTTGTAAACCCGCAACAGGGCGTCTTGACTGAGTTCCATCGCATCATGGTGATTGCCCACCCAGGACCGGGCCAATTGGTAGGCGCGTCCCTGAACCAGGGGCACGAGTTCGTCAAACGCCGTCTGATCGCCGGCGCGTGTACGTGTCATTAGTTCTGTTGCTTGAGGACCCACTGGGATGCGGTACGCAAGGTCTCGGGGCCTATTCACGGACTTTTCCCGTTTTCGCTCTTGGATTCTGAAGGGGCCACTTCATGAAGGATCGCGCGGGCCGCCCGTTTCGCCGCACCGCTGCCCCCTAGGCGGGAGAAAGCTCTTTGGATGCCCCTGGACACGGCTTCTCGCCGGGTAGGGTCCGCGTCGAGGGCGACCAGTTCGGCTCCCACCTTTTCCGGGTCCCCTTGGCCCACAAAGCCGAATTCGGGGAAGACCTCTTCCCCCGCAACTAGGTTCGGCTTTCCGAACCAGGGGGATGTGAGCAGCCAAAAGGCGCGCTTCTTCCAGCCGTGATCCACGCGGTAAACCACCAGGGCGGGGATGCGGTGATGCATGACCTCCATAAGCACCGTGCCCGACACCGCAAAGGCCGTGCGCGCCCGGCCCAGGCAAGCGTGCAGGTCTCCGACCATGAGTTGAGCCTCGACGTTTTCACTCTGAAGGATACTCTCGATACGTTCCCGGTGGCGAGGGGAGGACTGGCAGATCAGTACCTCTGTGCATTCGAGTCGCGGTAACTGTTCTCGCACGCGAGCCAGCATCCAACCGAGGTTATCCTCGATCTCTCCCGCCCTCGATCCAGGCAGGATGACTAGGGCCGTTCGTGAATCCTGGGCAGGCAGGTCCTTGAGGGGACCCAAGGTGTCGAGAATCGGATGGCCTACATGACTGGTCGTCACCCCATGCCGCCGATACCAGCGTGGCTCGAAGGGAAGAATCGTCAGGGCCAGATCCATCACGCGCTTGTAGCGTCCAACCCGCCAAGGGGCCCAGGCCCAATATTGCGGGGCCACAAAATGAATCGTGGCCACGCCTCGCGCCTTGGCCAGGCTGGCCATGGGTACGTGCAGGGCCGGTGAGTCGATGGGCACGAATGCATCGAGGGAGTGTTCGTCGCAACAGCGCGCGAGCCGTTCCATGAGCTCGCTGTAGAAACCAATGCCCTTGGCCGCTTCACCCGCATCCATGGTGGCCCGTGCTCCGGGGTTGCCCAAGAGAGTCACCCCGGCGCCTGCCAAGGCCGGGCCCCCAAAACCAAAGAGCTCCGGAGCCGGTGCGCCTAACTCACGCAATTCATCCTGCAGAGCCCGGGCCAAGGAGCAGGCGTGGATCTCACCGCTGGGTTCCGCACAGGCGATGAAAATTTTGAGGGGTCGGTGAAGGGGTGGATTACTGACGGGACAGGTTTGTGGTGCTGCGGGGGCAGCGAGCACGTCATCGCGCACCTGTTGCTTAATGCCCTGCTCCTCAATCCAAAAGGCAGGGAGGGATGCGAGGCCGCGTAAGAGCCCCCACATGGCCCGACCAAGTTCCAGCCTCACAGCCCACTTGGGACTGGGAGGTTGGCTCGAGCGCCTTGAGATATGGGACAAGGGGCCTTTGGAAAAGAGAGTTGGCAGCTTCAAGAGAGTCAGAGGATAGGGTGGGCGACCCTTGGCACGCTTGATTCTATTTTTCTTGGGGACATTTGTCGCCCTCAGCATTCTGCGAACCGTTCTTGGGGGTGTGCCCGTGATCGGTGCTCTGCTGCACATTCCCCTGATTTCCTTCTGGTTGGTTGCCATTTTGATTTCTGCGGGGGCATCGAAGTTTGCCGCTTGGAGCCTCGACCGCCGGCGTGAGCGGGCGGTACTACGTTCCATGGGTGCGGTGGATACACCCCATGCCAAGGGCAAACTGGCAGGGGTTTTGCTCAGTCAAGGGCGTACCCGGCGCGCCCTGCCTCTATTTGAGGAAGCAGCCAGCGGTGAACCGGACCGGGTGGAATGGCAGCTGGGTTTGGGCCGTGCGCGTCGTGCCCTCGGGGATACGGTGGGGGCGGGCGCTGCCTTCGAGGCAGCGCTGATCATCGACCCCGCGGCGGGTTATGGGGCAGCGGCCTTGGGCGCAGCGGCCTGCGCCCAGGAGTTGAGCAATGCGGAGCGCGCCCTAGAGTGTGTCCACATCTGTGAACGGGAGCACGGCTCGTCGCCGGAAAGTGCCTATCGGCGGGGAAGGGCTCTTGCGGTTTTGGGGCGCGCGAATGAGGCACAGGAAGCATTCGCCCAGGTCAAGGGGCTCGTGTCCCAAGCGCCCGGACGCCGGAAGACGGAAGATCTAGTGTGGGCCGTGAAGGCACGGCTTGCGCGCTAGGGGCATCGGCGTTTCAAGAAGACATAGCCCCCGAGGAAACCCGCCAAGTTGATTGCCAGCATGGGACCCGCGATGCCCCAATCCAGCACACCATCCACAAGGATGTGGTGGAAGACTTCGATGTCCGCCAGCCGGTAGACACTCCAATGGGTGACGGTCTTCACCATGTAGATTCCGAATTGGAAAATCATGAAGAAAAGCACGCCCATGGAGATACGCATGGGCTCGCTGGAGGCGCAGGATATCAAGTACGTGATCGAGTAGACCGCCCCCAAGAAAAGGCATTGGTGCAGGGCGCAAAGCATCAGCCGGTCCAGCCGCATGATCTCGTCGACCTGTGTCAACAGGAGGGGGATTGTTAGAGTGGTCAAGAAGACCCCCAACCAAATCACCGCTTGCCCCGAAAGGTACCGCTCGCTGGCGAGGCGCAGGCGGGTCACGGGCCGCGCGAGCCAAATCTCAAGGGTTCCCCGTTGGGCTTCGCCGGCCACTGCAGCCGCGCCAATCAATGCGGCCGCGGCGGCACCCAGCACGTTGCAACCCTTGAAGAAATGCTGACCCACTACATAGGCGGCGACGCCCATGCTCTCCACTTGCGCGATGATGTCGCCCAGTACCGGAAGTGGCTTGGAGAGCAGTTTTACCGCCCCTAGGTGGTCGCGGAAGTTGGGCCAGTAGAGGATCGCGGCGGCCAGCATCATCTCAAGCACCAGGGTGTATCCCAGCAGGGTGAACAGCCAGCCTTTGGTGGAGCGACTCATGGTTAGACGCCCTCCACGCCGTAGATTTCACGGTAGAGCAGAGCCAGGGAAATACGCCCATGCTCCACCGCGGAGGGAGCGGGCAAGGGAGCATCCCCTAGGCGTTTGAGGAACGGTCGCGGATCGCTGCTTGTCAGGTGAATCATGAGGTGGTCGTCCTGTAATTTGACTTCTTCTTCGCCAAGGGACGAGAGCACTTGGACCGCGTCTTTTGGTGCGCCTCCGGTCCACCAGATACGTACGATTTGGCTGGTGCGCTCGCGCACCCGTTGGGCGTTTTCCACGGAGACGAGGCGCCCACCGTCGAGGAAGGCTAGGTTTTCGCAGATCGCGTCCACCTCGCCCAAGTGGTGGGATGAGAGCAGGATCGTGCGCCCGTCTTGGGCGTCCTCGGCCATGAGTTCAAGGACTTCGGAGCGTTTGGTGGGATCGAGGCCTTCGGTTGGTTCGTCCAAGATGCGCACGCGCACATCGGGAGCCATGGCGGCCGCAAAAATCAGTTGACGCTTCATGCCGTGGCTAAAGCTGCGCACCTTTTGCCCAAGGGGAAGGCCGAGGATCTCGGCTATCTTCTTTGCGCGACCGAAGGCTTCATCCTCGCGCCCGCGCAGTAAAAACCGCAGGTGCTCATCAGCTCTCAGCTCCCCGTAAAGGGCGAGCTCTCCGGGGGCATAGGTCACCCGACGTCGAATCTCTACCCCGTCCCCGGTGAGCGTCACCCCGTCGATTACCGCTGACCCCGCATCGGGTCGCACAAGTCCCACCAAACAACGCATGAATGTGCTTTTCCCGCTGCCGTTGGGCCCCAGCAGCCCCGTGACGCCAGGTCCCACCTCCAGGTCTGTGGGATGCAGGGCCAGATGGTCACCGAAGCGGCGGGTCAGGCCTTTGGAGGAGATGTTGGTGGTGGACGGCATGGGCTGAAACGACAAGGAGGGGAGGGAAATGCTCCCAGAGCTCGGTACCCTAGGAGGATGGGGCACCCGAATCGAAGGGAGATTCTGAAAGAAGATTCATTCGGGCGCGTAGTGCGCCTGAGGGGGGATGGAGAGGATCGCATTCTGCGGGAGGCATTTGGCTCTTGGCTTCCCTTGACCGGTTGGATTGCGCGGATGCTGTGCCGGCGTGAGCGCCGGGCCTTGCAAGTGCTTGAGGGACTCACCGGGGTGCCGCGCCTGGACCCCAAGGACTTGGGCCATGGGAAAGAGCTGTTACGCAACCATCTGCCGGGAGCACCCCTTTCCAAGACCACATTCCTTCCCAGGGATTACTTTGACCATCTCGACGCCCTGGTGGCCAAGGTTCATGGGCATGGGGTTTGCCACAACGATCTGCACAAGGAGCAGAACATCATGGTGTTGCCCGACGGGCGTCCGGCGCTCCTGGATTTCCAGTTGGCCAGCGTGCATGGCATGGGTGGCTGGGGATTCAAAAGCCGTTGTGCCGAAGATCTGCGGCACCTGCAAAAGCACCGCCGGCGCTACACCCGGGATGGTCGCGGTTCTCAGCAACAGAGCCAGGGATCCGGGCATGGTTTCAAGCGCCGGCGCATCGCTCTGATTTGGAAGCACACGGGAAAGCCCCTCTACAACTTCATCACCCGCCGGATTCTTCGCACTCGCGATGGGGAAGAGCGGCGTCCATCCAGTGGCCCTTGGCCCCGATGGGACGAGCCCCTCGGTCCGGGCTAGGAGTGTTGACGGAAGGGCGGGGCAGAGGTGCAAGGTGGTGGAGGATTGGGTCAAGGGCCCGGCCTTGGAGGACGTGGGGTAGGTGATCCATCCGGACGCAACAATCAGAGTATTGGCGAGCAGTCCGAGCACGCCGGTCACCAGCACGTTGTTCTTGCGTCCACGTCGGCCGCCCAACACCACCCCAACGCGGGTCAACCAGCTTTCTCGGCTGATTGCATAATGGTCTTCGTCACGCATCTTCAAATGGGGCGCGCGGTGAGCGGGGGGCGCACACCGGGACGCTGAAACAACATGTGTACATCGCTGATGTGGCGCTCGGCAAATCCGCCTTCGCAATAGGCGAAGTAGAACTCCC
>JAPKBR010000030.1 GCA_028823345.1 Planctomycetota bacterium
GCGCCTGCTTTGGGTAGAACGCATTCTGGTGCCATCCGAGATAGGTGCCGATCGCAACAAAATTCCTAGGCCCACCCGCAAGCGGAGCAGGAGCCCCGAAGGCCTCGAGGCTCGGCACCGCAAACAAGGCAGAGGCTCCCTTAATGAAGTGCCTGCGGTTCAAAGTGGTATAGGCGGACGAATGCATCAGGTTTGCTTTGTGGTGAAAAATCCTATGCACAGGGCGAGACTGATAGGCATTCCAAGCCAGCAGTCGGCACGGCCCGACGGATAGGAAGTCCAAGCGGGCACTGGGTTCAGGACCCAGTGTAGCCTGAGGCGCCATTTTACGGCAACACCCTCTCCTACGCCTTCCGGAAGCGCGGAACCGACCTGTTCAACCCTTCGCCCTGCCCAGGACGACCCACCTCGGCACCATGGACCGGCGCGCGCTGCGCCAGTCACCGAAGGCCTCCGGCCAGCACCCCTAAGGATGCCAGCCCGCGCTTGCTTCAATCAGTTGTGCTGGCCTAGAGGTACCAGGTCAACCCGCCAAAGAGGACCAAGCCTTCGGCCCAAACCTGCACGTCGGCGGTCGCATTCCCGAGGTTCGGGAAGACCAAGGTGTCTTCGCCGGGGGTCAGGGCAAACTCGTAAAAAGCTCCCATGTCCAAGGAAAGACCTTCGCGCAACATGTAGGAGGCTCCACCCACCAAGCCGAGGGTCCAGTAACTGGAACCCACGATGTTCACATTCTCGTTGGGAATCGACCCCGGATAATTCACATCCACCGCGCCAAAATCCACCTCCGGAATGTACCCCAGATCGACGCCCACAAAGGGCTTCCATCGTCCGTCATCGCCCATAGGGCTCAACCAGTAGCGCGACGACAGTAAGAAGTGGTGCGTGGTGAAAGCATCCGGAGTGAGTTCTGCCGAAAGGGGCGCGATCGGGTCCGCGTCAAAGTTACGCAGCTCGTAAACCAGTCCCAGGGAAAAGTCATCAGTGATGAAGCGGTTGACCTTCAGCGCCCCCCCGTAGTTAGGGGTCAGGTCCGTGTCGTCCGTCCCGGTTTCCCCAGAGAGGACACCGCCTGTACCTTCCGCCTCGGTGGTTGCCCCGTAGAACGCCCACCCGGTGGAAGTGCCGATGGTGGTGGCACCCGCGCCAATGCCGGCCCAGGGGTCGGTCATGTTGGAGGCGCAAGAGGAAAGGAGGAGGGCACCGATAAGCGCAATTTTCTTGGGGGGAATCATTGGACAACTCCGTTGCTGACGGCGCCAACGCCGACTGTGATTTCAGGGGTGAGGCCGGAGAAGGCAGCGGCTGTTCCACTCATCTCTTGATAAATAACAAGCCCAAGAATGAAGTCGTACCAGAAAGGTTCGCTTCCAGTCGTCTCCCAGGGCGGAACAATCAAACTCGAGTGCTTTCCTTTCAAGTACTTGACGAACCCTTGAGCCGGATTCACTCCCGGTATTCCAGTAAGGGGCGCGTTGGCCGAAGTCACCTCGGTCAATCCGAGCTCTGCGACCAGGGGGTCCGTGCCCGAAAGAGGTGCGCCTACCACGTTGTTAGGCACAACCAAATCCGACAGGGTCGGCATGGTCTCAGGGCCACCGGCCGTATCCGCCAAACCTCCTCCGACGACCTCGATCAGGTGAATCGGAGTCATGTTGGTGATGTCGGTTCCAACCAAGAGGCTCGCGAAGTTAATCGGATCGACTCCATCCACGACCGCCTGAGATGCAAAGAAGAAAGACTCGTATTCAGGAGTCCCGGGCAACACACCCTGCAGGGCAAGTGCGCCATCAACCGTCGGGCCATAAGCAACAGAGCCCTGTAAGAGCTTGGCGATGCCCCCACCCGGTGCAATCAACGTCAGGGGCGCAGGAGGATCTGAACCCTGAACACCCAAAATGTTGTGCTGAATCGCGAGGGTCGGGACCGAGACGATCGCGCCCAGGGAGTGCCCCATGAAGGCCACGTCACTGCCTGAGAGGTCTCCTCCATTGCCGTCGTCGTCCAGGTCGATGGAGGGCAGCAATTGCCGCAACGCGGTCAAGTCTGCCACTGATTGCATGATGTTTGCTTTTGCGCTCAAGAGGTAGGCCAAGTTCAGGAAGTGAGATCCCGAGCTATCCTCGGTGCCATCTGGATCAGTACCGAATGTGCCGCCGCCAACAAAGTCCAACCCAAACGTGCGCTCACGCACCGTCTCTGGAGCCGCGCCGTCGGTGTACCCAACGATCGCCTCCGCGCCAATCTGAGCCAGAGCCCCAGCCAATAGATCGTCGGCGCCCTCGACTAGTCCGTGCAGGGGCAAGTCAATCGCGATTCCGACGCGACCTGCATCGGCAAGTGCCTGTGCGACGCCCAGCAGAGCTGCTCGGCTAGAGGTAATTCCGTGCACAAAGATCGTCACCGGCGCATCCCCCAGCACAAGGCCATCGGGAACAATCGCCAGGACGGGAACCTTCTCCATGCCTTGGAAACTTGGAATTGGATTCAGCCAAGACAGGTTGCGCGTGCCATCAAACGCGGGAAAGCGCGCTTCCCAAGTGCGTGTCAAGGGGCCCGGATCCTGAGGGCTGCCGTTCCCAACTGCGGAATAGGAGGGCATCGAGACAGAGCCCACATAGACCTGGCCACCGCCTGCGCCCCAAGAGCCGTAAATTGTGCTCACATTAAATCCAGCCAATCCCGTGTCGGTAAATACACCAGCCTCTGCCTGCGGCACCTCAGTGATTGGCTCGCCAAGCCCATCAAAGGCGCCCGTAAAGTCCACAAATGGAGGCATCACCGCATTCCCATAAAGGTTGATCAGGTCGTCCTCAAGGCCAAGGGCGATTGTTGCCGCCGCAACAACAGGGTCCACAGCAATTCCCGCGCGGGTTCCAATGGACTGGGTCGTGAAGCTATAGGCGACCACGATCGAATCAGACGGCGTACCCGCCGCGCCAGCAATCAAGTGCATCTGGTCGACCAAAACATCCAACTGCGCTAGAGGGTGATCCACGACCAACGAGCCCTCATCTGCAACGATTGCATACTCAGTATCACGCCCAACCGGATCGCCCACAGCGTCCAAAATGCCGTTGGTAGCAATCACCATGTAGGCGGTTCCCGGCTTGAAGGGCGAGGTCGGACGCAACTCCAGAGTTGCACCGCTCGGATCCCCAGCAGAAAGCGCGAGCTCTATGGTCATCACTTCCCCCACGAGCCCAATCACGGGACCGCCAACGGGGACGACGCTCGTATCGGTCGTCACCTCCAACACGCGCAAGGTACTGCCGAGCACTACCGTGCCGAAATCTATCGGACGACTGAACCTCAAGGGGAAAGGCGCCACCGTGGACCACCCATCAAGGGCGTTCAGCGCCTCGATGGGATTCCCGAGATCAACAGGGCCTGGGGCGGTTGGAATATTCAAGGTCCCATCAATGGACCCCGCAAACAAGAGGTCGTTGGGCGTGGGAATATTGCCGGTAGACGGGCTGTAAACCACGACCGTGGGTTTTTCGTCCTCGGAAATTGTGCTAGGAACTCCATCCGAACAACTGGCCAGCAGGCCGAGGGTACAAGCTAGGGGAAAACTATATTTCATGGGTACTCCAAGAGCGCCGCGATAGGGGGGGGTCGAAAGAGAACGTGCGATGCCGAGAGATTGTGATCAGTGAGGGCAATCTTCGCAAGCGACCCCTCATCGAAGGCCCCCTAAGCACGGAAACCCGCCTCCTCGGGTAAACACCGTGGAGGCGGGCCTCGAGCCTCGCAGAGTCTAACGCTAGGAATCAGCTCTTGTTTTTCGCCATCTCCATGTCCCGCAACTCACGGCGCAGAACCTTCAGCACGCTGCTCTTGGGCAACTCATCCAAAAATTCAACCAAACGCGGGACCTTGTACTTGGCTAAGTTCTCGCGACAGTAAGCCTGAACTTCTTCCACGCTTAAGCTCTTTCCTGGATTCAACACGATGAACGACTTGACCGTTTCCCCGTATTCGTCATGGGGTATGCCGATCGTCGCCGCTTCAAGGATTGCATCATGGGCCACCAGCACACCGTCTACCTCGTCGGGGAAAACTTTGAAGCCGGAGCAATTGATCATGTCCTTCTTGCGTCCGACGATTTGGTAATAACCCTCCTCGTCCACTACTGCTAAGTCGCCTGTGTACATCCAACCATCTCGAATCGAGTTGGCTGTCTCGTCCGGACGACCCCAATACCCTTTCATCACTTGGGGGCCTTTGACGATCAACTCGCCCTCTTCGCCCATGGGGACGTCCAGAGTCCCAGTGTCGATGTCCACAATCCGCGCGTCTGTATCTGCCACAGGGATTCCCACCGAGCCCGCCTTGCGCACGCCGTTGAGCGGGTTGCAATGGGTCACGGGAGAGGTCTCGCTCATGCCAAAGCCCTCGACGATCTTGGAACCGGTCATGCTTTCAAATTTGTGCATCACATCCGGCGGCAAGGGTGCCGATCCGCTGAAGCAATATTTGATGCTGGACACATCGATCTTTTCGATGCCCGGGAAGTTGTTCAGCCCGTTGAACAGTGCCGGTACCCCCGGGAACAGAGTGACCTTGTGCTTAGCGATTGCTTTCACCACGGACGGCAAGTCACGCGGATTGGGCAAGAGGACCAT
Organism: Planctomycetota bacterium; assembly: GCA_028823345.1. Taxonomy (GTDB): domain Bacteria; phylum Planctomycetota; class UBA1135; order UBA1135. The sequence continues at coordinate 4,629 of JAPKBR010000030.1, forward strand.
GCACGCGCCCGAAGCCATGCCCCAGCCCATACAGATGCTCATGCCAAACACATGAAATAGGGGCAACGCGGTCATCAATACCTCTTCGCCATACTTGACGCCGGTGAACCAGCCGTCAATCTGCTGAATGTTGCTACAGAGATTCTTGTGGGTCAGCATCGCGCCCTTCGAAGGACCCGTCGTGCCGCCGGTGTACTGCAGAGCAGCCACCTGATTCCAATCGAACTCAGGCCGGGGCGCAGGCCCGCTGGCTTGCTTGATCATGTCCTTGAACAAGATCATGTCCGACTCCGGGGCAACCTTGGCCCAGCGCGGAGGGTTCTGCTTCTTCAGCTTCAAAGGCGCCAAGAAATTCAAAGGAAAGCGCAGATAGCCGGGGATCGAGGCCACGACCCACTTCTTGGGAGCCAACTCACTTCGGCGATCCCGCACAAAGTCATCCCAAATAAAGTCCATGGTCACCGCGACTTCACAGCCGGAGTCTCGCCACTGATGTTCCAACTCGCGGAAGGTGTACAGGGGGTTGGTCATCACCACTTCGGCTCCTAGCTGGAGCGCCGCGATGTATGAGATTGCCGCCTGGGGTACGTTGGGCAGCTGGATCGCAACCCGCGTGCCCAATGTGACACCCAACTCGGCAAAACCAGCCGCGCATTTTTCGACCTCGGCCCCAAACTCGGCATAGGTCAATTTACAATTAAGGAAGACCAGGGCCGGACTGTTGGGGAAATTTTTGACCGTTTCCCAGAACACCTGGGGAATGGTGAGTTCCTTGTAATCGATCGCCGTGGGGACACCTTTGTCGTAGCTCGTATGCCAGTTTCGCTGTTCCATAGTTATGCAATTGCCTCCGTAGTGGTTCCTGCCAAGCATAGGGTCAAGAACACCCCGAGGAAAGAACTACCCCCCCCCAGGGGATGTTCACAATCCTCCGGGTGTACGCCCTGGTCAAACTCTATGGGCGGGCCCTGGTCCGCTCCTACTATCACGTCCACTCCTCAGGTACCCAGATCGAGGAGCAGGGCCCGATGATTTTGGTGAGCAACCACTCCGGTGGCCTTGTGGATGGGGGCCTAATTTGGTTCATCTGCTCGCGCAACCCCCGTTTCATCGCCAAATACACCCTTTTTAAGATGCCTTTCCTCAAGCACATCATGGGGGCGACCGGCGCGATTCCGGTCTATCGCAAGAAGGACAAAGTGGACACCAACCAAAACAGAGGGTCCTTCGATGCAGTTTACGAGGAACTCGCACGGGGTGGAGCAATCGGCATGTTCCCCGAGGGCGAAGGCGGCAGCGCTCCAGGCCTACGTCAATTCAAGACTGGAGCGGCGCGCATGGCACTTGGAGCCTTGGCGTCCAAGGATTGGAACCTCGATGTGAGCGTTCAGCCCGTGGGCGTTTACTACGACAACCGCGACCGTTACCGCAGCAACATCTTTGCTTGGATTGGAGAGCCCATCAACTTCAAGCACCTGCGCGAGCTCTACGAGCAAAGCCCGATCAAAGCTGCGCGGCAGGCCACCGAGGAAATCCGCGCTGCCCTGGCTAAGTGCGTCGTGCAGTACAACTCCCATGAAGAAGCCCCCGCCATGGTCATGGCTGCGGACCTCATTCCCCACCGTGGACGCCAGCTCCCCGAGCGTGTGCATTCCTGCGTGGCCGCGATGCAACGCTTGAAAGAGGTCGCTCCCAGGCGCGCCAAAAAGCTCAAAGCAGGCCTGGACCAACTTTCCGACGAACTCCAGCAAATCGGCATCCGTGCCAACGACTTGGACCAGCGCCCGGGACTCGGCACGACCACCGCGGCTGTGGCCGTGCTGGCAGTGACGTTTCTTTTGCGCTGGATCATTTGGATCGCTTGGCTTCCGGTCTTGGTACCCGCTCAGGTTGTGTCACGTCGAAAGGCTCCACCGGACAAGGTCGTCACCTTCCAACTCTTTGGGTCCACTTTTGTCTCACCCGTCTGGCTGCTTTGCAGTGGCCTTTGGCTGGGGTCCACCTATGGTTTGCAAGCTGGCCTGGGCGCGGTCGCGGGCTTGGGCATCTCCGCCTTCTGCGCGGGGCCCGTGCGCGATGGGTTCCTTAGGAGCTTGGCCGTTGTCCGCGGCCGCTTCGAGGGCGGCGCCCGTGGCGAACGCAACCTGCGCCTGTTGAAGTTACGCAACCAACTCACCTTGGCCCTCACCCGTCGCTCCAACGCCATGCAGCGCCTGAATAGGTCACAGGACTCCCAAACCGGATGAAATTCCGCAGTCCCGGCCAGCACAAGACCTTCGGGTCCATGGACAAACATGTGCGGGAACTCGCGGATGCGCTCGGTGAGGAACTTTCGCTGGAAGAGGCCCTAGAGGGCACCTCTGGGCCCTTTGCAGCCCCCCTCAGCCTGCAAGGTCGCACCCTCAGCAACCGCTTTGCGATGCACCCCATGGAGGGCTGGGACGGCACCACCGACGGCAGACCCAGTGAGCTGACCCTTCGGCGCTGGAGAGCATTTGGGCGCAGCGGAGCGGCCATGATTTGGGGAGGCGAAGCATTCGCGGTCACCCCCGAGGGTCGTGCCAACCCAAGACAGTTGGCCCTGGTAAATGAAGAGAACACCAAGGAAGATTTGGCGCTCTTGATCGGTGCAATCCGCGAAGGTCGCGTTGAATCTGGGCTCGCCCCTAAAGACGCTTTTATCGGCCTGCAAATGACCCATTCGGGACGACATGCTCGGCCCCATGGAACCCCGCAACCGATCATCGCCGCCCATGCGACTTGGCTTGATGAACACACTAAGGTTTCTGCCGATCATCCACTCATCGGTGACGATGAACTCCAGGCCTTAACCCGGTCCTATGTACATCTCGCACAACTTGCCCAGCAGGCGGGGTTTGATTTCGTCGATGTGAAGGCCTGCCATGGGTACTTGATTCACGAGTTGCTGGGAGCTCGTTCGCGCCCCGGCCCCTATGGCGGTAACTACGCCGGACGGACGCGATTCCTACTGGAGACCATCACCGCAATCCAGGACGCGTGCCCCGGCTTGGGTGTCGGCGTACGCCTCTGCGCTGGGGATGTGTTTCCCCATAGGGTTGATCCCGACGGCGGGCCTGGCGTACCCCTCGATGCGACTCCGCACCTGCCTCTGAACCACGGCTGGGGAATGGACTTGCAACATCCAAGCCAAACCAATTCTGCGGAACCAGAACAGCTCACCCGTGACCTTGTGGACCGCGGGGTATGCTTGATCAACGTGACCCTGGGCTCGCCTTATTCCTGCCCTCACTTGCAACGGCCGGCCAGAAACCCGCCGATTGATGGTTATCCGCCCCCGGAGGATCCCTTGCTGTCCGTACTACGCCAGGTGCTGATGACGCGCCGGATCAAGGCCGCTTGCCCAGGGGCGATTGTGGTTGGCACGGGTTACACCTATCTCCAGGAGTGGTTCCCGCATTTGGCCCAGGCCGAGTTACGGCGCGGGGCGGTGGACCTGGTGGGGCTCGGTAGGATGGTGCTCTCCTACCCAGAAATGCCCCTCGACCTACTTGCCAACCGGGATATTCAACAGTCCCGTATTTGCCGAACCTTCAGCGATTGCACCAATGGCCCACGCCAAGGCTTGGTGTCTGGTTGCTTTCCACTAGATTCCCATTATCGACAAAGTGAGGACGGAAAGCGTCTTCGACTACTCAAAGGCGAACGCACTGCCGATCATCCCCGCAAACCCTAACCACCCACCACGAGCCCATGTACCGTATTGCCGCCACCCTTCTCGCCCTCTCCCTTTTAGCCTGTGCCTCCCCCACCTTTGATGCGGGCGTGCACTACGGCGAGTACTCCATCGACGGCGGCCTCGGATTTGGATCCGGTGGAGTCAACGGCACCACGCCCCTAAACCGCATTGGCCTCGGGGACGACAGCCCCGTAGGCGTCTCGGCCACGGTGGGGCTCGGCAATACAATGCTGTTGTTTTCCGCCACCACGCCGTCCTTTAAGGGTAGAGGCACTCTCGATGCTGACATCGACGTCGGCGGCATCACGATCAATCAGGGGGCCGATGTATACTCCAAACTGAATGTAGGCATGTACCAAGGACTGTTGCTCTTTGAGATCATTCCCGGTTCAACCGTCGACTTGGCCGTCGGCCTTGGGATTAATCTGCTCCACCTAACCGGCAGCTTCACTGATAACGCGGCCCAAACCAAAGTCTCGCTCGATCAAGCAGTGCCGATCCCTGTACTCGCCGCACGCACTGGCGTTGAAGTGGGCCCGGTTGGCCTTTCGGCCCTGGTCACCTGGATAGGCGTCTCCTATGACGGCAGCGACCTCAGTGCCCTAGACCTGGACCTGCGAGCCGAAATGGAGGTCTATGGCCCAATGATCGGCTATGCGGGGTACCGCAACACATCCCTCGACATCTACTACCAGGACGGCTCTGATTTCGGTGACTTCGACTTTGATATCAGCGGGATCTACATTGGCGTTGGGGTTTCCTTCTAGGCGCCAAGGACCTAGGCCCGTCTCAAAAAGGAATACACCGGTATCAGCTTGGGGATCGGAAACTGATCTATCCAACAGGGCTCCCCTACTCAAGCACATCGCCTAACGCCGCAAGGTCGCGAGCACCGCGAGTGCCATGGCCGCCAAACCGGCTAAGCCCCATGGGCCGAGCTTCATGTGCACCGTCCAAGCACTGGCGAAGGTCGCAACCGCAGCGGTGGGAATCAATAGGCTATTCCAGATCAAACGAGTGCGGCCCCTTGGAACATCCTTGCCCAGGACCTTGGAGCTGTTCATCAGGAGCACGAAACTCCAATAGGCCAGGGGCAGAAGGATCATCCCAAAGTTGGAAGTGGGCACCGCCAGCCACGCGCGCGCCTTGCCGGTCCACACAAAAGGTCCCAGGGCTCCGAGACCCGCAACGAGCGTTCCCCAGCGGAATGCAACGCCCCCTGCCCGTTGTCGGAATGCGGTTGCAAAGGCCAATCCGCTAATCAACATCAACACGATGATGGTGGAAACAGCCATGGCTAGGACACCGAGGCCAAACACGAGGTGTGCTGTGGTGGATCCGGTCAGAGGTTCCAGGGCCCGGGCCAGCGCAAACGTGTCACGCTTCTCCAACATGGATGCTAGACGCCGATCGGGCTCCGGGACCAAGTTCATGGCTAGGCCTACGCGCGCTTCGAGCTCTTCGCGGGTCAATCCTGCCCGGGCGCTGCTCCCCACACTGTGCTGTTCGTACTGGACTGAATCCGCCCCAAATCCCTCCAGAATCGCATTGTCCAAGCGATCGAGATAGCCGCCGCGCCCCGCCGCCACGCTGACATCCGAGACTAATTCCTGATCCACGCGGGCATGAAACCTATCTGCCGAAGCCACAACGATGCAGCCGGTGGCAAAGACGAAAGGGATCAGCAGTCCGGTGGCGAGATCAAAGACCGCAAGATCTCGGAACGAACGGTTCCAGCCCCGGCGGAGCAGGGACGAAGGCATCAGGAAAGTCATGTTGATCCCCACAGCAGTGGCAGCCGCAGCGATCAAGACCTCTTGCTGTTGGCGCACAATGATGCTGGACCATAGGTCGGGGAATTTCGCGCTCGCGAGTTCGACGGCGTAGCCCGGAGCCGGTTGGGTCAGGAGGTCCAAGTTCGGGATGAAACCCGCGAACACTTGCGACAGGGTCATGCCATCACTGCGCGACAGCAAAATCCAGGTAACTCCGAAGAAGGCGATTACAATCAATCCAACCAACGCCCGCAAGCCGAGCTCCACCATACGCACCCCGCGTCCACCGCGCCCATAGGCCCAGACCACAACCAAGGCGATGCTCAAGACCGCCAAGCATGTGATCACGGTCAAGGTGTCGCCCTTCATGCCGGGCAACAGGTTTTGCTCCACTGCGGCAGTTGCAAGGGAGAACTGAGGCAAGGCCCAAACCACATTGGCCAACATCACCGCACCGAGCCACCCCCAAGCCAAGACCGGGCTGACCCGATCCTTCAGTAAGTGAAAGGGGTTCTCGCCCGTGGTCAGAGTGATCCACGAAATCGCCCCAAGGGCGATCACCCCGAGTGCCATGGCGAACACCTGCACCCAAAGGAAGTGAACGCCTGTCAGCACGCCCAGGTAGAGCGCCGCCGCCAAAGATCCACCGCCGAGGGTGATGGCGCTCTGCAACCAGCCAGGCCCCGAAAGACGCAAGAACACCCCGATTAAGGGGAGGCGTCCACGGCTGCGGGCTTCGTTCAGCAGCGCTTCTTCACGCGCAACACTCTTGGGACTGCCGGCATCGGCAGGATTCTGTTGGGATCGATTCGTCATGGGAGGAGCGTTCATCCTATCCTCTCCCTAGACGATGAGCCCCAATCCCTCTGACCCCCCGCCCTCACCCAGGGACCCACTCGCTGACTTTGGCCTGCCAGCGGGCCACGCGCCCCCCGCACGTATTGCCCTAGCCGCAGTCCATGTGGCCATGGCCGAGAGCTACCAAGGGGTGGATGACCCACGCGCCGACCCCGTCCCACACATTGATTGGGGCCAAACCAGGGCCCTGAGGCGCCAGCTTGATGCCCAGGGTTTCGGAGTGGCAGAGGCCATGGACACGGCCCAACGCTATGGGTTGGGCTGGCCTGTGGCCGAGCGCTTGATTGAGGAGACCGGCCAGCTCAACTTGTCCAACGGCTTTGTGGCAGGCGCCGGCGTAGATCACCTTTCCAGCCCCAAGTCCGTGGCCGAGATAGCCGAGGCTTGGACTTTTCAATGTGAACGCATCCAAGCCGCGGGGGGTGTGCCCGTATTGCTCTGCGTGCCAGAGCTCTTGCACCTCGCCAAGAACGAGGACGAGTTTGTGCACGCCTATGCCGAGGTGATCGGTGCCCACACCGGCCCGCTCCTGATTCACTGGCTGGGCGCTGCCTTCCACCCGGGCCTCGCCGACTATTTCCCGGGGGACAGCTTTATGCGCATCATGGCCCTCGACCCAACCAAGGTCCTGGGCTGCAAATTGTCCCTACTCGATGCCGACTTCGAGCGCCAAACCAGACGAGCCTTGCTGGCCTCCGGGCAAATCATCCTCACCGGCGATGACCTCAACTACCCCGACCTCATCATCGGCGAGTCCAACGAGCCCGCTGGCAAGATCGACTTTTTGGGGCGCAGCTACCCCACCGGCGACTTTTCCCACGCCCTCCTTGGAGTCTTCAACGCAATCGCCCGCCCCGCCTCCCGGGCCCTCGCTTTCCTCGCCAGCGGCGACCCCGCCACCGCCCACAAAATCCTGAAGACCACCGAACCCCTGGCCCGGCTCCTTTTCGAGCCCCCCACAACAAACTACAAAGCCGGCATTGCCTACCTCGCTTACCTCCAGGGGCGTCAATCGAACCCCATGCTCCCCTTCCACGCGGAACAATTAAGGTCACCAGAACACCGTAACCTGATTGCCCAAGCCGCCGCCCAATGTGGATGTGGTTGATAGGCATACTGTTGCCAGCCCCCTCCAACACCAAAGACTCCCATCAAGCCCATGATCCAGCACCTACCCATCTTTGCCGCGGTCCTGCTCCTCTCCACGGCCGCTGTCACCACGAACCCGGACCCCATGTCGCAGGCGGCAGTGCAGTTCAAGGACAGCCTGACGAAGGAACAACGCAAGGAACTCTGCCTGCCCTTCCTGGGTGACGAGCGAGCGAACTGGAGCGTGCTTCCCTATGGGGATGCGGGCGTTCGCTTCAGCACCCTCAACGAGGAGCCACGGGAAGCTCTCATGGTTTTACTCGGCACGGCCCTTTCCAAAGAGGGCCTGAGAACCGTTGGCATGGTCCGCGAATTGGAACGCATTCTTGTGGCACAAGAAGCAGCCACTGGGCGGAGCAGCAAGTTCCATGGCCCAGAGCGCTACTTTGTCACGCTTTATGGAGATCCCACTGGTCCTGATCCCTGGGGTTGGCGATTGGAAGGCCACCACCTCTCCCTCAACGTGACCCACAAGAACGGTGCATGGACTTCTATAGCGCCCTTCTATGTGGGCAGCCAACCGGCCCATGTGCAAGAAGGGGAATACAAGGGCCTGCGTTTGGTTGGTCCCGAGGACGACTTGGCCCGTGACCTGTACAAAAGCCTGAGCGCGAAACAACAGGCCAGAGCCACGCTTTCTGGATCTCAACCCGGCAACGTGGTCATGCTTCCAAAACGCAAGACCATTGACGACCGAGGCGGCATCCCCTGGGCTGAGCTCCATGAGGATCAAAGGAAGACCCTGACCGCCATTGTCGATCTGTGGATCGGGCGGCGCAGCGACTCCCTCGCCACCATTCGCGAAAAGCGCCTGCTCGAAACGCAACTGGAAAAACTCTCCTTTGGTTGGAGCGGGTCACCCAAACCTGACGCGGGCCACTACTGGCGCATCTTTGGCGCAGGCCTAACCGTAGAACACAGTGCTCCGGCAGCGGACCCCAATCATGTACACACGCTTTGGCGCGACGAGCATGATCACTTAGGCCGGTAACCCGGCAGGCTGTTCGCTGTTGAACACTCCATCACCGGTTGACCACGAAGCGCACGATGCGACAGGCACGGCCCTTACTCTTGGGGTTTTTCTCTGACGCGATCCGGATCTCGAGTTGGTGTGCTTCTCCGTCTAGGTCCGTGCCCAAGAGGTACACCCAGGGAAGGTGCAGTCCGGCACTCCACCGGGTGAAGAGGTCGGTGGATTCCCAAGGCCCCTGATCGATCCGGTGTTCCAGTACCCCCGCATCGGGACCGGCCGCGACCCAAAGACCCACTGCGCGTCCCTTGAAGTCCAAGGCTAACCGGGCCCCCGCTTCGGTTCCCACCAACATGGGCACGTTGACAAACCCGGCGCGCACGCCGCCTCCGATCCCATCAGCTCGGGGATCACATGAGCTCGCCTGATCAAAGCCCTTCAGGACCCGTGCCTGGTCTAAAGCAACGATCATCGCGCGATCGTAGCTTTGATCGTCCATGGGTTTGGGCAGGACGTGAGCTGTAATCTTGGACTCAGAGTTCAAGGGTTCATCCCAAGCCTCGGATAGGAGCCGCCGAATACTGGCCGCATACAAGCGATGCCCGAACGGTGCTGGGTGCAAGTTTTTGAAATCATCGCTCCAGGTGAACTGCCCCCCATCAATGCGTTCCGTGACCTCAAGAGCCAGATGAATCGTCGAGACACCATAGTGATCCGCAACCAACTCGTGTCGCTGGACGACCTCTGGCACTTGGCCCGCGCGATAAGTCCTCATCTTGCCCGGGTCCACAAAATGCATCACGATGCAGTCCATGGCCGAGTTGTTCAGCGCGGCCTGGCGCAAGACGCCTTCCATGCCACGGATCATCTCTTGGGGAGAGCGTCCATTCGTCGAGTCATTGACCCCTGCCTCCTGGAAAAGGAGGTCGACCCTGCCTAGCCCAAGGACCTCGCTCCCTAAGCGAAAGGCCCCGGGCGTGCTGCCCATGGAGGGAAGGCCCGCGTCGATGAACTCAAAGTCCGTCTTGGGGAATCGCGATCGCAAATACTGACAGACTTCTGCCTGCCAGGCCCCGTTGGATGTGATTGATCCACCTAAGAACGCCACGCGCCCTTTGAGTTCTTGCTCAAAGCGGATGCGGCAGTTGGCCAGCCCCCCGCGCAGGGCCCCATACCCAGTCGGTGTTGGCGTACCACTGGAGTGACGCTCGATAAAGTCGGCCGCGCGCAAGGGATTCGGATGGGTGAAGTGATGGCCGTTGGATGCTTGTGTGCCTTCAGCCACATTCAAGATGCGGATGTCCCCTCCCAACTGCCGAAAGCGAGTAGCCAGCACGTCCGTGTTTTCAGCAGGCGGAACCACCACATCGTTGCGGCTAACAACCGTCATCAACGGGATGTGGGCCCCTGCAATCGGCGCCATCAGATCGATCGGGTTGTGGGTGTATTCCAAAGCCTGGGCATGGGTCATACCAAACTCCTTTAACAACCCCTGCCAGGTGGCCGGATGCCCGAGGCCCCGGCCAACCCCCAAGGGCCAACTGCGAATGTCACACACCGGCGTGTCCGCATAAATACAAGAGACGCGCTCGGGATGAAGCGCCGCCCAACGGTAGACAAAGAGTCCTCCACGACTGACACCCTCCAAAGCAGGACGCGGTGAAAGTTCATGTTCCGCAATCAAGGCCTCATAAAACCTATCCCAAAGCCCCATGGCCCGGTCGCTCCCCAACATACCGCCCGTATCTAGGTAAGCAATGTGATGGCCGCGCTCCACAAGCAGCTGGTCCACCCCAGTGTGATACCCCGGAAAACGCGCGCGCCAAACCCAAGGTCGCGAGGGCGCAGGATGCGCCGGCACCACCAAATGAGCCCCATGCCCCTCGAAGGTAAAATGCAACTGCCTATGCCCGTGCCACTCACCTTCACTCTGAACCTCCAACACCCCTTGACCAAACGCAAAGGGCACCAACAACAGGGCGCAAAAGACCTGAATGCGGAGGTGCTGCACTAGGAAAGAAACGCCCACTTTCGCGATCATAGGGTGATGACCTTATCGGCCCGGTCCATCTCGCGAACAATCGTGTCCATGTCCGAAAGGCGCCCCACGGCCAGGTCCACGCCGAGGGCATCGACGCAAGTTCCACAGGGAAGGAGTTCGACGCCCCGTTCCTCGAGCGCGCTCAGTTCCCCGAGTATGGCACTGGAACGGTCCAGCAAGCGCGTGCCGGTGTTGTAAAACAGAATCGCGTCGAGATCCTCGATCGCGATGCTCTTGCGCAAGAAGGTGGCGAGGATTTTTTGGCCCAGGGGGCGATCCCCGTGGCCCATCTGGTCTTGGTTGATCAGGATGATAGTTTTCATGGGTGCTGTTGGGCGATGTTGGCCGTGTGTCCTCAAGATCATATCCCGACAACTGCCCACCAAGTCGCTACTGTCTTTCCATGCGCATCGACGCCCATCAACACTTTTGGTCCTACGACCCGGTCACCTACGATTGGATTGGTCCGGGGATGGAGGTCTTGGCTCGGGATTTCCTGCCAGCACACCTCCTGCCTGAGCTGGAATCGCAAGCCATGGAGGGTGCAATCTGCGTGCAGGCCCGCCACGACGAAGACGAAACCCGCTGGCTACTGGAATTGGCAGGGGCCACGCCCCAGTTGCTGGGGGTGGTGGGGTGGACAGACCTTTGCGCGGAGGACATCGACGAGCGCTTGGGCCAGTTGATGCAAAACCCGCTGCTGCTTGGGCTGCGCCATGTTCTGCAAGATGAATCAGACGATCGATTCATGTTGCGGCCGGACTTTTTGAACGGCATCGCATGCCTTGCAAAACATGGACGGGTGTATGACCTGCTCTTGCATCCGCGCCATTTGGCCCCGGCTGTTGAGTTGGTGGACTTAGCCCCAGATCAAGCATTCGTGCTGGACCACCTAGGGAAGCCCCGCATCAAGGACGGTGTCCTCGAGCCCTGGGGCAAGGACCTAGAGCAACTGGCCCAGCGGCCCAACGTAGCCTGCAAACTCTCGGGGCTAGTGACCGAAGCGGACTGGGCAAACTGGACTGCGGCGGACCTTGCGCCCTACCTTGATCGAGCTCTCGAAGCCTTCGGCCACGAGCGGCTGCTGTTCGGATCAGACTGGCCAGTTTGTAATCTTGCTGGCACCTATGAGCAGATTCACCAAGTCTTAAGTGATTGGGCCAGCGCCCTCACCCCCGGCGAACAAGCTGCTCTCTTTGGTACGAATGCTGAACGGATCTACCTAAACCCATGCTAACCCTCACCTGCACCCTCTTGCTTGCCGTTGGAGCAATCCAAACGCCCGCCCCGCGCACCCCGCGTGCACTAATGGTCTTCATCGACGGCTTTGTGCCGGATGCAATTGCCACGTCTAAGACCCCAACTCTGGATCGTTTGATACGGAATGGGGCCTGGAGTATGCGCGCAAGGGCCGAGAGCACCACCATCAGTGGATCCGGCTGGAGCACCTTTCACACGGGGGTGCACTGGGACAAACACGGCATCCCGGACAACAACTTCTCCACGCCGAACACCACTGAATACCCATCGATCCTCTTGCGGCTGAGGGAAAAACTCCCGAAAGCAGTCACCGTATCCGCCCAGTCTTGGAAACCCATCCAAGAGTTCCTGGTCGCCCCGGCACAGCCCACCCACAGTGGTTACTACGACTACTATCAGTTCCACCTGGACTATTTTGATGACCGTAGTTGCGATGAACTGTGTGTGAACTTCCTAAGGCCTCTCTTGGATCGCGAGCCCATCGATCTTGCGGTGGTCATGTTCGGAGAGCTTGATGGGGTGGGACACATGGATGGCAACCGCCACTATCACGCGGGAGATTCGGAGTACCAGCGCATGTTGGGCATGGTGGATGAACGCCTTGGGCGCCTCATCGCCAGCATTGAAAATCGCCCGACCTATGACCAAGAGGATTGGCTGATCGCAATCACCGCCGATCACTCGGGGTCCCAAAGAGGCGGCCACGGCCTCAATATCCCCGAGCACCGGGAGATGCCCATGATCCTCAGCGGTGGCAAAATTGTCCCCGGCAAGATTTGGCCCCCACCGAGTGCAGCCGACCTAGTGCCCACGGTGCTTGAACATCTCGGTGTAACCCCTGATCCCGCCTGGGGCCTCGACGGCCGCGCCTTGGCAGAAACAGCAACTCGTAAACCTGGCGCGGCGATTGGTGTCAATCTGATTTTCAACGGTGGTGGCGAATGGGACCGGCCCTTCCATGGGTTTAAAGGTCAGCCCGATGCTTCTATCGCGGGCTGGGAAGATCCCGGCTGGATGTCCTTGATCGCATATGGAGCGAAAGAGTTCTTGGAGGCCCCCAAGAACACCGAGGCCTCGGTAGGTCGCGGCTTCTTCGCCGCCAACGACACCAAGAATGGAGCGCGCATGGAGCAAACCATCGACTTGACACCGATCAAGGAAGCCTTCATCCAGGGCTGCAACTTCAAGCTCTCCGCATTACTGGGAAACCGCGGACCTGAAGGGGATGCCCTACGGGTGACCGTGTCCTTCCTCAATGCAAAGGGCGAACTCCTCGAACGCGCCGAGCTTCCCCCTCTCACCGCCGATCAACGCATGGGGGCGGCGACCATGCGTCCGGCCCAGACACTCGGCCTGGTTCCGCCGGACGCAATCAGCGCCAAGGTCACGGTGGAAACCCCCCGTCGCGGCGGATCCCACGGTGGCTTTGCAGATAACCTGGTGTTGGTCCTTCAGGACTGACGGCCCGGCCCCTAGGCGCCGTTGCCCTTGAACATCTCGCGCAGGCTTCCAAGGCTGCCGAGGGCAGCGCTGGATTCGAAAGGCAGGAAGACTGTCTTGTCGCCGCCGCTGCCCACGCCAATCTCAGAGAGGGTGCCCAGGTACTTCATGGCGATCAGGTAATCCGCTGGATTCATTTGCTCCCGTTCAAGGGCAGCTGCCACCACCGCGATGGACTCTGCTTCGCCCTGGGCCTTGAGAATGCGGCTCTGACGCTCACCCTCGGCCTCGGCGATCAGGGAACCCCTCTCACCCTCGGCGCGCAGAATCTTGGATTGCTTGACGCCCTCGGCCTCCAGAATGGTCGCCCGACGTTCCCGCTCGGCGCGCATCTGCATCTCCATGGCTTCGCGCACGGTGGTTGGCGGATCGATGTCTTGGATCTCAACCCGATTGACCTTCACGCCCCACTTATCCGTGGCATCATCGAGCACCGTACGCATCTTGCCGTTGATCTCATCACGCGAGCTCAACGTCGCGTCAAGAGCCAACTCGCCGATGATATTCCGCAAGGTGGTCTGAGCCAATTTCTCAATGGCGTTGGGCAGGTTCTTGACCTCATAGACTGCGCGGCGAGGATCGGTAATCTGATAATAGAGCAGACCATTGATCTCAATCACCACGTTGTCCGCGGTGATCACCGATTGCTTGGGGAAATCAAACACCTGCTCGCGCAAGTCGACGGTTTTGGAATTCTGTTCGCGCACGATGTCCACGCCCTTCAGGTTTGTGACCCTCGTACGCCAAAGAATCGGGCGGGGCTTGTCGACCAGGGGGAAAATCAAGTTCAATCCCGGTGCAAGAATGCGCCGGAACTTGCCCAGGCGTTCGATGACCATGACCTCGGCTTGGGTGACGATCTTGAGACCAAGGGCCGCGCCGATGAGAACGACGGCGACGAAAGCGGATACGACATAGAGCATGGGTTTTTCCTGGTTACTAGGTTATGGGGGGCATTCGATCGCACGAAAATCACGATCTCTCAACGAAAGGGCAGGGGTTAATTCTGAGCTTGCACGCGCACCGAATTGCCATCGACCCTGACAACGGTCACGCTGACCCCAACTTGGATTTCAGAGTCTGCGGCGGCGCGCCATTCTTCCCCGCGAATCTTGACACGCCCGGAACTGCTGGGAGTAATAGGCTCGGTGACCATGGCGGACACACCTACCAAGGCATCCACATTGGAAGGGGTTCCCCCTTCCTTGGCATGGCGGACGATGATCGGACGCAAGATCAATAGCCCAATCATGGTGCCGAAGATGAATCCCCACAGTTGACCGTTCATGCCCACGCCAAAGGCAGCAAGGGTTGCAGAGAGCAGAGTGCCTGGGACAAAGGCCCCCAACAAGAACCCCATGGTCAAGAACTCGGCTACGACCAGGAGCGCACTGGCCACAAGCCAAAACTCCCAGCACATGAGAGTTTCCGGCTGAATAAACTCAAAGAGCTGCTCGAAGAACCCCTTGGATTCTGTGTTTGGAAGGATGCTGACCATGGCGGCGGTTGGGGGTTGAGGGTCCGGTGTCGTTTGCTTGGGCGATGGCGCATCATAGGCAGCCCCGGGGGCACCCGCGGGGCAGTCCGCCCATTCCAACGGCTCGTAGCCCCTTACGAGCGGTTACTACGCCTACGGCTCGCCCTTATTGCAGTGCTTGATGGGAATAAATCACCACCAAGCCCTCCCTCGCCCGGGAGCCTAAAAGGTCCCGCCAGCGCACCCTATCTGTTAGGATGACGAACGACCTCACCAACGCCTCTTCGATGCCGCCCCCCACCCAATTGTCCATACCCCTAGCGTCTTGCGCGATTCAAGTGCGCACGGTCGATCAGGTGGCCGTAGCTCGACGAGGGCTTGAAGCTCAACAACTAATCGAATTGCCCGATGGGCGCATCGTTCGGTTGACCACCCCGGTCCCCCCGGGGCATCGCTTTGCCCTGGTCCCTCTGCCCGAGGGCACGACCGTTCTGCAATACGGATCACCCATCGGGACGAGCACAGGCATTGCCGAAGGGGAAAGTTTGACGCAGAAGAACCTGAATCACAAGGTTCCCCTCGTGCGCAACATCCCGAGCGATCTGCACAATCCGGCGCCCATTCCCCTTTCCCCCGAGGAAGCGGGCACGTTCCAAGGATTCCGGCGCCCCAACGGATCTGTGGGTCTACGGAACTTTGTCCTCATTGTCCCCACCAGCATGTGCGCCAGCCATGAGGCCCGGGAAATTGCAACGCGCGCGGAGTACACCCTCCTGGACAAGGAACTCCACCCGGGCGTCGACGGCGTTATCGCCCTGCCCCATGGCCGTGGCTGTGGCAACAACGACGGGGATCCCATCGAATATCTGTTGCGCGTCCTTCGCAACTACGCTGCCCACCCCAATGTGGGCGCGGTCCTTTTCATCGGTCTTGGCTGCGAGAAAACCGGCTTGGAAATGTTCAAGGCCTATCTCAAGGCCCACGGCGGCCTAGGCTGGGACAAGCCTAGCGCCAGTATTTCGATTCAACAATTGGGCGGGACGCGGCCGGCGATTGACCAGGGCTTGAAGGAAGTGCACTCGCTCCTGGACTCCATCAAAGACGCAACGCGCGAGACGATCCCCCTGAGCGAACTCACCCTGGGGGTCAAATGCGGTGGTTCCGATGGTTTCAGCGGCCTATCCGCCAACCCGGCCCTAGGGCAAACGGTGGACCTCTTGATCCGCGCCGGAGGCACGGTCTTGATCACCGAGGTGCCCGAGTTCTGCGGCGCCGAACACCTATTTGCCGCCCGCGCCAAAGACGCAACCGTAGCGGCAGAAATCCACGATGCGGTGGACTGGTATCGCACCCACGCGGCCAGCGTTGGAGCAAAACTTGATCAAAACCCAAGCCCGGGAAACATCGCCGGTGGCCTACTGAACATCACGATCAAGGCCCTCGGCGCCATGGCCAAGGGCGGCAGTACGCGCGTGGAAGGTGTCACCGATTACGCGTCGCCCCCAGAGGGTAAGGGACTTTGGCTGATGCAGGGTCCGGGCTATGACCAGGAAAGCACGCCGGGTCTGGTTGCTGCCGGCGCCCAAGCGGTCATATTCACAACCGGCCGCGGCACGACAATTGGCAACGCGATTGCACCAGTTCTCAAGCTGGCCTCCAACACGCCCCTGTTCGAGCGCATGGGCGGAGACGTCGACCTCTCAGCCGGCGGGATCATCGACGGCACCGAAACCGCCGAGGATGTGGGCAAAAGAGTTCTCGAACATCTGCGCCGCACCGCATCCGGCGAAGTGTTGGCTTGCGCCGAAGTGAACGGGCATCGCGAGTTTGGATTCTGGGGCGGCGCAGCCATCAGCCTCTAGTAATCTACAAACCATGAGCAACACGACCCGCGCCTGCGCCCTGGTGGCTCCCCATTCGTTCAAGCTGATCGAGATTCCGGTGCCCCCCATGGGCCCCGATGACGTGCGTGTGGCCCCCCAAGCGGTGGGTGTTTGCGGCACGGATTTTCACATCGCTGACGGTGCGGGAAACTACAACCTGACCCCCAACGGCCAGGCGATCTCCCTGGAAGCAGAGCCCCAGATCCTTGGGCACGAAATCGTCGGCAAGGTCCTGGAGCGGGGATCATCCGTTCAGGACATCGAGGTTGGGCAAACCGTGGTGCTGGACCAGGGGCTCTCGTGCCTTAGCCACCAGCGCAAGAACGTCTGTGAATACTGCGCCACCGGTGCCAGCCACCAGTGCGAAACCTACACGGAATACGGCATCACCGGTTTGGCGGGAGGGTTCTCCGAAGAGCTGATCGTTCCTGCAATCAATGTCCTGGCCACAAGCGGGCAAAAGGGACCGGCGGAGTGCGCTATGACGGAGCCCTTGGCCTGCATGCTGCACACCACTGGGACGCTGGACGAAACACACCAGCGCTACACCCTCGAAAGCGCTGACCCAACCAGCCGCGTTCACACGATCTTGATCATGGGTGCGGGGCCCGCGGGCTTGCTCATGACCCAAGTCCTACGGGGAGCAGTCGGATTCCAGGGCACCTTGTTGGTCAGTGAACCCAACCCACACAAGCGCAAGCTCGTCGCTTCCTTCGGCGCAGAGACCTGGGACCCAAGTCAGCCCGGTATCGAAGAGTGGGTGCAGGAAAAATCGGGCGGACGCATGCTCGAGTGGGCGTTCGAGGCTTCGGGTGCGGGTCAAGCCATCGCCAGCATGCCTCGGCTTCTGCGCAAGCAGGCCACGGTGATCAAGTACGGCATCGGGCACCACGGCCAGGGCCTCGAACTGCTCAACGATTTCCACTGGAAAGAGCCTACCTTCCTGATGCCCGTCGGCGCCTCCAGTCCCTTTGACGAAGACGGGCGAGCGACCTACTACCGTCAGGCTCTGCAGTGGATCGAATCAGGCAAGGTCCAAGTCGAGCCCATGATCAGTCACCGCTACTCGGGCCTTGAAGAGGTGCCTAAGGCCCTTGGGGATGACCATAAGAGCCCCGAATACATCAAGGGCATCGTCGAGTTCCAGATATAGACCATGCAAGTCTCCCTTTTTGTCACCTGTTTGGTCGATCAGCTGCGGCCGGAAGTGGGTCAAGCAACCCTGGCCCTACTCGAACACGCCGGCTGCACCGTCAACTTCAACCCAAGCCAAACCTGTTGCGGCCAGCCGGCTTGCAATGCGGGCTATGAGGGTGAGGCGCAGCAAGTCGCGCGGCACACCATGGATGTGTTGGCCGGAGATGATCCGATCGTTGTGCCGTCCGGTTCCTGTGCGGCGCAGTTGAAGCACTACGCTGACCTGTTTGATGCGGAGGACCCCGATCACGCTCGCGCTGTGGCATTAGCGCCCCGAGTGCACGAACTCTCCGCGTTCCTGGTGGACCAGATGAACTACGATGCGAGTGGCGCAAGCTTTGAGGGCACGCTTACCTGGCATGATGCCTGCCATACCCTGCGCGAGCTAGGGGTCAAAGACCAGCCACGCCACTTACTGGGGCAAGTCGCCGGAGCGCAACTGGTGGAGGCTCCCGAGTGCGAGACATGCTGCGGTTTCGGAGGCACCTTTGCGATCAAGATGCCCGAGATCTCAGTGGCCATGAGCGACCGCAAACTGGATGAGATCATCGCGCTCGGAGTCGACAGCATTGTATCCACCGACATCTCGTGCCTGATGCAGCTTGGCGGCCGACTAATCAGCCGTGGTTCTAACATTCGTGCTTTGCACCTAGCCGAGATCCTGGCCCCATGAGCAAGAAGGACCCGGCCATCGCGGAACTCACGGCCAACGACTTTGGGCCCGCTTCGCGAAGAGCCCTTCAGGACGCGCCCTTGCGCCGTGCCCTGGCCAAAGCCACCAATACCTTCAAGGGGCGACGCGAGGCAGCCCTCGACGAAATGCCCGATTGGGAGGCCCTGCGCACCCACGGTCGCGCGATCAAGGACGAGACTCTCAGCCGCCTTCCCCATCACTTGACACGCTTTATAGAACAAGCCACCGCCAAGGGAACCCAGGTCCACTTCGCTCAAGACCGCGCAGAAGCCTGCGCTTGGATCGGGGACCTGGCTGAGCGACTCGAAGCCAAGACCGTGGTCAAGAGCAAGAGCATGATGACCGAGGAGATCGGCTTGAACCATGCTCTAGAAGCTCGTGGCCTGTATCCGGTGGAAACAGATCTGGGAGAATGGATCATCCAATTGGCGGGCGAAACCCCTTCACACATCATCGTGCCCGCGATCCACAAGTCCCGGGAGAGCGTGGCCAAGTTGTTCGAAGAGCGCCTTGGGGCGGAGCCCGACCTTGATGCGGTGCGCTTGACCCAATTGGCCCGCGAGATTCTACGCACGAGCTTCTTGGAAGCAGAGCTTGGAATTAGCGGCGTCAACTTTGCAATCGCTGAGACCGGTTCGTTCTTGGTGCTGGAAAACGAAGGCAATGCGCGCCTAACCACCAGTTTGCCCCGGGTCCACGTGGCAATCATGGGCATCGAGAAACTCCTGCCGCGCTGGTCCGACCTAGAAACATTCCTGCGCCTGCTTCCACGCTCCGGCACGGGGCAACACCTGACCAGCTACCAA
This sequence comes from Planctomycetota bacterium, assembly GCA_028823345.1. Taxonomy (GTDB): domain Bacteria; phylum Planctomycetota; class UBA1135; order UBA1135. The sequence goes on from JAPKBR010000030.1 coordinate 23,957, forward strand.
TCAATATTCACGGGACCCAAGCGCAACCCAGGCGACGAAGGCCCCGATGAGATGCACGTCCTGATCCTGGACAACGGCCGCACGGACATTCTTGCGGACGAGGTGACCCGCGAGACCTTGGCGTGCATTCGTTGCGGTGCCTGCCTGAATGTCTGCCCGGTTTATGCCCAGGTGGGTGGTCACTCCTATGGCTCGGTTTACCCAGGTCCCATCGGAGCAATCTTGACCCCTCAGTTGGCCGGAGCCGATCAAGCAACGCCCCTGCCAGGCGCATCCAGCCTTTGCGGAGCCTGCCGGGATGTGTGCCCGGTCAAGATCGACATCCCCCGGATCCTTTTGCATCAACGGAGAGAAGTCACCAGGAAACTGCCCTGGCGTGCCCCCTTCGAACGACTGGGGTTTTGGGTCTGGGCACGTATGGCGAGCTCTCCGCGGCTCTGGCGCATAGGCACCTACCTAATCCGCCCCTTCGTCCGTTTCGCTGGGGGCTCCAACCTCTTGAGCCGGGGCTTCTGCCGACTGATTCCGCCCCTCGCCGCCTGGTCGGGAGGACGCAGCTTGCCAACCCCCGCCAAAAAGAGCTTTCGACAACAATACGAGGAGAGCCGACCATGAGCCGCGCCATCGTCATGTCCGCGATTCGGCGCGCCTTGCGCCGGACCTCCGCCAAAGAACCGGCTCCCACCGAGATTCCGGGACGCCCCCAGGGCTTGGACTCCACAGTGGAACGGACCCTTGCGTTCCGCACGCGCCTGGAGTCCGTCGACGGGGAGGTCCACTTAGTGCGTGACCAAGACGCTGCCCGTGATCTGCTCATGGAACTGGTCGAACGTCGCGGCTGGAAGGACATAGCCGTGTCCGGCGCGCCCTTGGTCACCCACGCCACCAGCAACCTCAAGGCCGACCTATTCGAGGGCTCCCAGGACCGCGACCGTCTCGCACACTGCGACCTGGGAATCACCGCCGTCCAACACGCGATCGCCGAAACCGGGACCCTGGTGCTCTTTTCCCATGCGGAAAGCCACCGCCTGACCAGCCTGCTACCACCGGTGCACATTGCGCTCGTGGAACAGTCGCAGATCGTGGCCGGTTTGGGAGATGCCCTAGCCCTTGCCCATGGAGCAGACGGGGGCGAACCCCCACCTCTGGTTACCTTCATCACCGGCCCCTCACGCACCGGTGACATTGAACTCACCATGGTCACCGGAGTGCATGGACCGCGGGAGCTTATCGTGATTGTGATCGCACCGGATAGCCTCTGATGGGAATGTCTAAGGGCAGAGTTCTAGGTCTCTTGATCGGCATGCTGTTGGCGCTCGGGGCAGCTGAATTTCTCGGCCGTCTCAACATATCCAGCAACCGTCATTTCCCGCGCACGCCGAATCTCGAGGTGCAGCTCTACCCCGAGCAAGCAGAACTCTTCGGTATCAGCGGAGAGACGCGCCACACAACCTCGTCCATCGGGTTGCGCGGACCGGAACCCAAGACCACCGACCGCCTGCACATTCTTTGCGTGGGTGGCAGTACCACTGCGTGTGAGTATTTGGACGATCAAGAGACCTGGCCTCAACTCCTCGCTGCCCAGTTCCCAGAAACCCCCACATGGGTTGGGAACGCTGGCCTTTCCGGCCATCGCGCCATCGATCATGTGACCCTCTTGAGCAAGTTGCTCGAAGAACAGAAACCCCTCGATGTGGTCATCCTGCTAGCCGGCATCAACGATTTGGCGGTCGCGGCCGAAGGGCGCCAAGCCACTGAACCCAAGCCCACATCAAGCGCACAAATCCGGCGGGTTTTCCACTCCCAGCCCCGGGACTTTTCCCTCTGGCCCCCGGCCCAGACAGGTATCTATGCCTGGTTACAAAGCCTGCGCAGCGGACGCTGGGAAGTCGCCGCCCTCGAAGACCCTGCCGCGGGGTCCTATGCGCAAAGACGCAAGATCCGCGCGGAGCACCTACCCGCAAGCGCGACTTTGCCGTCCCTTGACAAGGCCCTAGCCGCCTTTGAAAAGCACCTCACCTGGAGCTGCCGAGCGGCGGCCAGGCGGGGCGTGCGGCCGGTGATCGTGACCCACCCATTTCTATGGGGCGCAGGGGAAACCATCTGTGCCCAACGCTGTTGGTTTGGTTGGTCCGGAGCCCTGCCCTGGGATAATCCCAATGCCTACATTCCGCTCTCGGAAATGAAGCAGGGCATGCACGCCTTCAACCGTAGTGCGCGGCTCGTAGCAGCACGGGAGCAAGCTCTATTGGTGGACTTGGATCACCTGAATGGCAACCCCGATCTTTTCTACGACGATTGCCACTTCAACGAAGCGGGTGCGAAGGCGGTAGCCCAAGCTGTGGGTAAAGCCTTACGCTCGAGCGCTCCCGACCTTTTCCAGCGCTAAAGGCTTACCCAATCCGCTGCACCGGCAATCGCTTGCTCTAGTGCCACGCCCATGGCATGGGCGGTTGCTTCAATCTTCGGGCTTGTGATCGCAACTTCGCGTATAAGGGTCTTGGCCCGAATCAAACGGTGATTCCGAGACAACTCCAGGTGCAACACCACTCGCGCAACGGGAGCGTTGCGACGGTCTTCCTCTAGGGATACCAGCTCGCATGAAAGTGTAACGCTGTCGCCCAAAGGATCAGCCACCATCCCGCGCTCCTCAAACAGCACCCGGCGCAGGCCACGCTCTAGAACGCGACTCGGCGCCTCCACCCAGTGGGTGTCCCCGTGGACGATGAATTCCACGTCGGAAATCCGGCGCACAAGTCGATCGGAAAGGTGCGCTGCCTCTCGTACAGAATCAAGATGCACGCTAACCGCGCTGGAAGACTCGTTCACCGCTCCCACGGAGTGCGTACGGTCCAAGCTAAACCAGTGAACCGCCGGTGCAGGCGGAGGGATTAGGCCACCCACGCAGCCAACAAGTAAAAAGGTCAACAACAAGGCACTTTTCATCAATCGTCACTCCCGTCAAAGGGGCTGGTTTGAGTCCGGCCGCGCACCAGCACAGCGGGATCGTGTTCTATCTGGCGCAACAGGCTCGTCCACGCCGAGAGGGCCCGCTGCAGGTCACGCACGGTCTCACGACTGCCCCCTATTAACAAGCGAGCGTCCGGGCCCAAGCCATCGAGACCATCCGCAACTTTGGTCAAGGCCGCCACGAGCCGGGGCAAATCCGCCTGATCAATGGCTGCCCGTGCGGAATCGGCCAGCTCGTGGACCGAGGTCACAGCCCCGCCGATGGCACCTTCGCTGCTACCCGCTTGATGCGCGACCGCTTCGATGGCTCCAGCTGCCCGGCTCATGTCCGCGAGGGTTTCATTCAAACTAGCCTGCACGGCTTCAAGGTCCAGCGCATCCGACTGGCCCTCAATGGACTTCAGGAGCTCGCGGGTGTCGGCCAAGGTGCGGGGCAATTCCATCGCCCCAAGCTCGGTCTCGACTTTTATCAGCAAACTCTCCAAACGTTCCATCACAACGGGAATGGAACTAGCCAAGGAAATCACGCTTTGTTCCAAACCTCGCAGTGTCGAAGGCCGCGCGGGCAGGTGGTTGGTGGGCAGGTCAAACATCAAGACCGGATCCAATCCGTCCGCCGGGTCCACCGAATCCACCTCAAGATAGCGCACCCCTGTGATGCCCGTCACCGCCAATTGAACACGCAGGTCATCCGGCAGCATCTGGAACAGATCCGCATTCGTGGCGAAGTCCGCCAGGCCAACTCCCTCAAGCACATCCAAGTAGATCTGGGAGGTAACCTGGACTACGCGCCTATCGGGGGCGAAGGAGATCTCTGTCACCTTGCCGATCCCGACCCCACGCATCTTGATGGAAGCCCCCGTATCGAGGCCTTGCACGGACTCATCGAAGAACGAAATCACCTCCACCGAGGGCCGGATCAGACGCCGTGCCCCAAGGTAAAAGGCGGCCCCCACAAGGAGGATCATTCCAGCCAGCACAAACAGGCCTAGCTTCCAGGATTCAGTACGTTTCATGTCTTGGCCTTCATTTCACGTCTAAAGAATGCGCGAACCGCGGGGTGAGTCGCACCATCTTGCAATTCACCGGGGAGCCCATCTGCAATCAGAGTGCCCGCCCCCGCGTCCAACATCAAGCAGCGAGCGTTCAAGTGCAGAATACTGTCCAATTCGTGAGTCACCAACACAATCGTGGTGCCCAGCCCATCTCGCAGTGAGAGGATCAGCTCATCCAGCCCGGCCGAGGTGCTCGGGTCGAGACCAGCGGAGGGTTCATCCAAAAACAACAGGGACGGGTCGAGGGCCATGGCCCTGGCGATCGCCGCCCGCTTCTTCATGCCGCCGGAGATCTCCGAAGGCACCATCCCGCCCCGACCATCAAGTCCCACCAAAGCCAACTTGGCCCGGGCGATCTCGGAAATCGTGCCCCTGTCCAGATCCGTCCAAACCTCAAGGGGCAGACTCACGTTTTGCTCAAGGGTCATGGAACTGAACAGGGCACCCATCTGGAACATGACCCCAAACGGCGGTTGGCCCCGCAGGTCGGAGGGATCGCTCAAGCCCGCCACGGAGAGAGAACCGGCAACTGGGGGCAGCAGGCCCACCAGAGTCCGAAGCAAAGTGGTCTTACCGCAACCAGAGCCTCCCAAGATCGCAACTAACTCGCCCTTGGGCACTTCGAAGGTCAACTTGCTTTGCACCGCGTGACCGTCATAGCCGATGGAGAGGTCATTCGCTTCGATCATGATTAGATACCCCACATGTTGAAGAGTATTGCGAATAGCGCGTCGGCCACGATTAGCACGAACAGGGTCGTCACCACCGCCATGGTAGTCGCACGGCCCACACCCTCGGCGCCGCCGCGCGTTGCGAGCCCTCGCTGAGAAGCAATCATGGCGACGATGAAACCAAACACGAGGCTCTTGCCAATGCCGGTGAAGACATCCCCGAACCCAAGCGCACTTTTCAGGGAAGTGATGAATGCACTGAATGGAATCCCGAGCAAGCTCTCCGCGATTAGCATGCCCCCAAAAATTCCAGCCATGGTGCTCATAATGCTCAAAATCGGCGCTACAAAAGTCACCGCGATGATGCGAGGCAGCACCAGGAACCGTACGGGGTCCATGCCCATTACGCGTAGGGCATCGATCTCCTCCCCGACCTTCATGGTGCCGAGCTCCGCACTGATCGCCGCACCCGAGCGACCGGCCAAGACAATTGCCATCATCAGCGGTCCGAGTTCCCTGGTCAACGACAGTCCCACCAGGTCCGCTACAAAGATATCTGCTCCAAATTTGTGCAGTTGCACCGCTGCTTGAAAAGCGGTGATCAATCCCATCAAGAAACCAATCAAGGCATTGATCGGTAAACCGTCGCTGCCATGACGCGAGAGCAAACTTGTCACATCTTGCCAGCGCACGGTGCTCGGTCGGCGAATTGCATGAACCGTGGAACGGCCGAATTCGCCGAGGAAAGCCAACATTCCCATGCTGCGCTCGCGGTAATCGTTCGCGGCCTCACCAAGCCATGGAATCAAGTCCATATGAGGCGGCGCTTCACCCGCGGGCTCCGCCGCCCGATCAAGGTAAAGACCCAGCACGGGCGACACCCCATCCGGCACGTTCAAGACCCGCACAGAGCCCGACTTGACCCGAGGAGCAATCACCGCTGCCGCGCCACCAGTCAAATTGCCAATGTCCCCCAAGTCGAGTTCCACCGCCCCGTGGGCGCAGGCCTCATCCAACCGCTCCCGCAAATCCGCCACCGACCCGAGCCCTATGGATCCACTCAGCACCAAGCGCCTGGCGGTTCCGGGGGCTCCTTCAACGGTTTTGACTTCCATGCGATGTGTGGACAACATGCGCAGAGTGGCAGATTGGAGCTTGTGGATCAATGAACTGGCGCTTCATTCAAGGACGAAGAGGCTCTGCGCATTCGAAACCAACCTGCGCTACACCCTGTGCAACCCTCCACGGCTCTTTCCACGAAAGAGAACCAAAACAGGACCCAAGCAGAACATCACAGCCCTCTCCTGCTAGATTAGCTGCTTCGGTTGAATGGCCGCACCATGAAGAGCATCCCCACGGAACTGCTGACCACCCTGCCCTCCCCCGCCCTGGTCATCTTGATGGATCATGTGCGAGGTAACATTGCACGTGTGATTGAGGCCTGTGGCACCCCAAATCGTTGGCGGCCCCATGTGAAAACCACCAAGATGCCAGAGGTCTGGGATGAGTTGCTCACCGCTGGAGTCCGGCGTTTCAAATGTGCGACGCCACGTGAGCTTGAGTATCTGGGGCGAGTGGTTCGCAAGCGCAAGATTGAAGGAGTCAGCGTGCTCGTCGCCTTTCCCCATGTGGGCCCCACACTTCGATTGCTGAGTGGTGTGGCTGACTCGTTTCCCGAGCTGCGTGTGGGCATGTTGGTGGAGGACCCCGAGGGGGTGCAGGAATTACCCCATTCCCTCGACCCTTGGATCGACTTGAATCCGGGTATGGATCGCACAGGTATCCCCTTGAATGATCCCGATCGCATCCTAGCCACCGCTCGTGCAGCCGGGGAAAGGCTGGTGGGGATATCCGTCTATGACGGGCACTTACACATGAGCGATCAGGACCAGCGCCAGCGGGAAGTGCACCGATGCTATGAGCGCACAATGGAACTGCTCGGGGACCTGCGCCCCTATGCACCCAACTTGACCGAAGTGGTCACCTCGGGAACCTCCACATTTCAAGCGGCCTTGAGCTTCGAAGGATTTAGGCAGGCGGGACTCCAGCACACGGTTTCTCCCGGCACGGTGGTGTTCCATGACATGCGCTCGGAAGAAGAAAACCCGGGCTTCCAGCTTTCCCCAGCTGCCCTGGTACTGGCCCGCGTGATCAGCAACCCGCGGAAAAAACACTTCACCTGCGACGCCGGGTCCAAGTCCATCGCCGCCGAAGCAGGAGACCCCTGTGCCATCGTCGTGGGTCATTCCGACTACCAAGCCCAAAGCCCCAGCGAAGAGCACCTACCATTTGTGGTGACGGAAGGAGCAACACCTACGCGCGGCGAACCACTCCTGCTGATCCCACGCCACGTGTGCCCCACGGTCAACTTGCACGAAGAAGCAGTCCTGGTGGAAGCAGACGGTAGCACCCGCCGGGTTCCCGTGGCGGCGCGGGCCCACGCCCCCTGGAGCTAAGCCTCCGAAGCCGAGTCACGTTCAAGCAATGCCCCGATGTCTAAGTTCTCGGGACTGTTGGCCTGGGCAAGTCGCAACCTCTGCAGTACAGACGCCACCCCGTCGGATTCGCGGTCCCCTGAGTCCGGAGGCAAACCATCCACTGCCTCGACCACATCGAGCAGCTGCACGGATGCCGGATCCCGAGCCAGCACCAGCGCACCTCCAGCGTCTTGGCCATCCTCCACCACTCTGATGATGCCCGCGGATTCAAGCCCCTCCGCAACCTCATTCACTAGGCGCTCGGGCATCTGGGTTTGATCAGACAAGAGGCTCGGGGTCATGGGCGCGGCCCCACTACGGAAGGCCTCAGCCACCCGCAAGACCACCTTGAGAGCCACAATTCGCCGGGCTGCGGGGCCCAAGGCTATGGCCTTAAAACTGCGCCGATAGACCGGTTCCGCCGCATGGGCCGCGGCCAGCTCTGCCCCAACCAAGAGAATCGTCCAGGACACATACAGCCATACCAAAAACACGGGCAAAGCCGCAAAGGTCGAGTAGATCGCGTTGTACCGGGCGACTCCCACCTGGAATGCTACGTGGGCCACTTGCGCCAGTTGCCAAAGGCCTCCCGCCAACAATCCCCCAAGCAAAGCCGATGAAAGCCTTACGCGTGTATTGGGACCGAACAAATAGATCAGGGTGAAGCCAGTGACTGTCGCCCCCATCGCCACTAACTTGGGCCAGGCTTGGCTCAAACCGTCTGGCAAGTAATCAGCCTGCAAAGCAGTGGTCGCCGTAGTAGCCGCCAGCAGCAAGACTGGTACTACGACCACCAGCGATAGATAGTCCGCGAACTTACGAGCAAGAGTGCGCGACCGACGCACGCCCCAGATCTCGTTCAAGGTGTGTTCCACTACAGAGAGCAACTTGATCCCGGTCCACAACAAAACCAAGAGGCCAATGGCCCCGAGGCTCCCAAAATCTGTGCGCTCAACGAAGTGAAAGACCTGGTCAATGGCAGAACGCAACTCCGACGCAACACCATCGGCCGCGTTTGCGCCAAAAGTCTGATCCAAGAACGGGTCGACCACCTCGGCGCGCAAACGCTCGTAGGCACCAAGGCCCTTAGCCGCGGAAAAAGCCATGGCCAGGAGCGGCACGATGGAGAGCACCGTCACATAGGTCAGCCCCGAGGCGTGGGTCGAGCAACGGTGATCGCGAAACCCACGCGTCGCCAGATAGGTGATGCGGGCTACGCGATAGGCCAGACGCTTCAAGAATGAAATCGCATCAAGATCCACATCCCAAATCCGCTCCACCAAAAATGCCTCCACACGTCGACGCATGCGCCCGATCAGCCCCTCTTTTTGTTTCGATCCCCTAGACATCGACCGCATCCTACGGGCTAGAGCAGCGGATGGGACCCGGGGAAGGCCCCGGGAGAACACTCAAGCGCCCCATGCAGAGTCCCGATGCCATAAGATGAGGCCATGCTGGCCCCCCAAGTCCTCCTCTCCTTGATTTTGGCGCTCTTTGCCCAGGATCTCAAAGCCCCTGAGAGCCCCGATTTCAGAGGGCAAATCCAGCCCATTCTGAGCAAGCACTGCTTCAGCTGTCACGGCCCCGACGAGGCCACGCGCAAGGCCGACTTACGCCTCGACACCCGAGCCGGCGCCCTCGCGTCTTTGAAAGCTGGGGGCCATGCTTTGGTTCCCGGGGACCTTGAGGCCAGTCACCTCTGGCAGCGGATCAGTGCCGCCGATCCTAAAGACCGCATGCCGCCGAGCAAGGCTAAGAACGATTTGTCCGAAGAGCAAATTGAGCTACTGCGGGCTTGGATTGCTGACGGCGCCGATTGGCAAGAGCACTGGGCCTGGCTTGCCCCGCACAGGGCTGACTTGCCCGCAGTGAACAACCAGGAATGGGCGCGCAACCCCATCGATCACTTCATCCTCGCCAAGCTCGAACAAGAGGGCTTGATCCCAGCCGATGAAGCTGACCGCGCAACTTTACTGAGGCGCTTGTCACTGGATTTGACTGGCATGCCCCCCACGCTACAAGAGCGCGAGTCATTCCTTACCGACGACCAGCCCGGCGCCTACCAGCGCGTGGTGGATCGCCTGCTGGCCTCGCCCCGCTACGGCGAACATCTTGCACGCACCTGGCTCGATGCGGCGCGCTATGGGGATACCCACGGTTTTCACCTGGACAATCTGCGCAGCATGTGGCCCTACCGCGATTGGGTCGTCGATGCTTACAGCCAGAACATGCCCTTCGACCAGTTCGCCACCGAACAATTGGCCGGGGACCTCTTGCCCGAACCTACCCAGGCGCAAAAGACCGCTTCAGGTTTCAATCGCTGCAATCCCACCAGCGCCGAGGGAGGCATGATCGCAAAGGAATACCTATCGATCTATGCCAAGGACCGCACAGAAACCACCGCGGTGGTCATGCTGGGGGTATCCATGGGGTGCGCCCAGTGCCACGACCACAAGTACGACCCCTTCTCCATGAAGGACTACTACTCGATGATGGGATTTTTCAACTCCATCGCAGAGAGCGCCAGCGATCAGAACATTGAAAACCCCGCGCCTTTCATTCGGGTGGGCACCGAAGCGCAAACCAAAGAATTGGCCCACTTGAAGGCAATGGAGGCCAGCCTCGGTAAGCAGCTTGAGGCGCCCATGCCTGAAACCGATGCCAAGCAGACGAGGTGGGAAGCGGACTGGACCCAAACTCTGGCCACTCGCTGGCTTATCCTCACTCCAACCATAGCCAGCGCAACAAACGGCACGACTCTCGTTATCCAAAACGACCAATCCGTGCTCGCCAGTGGGACGAACCCGGCAACGGAGATTTATATTGTCGAGAGCATCTGCAGGGAAAGCCAACTCACTGGCCTGCGGATCGAAGCCATGACCCATGCAAGCCAGGCGGCCAACCTGCCGGGACGAGCAAGTAATGGGAACTTTGTGCTCTCTGACTTGACCCTAGAGATCGCTCCCCGAGGCGAAGCCGAACCCAATTGGCAAGCTGTAGAGCTAACCAACCCCAGCGCTCAATGGTCCCAGGTAAACGGTTACCCAATTGCCGATGCCCTCGATGACAACGGAAAGTCCGGCTGGGCAAGCCTCGGCCGCGCGGGATCAAGGGACGCCAGCTTCAGTGGCAAGGAAACCTTCGGCTTCGAAGGAGGAACACGCCTACGCGTGCGGATGGCTTTTGAGTCACAGTTCCCGAACCACGCCATCGGGAACTTTCGCCTAGCGATTTCCGAAGACCCGGATCTCTTGGCGCCCAAGAGCGGCCCCTGGTTTGTCAGCTCACAGCAAGAACTCTCCGCTGCCAATACCTCCCCAGATGCGCCCCATCCTTTCCGTGGGGGGGTCGACCTCAACGCACTCGATGAGGAAGGCAAGCCTATTTGGACCGAGCGCGCGGCGCTCTTGGATGGCCAACCCCACGGCCTTGCCGCAGGACTGGGGTCCGTCTACCTGACTCGCACCCTCTCCCTGCCCAGTGCTCGCAAGTTGCGCTTTGGACTTGGCAGCGATGATGGTCTGCGCGTTTTCCTTGATGGCGAACGCGTCTTCGCCAAACATGTCATGCGCGGGCACGCCGTCGACCAGGATTTCCTTGAGGTCCAGGTGGGCGGTGGAGAGCACCGCTTGCTGCTTGAAATCAACAACCACGGGGGGGCATCAGGCTTTGCCTGGCGACTGGTGGAGCACTCCTCATCGGAACTCTCGGCCCCCACAGCATTGACCCTGGCCTCACCCGCTTCCGAACGCCTACCGGAAGAGCAGTCTGAATTACGCGACCTGTTCCGCCGCCAGCATGCGCCCGAGTGGATCGCCGTGCGGGACGAGCGGGACGCGGCGCGTGCGGACGGTGAAATGCTAAGCGCCTCCCTGCCGACTTCCATGGTCAGTCAAGAGTTGGCCAAGGCCAGGCCGGCTCAAATCCTGATGCGCGGCTCCTATGATCGCCCCGGCGACACGGTGCAACCGAACACGCCCGAATCCCTACCGCCCATGCCCGAGGGTGCGCCGCAGAACCGTTTGGGGTTCGCCCAATGGCTCGTGGCGGACAACAACCCCCTTGCAGCGCGGGTGGTGATCAACCGCCACTGGCAAAGGATCTTTGGAGTGGGCATCGTTAAGACCTCCGAGGACTTCGGCACCCAGGGCGAGCGCCCGGTCCACCCAGAACTACTCGACTGGTTGGCGGTCGAGTTGCGCGAGCATGACTGGGACCTGCAGTACATACAGCGCTTGATCGTGACCTCTGCCACCTACCGGCAAGCTTCCACTGTGGCCCAAGAGAAATTGGATGCGGACCCGGAAAACCGGTTCTTGTCCCGCAGCACTCGTTTCCGGCTCGATGGGGAAATCCTGCGGGACCAGGCCTTGATGGTCAGCGGACTCTTAGTCGAGGATATCGGCGGTCCGCCCGTCAAGCCCTACCAACCCGCAGGACTGTGGAAGTCGGTGGGCTACAGCGGCAGCAACACGGTGAACTTCAGCCAAGACAAGGGCGACGCGAACTATCGACGCAGCCTCTACACCTTTTGGAAGCGCACCTCTGCGCCCCCGAACCTGACGATTTTTGATGCGCCCAGCCGCGAGTCCACCTGCGTGCGTCGCGAACGAACCAACACCCCCATGCAAGCCTTGGCCTTGCTCAACGATCCCCAGTACGTGGAGTTTTCCCGGGGTTTTGCCCGGCGGATCCTGGCAGAGGGGGGCGACAGCGACTCCAGCAAACTCCGCTTTGCCCTTTTGTGCCTGACATCGCGCGCTCCGGATCCATCAGAGACCGATGTGTTGCTGGGCTTGCTCCAGAATGCGCGGGAGCATTTCCTGCTGGACCCCGAGGGGGCGGCCGCCCTCTTGACGGTTGGGGCCACACCTCTCATGGCCCCGGAAAATCCCGCAGAAATTGCCGCCTGGACGATTCTCGCCAGCACCCTCTTTAGCCTCGACGAAGTCATCACACGCGGATAAGCACGATGCAACCCAACGACCCCCAACCGATCCGGCAGCTCAAACAGGACCTGACCCGGCGCCTCTTCCTGCGTTCCACGAGCGCTGGGCTTGGAACCGCAGCCCTCGCATCGGTGTTTGGCTCCAATGCCACTGCCGCAGATGGTTTGCGTACGACACACCACGCCCCCAAGGCGCGCTCGATCATCTACCTGTTCATGTCCGGCGCGCCAAGCCAGTTCGAGACCTTCGACTGGAAGCCAAAGCTGCGCGAAATGTACGACCAGGACCTCCCCCCGTCCGTGATCAAGGGGCAGCGTTTCACCACCATGACCTCCGGTCAAACAAGGTTCCCGATCGCCCCCTCGATTTACGATTTCAAACGCTGCGGAGAAAACGGTACGGAGATTAGCAACCTCTTGCCCTATCACCAGAAGATGGCGAATGACATCGCCGTCATTCGCTCTCTGCACACGGACGCCATCAACCACGACCCGGCGATCACCTTCCTGCAAACCGGCGCCGAACAACCGGGCCGCCCGTCCCTTGGGTCCTGGCTTTCCTATGGGCTTGGTTCACCGAACCGCGACCTGCCGGGATTTGTGGTGATGACTCCCCGTTGGAAAGGCCGCGCAGAAGCGCAGGCCCTTTACAACCGCCTATGGGGTTCGGGCTTCATGCCCTCTGAACATTCGGGCATCGCCCTGCGCAGTGCAGGTGATCCCGTGCTTTACCTTTCAAACCCACCGGGTGTCCCTAGCACTGTGCGCCGCTCCATGCTTGACTCCCTAGCGGAGTTGAACCACAAAGCCCACGACCGCCATGGTGACCCCGAAACCCTCTCACGCATCGAACAGTATGAGATGGCCTTCCGCATGCAGACATCTGTACCGGATCTGGTGGACCTCAAAGCCGAATCCCCCGCGGTGCTCGACCTGTACGGTCCGGATGTAAAAGACCCTGGCACCTATGCACACTCGTGCATCATGGCCCGACGATTAGTGGAGCGTGGCGTGCCTTGCATCCAGATTTTCATCCGTGGCTGGGACCAGCACGGGAACTTGACCAGTGATTTGCCCAACGCTTGTCGTGACATTGACCAGCCAAGCTACGGCTTGATCCAAGACTTGAAGCAGAGGGGCTTGCTCGACCAGACCCTCGTGGTTTGGGGCGGAGAATTCGGGCGCACGGCCTACTGCCAGGGCCCTCTCAGCCATACTAACTATGGCCGCGACCACCACCCCCGGTGCTTCTCGGCCTGGATGGCTGGCGGCGGCGTTCAGGGGGGCATCACCCACGGGGAAACCGATGACTTTTCCTACAACATCGTCAAGGACGGGGTCAGCGTGCATGACCTCAATGCAACGATCCTGCATCAATTAGGCTTTGACCATGAGCGCCTGACCCATAGCTTTCAGGGCCGCGACTTCCGCTTGACCGACGTGCACGGTAGAGTCATTGACCAGATCCTCACCTAGTTCGATGCTGACACTTATTCTCTCCCTAGCTCTGTCCGCAGCCCCAACCAACGATGAGTTGGCTTGGGAATTCCACGCAGAAGCACTGGTCGCGGGCAAGATGTCCCCCACCAGTGGCGCCATCACTCTGAAAGCTGAAGAAGCCAGAGAGTTCTTAGCAGAGGGGCAGGGACTACTGTTCAACGGTCACCAAGCCGCCCTCACCTCACTGATCGAAAACCCCATCGCAGTTCTTCCAAATCGAAGGATGGCCGTGGAAGCTTGGGTAGTGGTCGATCGCCCTGACACTTGGGGCGGATTTTTGGGCGCACTAGAAGACAATGGCGATGTGGAACGCGGCTGGCTCTTGGGCATCCATAACCAACGCTATTGCTTCGCCATCGCCACCGAGGAACAAGGTCGCTTGGAGTACCTCACCGCTCCCAAAATTCTGCGTGCGGGCGAATGGGCCCACGTGGTGGGTACTTATGACGGCAAGACTGCTCGGCTTTATGTAAACGGCCTCGAAGTCGCCTTCAGTGAAGCGCCCGGAGGCGATTTACTTTATGCGGAGAGCCACATCCTGGCCGCCGGTGCTTACAAGGACACCAACGAGGAGCACCCCTTAGCCGGAGTATTGCTTAGGGCCAAGGTGCACGACGACCGAATCAAACCTGGGGAAGTGCGCCGGCGCTTCGTTCAGGAAAGTCGCTCCCTGCCGGAGCTTCCCAGTTCTGCGCAACGGGGAATTCCCTCCCGCTGGCCAGATCAGTTCCAGCCTCGGATCAACGGCGCCATCAACCGGGGTGTCACGCGCCTGATCGAGATGCAAGCTCGAGACGGGTCTTGGGGCCAACACCACCCCAAGTATCGCTCTGGCATGACTGTGCTTGCGACCTATGCTCTGCTGAAGAGCGGCGTCTCGGTTGCCCACCCTTCGGTGCAAGCTGGCCTCCGTTTCATCTACCAGGAAGAGCCGAGCCACACCTACACGGCCGGCGTGGCAATGATGCTCCTGCGACACCTAATCGAGCACGGAGACCCCAACAATAAGGCGCTCTATATGGAACGGGCAGAGCGCATCATCGATCGCCTTCTGGAGTGGGAGCGTCGGGACCCTGATACAGGTTGGGCCTATCCGGAAGGGAACTACGACCTGTCCTGCACGCAATACGCGGCTCTCGCGCTTTGGTCAGCCCATGAGCTTGGAATCAAAACCCCGCGCAATGTCTACGTTCGCATGATCAACGGCCTGCACAAACACTACGGGGGACTTGAGGGCGAGTTCCCGGCGGCGCCGGGTAGCGGTCTCAAGACCAACCCGACAAGGGGCTACCGCTACCGAGGGGATCGCACGGATTCGCGCTCCATGAGCACCGCCGCCATCGCGATTTGCCGGATCGCGGAAATCTGCGCGGGCAAAAACCTCGGGGGCCCCAGCCGCAGATTCGCCGAGTCACAGCTCACCGCAGCGATCAACTGGCTGGAGATCAATTGGTCCATGACTTCGGCTCCGAATAGCTACGACTTCTACTACTACTTGTACGGAGTCGAGCGCGCCGCAGGCTTGCCCGGAATGGAGGGACGAATCCGAGCCGATTGGTACTTTGAAGGCGCGGACCACCTACTAGGCCAGCAAAAGGATCATGGTGGCTGGGACACCCAATCGAACACCGCCTTTGCGCTACTTTTCCTGGTCAAGGCCACTGCAGCCATGACCGGAAAGAAGGCCCAAGTTATCGGGCAATCTGCGAAGAAGGAGGAAGGCCCCTTACACTTCCGGGCTCACGGAAACCTGGACGTGACCGTTTTCATGACGGGCATCGACGAAAAAATCCTCGCCCCTTATGCAGAGCAACCAGCACCAAAGACGGGCCTGCGGGTAGTTCGGGTCGAATACTTGATCAACGGAAAGCCGCGGGCCGCGGTGGAAGGGGATCCACTCAAGCCTTGGGTGCAGGAGCGCTTCCCCACGAAAATCCGGTTTAAGCACCCCGAGACAGTCACAATCCAAGTGGTGGCAACGGTGGTCGCCTTGGGTGAATATCCAGACAACTACAACAAAACCACTGAGCTGCGCTCTCTCCCCTTGACTTACAAGGTGGAGCGCAACCAAAAGGAACTCTTGCGGGACTCGCGCCCCTTCCTTGGAGAAAACCTCCTACGTCACGCCGCCACCACCTTGCACGCGTCCAGCGAAATGCCGTCTCACGGACCTGGATGCCTAACGGACGGCATCCACTCTACCTATTGGCAAGCGGGGCCTGACGACGCCAAGCCGTGGGTGCGCATTGACCTACAACGACCCGCCCGGGCCAATCATTTGGTCCTTAGCCAGGCCGTGGCCGCGCGTTCCCAGCTGGGCACATGGAACCCAATCAAGGACGTCAAAATCACCGTCAATGGCCGTTACGAGGTGCTAGCAACCCTTCACTCGGATGCGATTATTCCCACCCGAATTGAGTTGGGTATCGATAAGCCCATTCTCTCGATCCGAGTTCAAATTCTCTCCCGCTGGCATGGCCCCAAAGGCCATGTGGGCTGGGCCCAGATTGCCTTGGAAAATTAGACGGGCGATGGATCTGCGCGCACTAGAAAAGCCCGCGGCACACATAATCCGGTCAGGTCCTCTGCGAACTTGAGCGCCGCTGCATCGCCGTCCATCTTGGCCTTCCCAAGAGGGACCCAGCGGCTGGCAGGGGCACTTTGTAGCACTTATCTTCTCGGGAGTTCAGATCTGGTCTATGCTCGTGCATCCGAGTAACGACCGACGACAGCTATGGGTACGGAACACTTTGCCCACGGGTCACGCTGCATCACAATCGAAAAATGAATTCTGCAATTTACGCCCAACAAATTAATAGCAGCATGAGCCGTTGTCAGCTGACCTTCACAATCGTGCTGCTCTCATCCTGCGTTGCGCCGGACACGGCGGATCACGTACCTAATTCTGAGTCACCCCACGGCTCTCGTGCGGAACAGGCCCACGCCGACAGCTGGGGGAGAATCATCGAGGCACCACCAGCCCTGTTCTTCGCATCCGACTTGTCAGAGAAGGTGCGCTACGGATTGACCAACACCCTGCTCGCCGCGACCGCCGAGTGGGGAAACTACGGCCCGCTCGAGTACTGGGTTCTCGGAGCGGATCGAGAAGCCGCCTCCGCCCTTGCCGAACAGCTCTGCAAACGTCGCTCTGACCTAGGCCAATGGGACGAAGAGGACTGCCTACGCCACCATACAGCCACGCACATCGACCACGGCTTCGAGTCCTACAGGAAGGTCGGCGCCGATGCCGTTGCCAATCAAAGGGCCGGCAGCACCATGGGATGGAATGGCAATCGTGATTGGGGCATGCACTTCTTCACCTCCTCTTACCCCCTCGGCTTTGACAGCCTCTTCGGCGCGAGTCCAGGGGGCGAACAAGTGACGGTTTTCCACGAGTACTTTCATGCCGTCCAGCAAGCTCACATTCAAACGCGAGACCACAACAAGAGAGAAAAGCTCGCGGGCCCGATGTGGTTCACCGAAGGCGGAGCCGAGTACATGGCGCAGACCACCGCCAGGAGGCTCTGGTCATCGGGAAAACTCCTGCTCATCGACAACAGCAACCTGGGATCCCTCGAACGGACCTTCGAGCACAAGCTACGAAACGGCAAGGAAACGATTGCGCGTGCTTGCCCCGGCACGAATCTGGGCGACATCACCTACAGCATGGAATGCGCCTCCGCTGGCTATGACTTGGGCTGCTGGGCGATCGCCTACCTCTTGCATGAGCAGGGACAAACCGCCTTACTCGACACCTTCTACCCCTTGCTCAACGAACTCGGCTGGGAGGTAGCGTTCCAAGAAACCTTCAGGATGTCATCAGAGCAGTTCTACGTCGCGTTCGATCGTTTCCTGCAACTGCCACTGGCCCAGCAACTGGCCATCCTTCCCAAGTAGGCAGGGGAGATTGGTATGCCTTTCACTCTTCGTTCTTTGATTTA
>JAPKBR010000004.1 GCA_028823345.1 Planctomycetota bacterium
TTGCGGCCTTCTTGCTCGTAGCTTTCTTCTTAGTCGCCTTTTTCTTCGTGGCCTTCTTCTTGGTGGCCTTCTTCTTGGTGGCCTTCTTCTTGGTCACTTTCTTCTTAGTCGCCTTCTTCTTGGACTTCTTCTTGCGCCCCTTACGCTCCTTGGCCGCGGCCAGCACATCAAGCGCTCGGGACAATGAGAATTCAGTTGGCTTGTCAGCCTCATCCTTGGGCAAAGAACCGTTGAATTCGCCATCGGTCACATAAGGTCCATAGCGGCCGTCGAGGATCTTGAGTTCTACCCCATCAAGCTCTTCCACTTCACCGTAGGTGTGCAACATCTTGGGCTGCTGACGGCCACGGGCCACGCGGGGCTCGGCCAAGAGGGCTAGTGCTCGGGGCAAACCAATCTCCAGCAAATTGTCCTCATCCTTCAGGCTGCGTGAATCCTTGAGGCGTGTGATGTAGGGTCCGTAGCGACCCAGGCGTGCGATCACATCGTCACCATTCTCGTCCACACCAAGGGTGCGGGGCAGGGTTAGCAGGCGCAGAGCCATAGGCAAGTCCACGTCCTCCATCTTCATGTCTTTCAAGAGCGAGACCATCTTGGGCCTCTCCTTGCTGCCCTCTTCCTGATCGCCTAAGCGCACATAGGGGCCAAAGCGGCCGGACTTCAGATAGACGGGCAGTGTACTTTCGGGATCGATGCCGATGGGTTCATCCCCAAGGGCCTTATCCGCGATCAACTTCATGGCGATCGACACCGTCAATTCATCGGGGCAAATGCCATCGGGAATCGAAGCGGACTGTTCGTCACACTGCACATAGGGGCCAAACTTACCGACCCGCGCCACGACAATTTCGCCTTCCTCATTGACGCCCAGGGGAATCGTGTTGATTTCCTTGGCATCCACGTTCTCCATCACGTTCTCGAGCATCTGCTTGAGACCCGGACGGCCATTGCCGAAGTAGAACGACTTCAGGTATGGCACACGCTCGGCTTCGCCTCTGGAAATAGCGTCGAGCTGGTCTTCCAGTTCGCGGGTGAAATTGAAGTCCACGAGTGCTTCGAAACTCGTCTCCATCAAACGCATCACTGCAAACGCAGTAAAGGTCGGCACCAGGGCAGAACTCTTCTTGAAGACATAACCCCGGTATTGAATCGTGTCGATGATTGAGGCGTAGGTAGACGGTCGACCGATGCCTTCTTCTTCCATGTACTTGACCAAGCTCGCCTCGGTCAGACGGGCGGGCGGCGTGGTGTGGTGTTCCTCA
Source organism: Planctomycetota bacterium (assembly GCA_028823345.1). Classification (GTDB taxonomy): domain Bacteria; phylum Planctomycetota; class UBA1135; order UBA1135. Next base: position 1,263 of record JAPKBR010000004.1, read on the forward strand.
GCGGACAGTGCGTCCAAACCAAGAGACTGCCCGACCTTGACCGGGGGCAAGATCGTTTCTTTGTCGCTCAAGGCGGCACTGGGATCATCGCTGCCCTCCACATAGGCCCTCAGGAATCCAGGCTTGTCCCAGACCGTGCCGGTGGCTTGGAAAACCAATTCGCGATTGTCCTCCACTTTGCCGCTCACCCGCAAGGTCATGCGACGCCCAATGGCATCGGCCATCTGGCTGGCAAGGGTACGCTTCCAAATCAACTCATACAGTCGGGCTTCATCGCCGCCCAACTTGCTCTTGACCAATTCCGGAAGGGGCGGCGGGTCGCCAGCGGGACGGATTGCCTCGTGAGCCTCTTGCGCGTTCTTGACCTTGCTCTTGTAAGAACGGGACTTGTCCGGCAAAAACTCAGGGCCGAAGGCCTCGGTGATGCGCGCCCTGGTCTGTTCGATGGCTAGGTCGCTCAAAGTCACTGAGTCGGTACGCATGTAAGTGATGAACCCGTTCTCGTACAACTTTTGAGCGGCGCGCATGGTGCGCTTGGCGTCAAATCCAAGCTTGCGGCTACCCTCCTGCTGCAAGGTCGAGGTGATAAAGGGCGCGGCGGGTTTACGCGACACGGGCTTTTCGTCAGCGGACTGGATCTCGAAATTAGACGAGCCCAACTGGCTCTCTAGATCCTTGGCGCCCTCGGCGGACAGTAGGGCGACCTTGCCCTTGGCATCATCGGTCAGCTGCCCCGTGTCCGGATCAAAGTCCCGGCCCGCGGCGATGCGCTTGCCCTCAAGGTTGTTCAGCTTGGCCGAAAAAGCACCATCGCCGGTGCTGAAGGTCGCGCTCAGGTCCCAGAACTCTGCCGAGCAGAACTTCATACGGTCCCGCTCACGTTCCACCACCATACGCACAGCAATGGATTGAACACGACCGGCGGAAAGCTTCGGCTTGATCTTCCTCCAAAGGATTGGCGAGATTTCATAGCCGTAGATCCGATCGAGCACCCGACGGGTCTCTTGGGCTTCCACAAGAGATGTGTCGAGCTCGCGAGTCTCTGCAAGGGCGTCGTTAACCGCACTCTTGGTGATCTCATGGAATACCATGCGCTTGAAAGGCACCTTCGGCTTGAGCAGTTCCAAGAGGTGCCAGGAAATCGCCTCACCCTCGCGATCCTCATCAGTTGCTAGCAGCAAGAGGTCCACTTCCTTGAGCTGCTTCCTCAGGTCGGCGATGCGCTTCTTGGCATCACCGCGCACCACATAGAGCGGTTCAAAGTCCTCATCGACCTTGACCCCTAAGCTGGCCCACTTCTCACCCTTGTACTTGGCGGGGATCTCATCCGCACCATGGGGCAGGTCCCTCACGTGGCCCACGGAGGACTCCACGAGGTACTTGTCCGGGAGCCCAGCGAGGAATTTGCGCAGGGTCTTGGCCTTGGTGGGTGATTCGACGATGACGAGGATTGTTGCCATGATTATTTTTCCTTTGGGCTCCCAGCGAAAGGCTGAGGGCGCGGATTCTAGGGGCACTCTAAGCACGAGGGTCAAGCATTTCGGCCGAATCTGGTCCCCTCTGGACTACCGGATCATGACGCAACCCCATGCAGACCATGGACTTGGGGGAATTCCAAGATTCCCCAGTAAAAGCCTCCCAGGAAGCCTAAAAAATGCGCGCTGGCTCCCCATCGCCCTCAGAAGGCCCTCTACTGGCCGCCCTTGGGGGTCGGGCCTAAACCGGCCCTATATATAGAGTCAAACCGCTCCTTTAGCCGCCGGCAGAGTCCTTCGCGGCCTTGGCCCGGACGGAGGCCTCGTTCATGGTCCGCAGGACGCTCTTGCGAGCTGTGCGGTGGCCAGGCATGTGCCCGAGAAGCTCGACCATCCTGTCCGCCACGATGGGCCAGGCCGCGAGGGTTTTTGCCCAGCGATGGGCCGCCTCTTCCATGGTGGTCAGCTGCTGGGGATTGCGGCAAAGCTCCATCAGGACTGTGCCCAATTGCTCTACCTCCCCTGGCCCAATCGTCACCCGCCGCACCGCGTCCCCGGGGAACTCAGCCCACTCGGGTAGGTCAGAAAGCACGAGGGCCCGCCCCACCCCCAATGCGCGAGCAGCGCCACCGCTGGTGCCCAAGGAAGAAGGTCCACGCAGGTGCACACAGAAATCCGCAGCCTGCATCCAACTCAAGGCATCGCCCTCTTCCAGCCAGCCCGTAATGGTCACCCAGTCCCCGATGCCAAGCTCACTGATCAGGGCTTCCACATCGAGGTTCTCGGTCCTCAACGCCCCCGCCAATACGAGCTGGGGCTTATCTTGACCCGACTCGACCTGCTTTAGGGTTTGAGCAAAAGCACGAAGGAGTGGTTCCGGTCGCTTGTGCTCTTGGATCGCCCCAAAGCTAACAATCAAGGGGCCGGGCCGTTCCCAACCAAGCGCCTTCCGCGCCCGCATCCGTAGCCCCTCATCGGGACCTTGAGCTTGAACCCCGTGGGGTATCACGCCGATCGCTGTTGGCGCATTGCGATCCTCGGTGATCCTGCGTCCCATTTCGGCCGAGTGCACAAAGAAGCTGTCCGCCCAACGGACGACCGGGCGTTGAAAGGGCAGGGAGAAGCGCGCATCCGATAGCTGCGGACCAGCCAAGGGCAAGAGCGCAGGAGCTGCGAGGTCCAAGAGTTGCCAAGAGCCATTGACCCGCACGCTCGCGGCGCGCACGAACACTCCTAGTTCGCGTGGATCCCCATGCACAGGCGCACGCCCGCGCACACAAAAAGCCAACTCGGCCTGCCCCTTAGGGTCGAGCTCCAATGTTTGTTCGCCATCCACCGGACCAGCCAATGCCACGAGTCCCTGCGTTCCCTGGTCAATGGTTAAGCGGTGGCCAGCGGGCAGGTGCAATTCCAAACGCAGTTTGTCGGTGCCGGGCAAGACGCGCAGTCCCGCACGCGCTGCGGTCCAACGCCCGTCCCCTTCCGAACTGTGCCACCCGTGGAGTAAAACCCCCTCAGCAGCCGCAGAACCCCGATCAGCCCCCCTTTTGCGCGCCGCGAGGGCTTCATGCCAGAGCGCACGTTGACTCAGGCCTCCGCAGCGCATGGCTGCGAGTTGGCCGCGCCATCCGCCGCGCTCCAGTTCTGGATAGGCCGCTGTGGCCAGGTCGAAGAGCACCCAATCATGCAAGGTAACTGCGCCTCCCAAACGACGCAGGGCCGGGATCATAAAGGCGTGGGAGCGCTCGTTGCCAATCTGATAGAGAATGCGATCGGCGGACTTGGGGACCAGCTGCGATATCGGCTTGGCTTCAAAACCGCACCAAGTCGTGTCCTGACAATCGTCCGGCAAATAGGGCAAGAGCGTGACGCGCTGGCCTATGAACTTCCCCAAAGTCTGGGTGTAGTCCCCGATACCCGAAGATTGGGACTCCGGGGTTGTCACCAGTGCAAGTCGCATGAGTACCTAGCAGGTGGTCAAAATCTCGACCCCGTCCTCGCCCACATACATCGTGTGTTCCGTTTGGGCAACCATGACACCGTCATCTTCGACCAATGGCGGGTAACGCACCAAGGCTCCTTGGCGAGCAAGCTTGGCGAAAGTGTCCTCCACATCCTTCGTTGGATACTGGAGGAAATATCGACGGGCAAAAGGCAGGCCGCGCCAGGCTTCAATTTCGCGCAGGACATCTTTGCTGAGCCCCTTGGAGCGCATGGGCGGGCGGGCCATCATGAATACTTCAGCCTTGCCTTCTTCGCGGATGTACCCGCGACCCGTACTGGCGAAGGGCTCAATGGCGATGACGGATCCAGGAGAAACGCGTCCTCCGCCCCGCTCGCCGTAGTTGGGGACTTGCGGCGCCGTGTGCACCTTCCAGCGCCCGAGGCCATGTCCTGTTAGATTGCGCACGGGCTCGAAACCCGCCCCCATAATCGTTCGTTCGATCGCGGCCCCTATCTCGCCAACCTTCACGCCAGGTTCAACAACCGTAATTGCAGCAGCCAGAGCATCTGCCGAAGCCTGAACGAGGGGAGTCCAACGGCCATCACTGGAAAGATCCACCGAGCAGGCGGTATCGCCAATGTAGCCGTCCACGTGGACACCTACATCGACCTTGACGCAGTCCCCTTCCTCGTAGACGGTTTCGTCGCCGGGGGGGGAACAATAGTGTGCCGCCACAGAGTTGCGGGAGGTTTGGGCCGGGAAGGCCGGCGCGGCCCCTGCCTTGGCGATGCGCTGCTCAACCCCTTCCAGCACGTCCCGCAGCAAAACTCCGGGTTTAATGGTCTCTCGCGCCCATTCTCGGCATTCAGCTGCGATTCGGCCAGCACGACGGTGGCACTCCAGAGCGTAGGTCTCCATGGGCTGATTGTACCGCCAAGGGCGCAGGGCTTGGACGGTGGGCCCGGTCTTTTGCGTCCACGGGCGTCCCGACTTGAGGCACCGCGCCAGTTCCACGGGGCTTGAGGGTGGGCTGGGGACGCGCATTGCCGAAGAGCCAAGGGTGAAGCTCCTCGAAATCATCGGCCTCCTCCTGGGGGCGACCATCCTCCTGCCCAGTTGCGTCACCGAGGTCGAATCCAGCCCCTTCCATGGGAACGGGACGGTGCTTCATCGCTCCGAGGTCACCCAAATCTGGCACGCACGCTGTGCCGGGGATTTGCTGGGCAGCGTGCTCCAATATCACGAGGCCACGGGCAAGTCCCATGTGGTGGTCCAAAACCCCTGGGGCCAAGATCTCGGGCTGGTGGACTCCCTGGGCCGCGCTTGGCGCTACCAAGCTCATCAAGAGCCCGCCTGGGTGGGTTCTGGCACGGTGAAACAGGGGGTCTCCTGGATTCTCGGTTGTAACCCCGTGGATTTGGTGCTGACGCCCGACCCCCTCCGATAGGGCCCTGGGAGCGACATTAGCCTCGTATATAGGGTTTTCCCCATGCGTATGGGCCCGGGAGAGGGCTCCGCGCCTCACCAGCAATAGGCCGGTGAGTGCCGTCTTTCTTGCCCCACGGAAGAGATTGCCAACGGAATCTTCCCACAGGGCCGGTTCCCCTCAATCCCGGAGGAGAGATGGCCGACACATTACCTGTCGGCACTCCAAGTGCCCTTATTCCTGCATCCGGACCCCCCCAAGATGATCAAGCTCGAAATTGGCGAACAAATAGGCTCCTACCGCATTGTGGACTTCATTGCCCGTGGTGGATTCGCTCTTGTGTATCGCGCCGAGGATGAAAACGGTGAACAAGTAGCTCTCAAGATCGGCGATGTTGCCGGTGGTGGGCGCTACGTAACCCGTTTCCTCGAAATTACCGACTCACGCCAGCCCGAAGGCATCAGCCCCGACGAGACCCCTGGCGAAGCAATCTTCTTCCGCCAAGACGGCGTGCGCATCGACTTCCTCGACGTGCATGAGATCGACGACCTGATCAAGGCCGAGAGCAACCTGCTACGCGGCTGCAAGAGCCCCAACATAGTCAAGGTACGCGAGTGCCTGCAGCACGAAGGCCGCCCGGTCATGGTGATGGACTACGTCCGCGGAAAAACTCTCCGGGAGAAAGTGCGTGCCCTTGAAGGCATCCGCTTGAACTGGTTCCTGACTGCTGTGCGTACGCTCAAGCGGCTCAAGGCCAAGGGCAGCCTGCCCTTCCACGGAGACCTCAAGCCCGAAAACATTCTGATCAAGCCCTCCGGTTCCGTGGTGCTGATCGACCCCTCCCTACGTGGAGACGAGCGCGACGTGATCACCACCACGCCCCACTACAACCCGCTGCTCCTGCGCGATTCCAAGGCGGACGTGATGGGCATTGGCGTGATGCTCTACGAAATCCTGACGGGCGTGCTGCCCTTCGAGGAAGTCCCGTGGAGCTTCGCCGGCCGCGAACAAGGTGGTGATGTGGAGCGTCTCTCCCTGAGCTACTTTCTTTCCTACACCCCGCCCAAAGACCTCAACCCGAACACGCCCGAGCCCCTGGCTAAGATCGTGTTCCGCTGCTTGACGGTCAACGAGTACGGCCTTGACGAACTCGAAACCGACCTGGTGGATTTCCTGCGCAAGGAATAACACCATGCCCCCCGGCATGAATTCAAGGACCCCCGTCAACACACGCTGACGGGGGTCCTTGATATTGAGCCGGAGCCCCCGCGCGTGGCCTACAGCTGAATATGCTTGGTGGTCTGCCCGACAGGCAGCTCCACATCAAAGGAAATCACGCGGCCCCCATTAAGGGTGGCGCTCACGCGGCCCTCAAGGGGAGGCAGGCCATCAAAGGCTATTGGGCTGGTTGCAAAGGTCCGTGTCTCTTCAAAGGTTCGCGGGGCCAAGCGCAGAAACCCAGTCTCGATGCACTCCCCCTTGATATGAATCACGGCCCCGGAAACAGGATGGCCAGCAGAGTTGCTCATTTCGAGCAGCAGCACCGCGCCTAGTTGCAACTCAAAGTCCTGTTCCACGACCTGGTCCGTGGGCTCCCCGCCGTGCTTCAAGAAGCCGATCTCGCGGCTCTGCCAGCGCCAAACCCCGCCCCCAGCCCGCAGACGATAGGACGCATCTTGTACGGGGGGCGCATCGAACACGAAGGCCCCAAGGGCATCGGTTTGGGCTTCGGCCAACTTGCCATAGGCGGGCCCAAGTGCCCACAATTCCACGGAGTGTCCGGGCACCGGCTGCCCCTCTTGCCCCAACACACTACCTCGGATCATGCCACCCGGCTGATCGCCACGCACGGCTGGGGGCCCATGGTCGGAAGCCTGCAACCTGATCGCCACCATCAGCGGCAAAGTCAACATCATGCACGCCAACAGGGTGATGAAGGCGCGCTGCATGGGCGGGCTTTTCGGCTTGGCCCCAGGATCAGATCCCACTGGAAGCGGTGCCATAAACGGTCAGGCCTTGGCGATCTTGCCGGCCTGGAGTCGACGCTCGGCTAATAGATCCGCCGCGTCATGAGTAGGAACCTTTTCCGTGCGGGCGATCTCGTAGACCTGCGCGAGGTTGTGACGAATGCCCTCGATGCGCTCCATGGCGGCGGCCTCGTTATAGCCACCGGGGAGCATCTCCACGGCTACATTGATGATCCCGCCCGCGTTGATCACATAGTCAGGTGCGTAAAGAATGCCTCGCTCAGTGAGCATCTGGCCGTGGCGCACTTCGGCCAACTGGTTGTTGGCGCAGCCGGCGATGACCTTGCAGGCCAAACGAGGGATGGATTCATCGTTGAGGGTCGCGCCGCGGGCGCAGGGTGCGTACACGTCACACTCGACGGCTTCGTGCCCCTCGTCAGGAACCGACCTGTAGCCGTGCTCCTTGGTCAAAGACGCCACCCGTTCATCATTGATGTCACAGATGATCACGTCAGCACCGCGCTCGGCAAGCAATTCCGCAAGACGGCCGCCCACTGCACCGACCCCTTGGATCAAAACGCTGCGGCCCTTGCAGTCGGAGGAGCCAAAGGCCTCCTGCAGGGTTGCTTCGATACCGACCAAGCAACCGTAAGCTGTGTAGGGACTGGGGTTGCCTGAGCTGCCCGCTTCCCGTGCCAAGCCAGTGACCCACCTGGTCTCCTGCTGAACCACTTCAAGATCCACAATCTTGATGTTCATGTCCTCCGCTGTGATGTAGGCCCCCCCTAGGGAATCCACAAAACGACCCATAGCTCGGAAGAGGGGATCTGACTTGATCGACGGATCCCCGATGATCACCGATTTGCCGCCGCCGAGCCCGGTGTCCGCCACGGCGGACTTGTAGGTCATGCCCCGTGACAATCGCAAGACATCAATCAGAGCTTCGTCCTCGCTCGCGTAGGGCAACATGCGCATGCCCCCCAGGGCCGGGCCAAGGGTGGTGTCGTGAACCGCAATTAGGGCATGCAAGCCAGAAGCCTTGTCACGACAGCGCACGACTTTCTCATAGCCGTCCACGGGGAGTTCAGTGATGTCCATGGCGTACAGGATAACCTAGAAACGGCCGCGGGTCGAGTAGGTGGGGGTCGTTATAGCACGCGCCTGTAGGGAAGATGGGTGTCATATAGGCCTCCCCCATACCCCTGCGACTCCCTAGGGGATGTCCCTAGGAATTCATCGATTCTCCAGATTGGATTCCGGGCCCGATCAACTGAGGACGGGGGGTTGCTCGATCGTCTGGCGCGGAGCCGGTCTCTCACACGACCGATGCCCTGGCTTGGCGGGCGAAGAGTCTCGACTCTTGGAGGCAACGCCGCGGGAATGCGAGACAAAAACCACTATCCTCATGCCGCATTGGAAAGCAGCAACTCACTCACCGACCCCACCCTAGACCATGGGCTCCGTGTGAAGCCCAGGGTGGTGTTTTGTTGTCTCTTGGCCACGGGCATGGAACCCGGTCATGATCAACTGACCCGGGTCCTGGCCATCCGTCGGCATGGAAACAAATGGGTGAGTTTGGATCGCGCCGTGAATCCAAGCGACTCGCCCGAGGGAAGCACGGGCGCAGCTGCGCTTGAGGAACTCGGTGAGTTTATTGGGGATGCGATGGTGGTGACGCCCGAGGGCTCGACCCTTGAGCGCTGGCTGGCTTGGGGCTGCGAAGCAACCCAAGTACGCGCCACCAGCGTGGCAGAACTTGCAGCCCTGTTGACTCCTGGCCGACAGGCGGCTGGGAATAACGACTTGATTCGAAACCTAATGCCCGAGAGTTGTGGGGATGGGGCAGGAGAACTCACACCCCCGGATTTGATCTATGCCTGCGGCGGATTGATGAGGAAATTCCAGCGCTCCTCCCTGCATGCCTTGCAAGTCGCGGCCAAGGGTTACTCCATGGCCTTGGACCGGCTACGGGCAACCGATCCGGGGGGAGCGCAGCGCTTGCAGTTAGCCCTCAGCATGGCGGAACATCCCTCCACTTGGAATGCTACGCCGCCCGGTCGCAGCGAACCGGTGCCCGACCTGCAGGAGCACATTCTCAGTAAATCCGCCGCCATCAGCGTCGGAATGGCTGTTTTGACGCCGGGAGCTCTTCCCCGTTGGCACGCGGAAGCCTGCCAGCTAGAGGAATCCGACCCGCTCCCGCCGAGGCCTCCCGAAGAACGCCCTCTCGACGAAACAGAACTCAAACTGGTAGATGATCTTTTTTTGGATCATCTGCCACGAGGGTTCGCGGAGGAGCACGGGCTCGACATGGTTCTCTGCCAACGACCTGCCCAGCATGAAGTTGCCCGGGCTGTGGCGGAAATGTTCGGCACGGGAAAGCTGCTGCTGATCCATGCGCCCACGGGAACGGGAAAGACACTGGCGTACCTCTTACCCGCAATGATTTGGGCACGGGCCAATGGAGCACGGATTGGATTGGCGACTTACACCCGAGCTCTTCAAGAGCAAGCCATGGAACAGGATGTCCCGCGCGCCTTGGCGGCTCTTGAACGAGCCGGACAAGAGGGACCGTTTTCCGTAAGCCTACTCAAAGGCCGCAGCAACTACGTCTGCTGGCGTGCACTCGAGCAACTGGAACCGCAGCCCAGCGATGATCCCGAGCATTGGCTGGCATGGACCGCGCTCGTCCTCTTTGCCCTCACCGACCCCTCGGGGGATCTGGACCGCTTTCCGAAGCGCTCCCCCGTACGCCTGGAATCCGCTCGGGAATACCGCCGCTCCCTCGGGCGCATGCTTTCGAACGCGCGGGCCCAAACCGGTTGCTGCTTGGGCAAACAAGCCGCCCGCACCTGTGCAGCCCATGTGGCCCGACGCCGGGCCGAACGCAGCAATGTGGTCCTCATGAACCACGCGCTTGTCCTGTCCACCCAGGAATTCGTGCGCACCGTAATCTTTGACGAATGTGAACACCTGCACGACAGCGCCGCGAGCGCTTGGGAACACCGCATTGATTTCCCCACCGCCCACACCCACTTGAATCGCATCCATGGGGGCCGCCGGGGTGGAATTTTGGATCGGCTGCACGCCCTTTCGATCAATTCAACCGTGCTCGGTGGAGACCTAGAAGTTGCCCTCGTCGCCGCATCTGAAGCTGGTGATTGTCTGACTTGGCTAGAGGAGGAGGCCACGCTTTACACCAAGTGGCGGCGCCGAGAACTGGCGGACCGCGGGATGCAAGAGGCTCACTCCCTCCTGGGAGAATACCTCGCCGGTCAAGAATCCAAAATGGTTCAAGCGCGCAAGAAACTGATGCAGGCCTTGATGAACCTGGATTCCTCTTGCGCCGGCTTGGCGGATCGACTGGCCGAGGCAGAAGCGCCTGGAACTGCTCGGGTGAGGCGTCAGCTAGAAGTGTCCCGCGGGGATCTCAACACTCTTCGCAGCTCCCTCGGCAGTTGGCTTCCGGTCAAAGACGATACGATCGAATTAGACAACCGCTGGTGGTACGAAGTGGAGACCAACCCAGCGGGTGATGCGGTCCTGGTGGCCACCCCACTCTTGCCCCATGAACTCTTGGGATCCCAATATTACCCGGATCTCCAAAGTGCCGCATTCATGTCCGCAACCACGAAACAGAGGGGATCCTTTGATGGGTCCATGCACTACTTGGGGCTTCATTTTGTAGCCCAGCCCCAAGATGACGAAGGCTGGACCCCGCGCACGGTGAAAACGGTTGATGCCCCCGAGGTCTTCGACTACTCGCGAGTTTTCGTCGGGATCATACGCGATGCGCCAGATGTGCAGGAAAAACAGCAGTTCCTTGACTACACGACTAAACTCATCGAGGACCTCACCAATCGCACCCGAGGGCGAACGTTGGTGTTGTTTACAAGCCTAGCGGACTGCCGACATGTGGGCGAGCGCCTCCAAGCTTCGTTCGAAGAACGCCACCTGCCCCTCTGGTACCAGGGCATGCCGGGACTCGACAAGGAAGAGCTCGCCACCCTCTTTCGAGACCGAACTAATTCGGTCTTGCTGGGGGTCGACACGTTTTGGTATGGGGCCGACTTCCCAGGGGAAACCCTCGAGTACCTGATCATTGCACGCCTGCCCTACGGGGTACCCGGCGCCTTTCATCACGCCCAGTGCGCGCTGATGGGAGTGGGAGTCCAGCGCGAGGCAATCTACATGCCCCGGGCCTTGGCCAAGTTCCGCCAGGGGTTTGGACGCTTGATGCGACGAACCACAGACCGTGGTTGTGTGCTGATCCTCGACAAACGCATTGCCCGCCAGGGTCACCGGGCCTTCCTGGCGGACTTGCCCCTTGCGGGATTCAGAAAAGACGATGGGGCGCGCATCCTGCAGGGGGAATCCAGTCGGGTGCTCAAGGCGGCGCTTGAGCACATGGGGCTTGGGGTAGACGAAGAGGCTTCGCCACCCGAAAAACCAAGTCCAAAGCGCCCCAAGGAGCCCGAACAGGACGCTCCAAAGCCGTTCAAGGAGGACCCCGGTCCCCTAGCGGTCAATCCAGATGACATTCCCTGGTGAGTTCATCCGCCGAAGCCCTAACTCATGAAAAAGAGGGGCGATCCTGAGGCTCCAGATGCGATGATCCCACTCCGTGAAGATCCTCTTTCTCTCCCAGCGCGTGCCATTTCCCCCCAACCGGGGAGACAAGATCACCACTTGGCGATTGGTGGAACGCCTCGCACGCAAGCATGAGGTCACGATCATGGCCTTTGCTCATGACGAGGCGGACATGGAAGGCGCGGAAGCCCTGCGAGCCAAAGGTTTTGAGACCATTGCCATCCCTATCGATGTGCGACGGCAAAAGTTCAAGGCCCTGCCAAGAATGCTCGGCGACACCCCCATGACCTTAGCGGTCTTTGGTTCACCGCAAATGCAAAGCGCAGTCTCGGAGCGCATGCAAGAAATGGACGCGGCCTACGCCTACTCATCTGCCATGGGGGCTTTCCTCTTGCCCCAGACCAAACCATGGGTCATGCACTTCGCTGAACTGGATTCGGACAAGTGGCTGCAGTACGCCGAGCGCCACCGCTGGCCCTTGTCTCAGATTTACCGGCGCGAGTGGCGGTTGCTAGAAAAGTTCGAGGCCAAGGTGGCCGATGCCACCAGCCAAAATGTGTTCTGCACCCCATTGGAACAGCGCATCTTCCAGGACCGCATCCCAGGCCGCCCCTCCATGGTGTTACGCAACGGGGTCGACCTAGAGCACTTTTCACCCCGCCCGTCCGAAGCAGAACCCGAACACATGGTCTTCACCGGGGTCATGGACTACTACCCCAACATCGACGGATGCGTCCACTTTGTGAAAGAGGTTCTGCCCCGGGTGCGTAGCGAGTTTCCCAACGCACGGTTCACCATCGTGGGCTCGCGCCCCACCAAGGAGGTTCTACGCCTGGGCAAAACAGAAGGGGTCGAAGTCACGGGCTTTGTGGACTCAACCGCCGATTGGATGGCCCGCGCGACCATTGCCGTTGCCCCCCTAAGAGTGGCCCGAGGCATCCAAAACAAGGTCCTGGAGGCCATGGCCATGGGCTTGCCTATCGTGGGCACCACCTCCGCGACCCAGGGAGTCGGAGCCATTCACGGGCGGCAATATCTGGTGGCCGACCGGGCTGAAGAACAGGCCCATGGGGTTCGCGGGCTGCTGCGGGACGAGGCTGCCCGTACGCGTCTCGGCCTGTCTGCCCGCAAGTTCGTCGAAAAGCATCACGACTGGGAGTCCGTTTTTGCGGACCTCAACGGTCTGTTTGCAGAGTGAATGCCGCGCCGGTCCAAGGTCCCTCTACAATGGGGCCATGACACACGAAGCGATTCAAGCGATCTTTGACGATTGGGCTGGCTCAGGCCGTGCGGACATGATGGAGCCTCGCCACCAAAATGTGGCCGAGCAGGTGATCGCCCAGATGGATATGCGGCCAGGCATGCAAGTCCTCGACATGGGCTGTGGCACTGGCTGGGCAACGAGGCTCTTGGGCAAGTCCGCACCGGGTGCAACCGCCGTGGGTATCGATTGCAGTCCAGCCATGGTCAAGCGTGCGGAAGAACTGCACGACCTCACCAGCCGTGCGCGTTACATGGTCAGCCAAATGGAACAGGTCGCCTTCAAGGACGGCCGCTTCGATCGGGTCTTTTCCATGGAAGCCCTTAGCTATGCCCCTGACATGAATGGCGTTCTCCAAGAAGCGTTTCGCTTGACGAAAGTTGGTGGCAGTTCCCATTTCATCATTGGCCGTTACAAGGAATGCGTGCCATCGGAAGGGTGGTCCGACGCCATGGGCCTGGCCATGGCATGGCTCTCCGAAGATGAGTGGCGGGGTGCCATGCAAGAAGCCGGTTTCTCTGACGTGCACGTCGGCCGGGTGCGGGCTGCGGAAGGCCCTGGGGAAGAGAGCGAGTTCACCCCATACAGCACTTGTCCCGATTGGGAAAGCCATCTCACCACTTATGAATCTGGATACCTCTGGCTGAAAGGCCAGCGCAGTTGAAGGGCCCCGCATCTGACGAACGTCACGTCAGCGGCTGCCCACTTGAACCTCTAACCCCTGTAAGCCATGTACTCAGAACTCGCAGATAAAGCCACTCAAACTCAAACCAGTACGGCCTTGGCCGACATGATCCGCGGCTGGCTTTCAACCGACTCATTCCTGCTCGGCACCGACCTGCTGATTGAGAATTGGCAGTGGATTGGGTTGCTCACCCTGCTGGGGATTGCCGTTGTGCTTGAGCGCATCACGACGGCCGTCTTTCGCAAAATGGCCAAGGATCTGACCAGCGGTAGCGGAGTTCGTCAGGACTACACGCGGCTGGGCAAGTTTGTGCGCCCCTTTGGGATCCTCGTCACCTGGTGGATCTTCCTAGCGATCTATCCAGTTCTAGACATTAACAACAAAACCCTCTCGGGGATTATCGACGTGGGTGGTGGCTTAATCGTTGCCTTTGCCGGGATCGTCGCGACCTGGCGATTTGTCGATGTCCTCTGTGATTTCTTGAAAGCAAGGGCGGCGCTTTCGGAGAACAAGTTCGACGACATGCTGGTGCCTCTGCTTCGGCGGACCCTAAAGATCTTCGTGATCGTAATTGGCGTGGCGTATTTTTCCTCGCGCGTCACCGAAGACTTCTACAAAGTCATCGCTGGCCTTTCGATCGGTAGTGCAGTTCTGCTGTTTGCCTTCAAGGACAGCTTGGAGAACGTCTTCGGCACCTTCACGGTGCTCATGGACCAGCCATTCCAGCTTGGCGACTGGATTACAGTTGGATCGGTGGACGGAACGGTAGAGAGGGTTGGCTTTCGCTCCACGCGCGTGCGGACTTTCTATAACTCGGTCATCACCGTCCCCAACCGGGACTTCATCAGCGCCACAGTGGACAACTGGGGCGCCCGCCGATACCGACGTATCAAGCAAACCCTGGGTGTGACTTATGATACGCCCCCGGAGAAAGTCGAAGCCTTCTGCGAAGGCATCCGGGAGTTGATTCGTCAGCACCCCTACACGCGTAAGGACTACTTCCATGTGTACTTCACCGGGTTTGGGGCATCCTCTCTCGATGTCTTGGTCTACTGCTTCGTTGAGGTGAAAGACTGGTCCATGGAGCTGCGCGAGAAACACCGCCTATTCGCAGATATCTTGCGTCTTGCGGAGCAACTCGGGGTCCAGTTCGCGTTCCCCACCACGAGTTTGCATGTGGTCAAGCCCGAGGATTTGGAGCATCCCAATCGACCCGCAACTGCCCAGGCGGGGGCAGCCATGGGTAAGGAACTAGGACAGAAAATCGCCCGGGCCACCATGGACCCCTATGGCGAGGACCTCCCCGGTCCGGTGGTCTTTCAGCAACCAAGGTCCTCGAGCATTGCCCCAGGTGGCGGCTCTGAAGGGGGCGATGGTGACGGTTAGGGCTGAAGGTCCCCCCATCACTTGTTGGCTTGGATCAAGCGAATCGGGCCGCAACAGGTCAACCGTATCGGCACTCTTAGGGCCGGAAACGGTGATTTAGCGCCAAGCCAGCTTAAGCAGCGTAACCTTTCTTTTGTCAGTGGGTTTGATTCGCCATGAATTGTGGATTCCCTCAAGGGCATTGATACCGAGCACTTGGGCTCTTGCATCACCCCCTTGCCCCACTCGTCTATTCACCGGTACAAGCAACAACCACTTAGGAATTCCTTCCATGAAGACCCTGACAACCTTTGCCCTCGTCTGCTCCCTTTCATCAACCGCTTTCTCCCAAGCCATTCACCACGTGGACGCTTCCGCCGCACCGGGTGGCAACGGCCAAAGTTGGGCACAAGCCTTCGGGTCCCTCGACCACGGACTCGACGCGGCCCATGATGGGGATCAGATCTGGGTAGCCGCAGGGACTTATAAACCTAGGCACCGCACATCAGCGAGCGATCCTCGCTCTGTCAGTTTTCGGCCTCGGGACGGAGTGCACATGTTTGGTGGGTTCGCCGGCAACGAACAAACTCTTGCGGGCCGGGCAGGGTTGTTTGCAGACACCATCCTTGATGGAGAGATTGGCAACCCCAATACGATTCAAGACAACGCCCGTCATGTACTCCGCTTAGACGGCAACGGATTTCTGCATACCTTTGATGGTTTTTGCGTCCAGAATGGGTACGCGGATGGAACCGGCTTACACGGGACGGGGGGCGCGGCATTCGTACAGTTGGGCACCAAGTTCGTGCGCAACTGTATTTTCCGTGACAATCGCGCCGTACGCGGTGGAGCGCTCTATGTGGAAGCCAGCGTGTGCTTCGTTCAAGATTGTCTATTCGAGGGAAACCTAGCCCAACGGGGCGGAGCCCTGTTTGCCACCCAACGCATCGCTGTGGCCAATACGATCTTTCGCCGAAACGCCGCCTTCGTCACCGGCGGGGCTATCCTGGTTACCCAAGGGGGCACTCCCAGCTCCACCTTCCAGAATTGCCTGCTCTACGGCAACCGGGCACGCACGGGGGGCGCGGTGTTCCTGACGAATGGGTCTGTAACCAATACCCCGGGTAAGGCACTATTCTCGGGCTGCACGGTTGTATCGAATTTCGCAGCCATCCACGGCGGCGCCTTTGCTACCCCGCCCAACGCCCTTCAAGGCTGCGACCTGAGGGTTTGGAATTCGATCGTCTGGAACAACGAGGCCACCGAAGACCCCCATTACACCGGGCATGGAAGCCACCTTGAGGTTCTTTACTCCGACTTTCAGGGCGGTTGGCCCGGCGCGGGCAACATCGACAGAAACCCGCGCTTCACGAACGCCTTGAATCACGACTACACCCTACGATTCCTGTCGCCTTGTATCGATTCGGCCAGCAATTTACGCGTGACGCCAGATGTTTGGGACTTGGATCAAGATGATGTGTGGGCTGAAGCCACGCCCTTCGACTTGCTGGGGCAAGCTCGCCACGCGGACGATTCCACCTCACCAGATACGGGAGAGGGCAACTCCCCCATCACCGACATGGGGGCCTTCGAGGTCGCCGGCAGGGACTAGGGTCGAGGAAGACCTTCCGACTGTCGCATGAAGCAGACCGGAGAGTTTCTTCAACTCCTAAGCGAGCCAGGCACGCATCACACGACCGGAAACATCGGTCAGGCGATAGTCACGGCCCTGGAATCGGAAGGTCATGCGCTCGTGCTCGATCCCTAGGAGGTGCAGCATCGTCGCGTGCAGGTCGTGAACATGAACCGGGTCCTTGACCGCGGCGTAGCCCAGCTCGTCCGTCCCTCCGTAGGACATACCACCTTGGATGCCGCCGCCTGCCATCCAAGAGGAGAAGCCCTTGATGTGGTGGTCGCGCCCGTCTCCTTGGCCCATAGGAGTCCTTCCAAACTCGCCTCCCCAGAGGACCAAGGTGTCTTCGAGCATACCGCGTCGGTCGAGATCGGTGAGAAGCGCCCCCGTGGCCTGGTCGACCTCCTTGGCTGTGATCTCCATGCTTCGCTTCACGCCACCATGGTGGTCCCAACCGCGGTGGTAGAGCTGGATGAAGCGCACTCCTCGCTCTGCGAGCCTGCGCGCCAAGAGGCAGTTTGCGGCATAGGTCCCGTCGCTGCCACGGGTGCCATAGAGCTCGAAGGTTTCCTCGGTCTCATCCGAAAGATCCACAAGGTCCGGCACGCTTGTCTGCATGCGGTAGGCCAGTTCGTACTGGGCAAGGCGTGTGTCGATCTCCGGATCCGGGGCCCGCTCGTTCTCCTTGGTGTTCAGACGCGCAATTGCGTCAACCAGGCGACGCTGTCCCTCGAGCGCCCCTGCATCAGGGCTCGAGACATAGTGGACGGGCTCGCCCTGACTCTTGAGGTGAACGCCCTGGTGTCGGCCGGGCAAGAACCCTGCGCTCCACTGGCGCGCTGCAATCGGCTGGCTTTGACCACCCTTACCCACCGAAGTTAGAACCACATAGCCCGGCAGGTCCTCGGTATCGACGCCCAGACCCCAAGTCGCCCAGGAGCCCATGCTCGGTCTGCCCGAAAGACCCGAGCCCGTGTTCATCATCGTGTGGGCCGGGTCGTGGTTGATGTCGTCGGTATGCATCGAGCGCACGATGCAGAGTTTGTCCGCGTGTCCGCCGATCTTCGGGAAGAGCGTGCAAATCTGCTGGCCAGATTCGCCGTAGTGGGCAAAGGGGTGCTGGGGGCCAAAGCACTTGAGCGCCGCACCTTGAAGCTGGGCGAGTTGCTGTCCCTTCGTGAAGGACTCAGGCATGGGCTCGCCGTGCAGCCGCGCGAGCTCTGGCTTGTAATCGAACGTCTCAAGATGTGACGGGCCGCCCGCCATGCAGAGGTGGATCACGCGTCGCGCACGGGGCAGGTGGTGCAACGAGCCGAGGCTCCCGCCGGAGGCCGCCTGGGCGTCGCGCCCCATGATCGAGGAGAGCGCCCCGGTGAGGACCCCTGCGCCAGCTTGACCGAAGAATCCGCGGCGGGTGATGAAGTTGGCGGGGTTCATTAGCTCCTCGTCACCGTCTCGTGGAGATTTAGGACGAGGCGTGCGACCTGAGTCCAGGCAGCCAGCTCGGCAGGCGCAAGGTCAGCGGGGACAGGACGCTCCCCCTTTGAAAGGAGGGCACTCGCTGCCGCGTCGTCAGTGGAGAAGCGCGCGCGTTCGTCGGCCAGGAGGGAAAGGGCCTCCTTGAGCTCACTTGCGCTCGCAGGCCGCGCAAGTACACGCTGCCAGATGTGATGCACGCCCTGCTCGTCGGACTCGTCAGCTAAGGATCGCGCCGGCTCCTCGGCAAGGGTGCGGGCTGCCTCGACGAAGGTAGGGTCGTTCAGGAGAACCAACGCTTGCTGTGGCGTGTTCGAACGGTTGCGTCGGGCGCACGATTCCTCCCGCGAGGGAGCGTCGAAGGCGTCCATGGCCGGGTGGAGGAATGTGCGGCACCAAAAGGTGTAAAGCCCACGCCGATAGAGATCATCGCCCTGCTGCCAAGTTCTCATAGGAAAATTGAGCTCACGCCAGTGACCGGCTGGTTGGTAGGGCTTCACGCTCTTGCCTCCGATGGTCGAGGTCATGAGGCCGCTCGCGGCCAACGCCCCATCACGCAGGAACTCGGCGTCATGGCGCCACCGTCCCTGACGAGCGAGGAGTTCGTTATAGGGATCACGTTCATTCAGGTCAGCGCGAGCGCCGGAGCGCTGGCGGTAGGTGTTTGATTCAACGATCGTGCGTACGAGGTGTTTCACATTCCAGCCGCTCTCAATGAACTCCGCGCTCAGCCAGTCGAGCAGCTCCGGGTGAGTCGGGCGCGCCCCCTGGTTCCCGAGATCGTCCGGGGTGCGTGCGATGCCCTCACCGAAGAGGAGTTTCCAGATCCGGTTGGTAAAGGCGCGGGCCACGAGCGGGTTGGCCTCCGAGACGGCCCAACGCCCGAGATCTAAGCGGTCCGCGCGCTCCGCGCCCAAGGCTTCACCCTGGGGCAGGAAGGCCGGGACTCCCGGGAGGACAACCTCGCCGCTGTCGTCCATCCAGTTCCCACGCGGAAGGACCTTCACCTCGCGCGGCTTGACGGAAACCGTAGCGAGCATCTCCGGCAGGGAATCCTTAAAGGATGTGTGGGCGACCTCTGCCTCGGCGATCGCGCTGCGCGTCACGCTTAGGCTTGGCGAGATCTCCCGGTAGTAGGCACGAAGGAGCCGGGTCTGCTCTTCCGTCCGAGCCTCGGCCTTGGTGAGCACCACGTCTCGTACGGACCCCAAGGCACTTCCGAAGGCGAGCGAGGGGGTGTCTGTCTCAACACCCGCCTCGTCCCAGTGGGCGAGCCCGCCGAACTGGGTGTAGGCCATCCCATCCACCGAGCGTCCGGGACCAAGCCCAACAAGGGCTGGGTCGACCTCGAGCCGCACCCACTCACCGATGACGGGGAGCGCGCCCATTTGCCTGTGCCCGTCCTTGTCAGTGCCGACTCCGCCGAAGCTAATCTTGTCCTCTCCCCAGACCGCGCGGTGGTCCCACGTGCCGTCCACGTGGAACTGGAGCATCAACTGCTTGGGCGGGTTCGCAGGGTCCAGGTGAACCCAGGCGTAGAAGCGGTCGCCCTCCGTGAGCGCAATGCGCTTTTCCGCGAAGTGGAAGAAGTGCTGGACGATCGCGCCGCCTGTCTGCCTGCGCGAGTGTTCGCCAGAGCGCACAGGCGCCCCGTCCGCCTCTCCGACGAAGGTCCAGGCGCCTTCCGTCTTGCCGCCGTTGGATTGGACGTCGTCTACCCACGCGACGGAGTTACGGACTCCGTTGTCCGCCTCGGAGGCCGCCCCTAACTCCCAAGTGGCTTGCTCTAGGGTGAGCTCCGGGTCGTCCCGGTCGAGCTCACCCTTCAAGCGTTCGGCCGTGGCGAAGAGGCCCGCAAGCTCGATCTCCTGTTCGGGGGAAGCCACCTTCATCTGGGGCGGAACGGCGCCGACCCCTGCGAAGACGCCGACCTCATCGATGTCTGCAAAGTAGGCAGAGAGCCGGTAGAAATCCTTCGTCGCGTAGGGGTCGAACTTATGGTCGTGGCACTCTGCGCATCCCACGGTCGACCCGAGCCAAACGGTGGAGAAGTTGCGCACACGGTCGGCGGCGTACTTGAGAAGGTACTCCTTCGCTTGTGAGCCGCCCTCGAAAGTCACCATGTTCAGCCGGTTGTAGCCCGCCGCCACCTTGTTGGACATGGTGGGCTCATCGTAGAGGTCACCACCAAGTTGATCGAGGGTGAACTCATTGAAGGGCTTGTTCTCGTTGAAAGAACGGATCACATAGTCCCGATAAGGCCACATGCCCCACTCTTGGTCGCCGTGGTATCCGACGGTGTCTGCGTAGCGCACGAGATCGAGCCAATGCTGGGCCATGCGCTCGCCATAGTGTGGAGAGCCGAGCAGTTCGTCGATGTAGGCGGCCTCATCGAACGTTCCGCCGACGAAGTCCGCCACAGCGTCAGGGTCTGCGGGAAGGCCGGTGATATCAACGGAGAGTCGGCGCGCGAGGGTACGGGTGTCGGCAGGTGGCGAAGGCACAGTGCCCTCGGCTTCAAGGCGTGCCAGCACAAACCGGTCGATGGGGTTCCGCACCCACGCCTCGTCCTGAACCACGGGGGGCTCGGGGCGCGTCGGCCGACTCCACGCCCAGTGCCCCTCATACTCTGCTCCCTCGGCGATCCAACGCCGGATCGTCTCGATCTCTCCCGACTCCAGGCTGTGCCTGAACTCAGTGGGCGGCATCCGGAACTCGGGGTCCTCATCGGTGATACGCAGGAAGAGCTCGCTCTTCAAGGGCTCGCCGGGAGTGATCACATAGGCCTCGCCCCGTTGAGAGAAGAGCTCCTCCTCCAAGTCGAGGCGCAGCTTGGCCTTGCGCTTGTTCGTGTCCGGCCCGTGGCACTCGAAGCAGTTGTCCGAGAGGATCGGGCGCACATCGCGACCGAAGCTCACCGGGGGATCCCCGGTGGGCGTCATGGCTAAGAGCAAGAAGAGTGCGTGAAACGGTTCCATGGGAGAACTCCGAGTCCTCATGATAGCACCCGAACACCGGAGTGCCGGCACGCCTACGAGATCCATGGAAATCGTCCGCGCTAACAGCTCCGAGAAGCACGAGGGCGTCCTCACAAAGCGCCCCATCCGAGAGGTGCCCCATCAAGGCGGACTGGGGCTCCTCCGCCCCGGTCATAAAGCCCTCTCCCTAGGTGAGCAAGTCCATGCTCGACTTTGCCCAGGAGAGCAAGGGCGAGAAGAAGAGTCCGTACCAGACCGTCAGGAAAGCCATCACCACCAGGAAAACCGCCATGGGCAGTTGGGGCGCGGGCTTGGGCGCGTCTGATTCCTCAAGGAACAGGGTACGCACCACGCGCATGTAGTAATAAAGGCTGATCACGGAGTTGAGTCCCAAGCAAACCGCCAACCAACCGAGCTGCATTCCCTCGGCGGGAGACATGGCCGCATAGAGCAACTGCAACTTGCCCGTGAAACCCACCATCGGGGGGATGCCAGTCAAGCTCACCAAGAAGATCACCATGGGCACGGTGATCATCGGCGCCTTGGGGCCCATGCCGCGCAGGGATTCCAGGGTCTCGCGGCCGGTGACTCCGCTGAAGTACAGCAAGAAGCCAAAGGCGCCCAGGTTCATGAAGTAGTAGGCCGCCAGGTAGAACATGGATGCCTCCATGCCGGTCTGGGTCATGGCTGCAATTCCCACCAACACATAACCCGCATGGGCTACGGAGGAATAGGCCAACATTCGCTTGATGCTGGTTTGGCGCAAGGCCGCCAAGTTGCCGAGAGTCATGGTTAGCGCCGCCACCAGGGCCAACACCATGCCAATCTCGTGGCGATAGGCTGCCACCAATTCACCCACGTCGGGGGCCACGAAGAGCACACCGAAGAAGCGCATGAGTGCGCCGAAACCGCCCGCCTTCGAGGCGACCGCAAGGAAGGTTGTCACCGGAGTGGGCGAACCCTCATAAACATCCGGTGCCCAGAAGTGGAATGGGGCAGCAGAAATCTTGTACGAGAATCCGCCAAGGATCAGGATCATGGCAAGAGCGATCATGCCTGGACTTTGCTCAAGAGCAATAGCCAAGCTCCGAGCGACTCCTTCGCCAATGGGATCCACCGCCAGTGCCCCGGACATGACCCGCAGGTCAAGGGTGCCGGTTGCCGCGTAGAGCAAACTGATGCCAAACACCATTACGCCCGCTGACAATCCCCCGAAGACCACGTACTTCATAGAGGCTTCCGCAGAGCGCTTTTCGCCCTTGTGGAAACCCGCCAAGCTGTAGCTCGCGAGGCTGGCCAATTCCAGGCCCAGCACCAGCAACAGCAGGTTGTAGGTGCTCACCATGAAGAAGATGCCGATCGCAGCGCTGACCAACAGGAAGTAGTACTCGCCAATACGATGACGGCGCTCGCGGCGGTCAAGCATCACAAACGCAATGCAAACCACGGTGGAGGCGCAGGTGAAGAGCTTGAAGAACCCTCCGAAGTTGTCGATGGCAACCAAGGCGAAAGCCGTGTCCTGGGTCCCGTGGGCCCCGATCAACTGCAGCGCAGCCGCGCCGAGGCCAACTATTCCGATGGCCCCCAGGCGCCAGGAATCGCGCTCTTTCCAGATGAGATCCATCATCAGGATCACAAGCGCGGTGGCCACGAGAGTCAGCTCGGGACTCAGTAGGCTAAGGCCATGAAGGTGAAGATCTTGGAGGGCAAACATCGGGTGGAATTCGGGTCGAGAAAAATCAGCCGGCGAAAGTGAGGATCTGCATCAAGTCACTGATGCTGACCTCCATCCAGTCCAGGATGTACCAAGGGAAAATACCAAGCACGATGCAAAGGACCAGCAGGGGCGCCAAGCTGAACACTTCGCGCGCACTGATATCCTTGAAGTCCGCGTACTTTTCGTTGAGCGTTCCAAGGAACACGCGCTGCAGGGCCCACAAGATGTAGGCAGCAGTCATCACAATGCCGATGGTGGCGATCAGTGTCAGCCACTGGAACGGACCCCACATCCAGCCAGAAGCAATCGCCTCGTCAGTCCAACCCACTTGGGACTGGAAGGCACCGACCATAGTCAGCGCTTCGGACACAAAGCCCGCCATTCCAGGTAGTCCCAGGGAAGCAAAGAACGCGATGGTTGCCATGGCCCAGTAGCGAGGCATGGGTTGAGCCAAGCCGCCAAAGCCATTTAGATCGCGGTGATGTGCCCGGTCATAGACAACGCCCACCACGAGGAAACAGGCGGCCGAACTGATGCCGTGGGTGAACATCTGCAGAGCTGCACCGTTCATGCCCCATTCGGTCAAAGCGGCCATGCCAAGCAGCACAAAACCCATGTGACTGACCGAGCTATAGGCCACCATTTTCTTGAAGTCGCTTTGGCCCAGGGCCACATAGGCCCCATAGACAATTGCGATCACTCCGAGGATACCCAGCACATAGGCGAAGTCCTGGAACGCATCCGGCACAATCGGGAAGCAGCCGCGCAAGAGGCCATAGCCTCCGAGCTTCAACAGGATGCCCGCCAGGATCACGGAGATCGGCGTGGGAGCCTGAACGTGAGCATCCGGGAGCCAGGTGTGGAACGGGAAGGCGGGAATCTTGATTGCAAAGGCAACAAAGAGGAACCAGAACACCCAGGTGGTGAAGCTCATGCCCAACAGTGCCGGGCCGGTGAAGCCACCCGCCTTGCCGATAGCCACCAACTCGGGAATCGAGAAGGTGCCCGCGTCCAAGCGCAGAGCGATCACGGCGATCAGCATCAGCACTGAACCAGCCAGTGTGTAGAGGAAGAACTTGATGGCCGCGTACTCGCGCTGGGGGCCGCCCCAGATGCCGATCAAGAAGTACATGGGCAGCAGCATGATCTCCCAGTACACGTAGAACAGGAAGAAGTCCAAGCTGACGAATACGCCCAGGACCCCCAGTTCAAGCAGCAGCAGTAAGACGAAGTACGCCTTAGACAAGCGCGGCACGGTCTCACTGGCTGGCACGGCGATGAAGAACAAGATCGTGGTCAACCACAACAGGGGCATGGACAAACCGTCCACTCCAACCGAGTAGTTGATGCCAAGAGCCTTGATCCACTCGAAGTGCTGGACCATCTGGTAACCACTGACTGTCTTGTCAAACGTACCGAAGTACATCTGAGTCGCGAGAACCAGAGGGATAAAGGTGAAGACCCCCGCCGTGATTTTGATGGCACGGAGGTTCGACGCCGGCAGCAGAAGGACCACGCACATGCCGATCAACGGCAGGAAGGTGAGCCAACTCAGCAGAGTCGAGAGGTTGTCAGGGTTGGTGTTGAGTAGGTCCATGGCTATTGGCCTTGGAGGGGGTGCTCAGGGGTGAGCGGGGATCAAGTCAGGATGTGGAAGGCCGCCAAAAGGAGCGCCCCGCCCACTGCAAAGGAAACGTACTGTTGAATGCGGCCGGTTTGCAACAGGCGTGCAACCGAGCCCAGTGCCTGGGTGGTGTTACCCACCCAGTTGACTGCGCCATCGACAATGTTCTTGTCAATCCATGCGCAGAGGGTGCCAAGGCCCCGGCCCAATCGGCCGACTCCCAGCACCGTGCCGTCGATGATGTTCTCGTCAATCCACTTCTGGCCTTTGGCAAGGCCCATGGTTCCACGGATCACGCTGCCGTTGACCGCTTCGTCGACGTAGTACTTGTCGCGCACCGCTTCGTAAACAAGTCCGAGCTTGCTGGTGATGCGCGCTGGATCGAGCTTCTTCAAGCCATAGATCCACAGGGCCGCAAAGAATCCCAGGGCAAGTACGCTCAGGGAAACGCCCACGGCCCACACATGGCCCGTGTGTGCGGTGTGCTCGGTGACGGCGATCATGTTCATGGATGTCAGATCCAAGGAGCCGCCACGCGATGTGACGTACATGGTCTGCCATTGAACTAGGTTCGTGAACCAGGTGCCGTTGTTGGAAAGGGGATCCCCTGCCAACCAGAAGTGGCCACCAAACATGCCCAAGGACGCCAGCCCAATCAGAGCGGCGGTCATGGGGATTGGAGACTCGTGGGCGTGATCGTGAATGTGCTGATCCCGCGGCTCCCCGAAGAAGGTCAGGAAGATCAAGCGGAACATGTAGAAGGTGGTCAGCATCGCCGCGAGGGGCAAGGCCACCAGGGCAAAGACGTTGGCGCCACGCCATTGGGTCAAGGTGGAATCAATCACCGAGGCGATGATCCGGTCCTTGGAGTAATAGCCCGCAAACAACGGCATGCCCGCAATCGCCAGGGTGCAAATCAACATGCACATGAAGGTGATGGGCATCTTCTTGCGCAGCCCACCCATCTTCTGCATATCTTGCTCGTGGTGGCACCCATGGATCACCGATCCAGCCGACAGGAAGAGGCACGCTTTGAAGAACGCGTGGGTCACCATGTGGAAGAGACCCGCCACAATGCCCAAGCCACCGGTACCTATGGCCGCAACCATGAAACCGAGCTGACTGATGGTCGAGTAAGCCAACACTCCCTTGATGTCATTCACCGTGCAACCGATGGTTGCGGCGAACAGGGCGGTGAAGGCACCCACCGCGATCACGATCTGGAGAACCTCCGGCGACATCATCGGGAACATGCGCCCCAACAAGAACACGCCAGCAGCCACCATGGTCGCTGCGTGGATCATGGCCGACACGGGAGTCGGCCCTTCCATGGCGTCAGGTAGCCAGATGTGGAGGGGGAACTGGGCCGACTTGCCAACCGTGCCACCAAAAGTGAACAGGCCGGCGACACTCATCCAGAAGGGATACTCGCCGTTGTTGGCCTCGACGATTTGACCGCCCATGGTCCAAAGATCAACAAAACGGAAGCTCGAAATGACTCGCTCCCCTTCGATTGCGCCCTGGGCCAAAAGGTCGTTGTATTCCCTCGGCAAGAGGAAATAGAACATGGCCATTCCAAAGAACAGGCAGGTGTCCCCAACGCGAGTGGTCAAGAACGCCTTCTTGCAAGCGGCCGCCGCGTGCTTGATGCGCGGACTGTCCGGGTCCTGGGCAAAGTGCCCAATGAGCAGGTAGCTCATGAAGCCCATCAGTTCCCAGAACACAAACAGGAACAGGATGTTGTCGCTGAGGATCAGCCCCAACATCGCAAAGGTGAACAACGAAATGTTGGCGAAGAAGATGTGGTAGCGCCGATCTCCCGCCATGTACCCACTGGAGAACAGGTGCACCAGGAACGAAACCACGCCCACAACCATCAGCATGGCTGCCGCCAATCCGTCATACAGAATGCCTGCGATCAGGTTCTGATCACCGGGCACATCCGAAGTGTTGTACAGCCAGCGGAAGACCGGACCATCAGCGGTCATGGCTGATTCGTTCCAGAACGGAGCGGGCCCCACATGCCCCATGGCGTGCACAAAGAACATATAGACCGTGATGCACATCACGATGAACATGCCCCCGAGCAGCATCCAGTCACCCTTGCGGGGCAGGTTGCGGCCAAAGAAGATCTGGACCACATACCCCAAGAGGGGGATCAGTGGCACTGCCAACAGCAGCAGGTAGTCGTTCGGGGTAAGAGTGTTCATGGGGGCTAGTCGCGCAGCATGTCCGCATCACTGGGGCGGATACTCTGGAACAGGTGAAAGACGTTGAGCACGATCGCAAGGGCAATCGCCGCTTCGGCCGCCGCCAGGATGATCACAAAGATGGCGAACATGCGCCCTTCGAGACCTCCGTTGCCAAAGCGGTTGATGGCAACGAAATTGATGTTGGCCGCGTTTAGAATCATCTCGATGCCCATCAGGACATAGAGGATGTTCCGGCGACTGATAATGCAGACGATGCCCAGCACAAACAGTACTCCGGCAACTCCCATGTAAGCTTCAACGCCCATCAGGCAGCCTCCTCAGGTTCAAAATCAGCAGTCCGGCGTCGCGCAATGTAAACCGCTGCGACCAGGGCCACTGTCAGCAAGAAAGCGGCCAACTCGAACGCCACCACGTATTGCTCCGGGTGAAGGAATGCCAAGCCCACGGACTGGTCTTGGCTGGTCATTGGGGTCAGCTCTTCCACGGGCAAGACCGCAAGAGACTCGGTGGCGTCCATAACGTGCTTCCAAACCAGGCTTGCGCCGCCGAGCACAAGCACCAGAGTTCCGCCGATACGGGGCAGGCTGCGCTCGCCAAGATCCGGCGGAGTGAGCATCACACCGAAGAGGATCAGGGCCAAAATGCCGCCCACATAGATCAGGATCTGGGCCATGGCGAGGAAGTCGCTGCCCAGCAGCAAGAACAAACCAGCCACACCCATGAAGGTCGCCATCAGCGAGAACGCGCTGCGCACCACCGATCGTTCCCAGATGCACATCAAGGAGCCGGCGATGGTGAAGGACGAGAAGAACCCAAAGGCCATGCCCTCGGCTCCATGGGACACCAAGCCGTAGCCCACGCTCGTCAGAATCGCGAGGGTCAATAGGCCGTAGAAAGCACGCTGTTGATGCAGGATGCTCATCAGGACTTAGCCCCATCCCCATTTTCAGTAGCGGCTTTCTCCGCAGCTTTCGCTGCCTTCTCCGCGTCCTTGACCTTCTTCTTCTCTTCGGCTTCGCGCTTGCGCACTCGGGCGTCCGGGGACATCCCCTGGAAGGACAAGAGGTCGAATTTCAACTCACTGCGGTCCTCGACCACCAGTGCGAACTCCGTGCCCATGTGAATGCAGTCCTTCGGGCAGGGATAGACGCACAGCTCACAGAACATGCACTTCTGGTAGTCGAGGGTGAAAGACACCCACTCGAGCTCCTTGCCATGCCGAATGGCGTCCATCTCGATGCAGTCAATTGGGCAAGCGCGCGCGCAGGCCAAGCAATCGATGCACTTCTCTTGCTCAAGGTAGTGGATCCCGCGATAACGATCGGGGATAGGCAAGCGCTCATCGGGGTATTGAACCGTGATTGGCTTGCGGAGCAAGTATTTGCCCGTGATACGCATGCCGACCACAGTCGACTTTAGCGTATCCCAAACGTCTTGAAAATATCGATTTGCGCGGACCATCTTAGGAGAAAATCAGGTGTTGCAGCGCCTCCCATGAGGCGGCGCCAAGGACACAGAACAGGGCTAATGGCGTGAGATACTTGTACCCCATGGTCATCACTTGATCGATACGCACGCGGGGTAAAGTCCAGCGCAGCCACATCATCAAGAAGATGCCAACAAAGCCTTTGAACAGCACGGTGCCGAAGCAAACCAAGCTGAATACCAGCGAGGTGTCTTCCATGCCGGATGCACGCAGAGCGCCGGTCAAGGGGCTTTCGAAGCCACCGAACCAGAAGAACGCGCCAAGGACGCTCATGAGCAACATGGCGGCGTATTCCTCGAAGAAGAAAAACGACCAGCGGATGCCGGAGTACTCGGTCATGAACCCCGCAACCAGCTCGGACTCGGCTTCGGGCAAGTCGAATGGTGCGCGCTTAGTTTCAGCCAAGGCAGCGACCACATAGATCAAGAAGGCGGGGATCAGGAAGGGGTTGGTGAAGATTGCCCACTTCATGCCGAACCAGCCGGACTGCATGGCGCTGGCCTCGGTCAGGCTGAAGGTGCCCAGCACGAAGAGAGGCGCCAGGAGCGACAAGCCCAAGGGAATCTCGTAGGCCACCACTTGGGCCGCCTCGCGCATGGCGCCATAGAGCGACCACTTGGAAGCCGAGGCCCAGCCGGCCATCACCACGCCGATGGTTGTGGTGGATGAAAGGGCCAGGATTGCAAAGACGCCTAAGTCCATGCGACCAAACCACCAGTCGTAGGAGAGGGGGAAGGCAACCATGGCCCCAAAGATCGAGCCCAGCACGATGGCCGGCGCAATCCAGAACAGGGTCCGATCCGCATCCTTGGGAATCATGTCTTCCTTGAGCAGCAGCTTGACTCCGTCCGCGAGGGACTGGGCCCAGCCATGCCAACCGCCCGCGTACATGGGGCCAGTCCGGCACTGGATGTGGCCGGAGACCTTACGCTCCATCCACACACAGAACATGACGAGCACGCTCATCACCGCCAAGAAGATCGACATGCCCAGCATGACTCCGCCGAAGGTCACGACCCACCCGGGAATCATCTCGGGAAGGGGCAGCCACTCGAGAATGCGCACGAAGACATTGCTGTCCGGGTGAACCGGATGTCCCAGCACGGCGTCTGCTTGCTCTTGAATCATCGGTCTGTTTCTCCGATCACGATGTCCGTTGAGCCGATGATCGCAACCGAGTCAGCCAACAAGGTGCCAGGCATGAGCTCTTCGACCACCGCAATGTTGGTG
Source organism: Planctomycetota bacterium (assembly GCA_028823345.1). GTDB lineage: Bacteria > Planctomycetota > UBA1135 > UBA1135. Next base: position 30,334 of record JAPKBR010000004.1, read on the forward strand.
AAGGAGGGCCCACGCACTCGACAACGGACGGCAATCTTGCCCCCGTCGGAGTGCACATAGTGCCCCAGTTCTCCGCGCGGGTTTTCGATGCCCACGTAGGCTTCTCCCGCGGGGACCTTAATCACCTTGGGAATCTCGCCGATGATCGGGCCGTCTTCGATGACTCCCAAGCACCAGCGTACGAGCTTGATGGACTCCATCATCTCTTCAACGCGCACATAGAAACGGTCCCAGCAATCACCCAACTCGCCTTTCTCGCCGGAGCCCACGGGAACCTTGAAAGCACCCGCTTCATAGGCCTCGCCATAGGCCATGTAAGGCATATCCCGGCGCAGGTCAAAGTCCACCCCGCTGCCGCGCAGCATGGGGCCGGTCAAGCCGAAGTCGATGGCCATATCCTTGGGGATCACGCCAACGTGAGCGGTTCGCTTGATGAAGATGTGGTTGAGCGCCAGCAAATCGCGGTACTCCTTCCATTTCTCCTCGAACACATCGCAGAAGTGCCCGACCTCCTTCAGCCAGCCGGGAGGCGCGTCATTGAAGACGCCGCCGATGCGGATGTAGGAATAGGTCAGACGCGCGCCGCAGATCTTCTCGAACAAGGATTGGATCCACTCGCGCTCGCGGAAGGCATAAAGGAACGGGGTGATCGCGCCAATGTCCAAGCCATAGGTGCCATAGGCCACCAGGTGCGAAGCAATCCGGTTTAGCTCCACGTTGATCGTGCGCAACAAGACCGCGCGACGGGGAATCTCTAGGCCCGGCATGAGCGCTTCCACGGCCATGCTGTAACCCAAATTGTTGTTCATCGCCGCCAAGTAGTCGTAGCGGTCGGTGTAGGGCAGGTATTGCAGCCACTCCACGTTCTCGCCGATCTTCTCGGCGCAGCGGTGCAGATAACCCAAGTGCACCTGAGAACCTGTTACTAGCTCGCCGTCACAGCGAATCAGAACTCGCATCACCCCGTGGGTCGCTGGGTGCTGGGGGCCCATGTTGACCTCCATGTCCGAGGTCTTCACGTCAAAGAAGAATTCTTCCTCGCCGCTGGACAGGGTGCGTCGCTCTTCCGTGCGATAGGAGGACTTGTGCTCCTTCTCGGGTGTGTTTGAGGTGGAATTACTCACAGGAGATTCCGTGGTACTCGGTGGGGAATTCGTAATCCTTACGCAGGGGGAAACCAGCCCAATCATCGGGCAGCAGGATCTTGCGCGGGTCGGGGTGGCCTTCGAATGTGATGCCGAACATTTCAGAGCACTCGCGCTCGTGCCAGTTGGCGGCGCGGTAGACCGCAGTGGCGGAAGCGATGCTGAGTGCGCTCTTAGGCAAGTGAGCCTTGATCGCCAGACGATGGCGGTACTTCAAGGAAAGCAACTGAATCAAGACCCATAGGTCGTCCCCATCTGCTGCGGGGTCGGACGCGGTGAGATCGATCAGCAAGTCAAATTGCAGCCGGGACTCGTCGCGGCAAGCCGTAAGGAGGGGCACGATCTCGGCCGGGTCCACCAGCAGGAAAGGCATACCCGCGCGGCCGGGGTCTTTCTCCTTCTTGTTGGCCGGCCGCGGTTCATCGCAGCCCAATAGACCAACTACGCCGGCGGCCTTCAGAGTGTCGTGGATCGCTTGGAGTTCCATGCTTGGTTGATTGGGTGAGCGCCTAGGCGATCAAAGAGTGTGCGCGGGGCGACGGATAACCGGAGTACGCTTGATCTTCTCTTGGAGCTTCATGAGACCCTCGAGGAGCGCCTCGGGGCGCGGGGGACATCCGGCGATGTAAACGTCGACGGGAATGATGCGGTCAACACCCTTCATCACCGTGTATCCGTACTTGAAGTAAGGGCCGCCACCAGTGGCGCAGGCGCCCATGGCGATCACGTACTTAGGGGAGGGCATCTGGTCGTAAAGTCGCTTGACGCGCTCGCCCATTTTAAAGTTCACCGTGCCCGCCACGATCATCAGGTCCGCTTGGCGAGGAGAAGCGCGGAATGCGCCCGCGCCAAAGCGGTCAAGGTCATGGTGCGCAGCTCCCACAGCCATCATCTCGATGGCGCAGCAGGCCAGACCAAAGGTCATGGGCCAAATGCTGTTCAACCGTGCCCAGTTGAGAAGCCAATCAACCTTTGTGGTCAGGACGTTGTCGTCGAGGGACTCTTCTAGTAAACCCATTTGTGTTCCTATATTCCTTGGAGCCTAGGCGGCGTCCTCGTCGGGGTCGGAATCGGAGTCAGATGACTCGTCGGTAAGTGTGCCGATGTCCGGAATCGAAGTGCTCTCGCGCTTGCCCGTGGGCACATAAGCTTCCTTCGTCCAAGTGAGGATCCAATCCAGGTCACCCTTGACCCAAACCGCGACCAATCCAAAGAAGAGGATGGTGACGAACATGAAGCCCTTGGCCAGTGCCCAGAGGCCGATCTCCGGAATCTCGAATGCCCGGTTCAAGACCATGGCCCAAGGAAAGAGGAAGGCGATCTCAACAGCGAAGATCACATAGATCAACGCGACCGTGTAGTAGCGGATGTCAAACTGAATCCACGAGCTGCCAATGGCCTCTTCACCGCACTCGTAAGTTTCAAGCCCGTCCGTGCCTTTTCGCTTGGGCCGAACCAGCGAACCAAGCGTCAGGTTGACGATGACGAACAGGAAGCCCACCACGAGGAAAACCAGAACATTCAGGTAGTCAAAATGCATGGCTGGTTTGGACTTGGGGGCGGGGGGATGTGGTGGGACGCCCAGCGCTGCAGAATGCCGTATCCCCTTGAGAAGCAAGGAGATGTGGTGTTTTGTCGCACCGCCTATGTCGTAAGACAGAGGGCGAAGTTCCAACTCAGGTTCGGTGGGGATTTCGGGAACTCGGGCGAGAGTCTAGAGGGGTGTCCGTGAACGGTCAAGCGAGGTGGCTCTTTCGGTCGCATCTTGTCGCAGAAAAATGACCAGGTGAAACCACGAGGCCCTTGAAAGGGTCTCTCCCTGCGGCCCTTTTTTCTCCTACGCGCCCCGCCCCGCCAGACATGGAAATGCATACCCAAGCCCCCGGCCAGAGCATCCGAGGCGCGCCCCTTGAGGTCGAGCCAGAGATACCGGCCCTCCGGGCACCGCACCGCCCGTGGTCCTCAATCCTCGCCCCACCCGCCCTGGGGGCCTCCGCATTGGTCTACTTTGGGGTCCCAACCCTGCTTTCCCTGCCCCCATTTGGGGGCAGGGGGGAGTTTTCCTGGTTGGGCTCTTGGCTTGAGTGCATACAAGACACGGGATGGAGGTCCACCTTGGCGCTTTTCCTGGGCCTGGTGGCATTGCGTATATGACCGGGGGTGCCTCGTAGGGTTTTCCCCTATAGACGAAATGGGCCGATGGGGTTATTCTATTTCCCTCGCGCGGACTTCTATGTACCGCCGTACGACTTCCCTGGCAGGGCCCACGAGGCCCCCAGTTGCCCCAACGATCTGCGCGAGACATTTATCAAATGACCATTACAGCTACCGTTTCGCCCATTATTTATGGGCCGTTCACCACCCAGCGTCTGGCGCGAACCCTGACCATCGACCTTTGCGCAGCCCGCAACCACATGGTCGTTTCCAAGGACAGCACGCTTCCCCGCTCCTCGCTAGTGGTGACCACCGCCGCCACGCGCATCATCGAGCTCTCCAAGGCCGGCGAGAAAGTCAAGAGTATCGTGATCATCGGCTCAAGTGCCGACCCCACTGAGCACCCGGACCTGCGCGAGGCCAGCGAGAATTTCCGCACCCTCTGCAACAAGTGGTTCCCCCGGGCCAAGCTCTACATCCAAAGCAACTGCGCCAACATCGGCGCCGTTGATGTGCGCGCCGCGCTTTCGATCTACGACCGCATCCTAGCCCGTTTCGAATGGGGCACGACCAAGACCTACAGCGCTCTAACCGGTGGCAAGTCCACCGACTATGCCGTTCTCGTCAAGGACCTACACTACTTCGATAACCTGATCGTGATGGCCAGCATCTACCGCGGCGACCAGGACAACAGCACGGACAACGAGGTCAAGGCTTGGATCAAGCGCTTGGCCGAGATCAAGCCCAACTCGATTCAGATTCTGAAAGGCCTGCCCTTCAACCCCAAGGAGCGCAAACTGCGCGCCGCGCCCACCGGCACGATCAAGAAAATCGTCGAGCGTATTGGGGAAGAAACGGGCCTCGCGGTTTCGGTGCATGAGGACGAAAACCTGATGCGCTAGGGTCCGAATCCGAGCCCCAAGAGCCTCCCACGCGGGAGCTCCCAGATCACTGGGAGCTCCCGCGTGGTCGTTTGGGGCTCCCTCATCGCCCTGATCGCACCATAAGAGGCAAGACTCCCGGCAACAGGGCCGATGGTCCAACAGGGGAGGCGCGCGGCCTCGCCCATTCCCAACCCTGGACCCCTAGTGATTCTGCTCCTCCTCGCCTCCCTTAGCGCCCCTTCGGCCCACCTGCCGACCCTCCCCACAGCCCCTTCCCTCCAGGCTCCAGGCAGCGCATTTCAATACACCTATCTGGAAGTTGGCCTGGGCCGCGAAGATAGCACAGAGGCCGACTCCCTGACTCTTGGTGCCTCCCTTGAGTTCAACGACACCTGGTTCGCGCGCTTCGGATACGGACTAACGTCTGTAGAGATCGCGCCCCTCAGCTTGGATACAACATCCCTGCAGGTCGGTCTCGGTCTGCACACGATACTCGCCAAGCAAATCGACATGTATGGGGTCGCGTCCTATGTGGACTACAGCTTTGATGCGACGGTTGGCGGGGTGGATATTGGTACACCCGGCGTCGACGGATTCAGCTACGAGGTAGGTACCCGCATACACGCATCCTCATGGCTTGAGCTCGACCTCAGCTACACGGTCATCGACGTGGATGACTTTTCAACCCCGGACAGTCTCGGGATAAACGCCTTGATCGATGTCACTTCCGCCATTTCCTTCAGCGCCAACTACAGCACCAGCGACGACAGGGATCTCCTGGGAGTCGGCCTGCGCTTTCACTTCTGATTCAGCCGGCCACGTCGATACTGAACGCCAATGCAAGAGGCGCCAGATACGAATGCATCTGGCGCCTCGAGCAATCTTGCCGAGAAATCTACTTGGCCCTATTCCTTTCCAGTGCCAACCAACAAGCGCACTAGGGCGTCGATGTCGATCACATTGGGGACGTCGGGGTCGTTAGAGTTCAGGGTGACGGACTCGAAGTTCAGGTTCTCTGCCGCGTCGCGGGCCTGAAGGATGCGGCCACCAACGGTGTCGAGGGCAGCGTTCATCAGCTTATCTCGCAGAGCGCCGGCCTTGGTCACGGCCAAGTTGCCCTCCGCGACCAGCACCTCATATTCCGCATCCACAGTGGCCCGAGCCCTTAGGTTGTACTCGGCGGACTCGCCCAACACCTTGGCCACCTTGACCTGGTTATCCGACTCGGCTTCCTGAATTTGCTTGTCCCAGGTGGCGACGAGCTCCTTCACCTCAGCTTCGGTGACTTTTTCGATCTTGCCGGTCTTCGCCAAGGCCTCTTCCACATTCTGCAGGCTCTTTTCGAGCAAAGCCAGCTGTTGCTTCAACTGACGGTCCTGCAGCTTGCGCTCGTAGGTATCGGGAAACCGCACGGCACGAATCAGCAGCCGGTCAGGAGTGATGTGGAACTTGCGCAGAGCCTTTTGTAGGACTGGTAGGGTGTCCTTAGCGCGCTGCAGACGAATTTCCGTATTCACGAAATCCTCAGGCGAAAGCTGAGCGAGCTCTTCTCGCAAGACGCTTTGCACTGTGGACACCACACGCTCTTGGTAAGACGTCTGAAGGCCTTCGGCCACCAGCAGGTTTGCCTCGTCTTCGATGATGCGATAGGTCACGGTCACATCGATGGCAGCCGTGTTGTTGTCCTTAGTACGAATGTCCAAGGGCAGCCGACGCTGAGAGTTCCGCGTGCCAACAACAAACATCCCGCGTCCCGATTGATGAGCATCCGTCTTGCTAAAGGTCAAAAAGTGCGAGCGTCGATCCAAGCGGTGCCATTTATGGACACCCACAACTCCCAAGTGGATTCCGGGCTGGAAGTCCACGGTTTCGACACCCGAACCCCACGCACTAGCACGTACGCCGATTTCACCCGGGTTGATTTTGACGGTTAGGGCGGCTGAAAGGGCCACCGCTAGAACAGCAAGGACCAATAGGCCGATGATAGGTTTGGTGGGATTCATTGGTTTCCTCCTGCACGCCCAGCAGACAGGCTGCTGGCACTTGCCTCACGCAAGTCCGTATGTTCAAGCCGCTTCGGCTCTGAATCTCGGCTGTAAGGCACGAGGGTAAAAGTGATGTTCTTGAGCTTTTCGATCAAGGCCGCACGTACAACGACCTCGCCACGCTCCTCAAGGGCCGTGGCCCTGGCCAAGATACCCTCGGCCTCCTTGGTGTACGTAGCGGTCATACCGCGGGCACTTTGCGTCAACTGCGCATTCACCGCCTTTGCCTCAAAGTCCCGACTGATTACGTAGGCGTCAGCTCCTTTTTGGATTTTAATCTGGCTTTGCTCGGCGTTGAGCAAATCCTTGACGAGGGTTCCTTGCAGGCTTTGCCACTGGATCTCCTTTTCTTTGGTTGCTCCCGCCATCTTGCGTTCCCGTTCGTTCAAGAGGCGCTTCTCCTCTTCACGAAGTTTTTCGACCTCCTGGTCGGCCTCCTTACGGTCTTCGATGGCCTGCTCGTAGAGCGGGTCGAAGCGAGGCTTGGGGCAGATCACTTGGATCAACTGCAGGCCGTGTTCTTCCAGCATCAAGCTCAAGCGCTCTTCACTGGCGATTCTGGCCGCTTGGTAGACCGTCGGGTCAGCAACCTCCACGGCGGAGTACTTGCCAAACTCATCCCGCAGCACGGAACGGGCAAAGGCCCGGACCCACTCGCGTTTGAACCCGTCCCCAGGTCCTGAGTCATCCAGTAGCATTGCCGCTTCCGGGCCAGGCAGGATGGAGTACTGAATCTCTAGATCGTCGAAGGAGAAATTCGAGCCGTCCTTGGCACGCACCGTGAGGAACGGGACATGGTTGGTGCTAAGAGCACGGTCCCCGGCCATCAAGAATTTTTGCGGTGTGCGGTCCATCTTGAACACATCCTCGATGAAGGGGATGTAGATCTGAAAACCGGGATTGGTGATCACGGTGCGATTGCCGCTGATGTAGTTGATTTTGACCGCAACTTCCTCAGCGGTGACACTGGTCACCCCAAGCTTGCCCATGGTGCCGAGCGCAACCATGACGAACAAAATTAGGAAGCCGGCAACGGCTACCACGAGGCGCGAGGCATTGAAAGGTGGTCGGTTTCCGCCGGGCCGAAGCTCGAAGGGCTTGCCGCCAGAGGGGGGATCGTCGTCGTTTGTTTGCATCTAAGTTCTCCTGGGGGGGGTGAGGCAGGGATGGTACCGAATCAGCCCCCCCGGCCCCGAAACAGCTACGCAGTGGGCCCCAGAGGTATTCACGGGTACTCTCAGGTGTATCCTGCTCAACACATGCGTCTCCTCCTCTTAGTGCTTGCCGGAGTTGTTCTTTTGGGGGTAAGTGCCCTCATCTTGCTCACGCCCTCCCAAGAAGTGATCCCCGGGCCCCTCGCTGAATTGGGGCAACAGACCAGCCCCACCGGAGGGGGAACGCAAGAGGACGCTCCTTCTCCAATGATGGAGACCAACGCTCATTCACTCCAACGGGGGGAGGCCAGGGCCCGCGGATCCACCGGGGCTTTGACAGCCATCGATGCGGCGAGTCAGCAACCGCTCCCCGGCGCCGAAGTTTTTATGGTCGACCTTGCCGAAGAGGACCAGGCAACCTGGCTGGTCCGCAAGGATCCCACGAGTGAGTGCTTGCAGATGACGGTCGACCAGGGAATGCGCACGGTGACCGATGCTGGCGGACGCACATGGATCTCGAACCCGACCGGCCTTGGCGTCGTGGTGGCGCGCACGGATTCCCTGTTCGGCGTATTGCTCATCGACGGCTCAAGCAAGGGACCTTGGCAAGTCCAACTCAGCCCCGATCCAGCCTGGATCGTCGAGGTGCTCGATGTGCACGGAAATCCCCTGGCGGGACTTCCCATGCGACTGATAGGAACATCAACCCAGTACCTCAGCCCGCACGAGTACCGGCGCATCACAACCAACGCAGAGGGCCGAGTGCGAATCGCGCACCTGCGCGCGTTGATGACCCAATGGAATTGCGAACAGCTGCGCTTGGAACCCGATGCCCTCCTTCGAGAACCAGCCTCGATCTCATTTTCGCCCGAGAACCTAGACCCCGGACCCAAGCGGCTCACCCTGCCAGCCATCGGCACCATTGAGCTTGCGCTGGGCTTGCCCAACGGGGAACCCTGGACCCGCTCCCAACCCCAGCGCGACCGCGTCGGAATCCGCTTCGAGGATCAAGTCCATATTCAACCTCAGGAGATCCAACCCGACACCTCGGGGCGCTACAGGATGTTCGTTCAGACACGCCAGATTCTGAGCGCCTCCTGGAATCTGCGCTCGACGGGTACGGTCAAGGGGAGCGGGCTCGGACCTATCACCCCCGGTGAAGAAGCCCTCTTAGCTGTGCGCACGGTCGAGGGATGCCTAATCCTGCGGATGCGGGTGATGCGCGAGCCAGACGGCCCCTTGCAAGACACAACCATCCAACTCAAACAGCGCAATCTGAACCACGTCGGCAGTGGCCTTCGCAGGGGAGCGCGCAAGCACATCACTGACTCCAAGGGTATCTTGATTGTCCCGGTTGTACGCCCCTCAATCGAGCACATCACAACCCTCACTCTAAGCGACTCCTCCACGCCCGAGCATGAAACTGCCCTACGCGTACTTGGTGACCCTGCAGATTCGCTGGTCGACTTTGGAGATGTATGGCTGAAGGAAACGCCGACCCTCTTGGCCGGGCGCATCGTGCACCCAGATGGAACGCCCTATGCACACGCAGGGGTGGAAATTCAGAGCCAACCCCTCGAGGCCCATCGCCCCTCCCTCGATCAGATGGAAGTGTTCCAGGCATTGGCAGCTGACAACAAGAGCCAACAAAACCTCGATCACCTGCGTGAGCACTTCGGCAAGCTAGGCGGCACTGCCGCTTGGAAGCTAGGACCGCGCCTGCAGGTCAACTCAGATGGCGATGGCGAGTTTCACGCCTACTCCGCCGAGACGCTCACAGCCGTGCGCGCCCGGGGCACTTACCTCGACGACGTCCCTGGCGACTGGCATGAATTCCCCCCCGGGTCCGAAGGGATTGAAATTGTGTTGGCAACACCGGCGAAGGTTTCCGGTTCGGTTCTCATGCCCAAGGGCCTCAGCCCCAGCAAGATTGGGCTACGGCTGAGCTTTTTTTCACCTGAGGAAGCACCAATCATCAAGTCGCCCAAGATTGGCCCAGATGGGTCGTGGAAATCCCCCGGGTTGCGCCCTGGAACATGGACCGCCAGCATCTTTCAGGTGGGCGTTTTCAGCTGGGACGCACTGACTGAAAACGTCAAATTCACCCTAGTCGCAGGCGAGGATCTGCAACTACCGCCCATGGACTTGGCGAGTGCCGTCAGCGTGGTTTCGCTCAGCGTGATTGACAAGAACGGTTCGCCGGTAAAAGGCACCCAAGGCACGCACAATTATCCCAGCAGCAGCGACATTATCGTCACCGACGGCAAGGCGACTATCCTGGTGCACCAAGAAGATGATGTGGCTTGGTTCGGAGCCCCCGGCTACAGGGTTGAAAAGCTAGAGAACCTAAAGGACGGGGACACGGTGGTCCTGCGCAAGGGAATCCAAGTACATCTGCGACTGACCAATCCGGAGATTCTGAGGGGTGCAACCAAACCCCTGTTGGCACAATTGAACGGTTGGTGCGGGGACAACTGGACGCTCCATACCATTCGTCAGGGCGCCGCCGAAGCCTTCGACGCAAACGGCGAAGTGACCCTCCTCGCTCCCTCCGACGGACCATTGAGTCTTCGACTGACTTTGGACAAGAAGGTCAGCCTGGAACGGGTTTCCGGGGACCCTCTTACGATCAAGGACCAAGAGGCACTTCAGTCCTTCACAATCACCCTGGATCCAAAAACCTCCGCCGAACGCATTTCGAAAATGAAAGACTGACCCGCCGGAGAGACGTTCGGGCTAAGCTGGGGCGGTATTCACCAAGCCAAGCACTATGAACTCCACCGCGCCCCTATTGGAAGTCAGTCACCTCACCCATTCCTTTGGGGACCGCTGCGCGGTCAAGGACCTGTCGTTCAAGGTTTATCCGGGGCAAGTGGTGGGACTGCTCGGCCCCAACGGAGCGGGCAAGACCACAACGGTGCGTGCTCTTTGCGGTTTGCTCAACCCAGACCAAGGACAGATCCGAGTGGGCGGAGTGGACTTGGCAAGCGACCCTCTAGAAGCCAAACGACGGCTGGCCCTGATCCCCGATGGTGCGCCGCTCTATCCAAACTTGAGCTTGCGCCAACACCTAGATTTAACATCGGGCCTGCGCGGGATCGAACTTGGAGTCCGCGCCCAAGAGTTGATCGATGGCCTGGCCCTTGGGGGGCGCGAGGACGAACCAATTGGTGGGTTTTCCCGGGGAATGCGCCAGCGGGCCGCCCTGGTGTTGGCCCTTTCGGCGGATGCGCCCCTGTTGATTTTGGACGAGCCCCTGACCGGGCTCGATGCTCCTGGCACTGCGCTGATCAAAGAGGTCCTGCGTCAGTGGGCCGACCGTGGAGGCGCGGTGCTTTACACCTCACACCTTTTGGATGTGGTCGAGCGCGTTTGCGACTCCATGCTGATCCTGTTTGACGGCGCCTTGGTCGCGGAAGGGGACCTGGAAAGCCTGACCTCGGAAGCGGGGGGCAGCGGAACCTTGGAAGAGGTCTTCACCATCCTCGCCCGTAGCGAGGACCCGGCCCTCGCCGCGGGAAGGCTGCTGGATTCCATTGGGCGCAGCGCGAGCCAGCCCAATACCTAGGGCTTAAGGCCTCAGGCTCTCGGAACCAGGGGGATCGGTTTCATCTCTTTGTTCACCGCAACCATGGTGACCACCGCCTCGGTCACATGCTGCATCTCCGAGCCTCCGAACCTGCGCTGGGACCACACATCCACGCGCACGGTAATCGACGTGCGTCCCACCCGTTCGGTCTTGGCGTAAAAGGAGACCAGGTCGCCCACATAGACCGGCGCTTTGAAGTCGACCTTGTCCATGGACACCGTGACCACGGAACCCGTATGGTTTTCGGAAGCACCGATCGCCGCGGCCAGGTCAACCTCGGACAAAATCACGCCGCCGAAAATCGTGCCCACCGCATTGGTGTCCCGGGGCATCATCAAACGGCGGATGGAGGGGCAGGAGTCGGGGGGGACGGTCGTTGCTTCACTCATGGCTTTGTATTGCTGTCGGTGGTTCGGATGGCCCAGTCTCGCGCTTTTTGCTGCAAGAGGGGAAGCTCACCCTTGAAAAAGTGATCGGTACCCGGGATTTCCTCCACGCTAATGTGCTGCGGCAGGTTGGGAAATTGGGCCAGCACCTCACCCTGGGTGCCAAACTCGTCCTCTCCCGCCATCAGCAGGTGGGTCGGGGGTTGCACATCCATCAAGAACTGGCAGGGAAAGGCCCGCACGGGTAAGGCCACCAGCAGGAGGCCCTGAAGTTCGGAACGTACTCCGCCCACGCGACTGGCCGCACGCGCTCCGAAGGAAAACCCGCCCGCCAACAGGGGTAGGCCGGGCCGTTTGGCGACCAATAAATCCAGCGCCGCATTGAGGTCCTCGTCCGCGCCGACTGTGCCATCGCCGTGCTCCTTACCGGCGACCTCGCCGGCGCTGCGCCCCACCCCTCTAAAGTTGAAACGCAACACGCTTATCCCCGCCTCTTGCAGCCCACGACTGGCGCGATAAACCACGTTGTTGTGCATGGTCCCCCCGTGACCCGGATGGGGGTGGCAGAAGACCATGGCGGCACGCGCTGGGGTCGGTGGGTCCCACAAGACCCCCTCAAGCCGCCCCTCGGGTCCTTCAAAATCCAGCTGCATTCCAAGGACCATAACCCCCAAGAGCCCAAGAGCTCGCTGGAATGTGCTCTCGCGTTGGTACTATTCCCCCGTTCATGGGAACGATCGGCGCACAGAACTACGGTCGCGTTCGGCTATTGGCCCGAGCGCGCTTCAGCCAAGCCCTGCCCAGCGGCGGCTGGCTTCCGGTGGCTGGTATCTTGATCCACGGGGGGCTGCTGACGGTTTGCACCTTGATCCTGGGAGGCCAAGTCGAAGAGGAACTCTTCGCTGGCTTGACCCTAGCGCTCTCGGGAATCCTGTGCGGCGTAGCACTGTTGGGGGACCTCGCCCCAATTCTCGCACGGGATCCCGCCGGTGACTGGATCGAATCCCAACCCAGCACACCGACGGATCACGCACGCGCGCGCACCCTCGTGTTGACCGTGGTGCTTGGATCCTTGGGTGCGGGGGGCATGTTGCCAGTTGCCCTTTTGGGACCAGGAGGCAGCACTTGGCTGCTGCCCATCTTGGGAGCCCTACAAGCCCTAGCCATCGCTGCGGGTTTGTTGATGGTGGGACGCATCGCAGGCCGCCACGGAACGGGCTTCTTTGTGGGCTTGCAGACCTTGCTCTTGGCCATGCTCTTTGGCGGTTCGTTTCTCGTCTTAGAGCAACTGCCTCACTTGACCACCATCACCGAGATCCCCGCCCCTTGGCATTGGCTTCCGCCCTTTGGCTTGGGTGCGCTTCTCGGCGATAGCCCCAATTGGCTTTATGCCGCGCCGGTCTTGGCCTTGGCAGTGGCCCTGCCCTTCATTCCCGCCTCCGAGAGCGAAGTCCCCCACAGCACCGCGACGCCGATGGCCCGCCTGCTGGCGCCCCTCGCCAAAGGGATCGAAAAAATGTTCCTGGCCCCGTCCCAACGGGCACCCTTCCGTTTCATCCAACAAGCCTTGCCAGCTGAGAGGGACTTTGCCATTCGAGCCTGGCCCCTTGGAATCGCGCCCCTGGCCCTGCTTGGCATCGGCGCGGACCCGAGCACCCTGCATGGTCAGGGCCTCTTTGCCCTCGTGGCCTTTGCGCCGGCTGCATATCTGCCCGTGTTCTTGATGTTCGTGCCCACCACGCGCACCCCCTCTGCCCGCTGGATCCTGGACACCTCACCCCTTCACCCGCGGGACGAAGCAATCGCCGGGCGCTGGGCCGTTGCCCTGCGCGTGATTCTGCCCTTGCAGTCCGTGATTGGCTTAGCCCTGTTCACCGTGCTGCCCGGTGCGCAGGTTCTGATGTGGTGCTTAGCGTCCCTCTTAACTGCGGGTTTCGTGCTGGGGATGAGCTGGAACGCGAACGTACCCTTCGCGCCCCTTTCCACGGATGCGGTGGACCTGGGGGGAGCATTCGAGGGAGGCAGCGGGACACTCCTGATCAACGCGCTCTTCGTGGGAGCGATCTCCCTCGGGGTTTGGCATTGGAATCCGTCGGTGGTCACGATCGCGGTGGCCCTTGGGATCTTCCTTGCCGCCAGCCGGCGCATCGCCTTTCGTTCGATTGGCTAAGAATCAGCGATTCTTGTCGAAGAACTGACGTAAATCTTCGGGCAATGGACTGCGCACGGTGACGCGCTGGCCACCTTGAGGATGGTCGAACCCAATCACATGGTGATGCAACGCCTGCCGGGGAAGTTCGAGCAGCTCGTAGTCTTCGGCCGTTAGCTCTCCGTCCGCAGCGCGAATGAACAGTTGTTCGTCTGGGCCATAGAGCTTGTCCCCCACCAGGGGCAATCCGATCGAAGCCAAGTGCAAGCGGATCTGGTGTTGACGGCCAGTGAACAGGCGGCACTCCAAGAGGGAATAGGGCCCGACCTGCTCGAGGAGGCGCCAATCCGTGCGCGCTTTCTGACCGTCTTCGGCCACGGCCATCTTGATGCGCACCGCACTGGCGTGGGCCTCGCGCATGGGCAGGTTGATCGAGCCACTGTCCCCAGGAACGGGGCCGCGCACGATGGCAAGATAGACCTTGTCATTGCTGCCCTCTTCAAACTGCCGACGTAGGTCCAGGTGCGCCTTGGGCTGCAAACCCACGAGCACGATCCCGCTGGTCTCCCGGTCGATGCGGTGGGCCAAGCGCGGTAGACCCAGGCTTGGGGAGGTGCTGCCCGCATAGTGGGCGTGGATGCGCTGGATCAGGGTGTCGTTCACATGGCGGCCACTCGGGTGCACGGGAACCCCCGGGGGCTTGTTGACCACCAAGACCTGTTCGTCCTCGTACAGGATGTCGAGGGCGGTCAATGGTCCGCTTGGTGCGGGAATGCGCAGGTCCGGCGGAATCTCCACGCGCACATGGGTCCCATGGCGCAGGCGTCGACCCGGTCTCTTTTCGTCCGTCCATACGCCGCGGCCATTGGGAGCATCGGGAGCCGCCAAATCCAAGGCAACGAACCCGTCCTTGATCAGTTTCTGAATCGACGAGCGGGACCGCCAGCTGAGGTGCGCCCCAAGGAACTGGTCCAAGCGCATGTCTAGCTCTTCCTTAGGCTGCTGAAAGAAGCTCGCCTCTACTCGCAACAAGACTTCCTCGGCGGGAAGGTTTAGATCACGATCTTTAGGTAGGAGTCCCACGGTGTTCGACAAGGTTCTCAGAGTTTGGAGTCGCGTTCGGTTCGCCCTTGAACGCACTTGGGGCCGCTCGATCCCTTGATCGTGCGGCCCCAAGCAGATGATTTACCCGGTTTCTTAGGCCCCTCGGGCGCGGCAGCGATTGTTAGCTGCGGCACCGGTGCCTCATTGGGTTTCGCCGCGGTCAGCTGCGTTGACGACGGACCCGACGGTTCGGGTCGTTCTTGCGGGTGGCCTTCTGAATCGTGCGCAGGCGCTCGCGACGCTCGCGACGGCGTTCGTCGGAACGCTTCTCGTGGAAGGAGTTGGCTTTAGCAGCCTTAAAAGTGCCTCCGAAGTTGCACTGGCGCTTAAAGCGACGCAGGGCGGCCTCGAGGGACTCGTTGGATCGGACGGTGACCTTAATCACGATGGGCTTTGCTTGAAATGGGGGTACAGAGGGTGCTGGTCGACTCCACTGGGAATCGATGCGGGGGAGCAAGATAGCGACCGGGGGGGGATTCCGCCACGATTCGCTCTGGAAAAGCTGGGGGTCGCCTGCCATTCTTCCTGAGTGCCGCAGTCCCCTCCCCCCTCCGACCGCCCCGAGGAAGGCCCGCCAGATGCTCTCCAGGGAGTCGTGGAGCGGGTCACCTACCACGATGAGGAGTCCCTCTACACCGTGCTGCGGGTCCTGCCAGAGAGCGGATTTTCCCCTCCTGGAGGCACTGGGAGCCTCTTTGCACCCTCCCGGGTGACCGCCGTGGGACGCATGCTGGAGCCCCTCGAGGGTCAGCGGGTCCGACTCGAAGGCACCTGGGGCCGGCATTCGACCCACGGGGACCAGTTCGAATTCGCCTCGAATCTGCCCCTGGATCCCGGGGACGAGGAAGGCCTCGTGCGTTATTTGTCCTCGAAAGCCTTCGACGGAATCGGCGAGACCATCGCCCAGCGCATCGTGGAGAAACTCGGCACGGGAACTCTGGGCATCATCCGCGACCACCCCGAGTCCCTCGAAGCGATCACAGGTCTGCGCGCCAGCGTGCGAAAAGACCTGGTGGCTGCGGTGCAGGCACGCCAAGCCCAACACCAAACCGCGGCTTTCCTGATGGGCTTGGGCCTTGGCCCCATGCGAACCCAAACGATCATGTCCAAGCTCGGCAGCGGCTGCGAATCCCAGGTGCGCGACGATCCCTATGTGTTGATCACCGTGCGCGGCATGGGATTCAAGTCCACGGACAAGGTGGCCCGCGAGTTGGGCCTGGAAGAAGACGACCCGCGCCGTTTGGTGGCGGGCATTGAACAGAGCCTCAAGCAAGCCGCCGACAATGGACACAGCCTGTTGCGTCAAGGAGACTTGATGGAAGCGGCCCGGGAACTCTTGGGAGGCGCGGCGACAATCGAGGGCTTGCGCTCTGCGTTGCTCGACCTAATCCGCCAAGACCGTGCCTGGCTCGATCGCTCGATGCTGCCGGACGAAGACGAGAACCACCCACTCCATCCGGTTTACCTGCCTTACCTGGGGGCTTCCGAACGGGGCTTGGCCAAGAACCTCGGGCGCTTGCTGAAGTTGGGCAAGGTCGAAGCCTTGGCGACCGAGGCGCAGTTGCGTGCACTAGAAGAGAGCACGGGGATTGAGTTGCACGAGGACCAACGAGCAGCAGTGTTAGGGCTCTTGGCTTCACCGGTGGCTTTGCTCACAGGTGGTCCGGGGGTCGGCAAAACCACCATTGTTCGTTGGATCGCGGACTTGGCTTCCAACGCTGGCTATGAGGTCAGACTCGCCTCTCCCACGGGCCGCGCCGCCAAACGACTGAGCGAAGCAACCGGCCGCCCCGCATCCACCATCCATCGCTTGCTGAAGGTGCAACCCCCCGACGGTTTCGAGCACAACGCCCAGAATCCCCTCAAGGGGGGCATCGTGCTGGTGGACGAGATCTCCATGCTGGATGTGGTCTTGGCTCACCATTTGATCTCTGCCGTCGCTTCCCCCACCCGCCTGATCATGGTGGGCGACCCCGATCAATTGCCCGCTGTGGGGGCTGGCAACGTCTTGGCGGACCTTTTGGAGTCCGGAGTGATCCCCACGCACCGCTTGACCCAGGTCTATCGACAGGACGAGCAGTCCCTGATCGTGTCCAACGCACACCGGGTCTTGGAAGGGGAAATGCCGGAGTTCCCAACCGGCGGCGACCGCAAAGGCAGCTTCTATTTTTTCCCAGCCGACGGTCCGACCTTGACCGCCGACCGTTTGATCGAGGTCGTGTCCAAACGCATCCCCGAGAACTTTGGACTGGACTGGACCGAAGATGTGCAGGTGATTGCGCCCATGTACAAGGGCGACGCAGGGGTTGATGCATTGAACGACCGCCTACGCGATGCCGCGGGCTACGGGGGCCGGGAGATCGAACGGGGTGGTCGTATCTGGCGCGTAGGCGACCGGGTGATCCAGACCCGTAACGACTACGAGAAAAACGTGTTCAATGGAGACATGGGGCGAATCACCGAAGTTTCGGCCGATGGGGTCGTGACCGTCAAGTTCTCAGATCAAACCCAGACCTATATCAAAGGCGAGATCAACGACTTACGCCCCGCCTTCGCGATCACCGTCCACCGCAGTCAAGGTGGCGAGTTCCCTTGCGTCGTGATGCCCCTCGTGCGGGGACATCGCGTCATGTTGCAGCGAAATTTGCTCTACACCGCAATCACCCGCGCAGAGCAACTTGTGGTTCTCGTGGGGTCCGAGACCGCGCTTCGCTGGGCCGTAGAAACCGCCGACCAAGCGCAACGCATGAGCATGCTCACAGAACGCTTGGTCGATGTCTGCGCAGGAACCACAACCAAGGACTGAGTGGCGCGAGCTGGTCAGTGACGTCCCCTCCGCCAACCGCGTCTCTTAAAAGTCTCGAAGCCGCCCAGCTTGCGCTGACCGGCTTCGAGGTTGCGTTACAGTTGGTTCGAGAGTGTCGCTCGAACCCCCGAAAACGGAGGTCAAACGACCGAACGGTGCCTTTTCTAGGTGTCCTGACCCACGGTAGCAAGCACAAAGCGACGAGATTCTTGGGACGAAGTCCTCCGAATTGGCGATTGGACTGTGAAATCAGCCCTTTTTCGGGGCCTCGGGAGCAAAATACTCGCGCCCTTTGAGCCCATCGGGCATGCAACTCATGCCCCCCTTAGCGCCGGAATCCACGTGCGCATTGCGGTAGCCCTGACCATAGCCCGCCTCCTTCATCAGTGCCGTGGTAGCGTTGCGCAAATGCTTAGGAACCGGCTCTGCGGCAGTCTGCTGCACATCCTGCTCCGCTTGGGCAAGGCCCCGGTAGATCGAATCGTCTTTGCGCGCACGAGCCAAATAGACCGCTGCTTGGGCCAGGGCCAGCTTGGCCTCGGGGTAACCCAAGCGGTGAAAAGCATCCGCCGCGTCCAAGGCCACACGCAGAGCAAAGGGGTCCGCAATTCCAATATCCTCGGTAGCCGCGCGAATCAGCCGCCGGGCAATAAAATTCCCGTCCTCCCCCGACGCCATCATGCGCGTAATCCAATAGAGCGTCGCGTTCTGATCGCTGTTGCGGATGGATTTGTGCAGGGCGCTGATCAGATTGTAGTGCTCTTCGCCGCCCTTATCGTAAAGGACCAATTTACGCTGCAGTGCTTCCTCGACCACACCGCTGGTCAGCAGCCCCCCTTCGCTTTGCAACGCGGCGCAAGTTTCGAGGGCAGTCAAGGCCCGTCGAGCATCACCGTCGGTTCCATGGGCGATGCGCTCTAGGGTATGCGGTTCCGCGCTCCAGCCCCCATTGAGACCTAGTGGATCCTGCAAGGCACGGGTGAGCAACTGCACCACCTGCTCGGGGGTCAGGGGCTCAAGCAGCAATGCTCGGCAGCGCGACAAGAGCGCACCGTTCACTTCAAAGGAAGGGTTCTCGGTGGTGGCCCCTACGAGCAAAATGTCACCGCGCTCCACATGGGGCAGGAATGCATCCTGCTGAGCCTTGTTGAAGCGATGGATTTCATCCACGAACACCAGGGTGCGATCCCCCGAACGCGCCTTTTCATCGGCGGCTTGAACCATCAGCGTGCGAATCTCCTTGATGCCTGAAAGCACCGCAGAATAAGACACGAAGGAAAGGCCTGAAGCCGCCGCAATCAAGCGCGCAAGGGTGGTTTTGCCCACTCCTGGTGGACCCCAGAGAATCAGGCTCTGGGTCAAATTGCCGCTCAATGCACTGGAGAGAATCTTGCCCTGGGCCACCAAGTGCCTTTGACCCACGAACTCTTCCAAGGACTGGGGCCGCATGCGATCCGCAAGGGGCGCGTCCTGCGCAGCAGGCGCAAGCGGATCCTCTGCCGTGACTTCCTCTTCAAACAACCCGCTCATGAGCCGCCGACCCTGCCCGCTGCAAAGAGCAAGAGCGCACCGGCCACGGTCACGTTGAGGGACTCCACTTGACCGGCCATGGGAATCGTCACCTGGTCAAATTCAGCGAAGCACTCGGGATCGCCGCTGGTTTCACCGCTGACCCAGAGGGCTCGCGGGCCGGACCAGTCAAATTCCCCGAGGGGCTGGCCTTCGCGGGTGGCGGCGGCCACGGATTTCCAACCCTGGGCGGTGAGAGCTTGCGCCACTTCCCCTGCCTCGGCGCCGCACACCACGGGCAAGCGCAACAAACTTCCCATAGAGCCGCGCAGCGCCCTGACATTCCAGGGGCTGACGCCTCCCGCCACTTGCACCAAGGCCCTCGCCCCGGCGGCCTCCGCCGCACGGGCCAAGGCTCCCAGGTTGCCCGGGTCCGAAATTCCGCAGGCCACCAACAACAGATCTTGGGGGCCTGGCTGCAGGCTGCTCAATTCAATCTCCGGGGGCGGCGCACCCAAGGCGATCACCCCGGGTGTGGACAGCACACCGCCCGTTCCGTCCAGCAAACCCGCCTTGACCCAACGCATGATCTCGGGATTCGCTCCCGCCTCCAGCAGGGCGTGCGGATCCGTGCGTTCGTCCAAGAGAATGATCTCCAAGGTCGCCTTGGCTCCGATCGCATCGGTCACTAGCCGGGAACCCTCCAGCAGCAGGGTGCCTTTCTCCTTGCCCGCAGCGATGCCTCGCACTCGCTTGAGGGCCGGATTCTGGCGTGATTCGATGAGATCAGTGGAAGAGTGCATAGGTTGAACCGGTGGCTGGGAGCTATCCTAGCGTGCATGCAAGAACAAGTGTCACTTACATGAGCCGCGCCAACCGAGGAAGGGTAATCCAAGTGGACGCCAAGCAGGTGCATGTGGAATTGGACGGCAGGGTACAGCCAGCGGCTCTGCGTGGCGGGCTGTTCGAAGATATGGGCCGGGCCAAAAACCCCGTGGCCGTGGGTGATTATGTGGAGCTCGACGAGGACGTGGAAGGCGTGGTGGTCTGCAAGGTTTCACCCCGCCGCAACTACCTCGGCCGCATCGCCTCGTCCCATGACCCCCGGGAACAGGTCTTGGTGGCCAATGTGGACCAGCTGTTGATCATCAGCTCTCTGCGCCAACCCGGATTTTCCTCCAACCGCACAGACCGCATCCTGGCTGCGTGCGAGTGGCAAGAAATCCCAGCGATCCTGGTTCTGAACAAGGTTGATCTGATTAAGCCCGAGGAAACCGAGGGCATTTGCCAGACCTATGGGTCCGTGCCGATTCCGGTGCTCCCCACCAGCGCGGTCAGCGGGTTAGGGCTCGATGAACTGGGGGCCCTCCTGAAGGACAAGGTCAGCGTGCTCTATGGGCCCTCCGGCGCGGGCAAGTCCACGCTTCTGAACAAGATCCAGCCGGGCCTGAACCTGCGCGAGGGGCGCATCAGCAAGTACTGGAAACAAGGTCGCCACACCACAACCCACTCACACCTGCACCCCTTGGACATGGGCGGTTATGTGGTGGACACCCCTGGAATCAGGACCTTTCGCCTGTTTGACGTGTCCGCGCGAGAACTGCGCGATCTGTTTCCGGACATCCACCGCATATCGGCTTCGTGCCAATTCCTTGATTGCAGCCACGACCACGAACCTGGCTGCGCCCTCGATGCTGCCCTTGAAGATGGCAAGCTCGCACCAAGCCGATGGGCCAGTTACCTAGAGATGCTCGACGAACTGCGCTCTGACCCGAAGGAATCTGCCGAGGATCAATGATCCTACCGGATCAATTGAAGTCGTAAACGTAGGACAGGCGCGACTTATTCAAGATCACATAGGGCAACTCAAGGAACTGCTTGAGCTCGTGATCCTCTTCATGTTTGAAGCCGCGCACGATCGGGTCGCGCATCACGAAGAACCGCGAAGTCGCCTTGTCGCTGATTTCATAGGCCCGCGGACGAATGCGTCCGGCGAGCTCCACGTTTAGATTTCCCGTGTAAAACAAGCGCACGCGCTCGAGTTCAGCCTCCTTTTCCCGAGCCAAGTTGGCTGCCGCCTCATCACCAGCCTCATCGAGAAATTCGTGGGCCATCAGGATCTCATCGAGATTCATGTGCAAGAGCGGCGTCTGAATCCGTTCGCGAGAAACCAGATCAATCAGGGTCACATCTCGCACACGCAAGAACGACTTGCGATGCCCGTCGAGCAACCGCGAAAGCCGTGTGTACTTGTTCTCCACCGTTCCCTTGACCAAAAAGCAGTCAGTCAAGAAGAGGTCGGTGGTCAGCGTCAACATGGCGGTTCGATGGGTGAAGGGTAGGCGTTCGTGGTCTGGCCGCGCAGGTCGCCCACCAAGTACAGGGATCCGGTCACAAGGACCCACCCTCCGGCAGCGGCCCGAGCAGAAGCCCGGTCAAGCGCATCCTGTGACGAGTGGGCTTCCTTGGCCGGAAGGCCCTGCTCCCTGGCCATTTCGGTCAGGAGGGCCGCGTCCAGGTGAATCCCACTGGGCACAGATGTGCAATAAAGGCTATCGACACGCCCGCGAAGGGCCTTGAGGATCGCTTGGTGGTCCTTGTCGTTTGCAAGGCTGAGCACCACCTGGGGCCTCCCAGGTAGGTTTTCCGAGTCCGTGAGTTCTCCCAGTATTCGCTCGAGGCTGCTCGCCACGTGGGCGCCGTCGAAGACTACGGGGATTCCCCCCTGTCCCCAGCGGCGCTCGCCGCGCCCCGGGAGGGCCGCATCTATCACTGCCTGGGGGGTCAATAGGACTCCCGAGAGGGGCTCTTTACCCGGCCCCAAGAACCCCCGTTTTCCAAGAGCCGTGAGAGCTGCCGAGGCCAGTGCCAGGTTCTGGGCCCCGATCGTTTTGAGGGCAGCCACCCGAACCAGGGGGACTCCCAAATCTCGAGCCTGGGAAGCAATCACGTGGCCCGGGTCCTCGTCCACGCCCAAGTCCTCGAGCCCACAAACTAGGGTTTGTCCCGCCCGCAAGATGCCCGCCTTTTCCCCGGCTATGGCGGCGCGAGTGGAGCCTAAAACCGAGGTGTGCTCCAGGTCGATGTTGGTCAAGATCGCGACCTCGGCTTCGATCACGTTGGTGGAGTCGAGGCGACCACCAAGACCCACCTCAATCACCGCCCAATCAACTCCAGCGGCACGCAAGGCGTGAAAGGCTGCGACGGTGAATAAATCAAACCAGCTAGCATCCGCAGCAGCAGTGCCATCGGCCTCCGCCTCGCTCCTCGCTCCCAAGGCCGCATCGATTCCAGCGGCAAGCAGTTCCTCTTGAATATCCGCCCCATCACATCGCACGCGTTCGGTAATACGCTCCACGTGAGGGGAGGTATAGAGCCCCACGGAATACCCAGCGCCTTTAAGACCCCGCGCCACCAGAGAGGCAACAGAACCCTTACCCTTGGTCCCCCCCACATGTACCGTGCGGAAAGATTTCTGGGGGTGCCCCAGCCTTGCGCAGAGGTCCCGGCAAGGGCCTAAGCCCACGCGCATTCCAGCGCGATCTCTCTTCTCCCAATTGATGCGCTCGTCGAGCAGAGCTTGAGAACGCTGCAGGGCGATGCTAGGAGTAGGGTCTGGGCTCATTTTGGGACTCCTGAAGCTAAGGCAGTCGTGCTCGGGTCGAGTTGGCCGATCCTAATAGATAAGGCTTCCCTTCCAAAGCCTTAGAAACAAGTCACCCCAAAGAGCCACTTGAACAATGCAAGAAGCCTTCCACCGAATCAAAGTTTTCCCCTTCCAGGTCAAGCAGCGCGACCCGCTCTACCTCCTGCTGCGGCCTGACCAAGAACAGGAAGGCATTTGGGGGCCCGTGGAGGGTGAGGTCGGCTTTGGCGATCAGATCGAACAAGCCGCGCGACGCTATCTCGTCCGGGACGTGGGGGTCAACCCACCTGGCTCTCTGCTCGACATGAGCTGGGCTACACGCACTCAGTTCGGCGATGAATTAATCATCGAGTGGTGCTTTGGGTATGAATGCCACGGCGACCCCGACCCCAGCATCTTGGCAAAGCATTGGGCAGACCATCGTTGGGCTGGTTTCGGCGAAGCCTACCAAGCATTAGAAATACAGGCCGACCGCACGGCCATGATGCGCCTGCACGCAATGATCAATGCGGCCTAGGTGCCTCGGCTCCCAAACCTGACGGGCGTCTTAGCCCAACAAACGCAACGGCGGGTACTTTGCCCCAAGGATCGCCTGGGGGTCGACCCCAAGGCATTGCTCGATCAGACTGGCATACACCGAACGGAAATCGGTCGTGTACCCTAGGTCTCCGTTGTTCAAGTTGGTGAGGGATGGGTGCTTGCCAAACAACCCCCCCTTGACCCCGTGCCCCAAAACAAACATGGGGCCCGCCTTGCCATGGTCGGTGCCGCCAGAACCATTCTCGACGACCCTACGCCCGAACTCGCTGAAGACCAAGATGGTGGTCTTGCGTCCGCCTGGAGATCCAGCCAGGTCAAAGTAAAGGGCTCCGAGCGCGGCATCGAGGTCCGCCATCAACCGGTCATGCTTGCCTAATTGCCCTGCGTGAGTGTCAAACCCCCCCATCACCGAACTGGCAATCCGCGTCCCAATCCCTCCTTGAACGATGGCTGAAACATCGCGCAGTTGGGCGCCGATCCCAGTGCGCGGAAACGTGATCGCGGTCTCGTGCGTGGCCGCCGCAGCGCGCACGCGCAGGGATGAGGCCTTCGCATCCGCAAGAACCCCACGAAGTTCGGCCAGCGCCGCGTCCCGGCCCTTATGGCGCGGATCAACCGGGGGCATCTCTTCCTTGCATATCCCATCCACTACCTGCCCGGGGCCTCCATCAGCCCCAAACCAACGGTAAGCGGTCGGGGATTGGACGGAACACGCTGGATGGCTGTTTGAATGAATTGCATAGGGTTTGCGGGATCCCACATGCACAACGAATTCGGGGGACGCCTGCTTGCCCTGCATGTGCTCGGACACATTGCCAATCCAACCATTGCCCGCGGAGCGGCCCAAGGGCGACGCCGAGTGCCAAATGTCGAGGGCTTTGAAGTGCGAACGGATTTGATCGGGATAGCCACAACCTTCAATCACCGCGAGCTTCCCCTGGCCATAGATCTTGTGCAGGTTCTTGAGGGCCGGGTGGAACCCTCGGTAGGGATCAATGCTCAACACCTCTGTCCCCGAGCGCTTGGTCCCACGGCGGGCTTTTTGATAATCAGGATCGGCCCAAGGGATGATGGTCGAAAGTCCATCGTTGCCCCCCGAAAGCTGCAGGACGATCAGGGACCCCCCTTCGGCTGAGTCATCCATGCGCGTGGCGCGCAGTAACGGTGTGCTGAAGAGGGCGGTACCGGCGCCTAATACGGCGCGTCTTGAAAGGGACTGATTCATCCGAGTTGAGCCTCCGGCAAGGAGAGAATGAGGTGAGCGAGGCGGCGCAGAATGTACTCCGCGTCCTTTCCTCCTTTGCGTAGGAAACGGTCTTCAGATAGGCCGAGGGCTTCCCGTTCGGTCTTCACAAATTCCACCAAACCAGTGGCGGTGTCCGCCGGAGGTTCAATAGCCAGCAATTCGCGAAGGGCCGCCTGGACCAGCTCCTGATCGCTGCCTGGCATCTGCATCGCAAGGGTGCGGCGCAGGCGTGTGGCTGGCGGAGTGAATTTCTTCCGATTGACCTTGTTGCGCAGGGACCGCATGGCCCGCACTAAATCCGCTGATCGACGCGACCCTACGGCGCCTTCCATGGAAGGTTCCATGCTGTCCTGATCCATCATGGAGTCCGGGTCGCCCTGATCCATGTTCATCTCCTCGGCAGCGGCCGAGGCCAACATCTCGTCGAGTTCTGCATCGGAGGTCAGATCGTCCAGTTTGATTAATCCAAGCATCACCCCAATCAGATTGCCGCGCTGCATTAGGCTCCCGGTAGTGATCCAAGACATACCCCCTTCCCATCCCTTGACGTTGGGCGGGAAGAACGCCTTTTCGCCCAAGAGGCCCGAGGTGAAGTAGATGTAATCGGATACGGGCTTGATTCCCAAACGGCGGCAGGAGCCCACCATGTAGTCGAGGGGCGAGAGCACTCTGCCCCCGATGACCTCGGAACGGTAGAACTCCGGATCCGTAAACAGAGTGCGCAGGAAGGGGCGCATCTCGTAATTGTTGCTGCGCAGGATCTCTGCGTAGTGTGCGAGGCGCTCTTGGCTGGGCTTAAGCCCCTCGAACCACACCAGCAGGCGGCCAGCGACCCAACGGGGGCAGGCGTCCTGTTCAAGCAAGATCCGCACAAGATCGGGAACTTCGAATCGACCCTCTCGTCCTAAAAGTTCCTTGCGCCCATAGTCGTGATTCTTTTTCGAAAAACGGTTGCCCCCCTGGAGGGTCACCGCGTGTCCAGTCAAGATACGAGCCGCCTCCTTGACGTCCTGTTCCGTGTAGTTTCCCTCGCCTAGGCTGAAGAGCTCCAGCAACTCTCGGGCTAGGTTCTCGTTCGGCTTGCGGCGGCGATTCGAATTGTTGTCCAGGTAGACAAGCATGGCGGGGTTAAGCACCATGGTTTCCAACAAGCTGCCGTAGTTACCCAGCGCCCCCTCTCGCAGTGCCTCGTGCTGGCGGATCATCAGGTCGCCGCGACGCACAGTCTGCAGGGAACTGGTAAAGAACCCTTGCCAAAAAAGGGTCATGCGATCGCCGAGGGGATCGGTACCCTCAACCATCTGGTCAATCCAGGTCGCGACATAGTCGGTGGCCTCCCTCTCTCCCGCGCGGCGCAGTTCTTTAATCAGATCTTGGCGCTCCGCACGCTCCATTTCCGCAAGTCGCTCGCTACTGGGAAGCGTCGACTCCATCTTCCAAGTGCCCTGACCGGCGCGCTCCTTCAAAAGGTGGTCGACCAGAGCCTCCCGGCCTTGCTCGACCCAGTGATCGACTTGCGCCGATGGGGAGCCGAAGCCCGCCCGGTTCAGCAAATGTTCGGCAGAGCGGTGATCCCAGACCGGGTCTTGGATGGCAGGCAGCGAAAAGAGCAGGGGTAGCGCTAGGGTCAGCATTGGAATTGGATCAAGAGACGTAGAATGAGGTGTGGGCCCTTCGTTGAACCCACCTTAATGGAATGGTTCCGAACTCACCGAGGGGTTCTCGTGCTCCATAATGAACCCTGGCCCACACATCCACCACCCTAATCGTGCCCAGAACCCAGCCCCCCCTCGATCTACGCGCCTATCTGGACCTCCTGCGCTCTCGTGGTGAGTTAGTTGAGATCGACGCACCGGTTTCCTGGGACTTGGAAGCCGCCGAGATTCACCGCCGCGTGATTGCAGCCGGAGGCCCCGCCTTACTCTTCCGCAACATCAAGGGGGCGGAATTCCCCTTGGTGACAAACCTCTTTGGGACCAGCGCACGGGTGGACCTAGCTTTTGGCGAGAGGCCCAAGGAGCTCATCGAGCGGGTGGCGCAACTCCCTGAAGAGCTCATGCCCCCGACCCTCGCAAGTCTGTGGAAACAGCGAGACCTAGTGCCCCAGCTCGCGCGGGTGGGTCTCAAGCATCGGGTCCAAGGCCCGGTCACAGAAGTGGTCGAATCAAATCCGCGCCTGTCTCGATTGCCCGCCCTCAAGACTTGGGAACGGGACGGTGGGCCTTTCGTCACCTTACCCCTGACCCTCACCCGGCACCCGGATAACGACGTACCCAACCTGGGCATGTACCGCAGTCAGATTTTTGACGATGACCAGGTCGGTGTGCACTTTCAGATTGGAAAGGGCGGAGGCTTTCACCTTTCCCGGGCCGAAGAACTCGGTCAAGCGCTTCCCGTCGACATCCACGTGGGCGGGCCGCCGGCGCTGATGCTCGCCGCCATCGCGCCCCTGCCAGAGAATGTGCCGGAGTTGCTGCTGGCTTCCCTACTTTTGGGGCAACGCCTACCCATGTGTCGCTCCCGGGAAGGCCGCTCGATTGCCGCCGGGGCAGAGTTCGTGCTTTCAGGATCCATCCAGCCGGGATCGCGTAGACCCGAAGGCCCTTTCGGCGACCACTACGGCTATTACTCTGAAAAGCACGACTATCCCTGGATGAAGGTGGACACCCTTCATCGTCGAAAAGATGCCATCTGGCCCGCGACTGTGGTGGGCAAACCCCGCCAGGAAGATTTCTTCCTGGGAGATTACCTGCAAGATCTGCTCGGTCCGCTTTTGCCCAAGGTTATGCCCGGAGTGATCGACCTTTGGAGCTACGGGGAAACCGGATACCACTCGCTCTCAGCGGCGATTGTGCGGGAGCGGTACGAAAGGGAAGCTGTTGCATCGGCCTTCCGCATCCTCGGGGAAGGTCAGATCTCCCTGACCAAATTCCTCTTGCTCACCGATGGTGAAGTGGACCTTAAGGATTTCGCCGCCACCCTGCGACATGTCCTAGAGCGCACAGACCCGCGCACGGATCTCTTGATCCTCCCCAACCTGTCCATGGATTCCTTGGACTATTCGGGGCCCGTGCGCCATCGGGGATCCAAGGGCGTATTGCTGGGATTGGGCGAAGCACGCCGATCTTTGCCCGACACGGTGTCGGGTGACCTGGGAGCTGGAATCCGTGATGCCAAAGTGTTCACCCCGGGCGCCCTCGTGGTTCAAACCGCATCCCACGATGAAGATCCCGATGCGGCGGCTCGTATTGCCAAGCTAGATGCCCTCCAGGATTGGCCATTGGTGATCCTCTCCGATGATGCGGAGCGCGCGACCCGCAGCAGTGCAAACTTCCTGTGGACGACTTTCACGCGCTTCGACCCGGGGCAAGACATTGTCCCCCGGGAAGTGCGCCTGATCGGCACCCATGCGTCCTATTCATTCCCCCTCGTGATCGATGCACGCATGAAGGCCACCTATCCAGAAGAATTGTTCTGCGATGACACGACCGCAAAGGTGGTAAACGATCGTTGGAAAGAGTATTTCCCCGACGGCAAGGTCGAAATGGGGGCCTCCGACAAGGGGCACCTAGACTAGCGGGCAGAATTAGATGCAGCCCTGTTGCGCTCCATGATGCGCACCATTTCAAACTGCACCCGGGCCCGGTCCAGGTTTTGATTCTCTCGCTTGATCTTGAAGTACTCGTCACCTGCCAAGTGATCGGTCAAAAATCGCACGCCCACGGTCAGGGTTACGATCGCCGCCGCAAGGGGCATCAGCTCTAACTCGTCTGCATTCAAAAAGGCGCCGGCACTGTCCATCCAGCCCGTGTTGAGTGCGCCTAGGACTTCTTGATTGACGCCGACTTGGGTTAGGTCCCGCTCGTCCTCGGCAGAATCGGCGGCGGCAAAGCGGGCCAAGTCGCCGAAGTCATAGAGCGACCAACCTGGCATGCAGGTGTCCAGGTCCACGATGCAACGGGCCGCACCACTTGTCTGGTCAAAGAGCACATTGTTCAGCTTGGTGTCCCCGTGAATTACGCGCACGGGAATGCGCCCCTGGGCTTGACCTGTCTCCACAATCTCCAGCAAATGCGCATATTTCAGGACGAATTCAATCTCGGGACGCACCGTCCGCGCGCGGTCCTTGGCGTCGGCCCGCAGAGCAGCCTGAAACTGCCGCAGTCGATGGGTTGAGCTGAAGAAGAATGGGATCGTTTCCGATAACTCACGGGCATCCAAGTCAAAGAGCCGCGCTTGGAAGTTCCCAAAAGCAACTGCTGCCCCATAGGCCTGTTCGATTCCTTGGCAATGATCGTAAGTAACAGTGTCATCCACGAAGATATAGGTGCGCCAAGCACCGTCGGGCAACACCGCCCATGCCTCCCCCTCGTTGGTGGCAACCAATTCAAGGACTTCGAGTTCATGGTCACGAGCGCGCCAGGTATCGAGGCGCAACTGCTCGGTCACGCGCTTGATGTTGTGCATCAGGGCAGGGATGTCGCGAAAGATTTGATCATTCATGCGCTGGTGCAACATGCGGCAGGTTTCGCCTTGCATGCTCCAGCTGCTGATAAATGTTTCGTGAATATGTCCCCGACTAAGAGACTCGATCGAGAGCAAATCACGCCCCCCTGAGAATTTCAGCGCAGCGTGATGGGCAGGAGTGTAATTGAGCGGTTGCACGAAGGTCCTTAACAGGGAGTTGCCTCACCATGGGGCAACTCACCCATGATGGGCAATCCCCCCCCATGACTGCCAGCCCGATCTGAATAGGTGCCTCAAAAAGGGAAAGCGCGTGTGAGGGGCCGTGGATCCCGATTCTCACGCAACCACGGGAGCTCGTAACCGCTGCGCCCGCTTGATCATGACCGGCCCACCCGTGATAATCCCCGCACCCAAAATTCCCGCGGCACCAAGCAGCCCAACCCAAACATGAAAACCCGAGTCACATTGATCAGCACCCTCGCGACCCTCGCGCTCACCCCCCTCACCTTCGCCGGCGATAAGAACAACCCCTGGTCGGAGTTGGACGCAAAGCCTGCCAGCGAAGCTGTCGATGATACTTGGACGGTCACTTACAAGGACGGCCTCCAACTCAGCGACACCGACGGCTCCAATACGATCAAGATCGGCGGCCGCATCGTGTATGACATGGGCTGGCAAACCGGGGAGGACAAGCCAGGGGACAGCCAAGTTGAGGTCCGTACCGCGCGGCTTTACGTCAAAGGAAGGCTCAACGGCAACGTCTCCTACAAGGCGAACTATGACCTGGCCAATTCCGACTCCGCCGGGGATGTTGCCATCAAGGACCTGTACATGCAGTTCGATGATCTGTACGGGGTACGGATTGGGCGCTTCAAGGAGCCCCAGTCACTGAACTCCATGACCTCGGCGAAGTACATCACCATGATCGAACGAGCTGGCATTGTCAACGCGCTTAACCCGGGCCGAAATTCGGGCGTGGGCAATTCATGGCTGATCAACGACAACACCACGGTGGCTTTCGGTCTGTTCAAGGAGACATCCAACGGATTCAGTGACAACTCCGGCCAATGGAGCGCCACCTGTCGAGCCACGCACCTGATCTCGAATTCTCTGCATGTGGGAGCATCTGGCTCTAGCCGGGGCGGATCCGGCACGGATATCAGCACTCGCCCTGGGCACCACATGGCGGGTAGCGTCACATTGGCCGATGACGGACCTGCTCAGGATTCCAGCCTTTATGGCCTGGAAGCCGCCTGGCTCAACGGCCCCTTTAGCCTTCAAGCTGAGTACATCAGTCAGTCCTTTAACACGGCCAACGATGCAGAGGTCAACGGCTACTACATCACGGCCAGCTGGTTTCTGACCGGCGAACACCGCCCCTACAGCAAGTCTGGCGGCGTGTTCTCGCGGGTCGTTCCCTCAAAGGATGGTGGTGCCTACGAACTCACCGCCCGCCTTGACCACAGCCAAGGAGAGGACATCGATACGGTGGAAGTGGACGACCTGATCGTCGGCATCAACTGGTACACCGGCCGCAACTCGCGGATCATGCTGAACTACGTGATGGCGGACATCGACGAGGGCGGGGCGGAGTCCGATTACGACGCTCTCCTGCTGCGATTCCAAGTTGACTTTTGACGGGTCTCACCGACCTTTGCGGCCGGTCTTGGACAAGCAACCGACACGCTGGGATCCATTGCGAGGGCGTTGGGGAAGGACGAACCCCACCAAAGACGGAGTGGCAGCGGAGTTTGCCGCGCAAATTGCATTCACAAATTTGGACGCCGGCAACATTCAAGGTGGAGCCCCATTTGACTGGGGTTGTGGGCTGAACCTGCATTTCACCCCCCGCTCGCGCCTCATGCTTCACTATCGAAATTCTAGGCTTGCGGGCCAAGATGAGGGTCTAGACATGTTACTGGTGCGCGTTCAAGCTGGTTTCTAGGTACCAAGAGGCGCATATACCCCTGAGTGCGGGACTTTCGTTAGACTCAAAGGGGTCGGGCCAATGTTGACCCCTCTTCTGGATCCTCCCCTCAAACCAAATGAAAAACAACATCCTCCTTGCGGCCGTATTTGTCGCACTCGCATCTTCCGCCTCCGCCCAATACTCGGACGGTTTTGAATCCTACGCCAATGGCTCGGCCGTTGAAGGTCAAGGCTCCTGGGGCAACTGGGACGGAGTGAACACACTCTACAACAAGGTCACAACGACCCAGGCAGCGACCGGCAGCAACGCATTGAGCGTTGTTGGCAGTGGCGATCCCAATTGCGCCTTTTGCTCGGACACGGTAAACCCCTTGGGTGGTCCGTACACATCCGGTCAATGGGTCTTCAGCTGCAAGCAGTACATCCCGAACAGCTTTGGCGGCACGACCTATTGGATCATGCTGAACCAGTTTGCCGCCGGTGGTCCCTACAGCTGGTCCGTGCAAGTCAACATGAACGGCAGCACCTTGATGGCGACGCCCGACATCAATGGCGCCGCGGTTATCCAAGGACCCAACTCTATCCCGATCGTCTTCGACGCATGGGTGGAACTGCGCGCAGAAATCGACCTGGACGCCGACAACTGCCTCATCTATTACGACAACCAACTGATGGGTGAGTACACCTGGTCCATTGGCGTATCGACAGTAGGCGTCGCCGAGATCGCATCCCTCGACCTGTTCCCCGCAGACAACAACACCGGCGAAGTCTTCTACGACGACTTCAGCGTGACCGTTGGCACGGGCGGCGGACCTTCCCTGTTCTGTAACCCGGCTAACCTGAATTCGAGCGGCACCGCGGCTACCTTGGCGGGCTCGACCTTCAGTGGCCCCGGCCTGTTCCACCTGGATGCCATCGGAGGCCCCCCAGCAGAGTTCGGGTACTTCCTCGTCGCAGCCGCCTCACTCGACCCGGGTATCCCGGTCAGCGGCGGGCGCCTTTGCCTCGGTGCTCCCATCGGACGCTTCACCGCCTCGGCGGGACCCGGCTTTAGTTCGATCGGACAATTCGATGGGGCTGGCATCTTTCAGAATCTCGCTGGTACCTCATCGGTCGGCTCTGGCTACGACGTGGGCCAGGCCCTCCCGGACCCTCCTGGGGGAGTGATTTCAGCTGGCGCCACCTGGAACTTCCAGCTTTGGTACCGCGATGGCGGTGCTGGGCCAGGCTCCTCAAACTTCTCGGACGGAATCGCAGTCACCTTCTGATCCAACCGAAGCTTATCGGCTACGAGGAGTTCACTCCTCTGCGCTGAAGCCATAGAAGGCCGCTTCCCCAAGAGGGGGGGCGGCCTCTCTTCGTAGCAAGAGAGTTCGAACAGCCCACAAATCGCGGAACACGCGATACTCAAGCGCGGTTTTGTCGAGGTAATCGACGCCAGCACTGCCCCCGGTTCCTACCCGGCGCCCAATGACGCGTTCGACCATACGCGCATGGCGTTGGCGGAAGACCAGGAACGCCTGTTCCACCTCAATGATACCGGCGAGGACTTCACGCGGCCAAGCAAGGAGCGGAAGCTCACGGTAGGTCTCAATGAACAACATGGCCACCCGTGCATGTACTCGTTGGGGGTCACCCTTCACGTCTGTTCCCCGCAAGAAGGCCTCGGTCGAGGCAATCTCCCGATCGTAAAGTTTGTCGAGTCGTTCGTGATCTGCCTCGGGGGCAACCTCCTTGGCACGCACGCGAGCCTTGCTCACCTCCGCACGCTGGCTCTCTAGGAAACCTTTTAAAAAACCTTCGCGCGCTGCAGCTGACTTGGCATCCCCATGGGGGACCCCATCGATGGGGGTACGTTCGAGCCAGGACCGCACCGCATCACGCAGGTTTGGACCATCTGCCTGGGTTTCTCGCAAGTGCTTGAGAGCACTCGATTCAGAGCCGTCCGGATCACGCAAGGCCGCGATGTGGCTCCCGGGAGCCCCGAGGGGAATGCGCTCATCATCATCGAGCCCAAACAGCACTTCGATTTGGCGCATCTGGGCACTTTGAAAACCGCTGGCGGGCATGAGCTTGTTACGGAAGGCCAAGTACTCGCGGGTGCCAATGGTTTCGACCAACTCAAAGTGCTTCACACCCATTTTGAAAATCGTGGTCACCCGACGCAGGCGCGACACCGCCTGGGAGAGCTCCTGCTCGGAGACTCTTGGGCGCATGAACAGATCCCGCGCCGCCGCCATATCAGTGCGCACGAGCTTGAACCAGAGCTCAAACACTTGGTGCACCGTAATGAAGAGCAGCTCCTCTTCTTCGAGGGTGCTCTCGTCATTCCCGAGCCCCCCCTGAAGACCCAGCAAATCTTCCACGCGGATGTAGTCCCAGTAGGTCGTCGGAGGTTGGTTCGCCATGATGGGGAAGAGGATACTGATTCCCCCACACCGGGGTATGCGCTATCATGGGCGCTCCATGTCCGCCCCTCCCACCACCACCCAGCCCAATCCGCTCCTTGAGCGGGCGATCGGCCTCCTGAACCGGCCCCTGCTCGAATTGATCCTCGAAGCAGCCACCGTCCACCGGGCCAACCACGACCCTGCGCGCATCCAGTGTGCGCACTTATTCTCAATCAAGACCGGGGCCTGCCCAGAGGACTGTGGCTACTGCTCCCAAAGCGCTCACCACTCGTCGGGCCTCGAGCGGGAAGCTTTGACCGACCTG
Organism: Planctomycetota bacterium; assembly: GCA_028823345.1. Lineage (GTDB taxonomy): Bacteria > Planctomycetota > UBA1135 > UBA1135. Next base: position 63,802 of record JAPKBR010000004.1, read on the forward strand.
GACTCGGTCCGAGACGAAGCTAAGAAAGCGCGAGAATCGGGAGCCGATCGACTTTGCCTCGGCGCTGCTTGGCGCGGTGTAAAGGACGGCCCTGATTTCGACCGGGTACTTGAAATGGTGCGCGCGGTCAAACATGAGGGGCTCGAGGCCTGCGCAACCCTGGGCATGCTCGACCTTTCCCAAGCCGAACGCCTGCGAGATGCGGGCCTAGATTACTACAACCACAACCTCGACACGGGGCGCAGTCATTACCAGAACATCGTGACCACGCGCACCTATGACGAACGACTCGACACTTTGCAGGTCGCGCGAGATGCGGGCCTATCCCTTTGCTGCGGCGGCATTCTCGGCATGGGTGAAACGCGGGAGCAGCGGGCAGAGTTCCTTGCCCAGCTGGCGGCCCTCGACCCGACGCCTGAGTCAGTACCCATCAACTCGTTGGTGCCCGTGGAGGGAACGCCCCTGGAGAATCAAGACCCCCTTCCCTGGGACGAAGTCGTGCGCATGGTTGCCACCGCCCGCATCATGATGCCCAAGTCCACGGTGCGTCTTTCCGCCGGCCGCGAGTCCATGACCGAGGAAGCCCAGAGCATGTGTTTCCTGGCCGGTGCGAACTCGGTGTTCCTGGGGGAAAAACTTTTGACCACCAAAGGGCGCGGCCGCTCCAATGACGCAGACCTCTTTCAACGACTTGGCATGAATCCAGTCCAAGAGGGCTAGAACGCCAAGACACCATGCTGTCCATCCAAACGCAGCTTGCGGAGGATCTGGCCCGGGTGGACCAGGCAGACGAACGTCGCGAAACGGTGATGGCTCCAGAGAATGGTGATTGGTTCACCAATGACCTCTTCGCCCTCTCCCAGGATCCCCATGTGATTGGTCGGGCAAAGGACGCTCTCGATCGATCAGGGGCGGGAGCCCGAGCTTCCCGCGTGTTGGGAGGCGACACGGATTTGCACCGAGAAGCCGAATCCTTGGTGACGGCTTGGCTTGATGCCGAGTCCGCACTGCTTTTCTCCTCTGGTTGGCAGGCTTGCGCCGGGGTCTTGGACACTCTGGTGGGTCCAAAGGACGTGATCCTCTGCGATCGCTTGCTACACGCCTCACTGATTGACGGCGCACGCCTCACCCGGGCCCGGCGCGTCATTCTTCCCCACCGGGACACACAGGCTTTGGAGGCGGCCCTGAAACAAAGCAGAGGCGCACGTCGACGGCTGATCGTGACCGAGGGCATTTTCAGCATGGATGGAACGACGCCAGACCTAGTGCGTCTATCTCAGTTGGCGGAAGAGTACAACGCTTGGCTGTTGATTGACGAAGCCCACTCGGTGGGAGTGGTGGGCCCCAACGGACGCGGGGCTTGGGCTCAAGCACTTGAGGAAGGCGCCATCTCGAAAGTCCTTGTGGGCCGCATCGTGACCGGTGGCAAGGCCCTTGGTTGCGCAGGCGCCTTTGTGCTCGGGAGCCCTGAATTGCGCACGCTGATGCTCAGTCGGGCGCGCTCGTTCCTCTTCACCACCGCTCTCGCTCCGGCGGTGGCCGGCGCCCTCTGCGGTGCTATCGAGCGCATCCAAGATCTCGATCATGGGCGCAGTTACCTTCGGTCCCTTGCCCAACACTTGGCCAAGGAACTCGATTTGCCCACGCCAGCAGGGGCAATCGTCCCGATCCCCGTGGGTGGAAGCCTGCGCGCCATGGAGATCACCGAGCAACTGCGCGGATTAGGCTTTCAGGTCCGGGCGGTCAGGCCACCCACCGTGCCCGCGAACGAAAGCCGCATTCGAATTGTATTGCACGCGACCCAGACCTTCGCTCGGGTAGATCAACTGGTTGCGGGGCTGAAGAGCATGGACTGGACGCCGAGGCCGGTTCAAGACCAAGAGGTCCCCACTGCCAGGGCGCTTTGGGTCCTGGGAACCGATACGGATGTGGGCAAGACCGTTGTAAGCGCTGGCCTCTTGCACGTGTTACGCCCCCTTGGGAAGTCCGGTTACTGCAAGCCCATTCAAACCGGAACCGCCGATCCGGGCTCCTGTGACACGGCAGAAGTCCAGCGGCTCGTACCGGGGGTCGCATGCAGTGTTCCCGCGGTTGAGCTTCCCCTCCCGGCTTCGCCCCATGAGGCTGCCGCCGAGGCGAATGCCCCCATCGACTTTCAAGGTTTGGACAAGTGGCTGAACCAACAATTGCAAGATCAGGGCAGCGGCGTGCTGGTGGTCGAGCCAGCGGGTGGCCTGCATGTGCCGATTACGCCCGAGGTCCTTACCTCTGATTGGTGTACGGCGCGCAAAGAAGCCCTGGTGCTTGTGGCGCGCTCGGGTCTTGGAACCTTGAACCACACGCTCTTGACCCTGGAAGCCCTCGCAACACGGAACCTCTACCCCATGGCTTTGATCCTGGTGGGGGCGCCCCATGACTCCAACCGAAAAACCCTTGCCCATAGGGCGAATTGTCCGGTGGTCGAGTTGCCCATCCTGTCCCCATTGGGTCAAGAGACGCTCCAAGCCTGGGCTTCGGATTCGGGCCTAGCTGAGATCCTGAGCACGATAATCCCATGAGTAACCTAATCACCCGGGATAAGAAAGTCTGTTGGCACCCATTCACCCAACACGGACTCGAAAGCGACCCCCTTGCGGTGGTGGGCGCGAAGGGTGCGCAAATTGAACTGGAAGGTGGGCGCAAACTGATCGATGGCATCAGTTCTTGGTGGGCGATTCTCCACGGTCACGGTGAGCCCACGATCCTGCAGGCGATCAACGACCAGTACGCACGCCTCGACCATGTGCTCTTCGCAGGAGCAACCCACGAACCCGCCGTCCGTCTTTCCGAAAGGCTCTGCGAGCTAGCACCCGCCGGACTCAGTCGCGTGTTCTTCTCGGACGATGGCAGCACCTCGGTCGAGGTCGCGCTCAAGATGGTGATTCAACGTTGGGTCCTGCGCGACCAACCAAAGCGCCACACCTTCTTGGCTTTCGAGGGGGCCTACCACGGCGACACTTTTGGGGCCATGTCCGTGGGCGACCCAGACCCGTTCTTTGCGTCGTTCAAGCCCCTGTTGTTTGATGTGCGCCGGGTCGGCCTGGATAAGGATGAGGCCATAGCTGCGCTTGATGATCTGGGAGACGAAGCCGCAGGCATCATTGTTGAGCCGCGCCTGATGGGTGCAGCGGGCATGAAGATCCAACCCGACGGTTTCCTCAAGGGCTTGGAGCAAGCCGCTCGTAGCCGGGGCATACCCCTAATCGCAGACGAGGTCTTCACCGGTTTTGGCCGCACGGGAACCCTCTTTGCTTGTGAACAAGAGGAAGTCGAACCCGATATTTTGTGCGTGGCAAAGGGGCTCACCGGGGGCCTCTTCCCCCTATCCGCAACCCTCGCTAGGGAAGACTTCTTTGCGGAGTTTCTCTCCACCGATCGGTCCCGGGCATTCTTTCACGGGCACACCTTCACCGCCCATCCGGTGGGCTGCGCCGCAGCCCTGGCCTCCCTGGACTTGATTGCCCAACGTGACACACCCCAGCTCTTCGAGCGCATGGGGCAGCGGCTCTTGAATTCCCTACAAGGCCTTGAAGGCAACCCCAGAGTGCGGAACCTGCGACAACTGGGGGGCATGGTTGCCTTTGAGTTGTGCGGCGATCAACCCGAAGGCTACCTGGCCATGCGCAGCCAAGTCCTGCGCAAAGTCGCCCAGGACAACGGTGTTTTGCTACGGCCCCTAGGTGACACGCTCTATGCCTTACCGCCGGCCTGCACAACGGACGAGGAGCTCGATCAAATCGCCCATGCTTTGCACGCTATGGTCAAGGCTGATGGTCAAGGCTGATGGGTGAATCCAAGCCCGCAATCTATGAATGGCATGAATCCCAACTACGCGTCCTTGAATTCCCGCGGGCGTCTGACGGGCTTGAACAGCTCCTCCTGAACCTGCCGGAAGGAACCTACGAGGCCCTACGCACGCGGGATCACTTTCGATTTTTCCGCTTAGAGCGACACCTCGCCCGGGGCGCAGCTGGCTGTCGCGCTTTTGGACTGCCCGGATTTCAAGAGCATGATCTACGCGCAGGCATGGACGCCGCCGCGCGCCGCTTTAATGGGGCTGCAAAGGTGCGGATCGATTTCTTGCCACATCCCCAGCCCCACTTCGACTTACGGTCCACGGTGCTCATCAGCTTTTCCCCTCTTAAGCTGCCCTCTGAGGAAATTTACCGTCGAGGGGTCGGCGTCTATCCCACGGCGGAACTAACTCGCACCTCCCCCGTCATTAAGGGCACGGCCTTCATTGCCGCGCGCACGGCCTATGAGCGGCCCCACGAGGATGACTTTGAACCGATCCTCTTGGATGAAGGCGGCAACTGCCTCGAAGGCGCCATGAGCAACTTCTCTTGCTTTGAGGGGGATACCCTGCGCACGGCCGGGACCGGCATGTTGGGGGGGATCACCCGCGAGACTCTACTGCGCTGTGCAACGGCCCTTGGCTTTCAGGTGGTAGAGGAAGCCGTGCACCAAGATCAAGTGCAGCTAATGGACGAGGCCTTCTTGAGCTCGTCCGTGCGCGGCATCCTACCCGTGGTTCGTTTTTCTGGGGCAAGCATCGGTCAAGGCACGCCAGGGCCCCGAACCATTGCCCTCTCCGCGGCTTACGAGGAACTGGTCGAGCGCACAGCCAAGCCCGCGCTGCCCGTGGGTTAGGCCAGCCGGCTAGTCAATCCTGCGACCAGCAAGGCCCAGCAGAATCCAACCGCAAAGGAACCCTAATCCGCCGATAGGTGTTACTGCGCCAAACCAACTGGGAGCTCCCAAGGCCATGGCGTAGAGGCTTCCTGAAAAAATAAGGATACCCACGGAGAAGGCAAGGGCAGCTCCTGCGCCACGCCCTCTACGTTCATGCAACAAGCCCGCGAAAAGAATCCCCATCACATGCCACATGTGATAATCCACGGCGGTGGACCACCACGCAACCCGTTGGCCCTCCGCCAAGGTCTCTTTCAGGCCATGGGCACCAAAAGCACCAAGGGCAACGCCAATAAAGCCAAGTAGGCAAGCCGCAATAATCCAGTTCGTTTTTTGCATGGGACAGGGGTCTGGTTTCCGGTTCAGAGGGTCGGTCTTGGGCCACAGCCGCCTAGGCGGCAGATCTACTCTTGGAATACTCTACCCCAGGGTCTAAGAGCTTCCTGCGCTGGAGTTGTAACTCGTGTGGCGGTCAAACTCTCACCGATCTTTCCCGATCTGAGACTTTCCACCCCCACCCGTGGGCTGCAAACGAGCCCAACGGGTGAATTAGGTCTTGAACAGAGACTCCGTGACCCGCCTCTGATCAGAGGGGTAATGTTCAGTCCGGGCGGACCTTCACCGCAGGTCACCGCGACGCCCTTACCCATGAACAAACGAATCACAATTACCGCCCTGGCGGTTCTCCTCTTGCCGAGTCTGGGTTCAGCCCAACGTCGGCATGTTTCATTGGGCCAACGCTCAATCCAACCCAAAACCTCCGAGGTCATCCGCGGCCTGAAGGGCGAGCCTCTCGGCATCGATGTGCCCTTCGAGTCCGCAGTGGGAGGGACGATTGCCCCGCCCATTGCTCCCTCTGCCAGCGCAACCGCCTTGCTGCACCGGGTCTATAAGGTACGTATCCCCGCTACTGGCACCAGCTGGGTGGAACACATGATCGTTGGAGTGCCCGATCAGATCGTGGGGCCGACGCCGGTCTTGGTCCTCTTCCACGGTTACGGCGAAGACCCCGAAGACCTCGCCTTTTCCACCGAGTACATCCAAAAGGCTCGCCAACAGGGCTGGCTTGTGATCGCACCCCTTGGTGCACACAAATTCAACTTTGGCATCGAGTATGCCCAGCGCAACACCGAGGTCGCACTAGAGTTCTTGGCCGCCTACTTTCCCCTGGATCTAGACCGCATCTACGGTGTGGGTTTCTCCATGGGAGGTGGTTGGATGACCAGCTTCGCTGCCCGACACACGAGCAGCGATCACGTTCGTTTCGCTGCTCTTGTGAACCACACGGGGACCATGTCGATCAGCCATGTTCACGCAAGTGCAATGGACGTGTCTCTACTGGAGAGCCCCATGATGTTCGAAGGCTCACCGTCCCAGTTTCCATTCCGCTACCAACAGGCCTCTAGCATCGACCTAAACCTGGCCCTCAACAGCGTGGACCCTGATACGGACCTGCTCCGCAATATCGCCCACACACCGATTAAGACCTGGACCTGCGCCACCGATCCGAACTTATACATCATCGAAGAGTGCGAACAATTTGATTTCCACCTAGGCCAATCGGGTGGCACGAGCGATTACACCAGCGGCCGGGGAACCGGACACGATTGGTCCAACTTAGACGAGGATGCGGTCCTGACGTGGCTTGCCCAGCACACGCGTGCGGATCCTGATAGCTCTACCCTAGTCAGCGTGCTGGCCGACAGAAATGCGCGCTGGCACGAATTCCAGATTGTGCAGCGCGCCGGCGGGGCCTTCACCCCTTTCAAGTGGGGCGCCTTGCCGGCCTTCAACCGCGCCTATGTCTTACAAGGAAGCAATATGGCCCAGGTGGCCTTTGATCCCACAGATCTGGGCTTGAGCAAGACCAACCCACAAGGTCTAGATATCGTCTTTTCGGAGCTCGACAATCTGGTGACGCGGGTGATTCTCGAGGACATGGACATGCCCACGAACGTACTATTCAATGGAATCAGCACACCTAACTGGGGATACGACGCCAGCACCCGGCGCTTGACCCTGCCCTATCTACCAGGTCCACAAAACACCAATGCTTGGCGCGTGCTGCCCTAGGCCTATTAAGCGATAGCGAACCGGGATGGCCCCAGGGGTGATGGGCACGCAGGAAAATAGAATCTCGGGTAGAGTAACGGGTGCTCGGCGATAACCCTCGCGATGAGGGAGCGCCGAATTCTGCCACCATGAATCGCCCCGAACGAGGCCTAGCCATCTCGACCCACTCCCCGGTACTTACCCGAGTATGCATGCTGCTTCTCTTGACGAGTGTCGCAGCTGGTCAGGTGCGCGGGAGACGAATCATGCCGGTCTTTGACTTGGATGGTGAACCCCTCGGCACCACAGCGGATCTGCAAATGGCTTTCGGTGGAACCTATGCAAGTGCCCAGGCGGAACCCACGGTCAGCGTGCAGTTTTCCCCCGGGCCCATCCGGGTTCACGTGACCATCCCGAACACCGGGACGCCCTGGGCAGAGGAATTCCTCGCCCTCATCCCGGCTGCCCCCACGGCTCCGGGCTCTTCGCCCCTGCTGATTCTCTTCCACGGCGCAGGGCAATGGCCAACAAATCCGATACCTGCCCTTTCCGTAGAAGACGCCGCCTCCGTGATGATCAGCGACGCCCTTGCCCGAGGCTGGCATGTACTCATCCCCCTCGGTGGCCACGCCTACAACTTCGGGCACGCCGACGCGCAGACGAACACCGAGCTCTCGCTGGAAGTGTTCATGAGCATGTTCGGTTCGAGCATCGACCCAAGTCGCGTCTATGGTTATGGACATTCCATGGGCGGTGGCTGGTTACTCGCACAAGCGGGCCTACATTGCGGGGTAGACGACCTGCGCTTCGCAGCTCTGTTTGCCAACGGAGGCACCCCTTCCAATTCCTTTACTTACGAAACCGCTCTCAACCACAGCATCCTGGACATCATCTTTGGTGCCAGTCCAAGCACAGACCCGTTTGCCTACTCGCGCTCGTCAGCTGCTGATATTTCGAGCACTTACCCCTTTCCAACAGATTCAACCAACGCACCCGTCACGAATCTGGTGACCACGGCGATTCGCTCGGAAACCTGTTGGTGGGACCGGCTTCAATACAAGACCGCGGCCCATAGCCTGCACGATTTCCTGGATACCAAGCCCGCGCCGAGCCACTTCACCGTTCCCAACTGCGCCTCACCCTTTCACAGCTGGAGCATGCCGAACAATGTGGCGGTTCTGAATTGGATGTCTGGTCAGACCCTGACTGACCCGGATCCCCAAATGCCCCAGTCACTGCTCACCGATCGCAATGCCCAAGTGCATTACTTTCAACTGCACCAGCGCTTCCCGGGACAATTTTCCAGCCTGCAATACCAGCTGTTCTCGGCAATACCAAATGACAAGCTGATCCTGTTCGAGCCCCAGAACCTAGACCTCGTTTCGTTCTCCACTTCGCGCATGGGGATCACCTTCGCGCCCGACTTCGAGATCTTGGTCAATACCGGAGGCACGGTTGGGCCCAACCTAACAATCACGGATGTGACCACACCGCAAGCGGTTGAGGGCTGGGACGGCACGGTCTGGGGGCCAGTACCGTTCACAAATTTGCCAGCTGGTGGCATCTTGCTTGAGGAAACCGACAACCCGCCCGCCATTGGAACCCTCATCGCTCGCTGGCGCATCACCCCCTGAGGGTTGACTGGCCAATCAAGCGGGAAGGAACTTGCCCGTGTTTGGGGAAAGACTTTGCACGCCGGTCTTGATGGCCGCTGTTTGCGGTTCATGATTGGCACGGCTGATCAAGAGAGCGCTGTCAAACCTTATGGAGCCCAAGGGGAACCGGTCGCGGTCGTCATACCAAGCAGAATCGATTCCATGGGAGGTCAAGCTCGCCACCGTTCCCTGGCCCGCGGCAACTTCGAAGCCCTCAGTCTCCTCTCCTTCATTCGAGGGCCAAAGTACGTGGCCTCCAGAAAGGGCGAGCTGCGCTGCCTTTGCACTTGGAAACACCGAATCTTCGGGCCAATGGTCGTCGGGAACAGCTGCGAGGTTCAGATCCCCGTTGCCATCGACACTCTTCATAGAAATTGACAAGCCCCCATCGTTGCTACGGACGGTGATGCGGGCGGCGGGTTCGGAACTGGGGAGAACTTTCGGTGTGAGGCGCGCACTTGGTCGCGAGTCAGCTTCACAACGCAGCAGGTACTGCCCATGGGCTACGGTGGCTCCCGCATCCCACTCAACCGCAATGCGGTGCCAGGCGAGTTCTGTGCCAAATCCCAAGGGGATCGGCAAAATACGCGCCCGTGCGGGAGCAAAGCGAAAGACACAAATCCCTCCTAGCGCAGAGCCCTGGTAGAGCTTGGGGCGTATGTGGTCTGGCAGGAATCGGCGGGCGACTGACGGATTGATGCGGTATTGAATGCAAATCCGTCGTTCGATCCGCCCGCTAAGAGCGGGGGCTCGCATGTCCCCCTAGCCTAGCGCTTGCGTACCGGCTCCGGCCCCTGAACCACCAGGATCCCATTGTGAGACCACCCAGTTGCTTCTCTGGCCTCGGCTTCGTCCTCGGCAATCGCTTGGCGTAGGCGCTCTTGGGCCTGCCTGCGGGCTGCCCCGAGCCTATTCCGGTCCCCAGTGTTCATGCGTCCCGGAAGTGAATCCAGCTGGCGGCAGACATGCTCGATCTCGCGCAAGTCATCCGTTGCGGCTTGGACAGCGTTGCTCAACTGAGCCTCTTCAAGCCCCAGGTCCGTGGCGCGCCGGATCAAATCGACCAGCTCAAGGGTGTCTTCGTCTTGGACAAACTCGGGGGCCCGAAGCAACTCCTCGGCTGCAGCCAAGAGTGCCGGCACCGAATCCCCACGTGCGTGCACGCTGCGACGCAAGAACTCTGCGAACTGAGCGGTCACCGCTGCACGCTGGTAACCGGGTGAAGTGGAGCCCGGATGGGCCAAGGCATCATTGGCCATGATATCCAAGCTGCGCTCGGTGGCTCGACGCAGACTGTTGTCCTGACCGCCAACCTTAGGATCCTTCCAGCGCAATCGCGCGGTAGCCAGGCTTGTGCCGTCATAGACAAGGCCTCGGTCCAACTCGATCTCGAAGAGGGCAGTGACCTGGTGGCCAGCGCCTACCTCTCCCGCATCCACCGCATCATCACGGAAGGCTGCGTCGGCGATGGCCCGGTTCTCGTATCCAAGTTGACGCCAACGAACCACTTGCCGGCCGTTGAACTCCACTTGGATCTTCACGTCATCCGCGACCGGAATGAAAGCGCCGGCGAAACGCTCACCCAGGGCACGCTGGATTGCTCGGTCGTCGTCGACGAAATCACAGAGGCCATCGCCTCCGTCCGCGAGTTGCTCAAGGAACGTGTCATTGTGCCCCTCAATACCCACGCCCAAGGTGTTCAGGTGGACGCCCCGGTTGAGGTGTTCGCGCACGGACTCCAGAATCTTGACCTGATCGGTCTGACCGGTGTTCGCCAAGCCATCGGACAACAGCACCACGCGACTGATCACGCCGGGAGCGGCTCCCTCAGCGGCAACTTTGTATCCCAGCTGCAACCCTTTGGCCGCGTCCGTGCCGCCTCCGGGACTGAAGGCTTCGGTTGCTGCCAAGATCGCGTCCCTTTCACCCACGCTGGTGGGCGACAAGATCTCTGTGGCTTCCCCGTTGAAAGTCACGATCGCCACAGTGTCCCTGGAATCAAGGTTGTCGAGCATGCGCTCCACCGCACGCTTGACCAGCCCCATGCGATCGTGCTGCTTCATAGAACCCGACACATCGACCACCAGCACCAAAGCCAAGGGGTCCCTCTCCCAAGCCTGGATTTCCTGGGCCCGGACGCCAACACGCAGGAGCCAACGATCTTTGCCGTCGCGGCTGAAGCTAGGGGCCATTTCCACGGACAAGGCCAAGGCGTCATTTGTCGGCGCGACCAGGTCAGGCCGGAAGTAGTTCACGAACTCTTCGGTGCGAATGCCCGCGCGGCCAGGCAGCTGACTCTTCATCAACTTGTTACGCGCAGCTCCATAACTGGCCGTGTCCACATCGGCTCCAAAAGTCGCTTGTGAATCTGCCATGGTCAACTCCCAAGGGTTGTCGCCCCACCATTGCTGGTAGAGATTGGGAAGGTGATCATTAGGCCCCACCAAGCAATTGTGCCTCGCGTCTTGATAGCGCTGATCCACCGTGTCCTGAATAGGTTTGATATGGATGGGCACGCGGGGGGGACGGACGGGTTCATCGCCCATCGCCAAATTGTCGGAGTCTTGAGACTCAAGCTGAGCATCCTCCACATCACGGCTGAGGAAGAAATCGTGCGCACCGGTCTCCAGCTTTGAGTCCCGAACGATCTCCTCCAGTTCCATCTCTTCTGGAGAGTTCGCTAGTCCTAGGTTGGCTGGAGAAGGGTCCGAAGACATAGAACCAGGGGCTCCCCCCCCGTACCCAAGGGCCTCCAGCCGGGATCCCTTTTGAGCCGGGGAAGAACCCTTCTTACCCTTCGTTGCACCCAAGGAATAGCTCCGCTTGAGATCGGCCCCCTGGGTTACGGGTGGCACAGCCAGGGCCGCCCCTGGTAAGGGGGGATTCGAATCCCCCGGGCCTCTATATGCGCCGCCACCGCCACCGCCACCGCCACCGGGGACATTAGCGGTCCCTAGCTTGCCTCCGGGCTTGGATAAGTTCTTCCTGGATCCTAAACGGCCACCATACTTATCTCCGGGCAATTGGCCGCTCAAGGTTGTGGTTGAGATTCCAAGAGATTGGGGACCAGCACTCTCCGCTACTTTGAACTCTACTGCGCCCTCTAATTCTTCAGTTTCATAGACCTCGCCAGCCATCCCCGAATCCCCGGTTAAAGGCCGATCATAGGCTTGCTGAGACTGGCGCTCTTGGTCCGCGAGGCTTTGGTAGCCCCTGACCCATTGATCATCGGGATTGCCGCTTGCCACCCTGGGATTCGCCTGACGGAAAGCCAACTGCCCCATCAGGTTCGCCCGGGCGATGCTGGCGATGCGTTCATCGTGAGCTTGTTCATCGCTAATCACCACGTGACCCTGATCGGCGTATTGCAGCGCACCCCAGACTCCACCTGAGAGCAACACAACGGCGGCCGCAGAGCGCATCAAGGCACCCCAACTATGGGGAGAGGTCAGCACCTCAGAGCGTGCGTCTGAAAGGGTTGCCGCGGAACTCAGCAAGTCCTCCACACGGTGGGGCGCAAGGGACTGCACGTCACCCAGCTCGGATTGAACCAAGGCAATTGTGGCCCGCAGGCGCTGCTCTTCCGCAGCAAGTGATGGGTCATTCTCCAGGGCTAACTTGATCTCGGCCTGGGTCGCCGCATCCGCTTCGTTCATCAAAACAGCGGTGAGCTTTTCAAGAAGGGGGTGGTGGGTACTCATTGGACATCTCCCAGGGGCATATTGTTTGGTTGTGAATTCCCCAACATGGGGGCGAGTATTTGGGACAAGGCCGCCAAGCCGGTGCTTAGCAGCCAACCGATGGTGCCGGTTTTAAGCCCGGTTATCTCAGCGATCTCTTGGTAGCTGTGGCCATCCAACAAACGCAAGACCAGCACTTCCCGTTGGTCGGAAGGCAACTGGTCCATGCCGCGGCGAACCGCCGCTTTCGTGTCGGCGCCATCCACGGAGGACTGTCCCCCGGAAACGGCTTCGTCAGGCGCGACGGCCTGTTCTCGTTGTTCGCGTCGGCTGGTGGATCTCATTTCATCGGTGCATAGGTTTCGCGCTACGCGGTGCAACCAAGCGGCGAGAGCGCCGTGCCCCGCGGAGGGGTCTTGGTTTGCGTCCGGGTGAGGCGCGGGTGGTTTCTTCGCCAGCCGTAGGAAAGTCTCTTGGACCACATCCTCACAAGAGCCGCGGGGGCCCAAAAGGACCCGCACGTGGCGTAGAAGGGGTTCCTCAAAGCGCTGGATCAAAGCGGCGAACGCATCGGTGTCGCCGTCCCTCCAACGCTCCAGGAGAGATGCTGTGGTAAGTGCCTCCATGGGCTGTGCAGCATGGAACGGAGGGAACCCCCGAACCCTTGGGTTTTTTTCCAAGAAACCCGCTCGCTGATGCCGTGTCCCCGTGGGCGCCCCCCCAAAACCCCGCCACACCCCCTTTGGGGCACTATCCTGAACGCATGGCCCCCTTTGACCCCGACGCAGCAGCCCAACCGGGCAGTGGAATTTTCGGTCTGCCCCTGGGCCCCGATGATGCCTGGGCCCAGGTACTGGGCGTGCCCTTTGACGCCACCACGTCTTACCGGCGAGGGACCATGCACGGGCCCGAGGCCATCGTCGCCGCCTCTGCCCAGGTGGACCTTCACGATCGTTTGTTCCCCGGAGCACACGAGGGCGGGATTCATTACGTCGCCGATCAAGGAACCGTCGAGAGCTGGAACCAAGAAGCCCGCGCCCTTGCGAACCCGATCATCGCCGCGGGAGGCGCTGATCCCGACGACGACTCCCACCAGCAAGCACTCGCCCGCATCAACCACTTAGGGGATGCCCTACGAGATCACGTGCACGCGTTCACCGAAGGATGCTTTGCCGCAAAGAGACTTCCTGTTCTCTTGGGGGGAGACCACAGCATTCCATTCGGGGGCATGGAAGCTGCCGCAGGACGATTCGATCAACTGGGTGTGTTGCAGTTTGATGCCCACGCAGATCTGCGTGAGGACTACGAGGGCTTCCGCTGGTCCCACGCCTCGATCTTTCACAATGTGTTGGAGGAACTGCCCCAGGTGCGCTCCTTGGTGCAGGTGGGTGTGCGCGATCTTGGGCACGGGGAAGCCTTGCGCTGTGCGGAAGATGAGCGCATCACAACGCTCTTTGACGACCAGTGGGCAAAAACGATTCCCGCCAGCGCTGAGCGTGATCAAATCATGCAGGACAGCATCAACACCCTGCCCAAAGACGTCTGGGTTAGCTTCGACATTGATGGCCTCAGCCCGGACCTCTGCCCACACACGGGCACCCCGGTTCCGGGTGGTCTCGATTGGCACTCAGCCATGGCCTGGCTCCAGGCACTGGTGCAAAGCGGCCGTACGGTAGTGGGTTTGGACCTTTGCGAGGTAGCGCCGGGTCCAGATGCTGATCCCCAGGGGACCAGTTGGGATGCGGTAGTCGGGGCCCGCTTGCTCTACCGACTGATTGGCGCCGCCAGATGGAGCCACCGAAGCTGATTGGTCAGCCGCCCAGTCCGGCGAACATCGAAGCGGACCAAGCAAAGTAAGCCGCCAGGGCAAGGGCTGCTTTCCAGCGACCCGAGGGCAGCCTCAGGAACAAAATCAAGCCAAGGGAAAATGCCGCGGTCAGGGGCAGGTCCACCTCCATGGTGCGCTCAAGAATCCCGCTGGAGTCCGGGTCGAGGGGGCCCGTACCAAAAGCAATGCCCAAGACCATCAGGGTGTTGAAAATGTTGCTCCCGACCACGTTGCCCAGACCAAGCTCCGCATGACCCTTGAGTGCGCTCACAATTCCCGCCGCAAGTTCGGGCAAGCTGGTCCCCACCGCGAGGACCGTAAATCCAATCACCGTCGGGGGAACACCAAGAGCCTCGGCCAAACCAATTCCACCCTCCATGGCCCCATACGCTCCCAGGGCAATCGCAATCGATCCAAGCACGATCAGCACCCAGGGATGGTGCGATCCGTGGGTAGCCACTTCCTCAAGGGCGGACACTCCCTCTTCCCGGGGATTACGCAGAACCAAAACCTGATAGAGCACGAATCCAAGAAAGAGCACCAAGCCCTCGATCCAACCCAAGGCACCCCCGCCAGAAACCAAATACAACAGTCCCAAGGAACCCAGCAGCCAAGAGGTCTCCCTCGCCGACAAGGCCTGCGCGAACACCCGCGGCAGAATCAACCCGGTTGCGCCGAGCACCAAACCAATGTTGGCGATGTTCGATCCGAGAACCGTGCCCAGGGCAAGGCCATGTTCTCCACGATTTGTGGCTAAGGATGCGACCACCACCTCCGGTAGGGAAGTCCCCAATGCAACTACCGTAAGGCCCGTAACCATCGGGGGTATGCCCAGTATTCTTGCTAGGGCAACCCCTCCGTCCACGAGCCAGCCAGCGCCCTTGGTCAGGAATAGGAAGCCTACAACAAGAAACAGGCAGTCAACCAGGAAGGGAGGCATGGGATAGCGGGATCAGGATTGAGCGGACAAGATAGAGGCCTAGATCCTAGACCCCGACCGGCCAAGCTTGGATTGAAATCCCTCCTTTCCATCTCTTCACCTCTACCCCTATTCCCATGCAATCATTCCTTTCCCGTGTTTTACCTCTTCTCCTCTTGAGCGTTGCCCCCGCGGTGGCCCAGACCCCTGTCACCGTGGCCTTCGAGTCTTTTGATTATGCCACTGGAGGGCTCGGCGGCCTCGGCGGGGGCACCGGCTGGTTCAGCACCTGGTGGTCGGGCAACAACGCCGACGACGCCATCGTCCGCAGCGGGTCCCTGGATTCCATCGGCAACAAGGGCACCACGAACTGGGAGCATGCTGGCTCTTACCGCATCCCCGAATCCGGCCCGCATACGGACATTGCCCCGGATGGCCGCTTCGGCTCGGGCGACGGTGTCATGTGGATCAGTTTCCGAGCCCAACGGGCTGGCACGGACGACTACGGCGGATTCTCCCTCAACGAGCAATTCGTTGGTGAGAAACTCTTCATCGGCTCTCCCTGGCAAATGTACGAGTGGGGCATGGAAGATCCCGCCACAGGAACCAGAGCCATGATCTCTGGCTCCAACGTCGACACGGTGACCCATGTTGTGGTCCGTCTGACTTTCACATCGGCGGGTGAAACGGCCGAAATGTGGCTCGACCCCGGCACGAGCCACCCAACGAGCCCCGCGGGCGCTGTACTCCTGCTAGGCGACTTTGCCTGGAACGAAATCCGCCTGCAATCCGGCGGCAACAACGGAGGCACAACGGCTTACGACTTCGACGAGATCCTGATCGAAAAGGAAGTCCCCGGCATTGGCACCAGCTACTGCGCGGCGAACCTGAACTCGACTGGAACAGCCGCTTCCATCATCGCATCGGGAAGCACCGTTGTTGCAGACAACAACCTGACCTTGGAAGCCACCAACCTGCCTCTGAATCAGTTTGGGTTCTTCCTCGCTTCTCGTAGCCAGGGCTTTGTGGCTAACCCGGGCGGGTCCCAGGGCAACATCTGCTTGGGCGCTCCGATCGCGCGATTCAATGCGGCCGGAGGCTACAGCATCGGAAACTCGGGGGCTTCAGGGTCGATCAGCCTCCTCATCGACATGGGCAACATCCCGCTCACCCCGGTGACTTCGATCCTAGCTGGCGAAACCTGGAACTTCCAAGCCTGGTATCGCGACCTGAACCCCACAAACACAAGCAACTTCACCGACGGGCTCTCCGTCACTTTCCAATAGGTCTTCCCCTGACGTTTTTGGTGGCTGGCAGAGCGCACGACCGCTCGGCCAGCCCATTTTATCGGACGAGTGAATGACCATGCACTACAAGACTAGCCTCCTCCTATTCGCCCTACTGACATCTAGTGCCATAGGGCAGACCCAGGTGATCTCGTCCGAGTCTTTTGACTATCCGGTTGGCGACACCTTGGGAGGAAAGTCAGGTGGTGATGGTTGGTTGTTCCCTTGGTGGTCAGGTAACAACCTCGATGATTGCCTGATCCAAAGTCCTGGGGTGGATGCAATTGGAGAACAAGTCACTACCAACAACGAGGACGCAGGCAGCTACCGGTTGGTGGACTACACCAATTTCGGGCATCTTGCTGATACCCAGTTCCGGTTCGGCATAGATAACACGGTTTTCTGGGTCAGTTTTTGGACCCAGCAACCAGCCTCATCCACCGACGAGTACGGCGGTTTCTCGTTTAATGAGCAGCTCGTCGCCGAGAAGTTATTCATTGGCAGCCCCTGGCAAAGTGGCCTCCTAGGAATTCAGCCCGTGGGAACACCGATGGTCACAATCCCAGGCACGGACCCCCTGGCTTTAAGTCGCATGGTGGTGCGAGTGGAACACCTCCCAGGGGACGAGAACATCAAGATCTGGATCAATCCACCCGTAACCCACCCCGATCCCTCCCAATCACCCCCGGACCTAGACGAGATGGTGCCGGACTTCGTTTGGAACGAGATCCGACTGCAGTCGGGATCCAACCAAGGCGGTCAGACGGGCTGGCATTTCGATGACCTCGTGATCGAAACGGAAGGGGGCAGCTTCCCGGGCATCGGCGTGAACTACTGCACAGCGGTGAGCAACTCCAGTGGGGCGCCCGCGTCAATTTCCGCAACCGGAGAGGATCAGGCAGGAGGGCAGCCCCTCTTCTTGGCCGCAGCCAATCTTCCCTTGGGAGAATTCGGCTACTTCCTCACGAGCCAGTCCGCGGGCTTCGTCCCAAATCCAGGTGGTTCCCAGGGGCACCTTTGCATCATTGGACAGATCGGGCGTTTCACTGCTCAGATCCAGAATTCGGGCACGACGGGGCAAGTGCAGATCCCGGTGGACACAAGCGCCCTTCCCCTGGGCAGCGTGACCGCTATTCAGCCGGGAGAAACCTGGAACTTCCAATACTGGTATCGAGACCTCAACCCCACAGCCACCTCTAACTTCTCGGACGGGATCGCTATCCTCTTTCAATGATCAAGGGGCTTTTGATTCTTGGGCTCGGAATCCTCGGGGCCGCGCCGACTGCATGGGCACTGCCCCAAGGCAGCGCCACATCCGTTTCCGGTCCCACGCGCTCAGCGATCCCCGAACGTTGGGTGATGCTGCAGTTTGTGGCCATCGTGCCGAGCCATGCGGATCAACTCACCGTCACCGTCACCGACCTCGGTCATGGCGCTGCGGACTTGTACTTACGCAAAGACTTGGCCCCGACGGAGACCGAGTGGGACTTTCGATCAGCAAGCTCCACTACTGGCAACGAGAGCATCACCGTCGACACCCTGTCGGACCCCGTCCTCAGCACGGGTACTTGGTGGATTGGCGTGTATGTTCCCCTCTCTAATCCCTTTTCCATCAACATTGATACCGCTCCCCGCCCCAGCTTGCGCCCGGGCATGGGGGCCGTTCCATTCCACGACGCTCTTGGTACGGAGGGGGTCACCTTTCGCGTCTGGGCACCCAATGCAAGCGCCGTGCATGTGGCCGGCGAATTCAACAGCTGGTCCGGTAACGCCACCCCATTGCAACCCGAGGGTAACGGCGAATTTTCCGTTGATGTGCGCGATGTGGAGGCCGGTCAGCACTATCGCTTCGCCATCACTAATGGCACGCAAACACTTTGGAGGAACGATCCACACGCGGCGGAGCTCACTAACTCGGTGGGGGATTCGATCATTGTTGATCATGACGCGCACGCCTGGAGCAACGACGGGGTAAGCATGCCCACCTGGAACGATCTCGTGATCTACGAAATGCATGTGGGTATGTTTGATCCTGATACCCCCACTGGAGTCGGCAACTTCAGCGATGTGATCGACCGTTTGCCCTACCTGGCGGATTTAGGTGTCAGTGCCCTGGAGCTAATGCCTATCTCTGAATTCCCCGGCGACCGCTCTTGGGGCTACAACACCAGCCATCCCTTTTCAGTAGAAGAAGTCTACGGAGGCGTGAGTGGGCTTAAAGCCCTGATCGATCAAGCACACGCCCTGGGAATAGCGGTATTGATCGATGTGCTCTACAACCACTGGGGCCCGACGGACCTGGACCTTTGGCGCTTTGATGGCTGGAGCCAAGGCGGCTGGGGAGGAATCTATTTTTATCAGGACGACCGCGCGATCACTCCCTGGGGCGATACCAAGCCCAACTATGAACGAGCAGAGGTCCGCACTTACATTCGCGACAATGTTCTGTACTGGCTGCAAGACCTGCACGTGGACGGCCTGCGCTGGGATTCCACATCGACCATGCGCAAGGGTCCCAACGGGGATCTTCCGGAAGGGTGGTCTCTCCTGCAGTGGTGCAATGATTCAGTCGATGGCACCCAGTCCTGGAAAATCCAAATCGCCGAGGACATGTATGACGCTCCAAACCACTGGATCACCAAGCCCACCGGGGCCGGCGGGGCGGGCTTCGACAGCCAATGGGATGCGCTTTTTGTGCACCCCATCCGAGCAGCGGTAACGGAATCCAACGACGACAACCGCAACATGTATGCGGTGCGGGACGCCATCTCCCATCACTACAACGGCCAAGCCTTTCAGCGGGTGATCTACACCGAAAGCCACGATGAGGTAGCCAACGGTCGGTCGCGGGTGCCTGAGGAAATTTGGCCCGGTAACGCTGCCAGCTATTACTCGAAGAAGCGCTCGACCCTCGCGTCGGCCTTGGTCCTGACCTCGCCCGGCATCCCTATGCTGTTTATGGGTCAAGAGTATCTGGAAGACGGCTTCTTTTCCGATGACGACCCCCTCGACTGGGACAAGCTGGCTCTATTCCCTGGCATCCACGCCATGTATCGGGACATGATCGGGCTGCGCCGCAACCTGGGGGGCAACACCCGGGGTCTGCAAGGCAACAACACCAACGTCCACCACGTGGACGATGGGAATAAGGTGATTGCCTTCCATCGCTGGGATCAGGGAGGCGCCGGTGACGATGTGATGGTCATTGCCAACTTCAAGAACCAAGCCTGGTCGAGTTACCGCATCGGATTGCCAGGTCCGGGGCTCTGGCAGGTGCGCCTGAATTCAGACTGGGCGGGCTACGACTCGAGCTTCGGCAATCACCAAAGCCCGGATGTCTTGGCCGAGCAAATCCCCTATGACGGGATGCCCTACAGCGCACCGTTCTCCTTCGGGCCCTATTCCGCCCTAATCTTGTCCCAGTAGACACGAGGAATGGGCTGGGGCGCCCACTAGAATGGGGCCGATGATCGCCCCTCCACTTATTGGAATTAACGGCCTGGCCTTGACCAAGCCCAAGCCCGGGCTGCGCCTCGACGACCACTATCCTCAGGCCGTGCTGAACGCAGGAGGCATCCCCGTTGCGATCTGCCCCATGGGCTCAGCCGACGAACTCAATCAACTGATCAGTCGCCTGGATGGCGTGCTGCTCACAGGCGGCGATGATTTCGACATGGAACATCTTGGGCTCGGGGCCACCCATCCCGAGGCCAGCCCTACGCGCATCGGCAAGCAGGACTTTGACTTCCGCCTGCTCGAAGCAGCCGAGCGAGCGAACCTTCCAACCCTCGGGATCTGCTATGGGATGCAGTTGATGGGAGTCGCCCACGGGGCAACCCTCCTGCAACATCTGCCCGAGGACCGCCCCGGGTGCCAGGAACACAGCGGGGGCATAGAACACGGAGTCCTCCCGCAAGCTGAATCGAAACTGGCCCTCTGTACTGGTCTAGAGCAGGTGAACGTGATCTCTAAACATCATCAGGCCCTCAGGGACGCCCCAAAGGGGTGGACCGTCTCCGCCCGTGACGGCCAGGGACTCATTGAAGCCATCGAAAACCCCAGCGTGGACTTCATGCTTGGAGTCCAGTGGCATCCGGAGCTTTCGGATCCGGACGGTCCCAATGGAAGAATCCTAAAGAGCTTCGTTCAAGCGGCCGCAAACCACGCGGCATCCCGAGCCAACCACCAGGCCACAACCAGCAGTCGACCATGAGACACTCCAGCAAAAAACGTCTAACCCTTGCCGAACTCGAAACCATGGCCAGCCGGGACAAGCGGCGCATGATTGTGATGGGCATAGGTGCGCTTATTCTGGGAGGCGCCGTAATCTGGACCACGCTTCTCAAGAACCAGTATGAGAACGAAGAGCATGACCAAACCGCACTTGCCAGCGTGGTCGATGAACCCCAGGCGAAACTCTACCTGCCCCCCTTCCAAGCCGAGGATCGAGCGATCCTCGAAGAGATCGCCGACAGCACTTCGCAAGAACGCTTAGAGGTGCATCAAAAAGCAAGGCGAACACTGGTTACATACTCGGCCTTCTTGCTCCCCCGCCACTTCGTTGAGTTAGGCGTGCGCTTGCTGGATGCAGAGGCCACAGAGGAGCTTTCGAAGGACCCCGCGAGTCAAAGGATGATGCCCTTCACCACCCGTGGGCACGTTTCCTCCCTTGGCACATTTCAATCCCCGGACGAGAGCTTCCCCGAGTACCGCGGACAGATCGAAAGCGAATACGGCGGATCCGTACGCTTCGCGGTGGTAAAGGATCCCGCTGACGACAAATTGACCGAGGGCTCATTCGTTCTCCTCGACGGTCTATTCCTTCAGTGGGTGCGTCACGAAACCGCCGACGGCTGGCAAGACATGCCCATGCTTTGCGGGCGCGGATTGGTCCCCTCCAGTGCACGCCTCACCCATGATCAGAAACACCTCGACGAGGTGCTTGCCCAGGTAGTGGATGGCACCTTTGATTCCGGCGCAGAGATCACCGGTGAAGCCAAGTGGGCTCTGCTGGCCAAGGCCCACGACGAAAACTCCGGCGTCAACTGGGACGAGGCCTTAGAGCTCGACTCGGACACGCTCACCAGTCTGTTCCAAAACCCCAAGATGTACCGCGGGAGAGCCTTCCGCCTGCCCATTTCCGTGAACATGGGTCTCGATGATCCGGTATACGGAGAGAACCCTCTGCGCGCCGAGGTGCTCAGCACGGGCTGGCTCGGCAACCAGGCATGGACCGGCCCAGCGCCGGTGATCAAGTGGGTTGCCGCCATGGATGGGTCGCACCTGATGGACCGCAAGAACAAGGCGCACTATCTGGTCGGACAGGGCTTCTTCCTCAAAAACTTGGACTACGAAAATGCCGATGGGCGCCCACTCCGCGCGCCCGTGTTCGCAATGAGGTCCCTCGAGATCTTCACGCCCCCTTTCGACGATCGCCCCGAACGGATCATGTACATGGTGGCGGGCCTCGGCGGCGTAATGGTCCTGCTGTTTTTTGGCCTCTTGATGCGGGACAAGCGAGATTCGCGCCGACTGCAAGAGAACATGGTGCGGCGGCGGCGCGCTCGCCGCGATGCCAACACGGACCCTGCCACGTGATCAGCCCTACTCTTTCGATCCCAGGGAATCCCCCCAGTGACCTGTGGGTTGCCGACCTGGACCCTGGTTGGCTTGAAACCCTTGCTCAGGAGCACGACCGAGTGGCGGTTCTTGCGGACGAGGATGTGCATCGCTTGCATGGCTCGTGCCTTGGGTCACTTCAAGAACGAGCAACCCATTTGGTGCCCCCGGGTGAAGCCTGCAAGAGCTTCGATCAACTGCAAGCCGCCCTCGAGTTTTGCGCCACGAATGGTCTTTCACGGGGATCTCTTCTGATCACCCTTGGGGGCGGGGCAACGAGTGACCTGGGGGGCTTGGCCGCAGCCCTTTTCAAGCGCGGGCTCACGGTGGCTCACATCCCCACGACCCTCGTGGGCCAAGTGGACGCTGCAATCGGTGGTAAGACGGCCATCGACATGCGCGCTGGGAAAAACCTCGTGGGCGCCTTCCACATGCCGCGAGCCGTCTTCGCTGATGTGCGCTTGCTGCGAACCCTACCCCCGGTCGAACTTCAAGCGGGGCTCGGGGAAGTGGTCAAGTGCGGCTTACTCGGGGGAAAAGAAGCTTTCGCTCAACTGGAACGGGACGCAGCGGATCTCGTTGCGGGTGATCCGGACGCCCTACGGAGGGCAGTTCTCTTGGGTGCCGGGCTCAAGGTGGAAATTGTCAAGGAGGATCCTCGGGAACAAGGTCGACGTAAACTGCTGAACCTTGGGCACACTTTTGCACACGCGATCGAAACCTGCGCGGGGCATGGAACGGTTCCTCACGGGATTGCGGTGGCGGTGGGCTTGCAGATGGCTCTCCGTGCATCGAGAGCTAAGAAGATCCTCACGGATCAAGCCCTGCCAGAGCGGCTTGAGAAGCTGCTCCGGGCCCTGGGACTACCCAGCAACTTGGACGATCTACAGCTTCAGAAAACCCCCACCACCGGGGATCTTTGGCGTGCCATGGCCCACGACAAGAAAGGTGCGGTTGGGAAGCCTGAGTTCATTTTGCTCAAGGACCTGGGTGCAGCTGAATGGGGTGTGCCCCTTGATCAGGCCCTAGTCGGTGAACTCTGGAACCTATGACATCTTCCAGCGCAGAACACTTTGAAGGCAGTGTTGACCCCTTTCCCCGGGAAGACCTCTCTGCCCGGATCGGCCGCTCGGAACTTCTGGAACGCCGTCGCCAAGCATGGCAACCGTACCTCTTGGGCCTTGCCCTGGCCATGCTCGCCCTCGCGTTCCCTATGGAACGCCTCTGGGGCGAGATGAACCTCGTGCGCACCGCTGCCGAGGGTGGGCGCGGACTGGGACTTGGAGTTCCGCTCCTGAGGATTGCCGCGCGCTGGTTCAGTCACGAACAAGCGGCTTTCGCCTTCGCAGCAATTTGCGCTGGCTTGGCCATCCCCGCACTGCGCGCCTTGATGTTGACCATCGGCTTTTCCCACTCGGTCGCCATGCGCGGCCTGGGAGTCGTGGTGCTTGCGCCCCTGTTTCTCTTGGGTGCAACCAGCGCGGTCTTGCTGGCACCTGGGGTTCTCGGAGCCACACTGATTGCGCGCGAACTGTTCCGATTGAACAAAGACAAGAGCATGCGTGCCCTGTGGCGCGTGTCCTCGGTGTTCTTCCTTGGGCTGCTGCTCGACCCCACCATCCTGCTGTTGCTGCCCGCCGCAGGACTGGCCCTGGTCCCCTTTGCCGCACCGCGCAGGCTGCCACTTTGGGCACCCTCCGCAGGGCTAACCCTGACCATTGGTTTTTGCGTTTACATTCTCTTGGGCGCGGGAGACCCCGATGCCCTCGACCAACTGTTCCGCGCCATGCTCGCGGGAGGCGACGGGCCAACCCTCACCCACCTGGGTGAGTGGCTGATTTGGTTGCCGATCTCCCTCGGCATCGGCTGGCTGGGAATCGTGTCCTTGCTTGCGGGCAAGCGCACCAGCGAAGAGAGCCCGCCCCCCAGCTGGACCCGGGCCTGGTGCCTGATGGCCCTGGTGCCGGTGATTGGCGGCTCCCCCCTTGCCATGCCCGCCCTCGGCCTGCTGCTTCCCCTAGCCGCCGTCGGCTTGGTGGACCACCTCGCGCGGATGGAGCGCGACGACCGCATGAGGCAGCGAGCCAAGCTGCTCTTGCTCAGCCAATTGGGCCTGGGACTCTTGGCCTGGGGAACCCTCTTTGCCACCGACCCTCTGGAGCCCTGGCGCGAAGAAGCCCAGAAAAACCTGAACCCCGGAGACCTGGTTTTCAGCAGCCATCCGGGGCACATCTATCTGTTGGAACACCGCTACGGGGTCGCTACTGGGCGGCCAGAGGATGAGGGGGCGACCCAGCGAGCGATTCAGGCCACCGCGAATGGGGTGCGGGTGGTCCTTGATGGCCCCTTGCCTAAGGCGCCCGCGTCCCTGCGGGCAGCGGCAGCGACTTCCATCAACGTTCGGATTGGACAACCTGAGGGCTGACAGCGGCCTTCGGGTTTGTTCTACTGGAGCGGTTTGGCTCCGAGCGAGCAAAACTCTCCGGTCCCCCCAACCCCCAAGATCAGTCCCATGCCGCGCCGCGACGACCTAGAGTCGATCCTCATCATTGGTAGTGGACCGATCGTTATCGGTCAGGCGTGCGAGTTCGACTACTCCGGCACCCAAGCCTGCAAAGCTCTTCGCGAAGAGGGCTACCGGGTTATTCTGGTGAACTCCAACCCGGCGACGATCATGACCGACCCGGAAACGGCCGACGTGATCTACATCGAGCCGATCACCCCCGAGGTCGTCGCCCGCATCCTGGAAAAGGAAAAACCCGACGCGGTGCTGCCGACCCTCGGAGGTCAAACCGGACTGAACACCGCCCTGGCATTGCATGACCAGGGCGTTTTTGAACGGCTCGGCATCGAGATGATCGGGGCCACGGCCCAGTCGATTCGCAAGGCCGAGGACAGGGACCTGTTCCGGGCAGCGATGGCTAATGCGGGCCTTGAGTGCGCCCGGTCCGGCGTGGCTCACAGCATGGAAGACGCCCGGCGCGTGCTGACCCAAATAGGCCTCCCCTGTGTGATCCGGCCCGGATTCACCATGGGCGGATCCGGCAGCGGCATCGCATACAACGTGGAGGAATTCGAGGACATCGTCACCCGCGGCTTATCCCTTTCCATGAACACCGAGGTGCTCGTGGAGGAATCGCTCTTGGGCTGGAAAGAGTTCGAGATGGAGGTCATGCGCGACAAGAAGGACAACGTGGTGATTGTCTGCGCAATCGAGAACATGGACCCCATGGGCGTCCACACCGGCGATTCGATCACGGTGGCCCCCAGCCAGACCTTGAGCGACCGCGAGTACCAGAACCTGCGCAACGCATCGATCCGCATCATGCGTGAGATCGGGGTCGAGACCGGCGGATCGAATTGTCAGTTTGCAATCGACCCAAAGACCGGTCGAGTGCTGGTGATCGAAATGAACCCGCGGGTCTCCAGGTCCTCTGCTTTGGCTTCGAAAGCTACCGGGTTCCCGATTGCGAAGTTTGCGGCCAAATTGGCCGTGGGTTTCACCCTGGACGAGATTCAGAACGACATCACCCAGGAAACCCCCGCCTGCTTCGAGCCCAGCATCGACTACTGCGTGGTCAAGATTCCGCGCTTCGCCTTCGAAAAATTCCGCGGGGCTAACACCTCACTGGGAACCCAGATGAAGAGCGTGGGCGAGACCATGGCCATCGGCCGTACGTTCAAAGAAGCCCTGCAGAAATCCCTGCGCGGTTTGGAGACCGGCCAATCCGGCCTGGGCCTTGACCCGCGCCAAAAAGTCGAGGCCGTGGAAAAGGTCCCCCGGGAGATCATGGCCCCCCTCCTGCGTGTGCCGAACGCCGAGCGCTTGATCCATTTGCACACGGCCATGAGTTCAGGCTGGACCCTCGATGAGATTCATGAGGCCACCTCGATCGACATGTGGTTCTTGAAGAACATGCACGAACTGTATGAATTCGAAACCACCCTACGCCGGGAGGATCTGACTGAGGACCTCTTGAGGCAAGCTAAGCGTTTTGGCTATGCGGATGTGCAAATCGCAAAAGCACGGGGCGTGAACCCGGAAGACATTCGCAAGCAACGGCATGACCTTGGGATCCGCCCGAGCTACAAGTTAGTTGACACCTGCGCAGCAGAGTTTGCGGCCGAAACCCCCTACTACTACTCGTCCTGGGAAGACGAGTCCGAAGTCCGCCCCAGCGATAAAGAGCGCATCATGATTCTTGGTGGCGGGCCCAACCGTATTGGGCAAGGCATCGAGTTTGACTATTGCTGCGTGCATGCGGCCCTCGCTGCTCGCGAAGTTGGCTGCGCTTCGGTCATGGTGAACTCGAACCCCGAAACCGTTTCCACCGACTACGACACCTCGGATGACCTGTTCTTCGAGCCCTTAACCCACGAGGATGTGATGCACATCGTGGAGGAAATCAAACCCACGGGTGTGATCGTTCAGTTCGGGGGCCAAACGCCCCTCAATCTCGCCGCCGGCTTGGAGGCGGCAGGGGCACCCCTGATCGGCACCCCGGTGGCCTCCATCGACCGGGCTGAAGACCGCGAACAGTTCCGGGTTTTCCTAGAAAGCCTTGGCTTGCACCAGCCGCCCAGCGGCATGGCTACAAACGTGGCGGAAGCGTTTGCGGTGGCCCGCGAGATTGGCTACCCGGTGCTGGTGCGCCCCTCCTATGTGCTTGGTGGCAGGGCCATGGAGATCGTTTTTGATGACGAGAGCCTTGAGATCTACATGCAGAATGCGGTGGACGCCACGCCCGACCGCCCGATTCTGGTAGACAAGTTCCTTGAGGACGCAATCGAAGTGGATGTGGACGCCTTGTGCGATGGCACCATTGCAGTAATCGGTGGAATCATGGAGCACATTGAGGAGGCCGGCATTCACTCCGGTGACTCGACCTGCATCCTTCCCTCCCCCACCCTGGGATCCGAACTGCTGGAAGAGATCGCCGCCGCTACCAAGGCCATGGCCCTCGAGCTCGGCGTGATCGGCTTGATGAACGTTCAGTTTGCGGTCAAGGGCACGAAGCTTTACATCATTGAGGTCAACCCACGGGCTTCGCGCACCGTGCCCTTTGTCAGCAAAGCCATCGGCGTTCCCCTGGCCAAGATCGCCGCCAAGGTGATGATCGGACAAAGCCTCAAGGAATTGGGCTTCACCGAAGAGATCGTGCCCCCCTACTTCTCAGTCAAGGCACCGGTCTTCCCCTTCAACAAGTTCCCTGGCGCGGACATGCTGCTGAGTCCCGAGATGCGGTCCACCGGCGAGGTCATGGGGATTGACGCGGACCTCGGTTCTGCCCTCCTCAAGGCCTACCAAGCGGCGGGTATGCGCTTGCCGCACAAGGGCACGATCCTGATGACCTTCAAACAAGCCGACAAGCGTGGCGTGGTGGCCGAGGCGCGGACCCTAGTGAGCCTCGGATATGACTTGATCGCCACCGATGGCACCTGGCGAGTCCTGCGAGCCAACGGGGTCCAATGCGAACGGGTCAATAAGGTCCACGAGGGCCGGCCGCACATCGTTGACGCCATCAAGAATCACGAGATCAACCTGGTGCTCAACACGCCCTTCGGCAAGCAACAGCGCCACGATGATTCCTACATCCGGTCCAGCGCCATCAATGCGGGCATCGCCTGTATCACAACCCTGGCAGGAACACGCGCCGTCGTCAGCGCCCTAACCGCTATGCACCGGGGCGGATTCGAGGTCTGCTCGCTGCAAGAGCATCATGCGTCGCACAGCCGCTAGGCGGAACGGGTAACACGGCCGCTAAGCGGCACAGATAACGCCGCCCCTAGGCGGCATGGGTGACACGGGCGCCGCGACACGGACGACGCGGCACAGCCAACCCTACTTGCCGACCTTCTCGCGCATGGTGACCTTGCAGTCAAAGCTCCAGCGGTCGTTGGGAATGTCCTCAGGCTCGGTTCGCTCGGCATTGGACATCTTGAACTCCGTCACACGGATCCTGTTCGAGCCGTCCTCTAGCTTGAACATGAAGTTGCAAAGCTGCAACCGGGAGAAATCCGCCTTGTTGTCCTTGTGCCGAATGCGGAACTCGCGGTCCTCCGAACCCTTGAAGATACTCTTCGTGGGCGAGACGTTCACGTCGATGCGTCCCAGGCCGATCTTTGCGTGCTTCGCCACGTTCCGGATGTAGGACTGGAGGTTGGCCTCCTGTTGCATACCATCGCTGGCGAGCTGCTCTTTGAAGTCCGTGTAGCGCTTCGCTTGGTCAACGATGCGGCGCAGCAGATTATGCACCGGCGCAGTGGGTGCCCCCATGGGAACGCCCTCCGCGTCCAAGCCAAGCCGGTCGCGGGCCTCGTCAACCTTGGCGGCGCCTGCGTAGGCTTCATAGCCCAAGTAGACTGAAGCCAACAAGAAAATCACGATCATCGCGCGAGAGGAATTAAATCCCTGTAGGAACTCTTTCATTGTTCAGTACCTCCGGCGCCTTTCAAGCCGCCACTCTTGAGCCAGGTTTCCACGTTGACCGTAACCGGCAGACCTTCCACCAGGACGCCCTTGCCCGTGTCCAAGTCTTTGGAAGAGCGTTCCTCTACCGCATACAGCCATGACTGGCCCTTAAGCTCGGAAAGGAAAGCCTCATAGTCACGACTTGCCTGCACCGTGTCTTCCGCAAAGAAGACCAGGTCCATGGTGACTTTCACGCTTTCCGGTTGGTTATTGTTGCGCCCCGGTTGGTAGAGCGCATCTACCCGTCGCAGGGAAGGACGCCACTTGTCCGAGTTGGCGTCGAGCACACCGAACACCAAGGTCGCCGCCACAAATGCAGACTGGGGCTGGGGATAATCCGTATGGGTCCCGAGCTGCTTTTCCATTTTGCGGTTCTCTTTTTCAAGCTCGACAGCCAGCTGGTCGAGCGCGTTGTATTCGTCTCCCTCCCAGTTTGGCTCGGCCGCTTCAAAGCGCGCCTTGAAGCCCGCTAAGAAAGGAGACTCTTTGGCGGTGGGTACCGGATAGAGGTACCCCCGCGTGCCCCCCTTTAGGTCGCCAAAGACATGGCTTGCGGTGCTTTGGATATACCAGCGTGGGCCTGAAACCTCGAGTGTCGCGAGCTCGCGGTGCTGGAAGATGTTGATCACCCCAAGCAAGGTTGCGACCAGCATAGTGGCGATGGCGAGGGGGAACTCAAGACGCTCCCAGGTGCCAGTGAACTTGAGCTCTTCCCGGCGCAGCCGGGCGGTCAAAGCTGCCGCGTCTAGGCCCACAAGGGCGCCGCCGTAGGCCGTCACCAAGGCGCCAAAACCATCGGCGGGTTGACCCGAGTCCTCGTCGAAGCAATCGAGCACGAAGATTGGCACATCCTGCACCGTGCCTCCCACCAAGCCCGGGAGTTCGACTCCGCACACATAGATGGAAGAGACCTCGTTGATCGTACGTGCGGCGGAGAGGGTGCGTCCTAACTCTCGCACAATGCGCTTGACCGCCTGGCCTTGTCGGCGGCTCAGTTCGTGGGCATCCGGCGTCGCGTCCTCGGCAGCGTCATCATCGACCTCGGTGGTGTCACCTGCCTGACCCGTTTTGGCCCCGATGTGGATCACACGCATGTCGCGTAACTCGCCACTATCCACCACAACCACGGCGGTGGCCGTGTCGCCCACATGCACCAACAACTGGGAGTCATCGATGTTGCAGAGGCCAGCGGACATGGCCGCATTGAACATGGCAGTGGCTTCCAGCTCGGCTTCGAGGGGCTCAAAGCCAGCGGCCTGGCACATATCAAGGGGAGCACCCAGGTCGCTCTTCTGCACCGCGATCCCAAGCAGGTCGGCGTTGTTTTCGGTGGAGGCCAGAATGTGATTGTCTACAACCACATCGTCGATGTTCCATTGGGGCAGGTCGCCCTCAATTTCGAACTTCAGCACCTGCTCGATCTTGGCCGGATCCGAGAACGGAACCGTCAAGCGGCGAAAGGCAGCCATCCCGGTGTTCAGCACCAGATGGACGTTGTCCTTGGGAGCCTTGACCTCGGCAAAGGCCGCGGCGAGCTGCTTGGCCCGGACGGCTGTCAGGTCCGTGTCACCTTCAGGGGGACTGGCAAAGTCGTCAGCAGACCAACCAATGATCTGGTGCTTCTTTGAATTCCCGTCAAGGACAACAATTTCGTACCTCTCAGGGCCGATTCGAATACCGCAACTGCGTGCCATAGGGGTTCCCTAACGAGGAATGTCTTGGATCTGAAGGAGCCCTTCGGACTCGTGAACGTATTGCCTTCGCGCGGAAGGGGGGAGGACCTTATCACGAATCATGACGCCATAGCGCACGCCAAGGGCAGACAACTCTGGTTCCATGGCGGCGTGATAGGTGGGGAGGTGTCGCGAGCGCACATGGTCGAGCTCTTCGCGGTAGGAAGCGAGGACCACCGCTAGGGCTTCACTGCGCTGATTGCCCAGGGAATAATGCTGCTCCATCCGGTCCCCGTAGGCTCCGAAGGGGTCAAGCGGGCCTTGCGGAGCGTCCGGTGTCACAACCAGCGCCCCCGCTGCGACTCCCACGAGGAAGCTGACGCTGCCGAAGAGCAGGATCCAGGCCCGTACAGAGTTCACTTGCCCGCCTCCGTGGCGGTGGGCTGGAACTCGCCCGCGGAACCTTCCCCGGGCAGCTCCAAGCGCTCCTCCCGGTTCAAGCGGTCCATGGTTTCTAGGGCCTCGCGCAAATCCGAGCTATCCGCTCGCAGTTCGGCACCCTCGGGGTGCGCGCTGAACTTCATTCCCAAAGCCAGAATCAAGAGCACCGCTGCAGCCACCGCGGTCATTTGGATCGCGAACTGCAGGATGCGAAACTCGCCGCCCCCTGTGTCTTGAGGCGAAACGGGGGTCAACAGCCCCTTATCCCCAGCAAAGGCACGGCGGGAAACCCGAGCCGCAAAGCCCTCGGGCGCCGCCATGGGCTCGGTAGGCACGAACCAGCTCTTTTCGGCAGTCTGGGCCTGCATCAACTTACGGCACTCGCCACAATCAAGCAGGTGCTGGCGCACCGGAGAGGCCTGGGATTCGGACAGTTCGTCATCGAGATAGCCCGCGACGAGGGATCGTACAGCTTCACACTTCATATCAGTCCACCTGCCCGTATTCGGGATAGCGTTGTAGGATCTGCTCCTTGAACTTTGCGCGCGCACGGAAGATGCGCGACTCAACGGTTCCAATCGAGATCCCTAAGAGGTCTGCAATGTCCTGATACGCCTGCTGCTCGAATTCCCGCAGGATCAGCACCGTGCGAAAGATCTCGGGCAATTCGGCGAGCACCTCGTGGGTGATCTCAGCGATCTCGCGCTCTTGCATCTGCGCATCCGGACGCATCAAACCGCGCGATGGCGGCGTGCCGATGACCTCGGGGTCCTCGACAGTTTGTACCGGATTGCGTCCCTGCCGCTTAAACAGATCAAGGGCCGTGTTCACCGCAATGCGGTAGACCCAGGTGTAGAAGCTGCCTTGACGCTGGAACGATGAGAGCCGAGTGAAAGCCTTGAGAAAAGTGTCTTGGACGATGTCCTCGACCTCGACCGGATTGCGCGTGTAGTGCCGCACAAGACCGAAAATTCGATCCTGATGCCGCTCCACGAGTACTCCAAAAGCCTCCCGATCCCCATTCAGGGTACGGGTGACCAGCTCTTGGTCTTCAATCTCGGGCAAACTTTCCATGAGGCGTAGGGCCATTACGGGGTATGAGACGCCGCAGCGGCCATTCTATTCCCCCCATCCTGCCCAGTCCCTGATCCTTCGGGCAGGGGCCGCCGTGAGGGGCCAGGAAAAACCCAAAAATAGCCGAAATCCGGCCCGGGTGGGTCTAGGGCCGGGGTTTAAGGGCCTCAGCTCAGAGGCTGTGGCCGAGTTTATCTGCCTTGGTCCGCAGATAACGCTCGTTGTTGGGGTTGGGCTCGATCACCAGGGGGACCTGGTCCACCACTTCTAGGCCATAGCCCGCCAACCCATGGATCTTCTTGGGGTTGTTGGTCAACAAGCGCATCTTGCGCACCCCCAGGGACTGGAGGATTTGGGCGCCGATGCCGTATTCGCGTAGATCGGCGGGGAAGCCCAGGGCCTCGTTGGCTTCCACCGTATCCATGCCCCCGTCTTGCAGGCGATAGGCCTTGAGCTTGTTGAATAAGCCAATTCCGCGGCCCTCCTGGCGCAGGTAAACCAGCACGCCGCGCTCTTGGGTGCCGAGGAATTCCAGTGCTCGGTCCCGCTGGGCCCCGCAATCGCAACGCTCGGAGTGGAACACGTCGCCGGTCAAACATTCCGAGTGCATGCGCACATGGATCGGCTCATCCATGGGAGGGAAATTGCCATCCCCATCGGGCTCGCCCAATCCACGGCTCACCACAAAGTGCTCGGTGCCATCAATTAAGCTGCGGAAAAGGTGGGCTTTGAATTCCCCCGCGCTCAGGGGCATGGGCAGGTTGACCTCAAGGGCTTCCACCAATCTTTCCGTGCGCCGGCGGTAGGCGATCAAGTCCGCAATGGTGCAGATTTTGAGGTCATGCTTTTGGGCGAAAACCTCCAACTCCGGCATGCGCGACATGGTTCCGTCGTCGTTCATGATCTCGCAGATCACACCGGCAGCCCGTGAGCCACAAAGCTTGGCGAGGTCCACCGTGCCCTCGGTTTGACCACCACGCACGAGCACTCCTCCATCTCGTGCCCGCAGGGGAAACACGTGGCCGGGACGGTGCAGATCCTCGCGCTTCACATTGGGGTCGGCGGCCACCGCAATGGTGTGCGCCCGATCAGCAGCGCTGATGCCGGTGGTCACGCCCGTTGCAGCTTCCACCGAAACGGTGAACGCGGTGCGGTGGGCGTTGGTGTTGTGGGCGGCTTGGGGTTCGAGATCCAGCAGATCACAGATTTCCCCCGAGAGGGGCATGCAGATCAGGCCCCGGCCCTCCTTCGCCATGAAGTTGATTGCCTCGGGGGTGACGTGCTCTGCCAGCATGGCGAGGTCGCCTTCGTTCTCGCGGTCGGGATCATCGACAAGGATGATCATGCGCCCTTGGCGCAGGTCCTCTAGAACTTCAGGAATGGGGGAAATAGGCATTTTGGTACCGTCGCAGGGGCTTTTGAAGGAGTCTCCAAGACCCATCAGGATACCCGCTGGGAGAGGGCTACTGGGCGAGATGTGACCATTGGAAGGCGAGAACATCCGCCCAGCCATTGCAGCCGGGGCTGCCCGGGGTGAAGATCAGGGGGCTACGCCGCCACCAACCCCATGCCGTACGACCCACAACCCTCCCGCCGTCCCCTCCCCGAGGGCTCAATCCCCCCCTTCGCGCATCTCCTGGCCCTGACCCTCGGGTGCCTGCTCGGATTTGGTTGCGCTGGGATTGGTAAAGACCGCCGCGATCCAAGAGCCTACGGGACAGGATCTTCAACCATCGAACGTCCTTCGCCTCCGAAGGAATGGCGCGCAATGTTGGACGCCCAGGCGCAACGCGGAAAACCTGATTCCGCTCTCCTCTTGAGGACGTTGATCACCGACCCCGAAGCGAGCGTACGCGCCCGGGCAGCTTTCACCTTGGGTCTCGATCACCCGGACGCCTTTGAAGTCTTGGGCGCATTGGCTGGCACCGACCCATCTCCCCTTGTGCGCGCTGCGGCGGTCACCGCCGCCGTAAGGGCTGGACAAGCCAACCACGCTGAAGGAGCGGGGGCATTAGTCGCAGCATCCCTCCAAGATCAGGTCCCCCAGGTACGCGCATCTGCTGCAAGTGCGGCTTGGCTCATTGGTGATCTGGGAGAAAATGCAACGGTGTTGGATGATGCTCTAACCCAAGCAACCCACGATCCGGATCCAGAGGTACGCTGGCGCGCGCTCTTCAGTATATCTCGACGTGGCAAGGTGTCTGACTTGGGTGGCCTTCAAGAGCGCGCCCTGACCAAGCAAGCCCCGGCCATGGAACGCTTGTATGCCACCCGAGGGCTGACGCGGATTGGAGTTTCGGATTCAGAGGTCACCGACAGCGTCCTCAAGGCCTTGGCAATCTTGACCCACGACCCGGACTGGCGGGTCGCGATGGAGGCGGCCCTGGGACTGGGGCAAGGTCGGGGAGAACAGGCCCAAAGGGCACTGCTAGAAGCCCTGGGGCACTCGTCCTTCCATGTGCGCCAAGCCGCCGCCACAGGCCTGCGAGCCACCAAGGGCCCCTTAGCCGACTCCCTCGCCGCTGCAGTGATCGCCCTGAGGAAAGACCCATCCCCATCCGTGCGGGTCGCTGGCATCCTTGCCGCGGCGCGTGTGATGGGGCCCCGGGCAGAGCAAACAGTCCGCACTGCAGCCAAGCATGAGGACCCGCGCATGCGCTACGGATCCTTGGCTGCTGCCCTAGAGATCTCCCCCGACCTCGCCCTTGAGTTGGCCGAGGAACTCTTGCTCGATCCCGAGTTACGCGTGGCCGGAGCCGCAGTGGAGACCCTCGGAAAACTCGTCCAGGACGAAGCCATTGGTGAGCTAGTGTTGCCCGTACTCCGCCAAATGTTAGCCAGCGAGGACAATGGCCTGCGGCTGGCCGCGGTGACCTCCCTGGTGGGCCAAATCAAGCCCGAAGACCTAGCCCTCTTCGCCCGCTGCTTTGCCACATCCGAGGGGGACATCGGTCCCGAGGTGCGTTTCGGCATCGTGCATGCGGTGGCCCAGCTCCCCGAAGCCGCACCTCTTCTACGCCAAGCGGCTCAAGACAACAACCCCCATGTGGCCGCCGTGGCGCACGCGGCCCTGTTGGCACAGGCATCCTCGGAGGCCGCGGGAAGCTTGCAGCGCCCTAAGTCCCAGACCCCGGATCTCCCAGATGTTCCCGTGTGGAAAGAGTCAGACCCCATCGTGCGCTTAAAAACCACCAAGGGTGATTTGCTCCTGCAGCTCTTCCCGCGAGAAGCGCCTCGGCATGTAGCCTCGTTCCTGATGCTGGTCGAGAGGGGCCACTACGATGGACTCAATTTCCACCGCGTGGTCGGGGATTTTGTGGTGCAAGGGGGCTGCTACCGAGGCGACGGAAATGGGTCCGGAACAGGCTTCGACCCCCTCGGCGCCCTTCCAGCGGAGTTCAACCCGGTCCCGTACCTGACCGGCACCCTGGGAATGCCGCGCAACGAGGACCCCGATTCCGGGGGCGGCCAGATCTTCATCACCCATCGGCCGACCCCTCACTTGGACGGGCGCTACACCGTCTTTGGCCAAACCCTAGAGGGGTTTGATGTATTGGACGCCCTCGAAGTAGGTGACGAAATCGTCACCATAGAGCGCCTGCGCTAGAAAACCGTTCCCGGAATGGGGCAACCAGGGGGGCTGTAGGACCGCGGACAGGGCTCGCTCCGTGCTCCGAGTGAGGGCTTACTTCGGAGGGCTCCGCGGGTCGATAGGAGGGGAAGGTCCCAAAGCGCCGTTGGTGTGGCGGAGCCTTATCTCCCCCTAATTTTCCCAATCCGTCATGCATCGACCCCTCATACTGGGGTCCGTCCTCGTCGCCGTAGGCGGCCTGGCCGTGACCCGAGTGCACAATCTTGAATCAGAGCTAGCGCGCATTTCCGCCGCGCCCGCTCCCTCGCCCCAGGTCCCAGCTGGCGTGATGCTGCAACTGACCGAACTTGGGGATGGGCTGACCATGGCCCTTTCGGAGCTAGACTCCTTGCGCGGAGATGCGGAGATCCAAGCGGCCGAATTTGCGGAACAACACCTAGCCACCTTCCAATCCAGTTATGGGGAAATGGCCGCCCTTGAGCGCGAACTCGCAAGCCTCAAGCAAGCCTACGAGACCCTCCTGTTGAGTTCCAACAACCGCGAACGCGATGACCTGTCGGCCAATGAAAAGGACGACCTGTTGCGCGCGGAGTTGCAAGCCCAATTGCAGCTGGCCCTCAATAGCCTGCGTGCGGAAGAGCAACACCGTTGGGAAGGCCTTTCCCAAACAGTCAACGCCACCTCCACCCGGATGGCACAGGTGGACGGTGAAATGGCCAGCCTAGGCCAACGGATGATGACGGTCAGCCCCCAGATGCGCTGGTCTGAAATGGTGGCTCCGACAGTGCGCTTAGAAGGGTCCACAACTGTGGGGTCCGGTGTCATTCTTGAATCGACCCCCCACCCCGATGGACGCGGGCACCAGACGCTACTGCTCACCGCTTGGCACGTGGTGCGTGACATCCAATCCAATGGCACCAACGACAAGTTGCCGGTCCCGGTGGAAATTCGACGCCAACAGGGATCACGATTCGAGATTGGTCGCTTGCTGGCCAAGAACGTAGATCTCGACGCTGCCCTCCTCATTCTTCAAACGCGCGAACCGGTTATGCACGGCGCGCACCTGGCCTCCCGTTCGGCCTTAGCTTCCATGCAGATCTTCGACGAGGTCTATGCGGTTGGCTGCCCCTTGGGTAACGACCCGATTCCCACCCAGGGCGAGCTGTTAGACCTCGGGCACGTGCTCGATAAAACGAGCTACTGGATGATCAGCGCCCCGACCTACATTGGGAATTCCGGCGGAGGGATTTTCGACGGACAAGAGCGCCGCTTGATGGCGATCTTCTCCAAGATCTATACCCACGGCACGTTTCGTCCCACGATCATCCCGCACATGGGCTTGGCATCACCTTTGGGCGCGGTCTATGACTGGCTCGAGACGGAGGGGGTCGCCACCATCCAAGAGTCGGATGATGGGGAGACCGCTCGGATTGTGGTAACCCGCAAGTCCGACGACACGGCGCTGACTAGTGCCGAAAGTGTCGAGCGCCGGTAAAGACCATCGCTACGTTGCCAGCGTCACAAGCGGCGATCACCGCCTCGTCACGCACGGAACCACCCGGCTCCACAAGCGCAACCACACCCGCGTCGATCGCAACCTCAACCCCATCGGGGAAGGGAAAGAAAGCATCTGACGCCAGCACGCTGCCGGTCACACGGTCGCCAGCCTTGTGAGCCGCAAGGCGTACGGAATCCACGCGGCTCATTTGGCCCGCACCCACACCAACCACAGTGCGGTCGCGGGTCAACACGATCGCGTTAGACTTCACGTGCTTGGCGATTCGATTAGCAAAGGCAAGTTCGCCCAATTGCTCCTCGCTGGGAGCCGCCTTGGACACGGTCTTGAAGCAGTCCTCCCCTTCGACCTCAAGGTCACGCCCCTGCAAAAGGAAGCCACCGACGATCTTGCGAACCTCCACGTCGTTAGCGCGCCGGTCGGATGGGCCGAACGGTCCAAGGGCAAGCAAGCGCACGCTCTTGCCCCACTTGGGCTTGCCGGTCAAAAGCGCGAGAGCGTCATCGTCGAAGGACGGGGCCACGATGGCCTCGACGAATCGGTTGCCCCCCACCAAGAACTCAGCGCAGGCCAAGGTCAAGGGCCGGGTGAAAGCCAGCACGGAGCCAAAGGCGCTGATCGGGTCTCCCGACCACGCGAGCTCCAGCGCATCGGCCACGTTGTCAGCAATCGCTGCCCCACATGGATTGGTGTGCTTGAGCACGCAAGCAAAGGGTTCGTCGAACTCCTTGGCCAACGCAAGCGCGGCGTCGAGGTCCACCAGATTGTTGTAGGACAGGGCCTTACCACTGAGAACTTGGGCACTGGCAATGCAGGGCTCTGCAATCGCACCCTGGCGATAGAAGGCCGCGGTCTGGTGCGGGTTTTCCCCGTAGCGCAGGTCGAGCGCCTTGGTGCCCGCCAAGCTGAAGGCCTCGGGATACGGCGAATCCCCGCCGTCCTGTTCAAAGATCCAACGACTAATCATGGCGTCGTAGCCCGCAGTCAGAGCAAAGGCCTTTTGGGCCAGGCGTGCACGGGTTTCGTCGGTCAAGCAGCATCCATCGGCTTTGAGTTCCTCAAGCACCTTGGCGTAATCACCAGGGTCGGTGACGATCCCCACAAAACGGTGATTCTTCGCGGCCGAGCGAACCATGCTGGGGCCACCAATGTCGATTTGCTCGATGGCTTCCGCACGGGTCACACCGTCCTTTGAAATGGTCTCTTCGAACGGGTACAAGTTGACGACCACCAAATCGATCCCCCCAATGTTGTGCTCGTCCATGGACTGCACGTGGGCCGGCTCGTCGCGCAGGGCCAAAATGCCCCCGTGGATCTTGGGGTGCAGGGTTTTCACCCGGCCGTTCATCATCTCGGGGAACCCCGTGTGGGCCGAGACCTCGGTGACGGGGATTCCCGCACTGGCCAGGCGCTTGTGGGTTCCGCCCGTTGACAATAGCTCGATTCCAAGAGCTGCGAGAGAAGAGGCGAATTCTTCGATTCCGGCCTTATCGCTGACGCTGATGAGCGCTCGCTTGACTGTGTTTTTCATGCTGATCCTTGGCCCACCCGGGCCTAAAGGGAAAGGGGGAAGATCGAGGTCGGAAACACTTCTCCGAACACTTCGAGGCGAACAAGGTAGCGTCTAAAGGCCGCCCCGCAAGAGCCCTTTCAGGCAAACTTCAAGGGCCGCCCGACTTGCGCTCACGACAACGTTTAAAGCCCCTTGGGGTCAGGGTGTGCCCGCGCCCGGGAACCTCGCTGGTGAGGCCGGCTCGATGGAGGGACACCAGTCTGCGGCGCACATCACGCTCGCCCATGCACGCTTTCTGGGCAAGCGCCTTGATCGCCAAACCATCGCTCGTCTGGATCAACTCAAGTAGGCGCCAGTCCTTGTCCGCGAGGGATATGTGTTCAGAGTTGTTCCCAAGGCGTTCCATCTCGGACTCAGGAAGCGGGCGCGTCGAATCGCGGTTACGAAGGTAAACCGCCCGGTCCCCCTCGCGTCCTACGACACAGTAAGGGCCATGCTGGCCGCTGGGCACATCCACGCGCAGCAAGACACAGTCCCCGGGCAAGGAAATACGGTGGAAAGAAATGTCCGGTGCCGGGTCCACCAGGTCCGCTGCGGCCCCAATCGCATCGCGAGCAATCGCAAAATTAGGCACTCCTACCGGACGGCCATCATCACTCATGCCTATCCAAATACGGCCTCCTGTACCGTTGCTGAAAGCCGCCAGCGTCCGCGCCATGCGATCCGGGCGAGGTACCTCCTCCTTCCACTCATCTTCGGGGCCTTCCGGCGGAATCGACTGCATGTCCACGGAGCGTAGTGTACGGGCTAATCCAAGCAAGTAAGGGCCACTTGCTGTATGTTTCAGGGAGAGAAACCCCCATGAAAACAACCCTGCCCATCTGCCTAGGACTCTTTACCCTCGTCTTGTCTCCCATCATCATCGCCCACGATGATGATCCCAAAGCCCGCAACCGCGTTGCGCCCTACGCCGGAACAGGCTTCTTGCGGGGAGGACGTGCGAGTCAGCCGATGTTGCACGCGACGGGACCCAACGGATCCGTCGGACCGGGAACCTCAAGCATGCCCGTTGTTGGGCTAGGGGTGCAGCTCTTGAGTTGGCTCAGCTTAAGCGACTTGGGCGCTTCCTCGGGAGTCTTAGCCAATGACTGTTGGGGCTACGTTTCCCCCAGTGGACGCGAGTACGCGGCCATCGGCACGGAGGAGGCCACCATATTCATCGAGGTCACAGATCCATTTGCGCCAAACATCGTGGGCAACATCCCGGGCCCTTCGGGAATCTGGCGCGATGTGAAAATCTACCAGGAATACGCCTACTCGGTTTGCGAGTCTGGTTGCGGTGGCGTGCAGGTCATCGACCTTTCGCAAATTGACCAGGGCACGGTGACCCTGGTGAACACTGCCAGCGACGGCAGTACAGGATCTTCCCACAACGTATTTGTCAATGAGGAGTCCGGCTTCCTGTACCGGGTCGGCGGCGGCGGCCTGGGGCTGCGCTTCTACAGTTTGGCCAACCCACTTGCCCCGGCCTTCGTGGGCCAATGGAACGATCGCTATGTGCATGACGTGCAAGTGGTGAGCTACACCTCGGGTCCTTACGCAGGCAAAGAGGTCGCTTTCTGCGGCTCAGGGTTCAACGGCGGCTGGAGTTCCCCGGGCGTGACGATTGTAGATGTGACCAACAAGGCGAACCCTGTTTTGTTGGGCGAAATCCAATACCCCGGTGCGGTTTACTCACACCAGGGTTGGCTCACGGAAGACCGTCAGTTCTTCCTGTTGGGCGATGAGCTCGATGAGGGCTCCCTCGGCATTCCCTCCACCACCCACGTGATCGATGTCAGCAACCTTGCCAACCCGACGCTTGCGGGAACTTTCACCAATGGCCTCGCGTCGGTGACCCACAACGGCTACGTGAAGGGCGACCTTTTCTTCCAAGCCAACTACAGCAGCGGACTGCGCATCTTTGACATCAGTGACCCGGTCAACGGTAACGAGATTGCCTGGTTTGATACCTATCCCGCCGACGACGATGTTTCCTACAGCGGCATGTGGAGCGTCTATCCCTACCTGCCGAGCGGTGTGATCATCGCCAGCGATCGCCAAAATGGATTCTTCCTTCTTTGGCACGGGGATGACCGCATCGGTTCGACGTACTGCGCACCGGGCGTTGCGAACTCCAGCGGGCAACCCGGCCGCATGCAGGCCACCGGATCCAGCAATGTGGCCTCTAACGACGTCACCCTTTCCGCCCTGACCCTTGCGACCAATCAATTTGGCTACTTCATCACGTCCCAGGATGCGGGCTTGTTCCCCAACCCCGGCGGCAGCCAAGGAACCCTTTGCTTGGGGGGTGCCATCGGACGCTACAACGGTCAGGTTCAGACTTCAGGCCCGGATGGCTCCTTTGCCATCACCATCGACATCAACCAAATGCCAGTCAACCCGGTGACCGCCGCGGTGGCCGGAGAAACCTGGCGCTTCCAGGCCTGGTATCGGGACAACAACCCCGGCACCACGTCGAACTTTACCGATGCGGTAGAGATCACTTTCCAGTGACGCAAGAGCCCGATGGCCGGCGCTGGAGATCGGGTCATACTGATCACTAGAATCAGCCTATGGCCAAGCGTGTAATCCTATGGACCCACCTGAAGTGGCACCTCTTGGGGTCTGCCGCCATTCAGTTAGCGTTGCTCAATATGAGTGATGTTCACGCTGTACCCGCGGCCTTGATCGCGGTGAATCTCATGGCTTTCGGATTCTGGGCATTGGATAAACGCAACGCCATCAAGGACAAGCCCCGTATACCCGAACGGACCCTGCACGTGATCGCCTGTTGTGGCGCCGCGCCCGCATCTATGCTGGGTTTGACCCTCCTGCATCACAAGACCAGTCACGCGACATTCAGGATTGGGCACACCCTGCTTTTTCTTGCCTGGCTTGGTTTCTTGCTGGCAGGCCCCGACTGGGTGCGCGGCGGTTCGGCCTAGGGCCACTCGAATTCAACGCAGGGCTGGAATGAGGGCAGCACTTACCTTTCCAGGCGTTTCACCCCGGCCCCGGAGCAAGATCTCTGTGACGTCCTTCACGTTGCCAAGATCCACCATCACAAGCGTCTCGCCCGTGACCACACTCGTCATTAGGGAGGACTCTTCCCGAGCATTCCCATTGGAGTGCACCTTGAGCACTTCAAAATCACCCTCCAGTTTGAGCGCTGGAATCCACAGGGCTTGAATCGGGTCGGGCAAGCTCAGGGGCATCCTTATGGTCCAAACACCCTGATCATTCACGCTGGACCACTGCTTCAAACTGCCCGTTTCCGCGCGAAAGGGGGTCACCAGGCTCACCTCAAGGCCATCTTCGATCGCGTCTTTCAGCTCGGGGGAACGGAACCTTGCTTCGTCCAGCTGGGTGCTGGATGTGATGAGCGGCAACACGCACTCCCTAGCTTCTGCGGGCCAAATCAGTGAATACGCCAAGTCCCCCACGGCTGCTTGGAGCCAGCTAGGACGCCTGCCGGCGGCTATTGCGCGGACAGCCAGGGCACCATCTCCACTCGCAAGGACGCTGCCTCGCGTAAGCGTGATTCCACCGGGCTGAGCCTGCAGGGGTAAGGGGAGGAGTTGCACTGGAGATGGGATTCCAGTGGTTAGGCAAACCGTGCACGCCCCCGCAAGTCTGAAATTACCGCGGTTCAGGGAGATCCGCTGAAATACTTGGTCACAGGGCATATCCAGGGACAAGTGATCAGGTGTCAGGGCCTGTGCAAAATGGAGCGCTAAAGCATCACTGGTAAATTGACCCCTCACTGCTTTGCTGTAGATCCGGGTACCTAGCTCAAGTCGCAGGTACGCCAAGAGATTTTCGCCAGCCACAAAGCTCGTTCCCGTAATCCACAGGCGGGCGTCGCTCTTCCCTTCTTCCAGAAGAGCCTTGGAGACCAGCCTGTCTAAGGGCATTAGTCGCGGTTGCAGGCTGGCGGGCATCAGGGTTTGCTGGGCACGAGATCCTCTACGAAGGCCTGCGTAAGCAAGGAGCCCCGACATCTGGGGCTTGGTTCTTTCCCGATCCAGCCGGCTGAGTCGCTGCTCACGTTCCCCCACTTCCAGCCCGGTCACCTCCCGCAATGCTTCCGCAATTACCCCGGCAGCCATGAGCTGACCCTGCCGGCTCCAGTGGGTGTCGTAGCGGGACCACAGCACCCCCGCGTCCGCACCCGAAAGCGCTGGCAAAAGATCCACATGGGGCACGCCCCGCTCATCGAGTGCATCAAGAAAGGCCGTATCCCATTCGGCTTTGGGATCATATCCACTGGGCAGAAATGCCTTTGCTGCCACTGCTCGGCGGGGCACCGGGATCAAGAGAAGTTTGGTGCCACGGGCAAACAGCCTCCGTTCGCAACCGCGAAAGATGTTGGCCCAAACCTGGGCGGGGACTTGCGATGGCAGGTCCGGCGGGGACAAGCGCCGCTCAAGGAACAGCCAGCCGTCCTTGCCCACCACAACCCTGGGAGAGGCTTCATCTGCATAGCGCAGCAAGATCGCTGCCAACCAGCCCCCCACGTGATGGCGCAAGTTCGAACGCTCGTTGGCCGTATCATCCAGCAAGCGCATGCGGGTTCCGTCAAGCCAGGTGGCCGTTGCAACGCGGGCCGCCTTGACCTGCCCCTCCGCACCAATCGCATGCGGCGCGGGCGGTGGACTCAGCAGGTCACACATACCCACACCAGCTGTTGTTAGCAGGAACAGGAAGGTGAGCAACCGAGGACCCGGCAGCCCTGTCGGGGCCACCACGAGTCCGCGCTCATCCTCAGAATTGGAAGTAGAGGAATGGGACATGTTCAGCGTTCACAAGACGTGTGAGGGCCAAGAGGAAAAGCAGCTGCAATAAGAAGGTCCAGCTGCGCGGTTGTTTCAGAATCAAAGCCTGGGTTGTGGGGGCCAAGTAAACAACCCCGATGGACAACACGGTTCCGATCATCAGCAAGGGGGACAGCAAACCTTGAATGGGTGAGGCATCTGCCCCGATCCCAACCAGGGAGCCCACGATCGCAGTGCCGTGAGCTAGCCCTTGAGCCCGAAAGAAAACCCACCCAAGCAACACGATCAACATGGTACTGGCCACTTTCATGGGCCGTGGCATGGAAGCGTGCAGAGCGCGTTTGCCCCGCCAGCGCTCAATGATCAGCCATCCCCCATGCCAAGCGCCCCAGACCAAAAAGGTCCAGGCCGCCCCGTGCCAAAGGCCACCGATCAACATCACCAGTGCCAAATTAACATAGGTCCGAGTGCCGCCCTTGCGGTTGCCGCCCAAGGGCAAGTACAGATAGTCCCGGAGCCAAGTAGAGAGGGAAATGTGCCAGCGGCGCCAGAACTCGGTGATCGACTGGCTGATGTAGGGACGATCAAAGTTGATGGGCAGGCGAAAGCCCAGCATCAATCCCAAACCAATGGCCATGTCGGAATAGCCCGAGAAGTCGAAGTACAACTGGAAGCTGTAGGCCAAGGAGCCAATCCAGGCATCGGCCGTGGTGACCGGCCCTCCCGCAAACACAAGGTCTGCTGCGGGTGCCAGAAGGTCAGCCAAGAGGACCTTCTTCACCAGTCCAGATTGAAAAGCTAAGACTCCAGCAGCAAACTTGTCCCAGGTGTGCGTTCGCTCGAACAACTGCTTTGCAACGGTCGAGTAACGCACAATCGGGCCCGCCACCAACTGAGGGAACATGGCCACATAGCAGACGAAATCCCCGAAGCGCTTGACCGGCTCGACTTGTCCCCGATAGATATCGATGGTGTAGGACAAGGTTTGAAAGGTGTAGAACGAAATCCCCAC
Source organism: Planctomycetota bacterium (assembly GCA_028823345.1). Taxonomy (GTDB): domain Bacteria; phylum Planctomycetota; class UBA1135; order UBA1135. Next base: position 107,682 of record JAPKBR010000004.1, read on the forward strand.
GGGAAGAACGATCTCGGCCATGCTGAAGCCGCCGGATCCAGCGACTGCCAAGACCTCGTTCAGGGTATCGATGCCGAAGTTGGCGTACTTGAACCAGCCCAACAGGCCCAAGTTTGTGGCCAACGAAAGCCACAGCCAGTTGCGGCCACGACCGCCCTCCCGACGAGCAGCGAAAATCTTACGGCCGCAGAGATGGTCCACCAGTGTGGAGGTCAGCATCAGGATCAGAAAATCCGGCCGCCACCAGCCATAGAACACATAGCTCGTCAGGCCCAGCGTCCACGAACGCCCGCGTTTTGGTGTGAGGTAGTAGACCCCTAGAAACAGGGGCAAAAACCAAAACAGAAATGTGGCACTGGCGAAGAGCACGGGGTCGAAGGGGCGCTAGGTGGTCAGATCGTGGAGAGGGTATTCATCGGATCGCCCCACCATGATAGGGTCCAAGGCAACTCCAATCACACCCTATCGGGACCCTCAGGGAGTCTCGACGTCACTGAAAACAACCTCACCGGTTTCCACATCATAAAACGCACCCACTAGGTCCACCTGACCTTCCGCCTCTGCCTTCGCCAGGGCAGGACAGAGGCGTTTGATCTCCGCGAGGGTCAGGGCGACATTTTCCCGGGCGACGCTCCTCACGAAGCTCGGATCGTCCCCAGCGGGCAATGAGTGGCCGCCAGCCTCGCTCGCCGCGGCGATGGCGGGTGCTAGTTTTTCGAGGGCCTTGGTCAAAGTCCCTTGACCCAGTCCGTTGCAGGCACCCTTGACCGCACCACAGTCGCTGTGCCCTAAAACCACGACCAGCGCAGCACCCGACACGCAGCAGGCAAACTCAAGACTGGCCAAAACCGCATCATCCACGATATTGCCGGCAACCCGAGCGCAGTAAAGCGCGCCGAGGCCCTGATCGAAAACCAGCTCGGGTGGCACACGCGAATCGATGCAGCCAAGAACGGCAGCGAAGGGCTGTGCGCCGGACGCCGTGTTGCGGATCTCAGCGGCAATATCTCGCGGCTCTAGCTTGCCTGAAACAAATCGCTGGTTCCCCTCCCGCAAGCGCGAGAGAGCTTCTTTAGGTGTGATGGATGCCATGGTTTCGGCGGTCAGTTCTTTTCAACCTTGATGGGTTCGTCCAATAATTCCAGCGCCACGTCCACATCGGTGGTGGGAGCAGCGCAGGTGAAGTCGCGGCATACATAGACCGTGGCCTTGTCACCCATAGCCTTTTGAGACTCAGTGAAGGGTGCCAACTTACCCAGGGCTTCCGCCTGGTCCGGGCTCTTACGCAAGAGAACCATGCGGGGCCGGAACGAATGGTGCAAGGCGGCTAGGGCTTTTCGATTCGCCTCTTCGTCGCTGCCTTCCACAAGGACCACTTCAGCGGATGGCCCAGCCAAGAAATCAAGGGCCATCAACATCTGCGAGTGGGCACTCGCCATGCTCTGCAACTGGCGACTGAAGCCCTGGAGCACATCCCATGCGCGGGTTTCCAATTCCACCTTGCCGGTCATGCGGGCCAATCGCCCCATCACCAAAGCCATGACCGCATTGCCCGAAGGAATCGCTCCGTCATAGATCTCTTTGGCACGCACAAAGAGCGCCTCGCCATCATCGGGGGAGAGGAAAAAGCCCCCGACCTCGTCGTCCCAAAAGTGCTCCAAACTCTGGTCGGTCAAGCCCAGGGCGGCTTGCAGCCAACGGGTCTCGCCGGTGGCCTCATAGAGTTCCACAAGACCCCAGATCATGAATGCATAATCCTCAAGCATGGCGTCGAGGCCCGCCTCTCCCCCACGGGAACGCTTGAGCAAACGACCCTCTTTGGTCATCAGGTGCTCCAGCACATAAGTCGCCGCCTCACTGGCCGCCTGTGCATAACGGGGGTCATCAAAGGCCTTGGCCCCATTCGCTAGGGCCGCGATCATCAAGCCATTCCAATCTGTCAGCACCTTGTCGTCGAGGAACGGACGGATCCGGCCCTCGCGCACATCGAATAATTTACGGCGCATCTTCGCCAGCCTCTCATCCAGGCCGTCGTCCTTCAATCCCGCGGCCGCCAAGCGCTCGTCAACTTTGCCACTAAGGTTCAAAATGTTGCGGCCCGTATCCGCGCCGGTGGCCTCATCCTTGAAGTTGCCGTCTTCTTCGGCCCCATAGACCGTGGCCATGAGGAACGCATCTTGGTCCCCCAATACTTCGCGCAGCTCATCCATGGTCCAAACATAGAAGAGGCCTTCCTCCCCTTCGGAGTCCGCATCCTCAGCGCTGCGGAAAGCTCCACCCGGATCGCGCAGATCCCGCAAGACATACTCAAATGTCTCTTCCGCGGCCGCTCGCAGATCCACATCCCCGGTGACCTGCCAAGCCTCGATGCAGGCCATGGAATACAGGGCTTGGTCATAGAGCATTTTTTCAAAGTGCGGCACCAGCCACTCTTGATCGGTGGAGTACCTGTGCAAGCCGAGACCAACGTGATCCCAGATTCCGCCCTCATGCATGGAACGCAAGGTCGTGACCGCCATGTTCAATGACTCGGCATTGCCGGTGCGATCATGATGGCGCAACAGCATGCGCAGGTTGTGGGGCGTGGGGAACTTGGGCTGCACACCAAAGCCTCCAAATTCTGAGTCGTAACGACCGCTTAGTTCCGCAGCCGCCTTATCGAGCAAAACCACGTCAGGCGCCTCTCCGCGAACCCCCGTATTTTGGCTCTTAATGTGCTCAATGATGCGGTTGGCGGTCTCTTCGATCTTGTCCCCTTGGGTCTTCCAAGCCTGGGAGAGCTGGGGTACAAGCTGCATCATTCCCGCACGGCCGCCGCGAGAATCCTTCGGGAAATAGGTGCCCGCGAAGAAGGGCTTCTTCTCCGGGGTCATCACCACGGTCATCGGCCAACCACCTCGGCCGGTCATGGCCTGGGTCACCGCCATGTACGCTTGATCAATGTCCGGACGCTCCTCGCGATCGACCTTGACGCAAACAAAGTGCATGTTCATCAACGCCGCAACCTCGGCGTCCTCAAAGGACTCGTGCTCCATCACGTGGCACCAGTGACAGGTGGAGTAACCGATCGAAAGAAAGACTGGCTTGTTCTCTTTCTTGGCGCGCTCAAAGGCAGCGGGGCCCCAGGCATACCAGTCCACGTCGTTGCGTGCGTGCTGTCGCAAGTAGGGGCTTTGCTCAAACACCAGTCGGTTGAACTCTTGCCCCCCATCTTTCGGGAGCTTGGCGATTTCTTCTGGGCCAGGTAGGGCTTGGCGCCCGGAGTGGGCTTCTTGGGGCAAGGACATGGAAAGCAGTAGCAGGGGGAGAAGTATCATCAATCAGTTGGAATATTCAGGTCGTCCAGCGCGCGCACCATGCGCGGCGCCGTTCCGACACCCGCATAACCCGTCTGGAATTTACCTTGATCATCAGTGAAAATAACAAACGGCAGCATGCTGGCATCCTCGACCTGCATGGCCAAGGCCAAGACGCGCTGGTCATCGCCATCCGCATCTGCAGCCACGCCCACAAAGTGAGCGGCAAGTCTGGTGGCGACCTTGGGATGAGGAATAGCACCCTGCACGAGGGTGCGGCATTGACTTCACATGGCCCGGCCGAATTCAATCATCACGCCCTTGCCGGAAGCCTTGGCTTTAGCCAAGCCCTCGTCCAGATCGGTCGTCCAATCCAGGGTTCCCTGGTCATCAAAATGGGGGTGTGCTTGAAGGTTGGTCATGGACCCATTGTGCCCTGAGGGGGCCCCGCCTCGGCCTTGAGTCATACCCAAATTCTGCGGGCACCCACCCCAGCGCTCCGTGGTTCCGAAACCCGGGCCTACTTGTTGCGCTGGCGCAGGTAGCTCTCGATGAATGGGTGCACGTTCCCGTCCAGAACCCCCGCCACGTTGCCATCTTCATGGCTCGTACGGTGGTCCTTCACCATCTGATAGGGGTTGAGCACATAGGAGCGAATCTGATTGCCCCAGGCAATCTCGCCCTTCTCCCCATACAGGGCCGCCATTTCAGTGTCGCGCTTGGCCTCTTCCATTGCGAGAATCTTGGCCTTCAACAGCTTGAGGGCCGTGGCCCGGTTCTTGTGCTGGCTGCGCTCGTTCTGACAGCGCACCACGAGCCCAGTGGGCAGGTGGGTCATGCGCACGGCCGACTCGGTCTTGTTGACGTGCTGACCACCGGCGCCACCGGCGCGCATGGTCTCGACTTTGATATCAGCATCATCCAAATCAATCTGGATGCTGTCATCGATGTCGGGCGTAACATCAACCGAGGAAAAGGCCGTCTGCCGGCGAGCTTGAGCGTCGAAGGGGCTAATGCGCACTAGGCGGTGCACGCCGGACTCGGCCTTCATGTAGCCAAAGGCGTACTCACCGCGGATCGCAATGGTAGCCGTGCGGATGCCACCCTCGGGCTCTTCCTGGTATTCCACTTGCTCGACCTTGTAACCACGCTGTTCGGCCCAGCGCGTGTACATGCGCAACAACATGAGGGCCCAATCACAGGCATCGATGCCTCCCGCGCCGGAGCTAACCTGCACAAATGCGTCGGTTGCATCGTTCGGGCCACCCAGCATCAAGCGGAATTCGAGGTCCTCGAGAATCGCCCGGGTCTTGTGAAAGGTTTCGAGGGCTTCCGGGAAAATCTCATCCTCGTCGGATTCGGCCGCCATTTCCTGCAGCACTTCAAGGTCCTCAAAACCGCTGTTGAGCTTGTCGACCGGATCGACAATCGAGCGCGCCAATTTCATCTCGGCGAAAACAGCACGACCCTTTTCGGGGTCATCCCAGAAGCCTGGGGCGCTCTGGAGTTCCTCGATTTCCTTCAGGCGATTGCTCTTGCTGGAGTAGTCAAAGCCGCTCCGACAACTGGCCTAGCCGGGTGCGGAGCTCCTGCACTGCATGGGTAACTTCGTCGAGGTTCTTCATGGGCGAGGCAGGATAACGATTCGCCCGCGCCCCGCAAGGGAAGATCCCGGGTACCGGGCCCTTTTCGGGTGCCGGCCCTGCGGGTACAACCTAGGCCGTGAGAATCGAACAACCAATCATCAAGGGCCTCCTGCTGAAGCGTTACAAGCGCTTCTTGGCCGATGTGGAGCTCTCCTCAGGAGAGGTCATCACCGCCCATTGCCCCAACACCGGGTCGCTGACCGGCTGCATGCCCGAGAGGGCTCCCTGCATCCTGCGTGACAGCCAGGATCCCAAGCGCAAATTGCGGTACACCCTGCAAACGATTCAAGTGGCGGAGACTTGGGTGAATGTGGACACAGGGCTGCCCAATAAGCTGGTTCCCGAGGCCATTCGCGCGGATCTCATTCCAGCCCTACGGGGTTATCAGTCCGTGCGAACCGAGGTCAAATACGGAACATCCAGCCGCATCGACGTGTTGCTCGAAAAGGAAGACGGGTCCAAATGCTATGTGGAGGTCAAGAACACAACCCTCATGCGAGGCAAGCGCGCGCTCTTCCCCGATGCGGTGACAAGCCGCGGCCTAAAGCACTTGAACGAACTAATGGACATGGTCCAAGAAGGCCACCGGGCAGTGATGTTCTATTGCGTGTCCCGGGAGGACGCGAGTTCCTTTGGCCCGGCGGTGGATGTGGATCCCGCCTACTGCAAGACTCTCACGAAAGCTGCACAAGCGGGCGTAGAGCTCGAAGCTTGGACCACCAAGGTCGAACCCCAGAGTTTCGAGCTGGGCAAGCGCTTACGCATTCACCTGCCCAGCTGATTCGCGTTAGAGCGAAACGCCGTAGCGCTCGTCCTCATCAGGGTCCACTGGGTACTGCGGGCCACCCGGACCACCAATGGTGTGCCAGGGATCGGGCGACGTCACGGGACGCACGAGGGAACGGGTGGTTTCCACCGCGGTGACGTACTTTGCGCCGCGCATGATCTCGCCCACCAGGAGCGCTGCAAGTCCCAGCGCAAAGAGCCCTCCAACTTCCATTATTCCGCCGCCGTCCATCAACCGTCGGTCCAGGAAACGTGCCCCCTGGCCCAGGATGGCAGCAACCAACAGAGCCTCCGCCAGAAACAAGCCAATCAGCGGGCGCAACGTGGCAATCGGGTGACGCAGGATGGTCCAGGCAGCACCGGCTCCCGTCCAAAGCACCGAAATGGAATCGTGCATCGCAATGCGCGCACGGGTGTAGGTCGCCCAAGACAGGACCAACGCAAACAACAGGGCAAAGACCCCATCTTGCGCCCAACCAAGGCGCACCTTGATCGCTTCGGAATCAAGAGTTTCAAGCCGTCCAAGATCATGGGCAGGCACATCAAAGAGCCGCTGCAAGACCCACTCATTCCAAAGGTCCCCGTAGAGCACCAGTCGCAAGCCGCCCAAGATCAGCAACACCATCAACAGCAAGCGTCCGAAGCGCCAGAAGAATCTCGCGCCCCCGAATGCAAAACGACGCAACACGCTGCCTTCACCCGTGCCGGTCAATAACTGGAGCCAGCCGCCTGCAAACAACAGGCCCAGCAAGATCGCGCTCAGCCCCAAGTACGCCGCCGCATCCGCAGTCCAACCATCGAGCTGACCCATAACCGTGCCATGATCCGTACGGAAGTCCTGGGTCAGGTGGTGGATCTGCTCGCCGGGGGCGTAGCGGTTGCCTAAGACATTCCGAAACCAACTGTAACGGGGTGCACCCAACGGCGCAGCCAAGAGGAACATGGCAATGGTCGGCGGCAACCAAGCAAAGGGCATCTTGGCCACATGCAGAATCGACCGCATGCACAGCCAGCCACCGCGCAGCCCCTTGAGGGCGCCTTCTTTTTGAGGAGTGTCGTTCATGATCAGCCCGCGATGCGTGAGAGCCATTGGAGAATACGTGAGTGCCAGGTAACCGACCGTTCCGTCCAACGCCAAGGCGCCAGGCGATCACGCTTGGCAAACCAACGGTCGTTGGAGAGGTCCTCATCAATGTGATATTTGCGCTCGGGGTCAATGACCACCGAGTGGATGCGGCGTTTTCCCGGTTCTATGGGAAGGCGCCACCAAGCGGACTGGCCCTGCATCTCGCGGGTCCACTCGAATTCGAGAAGCTCGTGATCCCCCCCATCGGTCAAAGCCTCTAAACGGACTTCAATGGGCAAGGGCAAGCGTACGGTTCCTTTGCGGCGAATCACCACGTCGTAGTGCCAGAGCCTAGCCTTGGCCGAAGCAGCAACTTCTGGCTCTTCGGAGTCCTGCTCTTCATCCCCATCCGCTGATTCGGAGCTCTGAGCGGCTTCCGGGGCCGACTTAGCTTCAGCTTCGGGCCCAGCAAAGCTCCCGTCCTCTTGCATGAAGAACCCGCTCGGTGCAGCGGGCTTATGTTGGCTGACGCTCACACTCCAGTCCACGGTTCCTGTGCTCCTAAACACCTCCTCGAAGAACCAGCCCACATCCACGCCGCTGCCCTCCATGAAGGACGCGTAGAAATCTTCGGGGTAGGGATGCCGATAGCGCCAGTCTTGAGAGAAGTGGCGCATGCCTCGCAAGAACACCGCGGGACCCACCAAGCCGCGCAAGGTGCGCAAAGCCACCGCCGTGCGCGGATAACTATTCGCCCGATAACTCACACGATTGCAGTAGCGGAAAGCAACGGTTTCGATGGGGTCGGTGGCGGGATCAGACAGATAACCGGCGCGATCTCCCTCCATGGGGCTGGAATACTGTTCGACAAAAGTCAGGTCCGGCTGATCGCGCCACCAGTCCACAAAGGCGGACGGGGCAAGAGGCTGGAGGGTCGGTAATTTGCCCGGCAACTCCCAGCGCCCACCCAGCAGGATGTCTCCAAAGTGCCCGCCATCGGGCAATCGAGCGGGACGCAAACCCCAGACAGGAAGCGACGAGTATCGAGTCGACTCGCGCTTGTCCCCGTAGACCCGACTGAGCACCTCTGAGTCGGTGTAGCTGTTGAAGCCCTCGTCAAGCCAGGCAGCCTCGTACTCGTTGTTTCCCACCAACCCATACCAAAACTGATGACCGGCCTCGTGCACGGTGACACTTTCAGGTCGGTACATTTGCTCGCTGGTGAACATGCTTGTGCCGCAGGTGAAGAGGGTTGGGTACTCCATCCCTCCCGCTGCGGAGGCTCCCCAAGCCGGATCCACCACCGTGATTTCGCTATAGGGGTACTCGCCCCACCAAAGCCCATAAAAGAACAGGGCTGCCGCCGTGGCCTTTGCGTGGCGCTCACCCTGGTCCGCGTGTTCGGGTTGCAGCAACACGCGGATGGTCACGTCGCGCAGGGAGACATCTTCGGAGACATCCCAGAGGGCATTGGCATTGACCGCTTGCTCCACGTCGAGGGGATAAAGATCACTCCAGTCTTTAAAGCGGAAGGTCTCGGTGTGCACCACAAAGTCCGGATCAGCCACCCAGGCAAAACCGTGCACTTGCGGGGTGGGGATAAGAGCGCCCGTGGCATAGATATCGGTTTTATCCCGATCATCCAACGCAGGTGCAAGGTACCGCACCTCTAAACGGCCATCCTCCTCCTTCGTGCCACCCTGCAGCATGCCGCTTGCGCCGACCTTCAGGCCTCCCGTCGAGGCGCGATAATGGAGCGGCAAGTTCAAGGTCACGTCATAGGTACCAAAGTCCGCGTAGAACTCGGTGTTCATGTGAAACTGGTGACAGTTCCAACCGCTCCCGCCCTCGTAGACGCCCAGCTTGGGGAACCAATGGGACATCAAAAGAAAGTCCCCGTGAGAGCCGGCTCTACGTCGCACCCGGGGAATCAGGGAGGTCCATTCGAGATCCACCTTGACGGTCTCTCCGGGCCGCACCGGCTGGGGCAGATCAATGCTGAACACCGTCCGATCTTCGCTCTCGGGGCCGTCGGGATGCTCGAAGGTCATGCCCTCTAGCAAGTCCTGTCCAGCCACCTTGATACTCGTCACCTGCTGCCAGCCCCAATCGCGCTTCATGTCGACTCCCTTCACCCTGCCCCGGGACTCGGTCAGGTGCACCGAACGATTGTTCGAATAGGCGTTGTGATGCAGGTGAAACCAAAGGTCTTCCACGCTGTCCTTGCTGTGGTTGGTCCACCTCAAAGTCAGACTGCCCTCAAGGCGGCGACGACTCTCATGGGCATCTTTACCCACCAGCACATCTCCCGACTGGGCCTCAAGCAGCTTGGCTTGAATCACATAATGACTCTCAGAGGAGCGATTGTCCGGCGCAGACCGGGGAGTCTCCTGGGGAGCTAGGGGCGGGCCAGCCTGAGCGAACCCGCTGCCGAGTACCACCGTCAGGAGGGCATGAAAGAGGAGGGACGTGAAGCGCATGGGGCCATCGTGCGGGGCTTGGGTCCCAGCCGCAACCCTGGCCCGCTCTCGGGCCTGGGACGAATCAAAAAAACTTACACCGGAGGACTCGGGGATTGGCCGTTCTGACGAGCAACCTCCCACGTGGGGCACCCCAGGGGGGGTTCATCACCTTTTCAGGGCCTGCCGTGCGGAAATGCCGCTGATCCTTCCCCCAAGGCCACTCACTGAAACTGCACGTAATACGCTTGGCTCAGATTCGATGTACCCACCGGACTGCTGTCCCGGTGCCAAGCCTGGAAGTACCAAGTGTCTCCGGGACTGACGCTCACCGGAGAAGACCCAAAGGGCAAGGCGGTCAAGTCCACCGGAACTGAAAATGCGCCGCTCGCGCCCGTGTTGCGCACCTGGTTTGCAAAAATACCGAAGTTCGCCGTCACACACAGGTTTCCTGCGGACCCCCCAAAGTTAGGGATGAAACTCTGCCCGTTGGAGACCAAGCAGATGGCGAACTGGTCCGCGGGTAGCTGACTCACTTCAAGGGACAGAAGATTGTCCGCAACATTCGCACTGCCCACCACAGTGAGGGCGCCGGCGCTCCCCGTTGAGTTGGCCGAGGCCCCCGGACAAAGGCTGCCTCCGATCCCAATCGGCGAATGGAATGCGTTGGAGTGATCCGCGATTTCCGTGGCCAGCAACATCGAGTCATAGACCGCAACCCCACTGAACGTCCCAACGAGCGGATCCACCGACGCTCCGGTTGCGCTGTACCAATGCCCAAGCCCCACGTCTCCAGCCAAGTGAGCCGCCCAGGGAACAGATCCCACAAGGAGCCCGTCTTCGTAGAGCGTCGTGGTCCCCGCGCCAAAGTCCGCCACAAAGCACAGGTGCACGTCCAAATTCACCGTCGTAGAAGAAATCGACCAGTCAGCGACTCCTGCCTGTGTCACTCCATAAGAGCCGGTATTCGAATGCTGCTCGAACTTCAGAGCGCAATCTACAGACACGCCATTGCCACGCGTGCCCATCAGGGCGCTCGAGGCTCCGTCCAAGGTGCCATTGACGATGAACTCATAGGTCGCACCGACACTGGAGTTGATCGGTCCAAGATTGACCACACTGGGCACCACCACCACGTGGCTCTGGAACGCGCTAGGCGTCCCCTGCCCCACAGCCGTCAGCCACTGATTGAGATCTGCCTGGGCCGGGGCGACAAGAACTGAACAGAGTGCGGCATAGATAAATCGAGACATGGAAAAACCTCAGGTTGGGAGCTGCTTCAATTCTACCCCATCAAATGTTTCTTTGCCCTAGGGCCGTTTCTCAATTTGCCACGAGCACCTGGGATAGGCCCCCTCACCCCCGCACAGCAGAACCCCTCCCTAGGCAACTGCTGACCTGCTTTTTGGTGGGCAGTCTTGAAGCCCTCTATTGAGGGCAAGGAGTACGCGCTCTCAAATGCCGCTAATGCCCGAGCGCCCGTAGCTCATCTGGATAGAGCCCCGGTTTCCTAAACCGGGGGTAGCAGCTTCAAGTCCTGCCGGGCTATCCTCTCTTGCATGGGATCGCACTACGCTTTTTGTTGCCTGGGCTGTGGCTACTCTGCCGAGGTCAGTGGGGGTCCGGACTACGGATTCGTCGCCCAGACCGACACCAAGATCTGCAACACTTGCCGTGCGGTGGTGGACGTCCTGGTCGGAACTCGCGATCCGAATCAAATATCAACGGACGAATTGAATCAATGCCCCGAATGCGATGGCAACGACCTCACGCCCTGGGATGACTCCCGCCCCTGCCCCCGCTGCAATGGCACGATGAAAGCTGATCCTACAAGTCCAACGACGATGTGGGACTGAGCGGCTCTCTCTCACGTGGCGCTCGCCTGACTCGGATCATGACTGAGGCAGCGCTTCGTCGCATGCGTTCACGCTGGATCAAGCCCGAACCTCGCCCCGCCCTAGGCAACTACTACCGCTGGCCCGACTCTGCTGCGTTCGACCGACTTCGGGAAAAAGGGCACCGCCTGATATCCCTCCCGCAACTCACCCGCTTTTTGATGGGCCGTATTTGAGCTCAATGTACAAAGGATAGAATCTCTAAAACTGTCATGCACCGCCTCTCCATCCTCACCCTCGCCCTCCTCTCCGCCTGCGACTCGGTTCCCCAGGCCACCTATGAGACCATCCAAAAGGACGCCGCCTACCGGGCGGATGTGACCACCGGAGCTTTCGCGGAGTTGGACGCCGGGCACTGCTACTACGAATTGGGGGGACCCGCTTACGCAGAATCCGAGCAGGCGCTACTGGTCCTCGTGCACGGCTTCTCCGTCCCCTCGTACATCTGGGACCTCACCTTCCAAGAAGCAGTGCGGCGGGGACGACCGGTGCTGCGCCTCGACCTCTTTGGCCGAGGGCACAGCTCGAACCCCGACACCAACTACGACCCGGACCTCTATGCCAACCAGATCATCGCCCTACTCGACCACCTGGAGCACCAGCGGCCCGTGCACCTGGTCGGCCTGTCAATGGGAGGCGTGGTCGTCGCCCGCACCGCGGCTCGGCATCCCGCGCGCATCCAAACCCTGGTGATGGTGGACCCCTCCGGCTTCCAGCCAGGCTTTGGTCAGGACCTCGACCCTGCGCCGCTCGGCGCCGACGAGATCGCCGCCTTCATCGAGGCGGATTTCCCCAGCCGGGCCGAGAGCCAACTTGAAGACTTCCTCGACCCCGGCCCGTTCGCTCACTGGCCTGAACTCTATCGGCCGTTGCTCCAGCACCGGGGCTTTGCGCGCGCCCTGCTCTCAACGATCCGCTGCTCGCCTCCCATGGATGGGGACCATCGACTCATCCAGCAGGCAAGCTTCCCCGTGCATCTCTTGTGGGGCAGGAAGGACACGGTCATTCCTCTTGCCGAGTCCCTGCCTAACGTGCAAGAGCGCCTACCCCGGGGCGAGGTGCACGTGATCGAAGAGTGCGGTCACCTGCCCCACATGGAACAGCGCGCGGCCTTCGAATCTCTCCTCTTCGACGGGATCCTCGGCCGAGGCTAGGAACGGTGCCTGCCGAATGGCGTCACTTTCTCGAAGGGCCATCCCAACAGTTGGCTCCCTCTCTGTTCCTTGCGGCCCGGGCCACCGGTTCCCTAAATCAGAGGTAGCAGTTCAA
>JAPKBR010000097.1 GCA_028823345.1 Planctomycetota bacterium
CTAGGGTCCCTTTTTTACGCAGACCCCTTTTCTGGGCCTAGAGCGAGGAGCCGTCAGTCCTGCCAGGTCCTCATCACGACGCCATCTTCCAAAACCGCCTAGGTGCTGGACTCTAGGCTGGTCTTGTTCGTGGACATGGTCAGCAGAAAGGCTCCGCCCTTCATGTCGGTGACCATCGCGTAGTTCCAAGGCCAAACACACGAACCATCCCTGCGTTCGAGGCGAGCAGTGGGCTCGCCAAGAACCTCTAAAGTGAAAGCCTCGCTCTCGCCACCGGACCCCGCGGACTTCCCTCGGGGATTTGCACCTACAAACAACCGGCGGCCACGAACCCATTGGATTCGTGGCCGCCGGCCTTGGTTGGTTGACTTACGGTCGGGAGCACAATGGCACCCACGCCGTTTTCAGCCAAGCTCCTTGCACTTGCCGAGCAATTCGCCCGGGTTGCGCTCGCCGCCGACACCGGCGGACTCGGCCCATTTGACCGTACCATCCTTACCGATCAGCACTGTGGCGCGATCGGTGATGCCCTTATCGTCGAGCATAAGGCCGTAGGCAGATGCCACGCCCCCTTTGGGATGGAAGTCGGCCAAGAGGGGGTAGGTGATGCCGTCAAACGACTTCGCCCACGCCTTGTGGCAAAACTTGCTGTCAACGCTGATACCCAAGACCTGGGTATCACAGTCCTCGAAACGCTCTTTAAGCGCTTCGAGTCCCGGGATTTCAATGCTTCATGTGGGCGTGAAATCCAAAGGATAAAACACGAGCAGGACGTTCTTGGAACCTTGGAAGCTCGAGAGCTTGACCTTGGTGTCCAGGTGACTGTCCAGCTCGAAATCGGGGGCCTGGGCTCCGGTATCGATCATGGTTCTGGGGGGGTTGGAAGTTGTTGGTTTCGGTCCTGTCCCTCATGGGACGGCCGCACAGTCTAGACCAAAGGGATGGCAACGAAAGGGGGGCGTCCCGGGAAATTAGGCGAGAGCTCTATGGGGCCGGGCTAGGGCCTTGAACTCCCCCGTACGGCCATGTGCCCCCCTTCCCCGACCAGGCCCGGCAGGCTGACCATGCGCGTGGATTCCAGCCCTTCACCGTTGAAGCCTGCGCCGCACCTCGTCCATATGCGCGGGCCCCGTGTGACAGCAACCTCCCACCAGGGTGGCACCGGCCGCGATCCAATTCTCCACCGCATCCGCATAGGCCACCGGATCCAGAGGGCGCGCGGGGCTGCTCTCGGGGTCAAGAGGATTAAACTCCCCCACGAGGGCATCCACCCCATTCGCATAGCCTCCCACGGGCCGATCGGTGAGATTCACAAGGCGCGGGATCGCGTCGGTGATCAAGTTAGCGGCGCAGCAATTCACTAGGTAGGCATGCACGGGGAGATGCGCCGCGAGGGCAAATGCTTCGGCCAGGGTTTCGCCGCCCGAGAGAATGCCCGCGCGGTTTCCTTGTAGGGTCCAACTGAGCCAAACCTCCGATCCTGTTTCGAGAGCAACCTCTGCCGCCACTGCTGCTTCACGGCCCAGAGACATGGTCTCGCAGAGAATCAAGTCGGCCCGGGGGCTGATGACTTGGGCGATTCGGCTGTACTGTTCGCGCAACGCTGATTCATCGGGCACTAAGTCCGCCCGGTAGCTGGTATCCAGGGGCGGCAAGGACGCGGCGATGCGAACCTCCTGGGTGGATTCTTCCCGCGCGCGCTCGGCGAGGGTCAGGGCCAACTCGGTCAACTCTTCCACGCGCTGGCCCATGCCCTCCCGTTCCAGCAGGGTTGGGGTCACCGCATAGTTGCACGCGGTGATCACTTGGGCCCCCGCCTCGATGAATGCCCGATGGACAGCGACGACTTCGTCCGGAGCTTCGATCAGCGCCCGCGCTGACCAGATCGAGGTTCGATGACAGGGGACCTCGACCCCGCGCGCGCGCAACTCGGTTCCGGTGCCTCCGTCCAGGAGGGTTAGGTCTGATGTGCCCATAGACCTGAAGGATACGTCCTCGGGTCCCTGCTTCAGACCCTTCGGGGCCAGAGGACGAGGGCGCAGGGATAGTTATCCACACTCCCACAGAGCCCCAAG
>JAPKBR010000072.1 GCA_028823345.1 Planctomycetota bacterium
GTCGGTGACTTGGATATGGTCAGCAATTCCCAGCTGATTTGGCTGGCCCAGGGCAGTGTTCTGGATGCGCGCAACTCGAGTTTCTTGGGGGGCAACATCTACCTGGATGAGGGGGGCGAGGCGCGCTTCGACCGTTGTGTTTTGGACTCAGGGGCGCGGCCAACAATTCAAGGGCGTTCGGCAAGCTCGCGTGCGATCTTGCGGGATTGCATGGTGCGTAGCCGGGCCGGTTGCATGTCTGGAGCGGGCACGATTTGGTTGGAGCGTTGTGTGCTCGATCTCGCTGCCGATCCGATTTATCAGGCTGTGAACTGCGTGGCCTGTCCTGACTCGGTGGTGTTGGTGGGGGCTACAAGTGGTTTTGGGCCTCATGTTGAGCAACGCTGTTGCCTCGGCAGGTAATCCTGAGGCATAGGTAATCTGTGCTGCGAAGTCCTGGGACCAAAGGCAATTATTCGAGTGAACTGTGTTCGCCCCTGCGGGGCGCGGGGCCCGACCTTGGCAGAGAACTCGGGCTCTAGTGCTCGCTCATGGGGGCGACTGGGGTTATTCTCCTTTGCCCCAACTCTGCCCCTGACCGACCCTTTTCAGCACCATGACCGATTCCTTCAAGTCCCACGGCACTCTTTCTGTCAACGATCAGAGTTTCCAGATAGCACGACTTTCCGCGCTCACTGCTGCGGGCCATAACCTCAACCGCTTGCCCTATTCCCTGCGCGTGCTGTTGGAGAACCTGTTGCGCCATGAGGACGGGGGAAGCGTCACGGTGGCGGACATCAAGGCCCTGGCTGATTGGGATCCCAAGGCAGCTCCCTCCCGAGAGATCGCCTTCCGTCCCGCGCGGGTGTTGATGCAGGACTTCACCGGCGTGCCCGCGGTGGTGGACCTGGCCGCCATGCGCACAGCCATGGCCGCTTTAGGTGGCGACCCCGACAAGATCAATCCCCTGCAGCCGGCCGAGATGGTCATCGACCACTCGGTGCAAGTGGACCGCTACGCTAGCCCAGAGGCCTTGACTGAAAACGCGCGACTTGAATTCGAGCGTAACAACGAGCGCTATGCGTTCTTGAAGTGGGGTCAAGGTGCCCTCAAGAACTTCCGCGTGGTGCCCCCCGAGACTGGGATTGTGCACCAAGTGAACTTGGAATACCTCGCGCGCACGGTCATGGATCACGATGGCTGGGCCTATCCCGACACTCTGGTGGGCACGGACAGTCACACCACCATGATCAATGGCCTGGGTGTTTTGGGCTGGGGCGTGGGTGGCATCGAAGCGGAAGCCGCCATGCTCGGCCAGCCTGTTTCCATGCTGATTCCTCAGGTAGTGGGCATGCGCCTGACCGGTGAATTGCCCGAGGGCACCACTGCAACAGACTTGGTATTGACCGTAGTTGAATTGCTGCGGGCCCATGGAGTGGTGGGTAAGTTTGTGGAGTTCATTGGGCCGGGCATGAGCGGTTTGCCCCTGGCCGACCGTGCGACCTTGGCGAACATGGCCCCCGAATATGGCGCCACCTGTGGATTCTTCCCAGTGGATCAGAAGACCATGGACTACTTGCGCCTTTCCGGCCGGGACGAAGAGTCGATCGCCTTGGTTGAGGCCTATTCCAAGGAGCAAGACCTTTGGTGTGGTGCGAATGATCCGGAGCCCGAGTACACGGCGCTTCTGGAACTGGACATGAGCACCATCGAGCCCAGTTTGGCTGGACCCAAGCGCCCCCAGGACCGGGTGAGTTTGGCGGATATGTCCAGCACCTTTACCGCCGCTCGCAAGCAGATCCTGACCGCGGTGGGAATCAAAGACGAGGACCGTAGCGTGCCCGTAACCGTGGGGGAGGAGTCCTTTGATCTGACCCATGGGGACGTGGTGATCGCGGCGATCACTTCCTGCACCAACACTTCAAACCCTTCGGTCATGGTGGCGGCGGGCCTGTTGGCGACAAAAGCCTACGCAAAGGGCCTGAGCTCTAAGGCCTGGGTCAAGACCAGTCTGGCCCCGGGATCCAAGGTGGTCACCGACTACCTCGACGCGGCGGGGTTGACCCCGGGCCTTGAGGCTTTAGGCTTCCACCTGGTGGGCTATGGATGCACCACTTGCATCGGCAATTCGGGACCGCTGCTGCCGCCGATCGACCAGGCCATCAGCGATGGCGAGCTAGTGGTTTCGAGCGTGCTCTCGGGCAACCGCAACTTTGAAGGGCGCGTGCATGCAAAGGTGCGGGCGAGCTATCTTGCTTCGCCGCCCTTGGTGGTTGCCTATGCCATTGCTGGCAGCACCACCATCGACTTGACCCAAGAGCCCCTGGGCATTGGATCTGATGGCAAGCCGGTCATGCTTGCAGATGTTTGGCCCAGTGCGGACGAGGTGGCCGAAACCGTCTCTCGCTGCATCACCCGTGCCCAATTCTCCTCCAGCTACGACGATGTACTTGCCGGTTCGCCAGCTTGGCAAGCCATCGATGCTGGCAGCGGCTCGACCTTTGAGTGGGATGCGAACTCGACCTACATCAAGCACCCGCCGTACTTCCAAGGTATGGGGCATGAGCCCGGAGCGGTCAGCGATATCAGCGGCGCGCGGGTGTTGGGCTTGTTTGGCGATTCGATCACCACCGACCATATTTCTCCCGCGGGTTCGATTGCGGAAGATTCCCCGGCAGGGATTTACCTCAAGGAACACGGCATCGCCAAGGGGGATTTCAACTCCTATGGCAGCCGTCGTGGAAACCACGAGGTCATGATGCGCGGCACTTTTGCCAACGTGCGCATCAAGAACCTCTTGACCCCTGGAATTGAGGGTGGCGTGACCTTGCACCATGACTCGGGCGAAACCATGTCGATCTTTGACGCGGCGATGAAGTATGTGGAGGCGGGTGTGCCTTCGATCGTGCTGGCGGGCAAGGAGTACGGTACCGGGTCCAGTCGCGACTGGGCGGGCAAGGGACCGTCGCTCTTGGGCGTCAAGGCCTGCATCGTCGAGAGCTACGAGCGTATTCACCGTTCGAACCTCGTGGGCATGGGCGTGCTGCCCCTGCAATTCCTGGACGGAGATAACGCCGCGGCCCTGGGCTTGACCGGTGCTGAGACCTACGCGATCACCGGTCTTGAGGCGCTTTACGCCGGGGATGGACCAACGGGGGCCAAGGTGCAGGTTTGCGCCACGGGTGGCGATGGTGCCAGCATCGAGTTCGAAGCGCGCGTACGCATCGACACGCCGGCGGAAGCAGAGTACTACCGTCACGGCGGGATCCTGTGCTATGTGCTGCGCCGGCTCGCAGCGAAGAGCTGAGCCGGCTGAGATGCCAGATAGAGGGCCAGTCGCGTCCCGGAACGGGATTTTCGATGGTCGTTCGGGGCGGCACCCGAAAAGATCCCCCAAATCCGCTGCCCATGGGGCTGGGGGAGGATTCCGCGCCCTTTTTGCACCCGTGTATGGAGGCCCATTTTCTCATTAATGGTACGGGTCGAGGGCGGTTTTCCGCGGATGGGTGGTCATGGCTCCTAGGTCTTAGGTCGAGCCTCTGGTCCTGCCGATAAATGTCTGGCTACTACCTGTAGGAGTCCTCTCCGATTCAGGAGTCAGGCATGAATAAACCCATTCTCTATTCCACCGACCTTGAAGAGGTGCGTGCGTTGACGCAGGCCCTCCCTGGTCTGAGATCGTGTGCCGATCTGTCTCGTCTCGCATGCTATGACGATATGGACGGCTGCACCATCTTTCTGGGTGTTGGGCAATTGATGGGGGACCTGCGCCAATTGCGCTCCAAGATTCATCACCTCGCGCCCCTGTCGAGAATCATCGCCCTGCTGGATCCCAGGGACGGCGTGTCTCTTGAAGAGATTGCGGCGGCAGGGTTCGACGCGATGCTGCCCCTACCCATTCATGAATCCCTGGCCCAGTTTCTTGCCCAAGGCGGAAACTCCGGGGGACTTCAAACGAAAGCGGAAACCACCCTGCAACATGATTTGTATGGGGCTTGGGACCGGGGAGAACTTCGCGTGCACTACCAGCCCCGGTGTGATTCCGAGACGGGTAAGGTGCGCGGCTTTGAGGCTCTCGTACGCTGGCAGCACCCGACCCGCGGGTTGCTCTCGCCTGTGGAGTTCATTCCTATTGCGGAACAAAGCGGCATGATCATTCAGATAGGCACGTGGGTTCTGCATGAGGCTTGCGCCCAGATGGCGGCTTGGGACGTACTTGGTGCGCCGGAGGTGCGCATCGCTGTGAACCTATCTCCGATTCAGTTCACGGGCGACGGACCTTTGGACGCGGTCAACGAGGCACTGCAAGCATCCGGGCTGGATGCCTCGCGGCTAGAGCTGGAGGTCACCGAAAGTCTGATGGTCGAAGACCCCGAGGGGGTCATTCGGGACTTGCACAAACTCAAGAGCCTCGGTGTGGCTATCGCCATCGATGATTTTGGAACGGGGTACTCGTCGCTCTCGTACTTACGACGCTTCCCAGTGGACACTCTGAAGATCGATAAGTGTTTTGTGGATGACCTCGCTGTTGATCCTGGTGACGCTGCGATTGTGACCTCGATCGTCATCTTGGGCCAGAGCCTTGGCCTGTCGATTGTGGCTGAAGGGGTTGAAACCGAGCGGCAGCTTGAGTTCTTGCGCGTCCTCGGCGTGGACGAGATCCAGGGCTACCTCTTGTCGCGGCCCTTGCCCCCGGAAGAGGTTCCCGCTTACCTCTGCGCTAACTTGGTTGGGACTTCGAGAAATCCGTCCAGACCAGGCCAGCCTGAGAGCCCCGCTCCCCTGCGAGCCGAGCCCACTGGTTGAATTGCTTGCAGAGGGCCTCGGCCTGTTTGCTTGAGATCCCCAGCACAAGGAAACTCTCCTCGGGCGTCCAACTGTCATCCGGTCCCACGCCGCGGCCGGGAAGCACCAAGAAGGGTCGGTCGCCTTGGTCTGTGAGGAGTGCCAACTGTTTGGCCAAGGCTTGGTTGGCCGCTATGTTTTGCGACTTACCCGTGGGGGTCGAGCGCGGATTCCAAGCGGTCAGGAAAGCCCATGACTCGCGCGCCGTCGTAAGCAGCAGGGCATCTAGGTCCGGGTGGTTCCGGTCCACGCGCAAGCTGAACTCTTGCCCTAAGCCAAAGGCCTCATAGCTTGTGGCGCAAAAGGCGGCTTGCAGGGCTTCGTGCTCAGCGGCACCACTGAAATCGTGAGAGTCCATAGGAGGATGACCAGGCTGGCCAGACCACTGCGATAGCGCGCCCGCGCACAAGATTGCGGGGTACGAAGCTCAAGGGACGGGGCGGCAGGGGAAGGGCCTCTTCTTGCATGAACATATGCCGTTCGCCCAGTTGGTCCCGGAAAAAGATCTGGGGTCCACCTGGCATGCCGTGGGCAAAGAGGGGGTTTTCTCGGGAACGCTGGTTGCCCCAAAGCTCGCGGCCGTCATCGAGTTTGTACCCCAGCAGGGTCCAGTCGCGACCATCGGAGGAGTCTTGGGTGTTGTCGCCGAGGGCCACATAGGAGTCCTCGGGGATTTCCCAGGAGGTGACTTTTTGGTCGTCGGTGTAGAAGACGTCCCGCGCAACTTGGAGCTCACCAAAGTGGGCACCCCCTGTACGCGTGATCAGCTGGACACCGCTGCGAGTCATCTGATGTCGCGCCACCGGGGGCACTTCAAGAGTGAAGAGCACTTCGCCGTCAAGCCGGACCTCTAGCAGGTCGTCGAGATTTTGGAATTGGATTTCCAGCTCGTCGCTGTTGGCCAGACTGAGGGCACCATCGATGAAGAGGTTCTCCTGTCCCCATTTATCCGCGGCATCGGCGACTTTGACCCGGGCTTTCTCTGTGGGTTCTGCGCCGGGCCCGGGGATTTCGAGGGCGTAGGTGTAGGGTCCATCGAGCAACTCAAGGCGCACGAGGGTGCAGTCGGGATCGGCCGTCAAGGTTGTGCAGAGCCGTAAGTCACCGACTTTATTGCGGCCGGAGCCACTAGGTTTGGGCTTGACCGCGTGCACCAAATCGCCGGGATAGCCATCGGCGTAACGATCCACCACCGCCGAGCTAGTGCGAGGGAAACGTGCGCTGCCAGCACCCGAAACCACGAGCCCATCATCCGTGTGGCTCCAGACGCCGGTTTCCTTCCAGTCACCGGTCGTGCCAAGTGATTTGAAGTGGACGTCTTGCAAGCGCGGCGGGCGGCGCAAGATGGCCCAGGGATCCTCTTCGGACGGGCGCGTCCAGAGGTCGCCGTTCTCGATCTTGAGGTGTTCACCGGGCATGCCCACCAAACGTTTGATGAAGTTCTTGGACGTATCGAGGGGATAGCGGAAGACCGCGATCTCCCAACGTTTCGGATCCCGGAACCGATAGCTCAGTTTGTCCACCAGCACTCGGTCGAAGACGCCGCCACCCTTCCCGTCGTCCCAGCCCATGAGCGTGGGCTGCATGGAGCCCGTGGGGATCTTGTAGGCCTCCAGCACAAAGTACTTGAAGAGCACAATCACAATTACAGAGACCGCGATGGCCTCGATGTTCTCGCGCCAGGGACGACCGCCACCTTTTTTCTTGTCTTTGTCTTTGGCCACGGTGTGTGTGCTGGAGTTGGGGGTGCTGTGCTCGTGAGTGGGGACGGGGCTTTACTTGTCGTCGCCACCGAGGATGCTGAGAAAGGCCTTCTGGGGAATGTCCACGTTGCCGACCTGCCGCATCTTACGTTTACCGGCCTTTTGTTTCTCAAGCAACTTGCGCTTGCGTGAGATGTCGCCGCCGTAACACTTGGCGGTTACGTCCTTGCGGAGGGGAGCGATGGATTCACGCGCAAGGATTCGAGAGCCCACAGCTGCCTGGAGGCGCACCTCAAACAGGTGTCGAGGGATTTCCTTGCGCAGTTTCTTGATCACTGCCCGGCCACGTACGTCGGCGCGGCTCTTATGCACGATCGACGACAGGGCATCGACTTCCTTGGCGTTGACCAGGATCAGGAGCTTGACCAAATCGTCGGCGAAGTACCCCTGCAGGTCGTAGTTCAAGGTCCCGTAGCCCCGGGTGGCGGACTTCAGTTTGTCATAGAAGTCGTACATGATCTCGGCCAAGGGAATGTCGAAGACCAGTTGGACGCGGGTAGTGGACAGGTAGTCCTGGCGCACATAAACGCCTCGGTGTTCGGTGGCGATCGTCATCATGACCCCCACGTATTCGGTTGGGATCAACATGGAGACGCGCACGATGGGCTCCAGTACCTCTTCGTATTGGTCAGGACTGGGCAAGGCTCCAGGGGACATGACCCATTGCTCTTCGCCGTTCTTGAGCTTGATCTTGTAGGTCACGGAGGGCGCGGTTTGGATCATGTCCAGGTCGTGCTCCCGTTCGAGCCGCTCCTGAATAATCTCCATGTGCAAGAGCCCGAGGAATCCGCAGCGGAATCCGAAGCCCAAGGCGTCCGAGGTGACCGGCTCGTAGGAGAACGAACTGTCCGACAGAAGCAGGGTCTCTAGGGCCTCGCGCATCTCTTCGAACTCGCCCGGGTTGGTGGGGTAGAAGTCCGCGAAAACCATGTGCTTGGGCTCGTCGTAGCCAGGCAGCATCTTTTCTGAAGGCTTGTGCTGCAGGGTCAGGGTGTCCCCGATGCGCAGATCGCTGAGGGTCTTGATGTTCGAGATGAAGTAGCCCACTTCACCGGGCCCAAGGGTTTTACAGGGGGTCATTTTCGGTGAAAAAGTCCCGATCTCCACCGCTTCGTAAGCCTTGTCCGAGCCCATCATCAGGGCCTTGTCCCGCTGATTGAGGGTTCCCTCCATCACACGCAGATAAACAATGATGCCGCGGTACTCGTTGTACACCGCGTCAAAGATCAGGGCCTGCAGGGGAGCATCTGGGTCTCCCTTGGGCGGCGCGATGCGGTCGATGATTGCATCGAGCACCTCGGAGACTCCATCACCGCTCTTGGCGGACACGCGCAGGGCATCGGTTGCGTCGATACCCAGGGAGTTTTCGATCTCCTCTGCCACTTCATCTGGCCGGGCGTGGGCCAAGTCGGTCTTGTTCAGCACCGGGATGATGTCCAGGTCCGCTTCGATGGCCAGATAGGCATTGGCCACGGTTTGGGCCTCGACCCCCTGGGATGCGTCCACCAGCAAGATCGCGCCTTCGCAAGCTTGCATGGACTTTTCTACTTCGTAGTTGAAGTCCACATGCCCCGGAGTGTCGATCATATTCAGGGTGTACTTCACCCCATCCTTGACGTGCGGGATCGTCACGGCGCGGGCCTTGATGGTGATGCCGCGTTCTCGTTCCAATTCCATGTCGTCGAGCAACTGCGCTTTCATGTCGCGCTTCTGAACCGCGCCGCTTTGCTCAAGCATTCGATCCGCAAGGGTGGACTTGCCGTGATCGATGTGGGCAACGATTGAAAAGTTGCGGATGTACTGAGTGTTCATGAGGTCTGCTCCAAGATCGTGGTGAGCTCTTGGCCGAGGGCTCGCAGAGCCCGCCCGCGGTGGCTGACTGCTGATTTTTCCGGCGGCGTCAAGCTGGCAAAGCAGCGCCCTGTTTGTTCGAGGTTGGGCTCTGAGAACAGGAATAGTGGGTCATAGCCAAAGCCGCCCACGCCCATGGGCTCCGTCAAGATGCGGCCTTCCGTGCGTCCATCGATCACGATTTCGATCTCCCCATCGGGTCGCGCGAGGGCCAGGGAGCAGACAAAGGCAGCACCGCGCTTTTCTTCGGGCACTTCGGCCAGATCGAGCAGCAGCTTCTTGTTGTTACCCACGTCATCCCCATGGGTTCCACCGTACCGGGCACTGTGAATGCCGGGCGCACCTTCGAGGGCATCGACGCAGAGGCCAGAGTCATCCGCAAGGCACCAACGCCCCGTGTGCTTGGCAGCGCTGCTTGCTTTCTTGGCGGCGTTCTCTTGGAACGTTGCACCGTCCTCGATCACCTCGGGCAGGCCTCCCACATCGCGGGGGCTCAGCACGGTCACAGGAATGCCACTTAGGAGGTCGCGCAGTTCCTGGGCCTTGTGTGCATTGCCAGTGGCGAGGAGGAGTTCCAAGATCAGGATCCTTCTAGCGCGGCCTTCTGGGCCGCGAATATTTTTTGGATGCCTGCTTCGCCCAATTCCAACATGGAGTCGAGTTGTGTGCGGTTGAAGGGTGCTCCTTCGGCAGAGCCTTGGACCTCGATGTACTCACCGTTGCCGGTCATCACCAAGTTCATGTCCGTATCTGCCTTGCTGTCTTCAATGTAGTCGAGGTCGCAGACCGGGAGTCCGTCGACCACGCCCACGCTGACCGCGCCGAGTTGATCCATCAGAGGCCACTCGCGCAGTTGGCGCTTTTCCTTCATCCAAGTGAAGGCATCGTGCAGTGCGATCCAGGCTCCGCTGACGGCGGTGGTCCGGGTGCCTCCGTCCGCTTGCAATACATCGCAGTCGATCCAGATGGTTTTTTCGGGCATGCGCTTGAGGTCCACTACCGCGCGCATTGAACGTCCGATCAAACGTTGGATTTCGACCGAGCGACCATCGACCTTGCCCCCTCGATCGCGGCTCTTGCGGCCTTCGGTGGAGGAGGGGAGCATCGCGTACTCGGCGGTCATCCAGCCCTGACCCTTGCCGCGAATGAAGCGCGGCACCGTGTCGGTGATGGTGGCCGTGCACAGAACGCGTGTACGTCCAAAGCAGGCGAGAACAGACCCTTGGGCATGCTCGGTAAAGTGGCGTTCAAAGCGCAAGTCGCGCAGATCCGATTGTTGGCGTCCGTCGTGGCGTGTCATAGCTCGTTTCTTGGCGCAGAATCATATCCCGAAGAGGCCTCCGAGAGGCACCGATTGCCGCTTTTGAGCAGAATCAGATGCGCTGCAGGCCGTTGATGTGGGCTGCCACGAGACGGGTGATTGCCCCGGGCCCTGTTTCAAGGCACAGGCTCGGTTCTGCGCCGATTTCGAAGTCCAGAATTCGGCCC
>JAPKBR010000031.1 GCA_028823345.1 Planctomycetota bacterium
GTTTCATGGAGCGCATCTACTCGGAACAACCCCAGTCCTCCCCGGGCTGTTGGAACCGCATGGAGCACCGCCCCCTCGATGGCTTTGTCTTTGCGATCACGCCATTCAACTTCTCATCCATCGCGGCCAACTTGCCTTCGGCTCCGGCCATGTTGGGCAACACCACGATTTGGAAACCGGCCTCCACCTCGGTGCTTTCAAACTACTATCTGTCCGAACTCATGATCGAAGCCGGAGTCCCCCCCGGAGTGATCAACTTCCTCCCCGGCCGCGGCGCCGCGGTAGGCGACCCCGTGATGGCAGACCCGCGCTTGGCCGGAATCCACTTCACCGGATCCACAGGAGTTTTCCAAGGCATCTGGCGCTCCGTAGCCGAGAACCTGCCGAACTACGCCCAGTACCCGCGCCTCGTGGGCGAAACCGGCGGCAAGGATTTCGTGATGGCACTGCCCGACTCGGATCCCCGGTCCCTGGCTGTGGCTCTCGCCCGTGGCTCCTTCGAATACCAAGGCCAAAAGTGCTCGGCCGCAAGCCGGGCCTATGTCCCCAAGTCGATCTGGCCCGAAGTGCTGGAGCAACTGGAAGCGATTACGGCCGAGATGGCCATGGGCGACCCCGAAGACTTCACCAACTTCCTTGGCGCCGTGATCGACGAAGGCAGCTACAAGAAACTGTCCACCGCGATCGATGGGGCACGCGCCGATGCGAGCTGCAAAGTAGTTGTGGGCGGCGAATGCGACGCGAGCGAAGGCTGGTTCATCCGTCCGACGGTGATTGAAACCGCCGACCCTAAACATGATCTGATGCGCACCGAGTTGTTTGGCCCGGTACTGACGATCTTCCCCTATGAGGATGCACGGGTGGACGAGACCGTCCAATTGTGCGCGGACACCAGCGAGTACGCCCTGACGGGTGCGGTCTTCGGAACCAATCGCACCGCCCTCAGGAAGGCCATGGAGACCCTGCGCTTTGCCGCCGGTAACTTCTATGTGAACGACAAGCCCACGGGCGCAGTGGTCGGCCAGCAACCCTTTGGTGGGGCGCGGGCCTCCGGCACCAATGACAAGGCCGGATCGATTCTGAACTTGCTCCGGTGGGTCAGCCCGAGAACGATCAAAGAGACCTTTGTTCCGCCGACGGATTGGCGCTACCCGTTCCTGGGCAAGGACGACTAGAAGGTAACGGCAATCCCGTTGCTGAAGTTAGACGCGCCGCCAAGGTCTCTGAACCAAAGCTGGAACAGCCAAGTATCCCCGGACACAATCACCCCTGCCGGGGGATCCGGCAGGGCGGCGGAAATGTCAAAGCCCGATCCCACAGAAGAGGTACCCGCGAGGTTCTGCAACACTCCCGCCGCGTCGAACCTGCCGAGAGAATTCAAAGCAGGACCCGCGTTTGACGAGTACCGCCCGATCGGGGCCGCTAGGCACAACACGCCCTGACTGACCGCAATAGGGCTCGGGGATTCCGAAGCCGAGATCAGGAAGAAGCCAAACTGATCGACGGGTCCGCCCTCGGCTTCCAGGTGAAACAACCCCGGTCCGCTGAGGTCGGAGTTTTCGAGGGTAACGGGCTGGCCGGACGAAGCATTGTTTGCCGGGTCGCAGAAGAGTCCAGGACCACCTACGAGACCGTCGAACTCCACGATGTACTCAGTGGGCGTGGTAGAGGTCCCGACCATGTCGTTCCAACCGCCGCCGTGCCACTCGGCAAAGTCTTCCCCCGCGGGGTTGTCGTTGGGTTCGCCTGCGGCCCAGAAGGTGAAGGTGAAGGGTTCTCCGGTGATCCACTCCCAGCCCCCGGCGGGCTCGGCGTAGGTGCTCGAAGTTGTGTTTTGGTAGAGACCAATCCAAGGACGGGTGAAGGCCAAGTTGGCCTGAATCCAATCGTGCTCCGCCTGATCCACAATGGTCACCAGGTGACCGGTTAGGCCATTGAAGCTCATGGCCTCGGCCGCTGCCCGAGCGGTGGGCCAGTCGGCGCCATCACTCACCACAAGGTAAGAGTGGCCGTTGCCCGGGTTAACCACGGGTACCTGGGGAGTGAGGTCAAAGGTCCCGATTCCGCCGGCAGCACCGGGATAGGTTCCCACCCGAATTAGATACTCACTGCCAGCCACTGCGGCAAAAGTCAACGCGGATTGCAAGCCGCAGGAATCATCATTGCACGCCAGCATGATGTCGCTACAAGTGACCCCGTCATAGACGGCGACCTTCGTGTCCACGGTGGTTTGACCGCAGAAGGAAAGCAGTGTGGGAGCAGTGACGGCCGCGGTCCAGCGGAACCACACATCCTGCTCCACTTGGTCATTCCCAAAGGCGAGGCAGAGGGGATCTGCAGCTCCGTCCAGGGTGGCCACAGAGTTGTCGAAGGCGTGAGGACCGGGGCCAGTGATTGCGAGGGCCAAGAGGCAGTCGTCGCTGCCCTGGGCCAGAAGGGGTGTCACAAAAATGCTGGAGAGGCAGAGGAGGGTCAAGCGCATGGGACGTTGGATGAGGATCAAGGGATAGAACGGGCCGAGCCTAAGCATACCTCCCTTTCACGATCCTCGCCAAACGAGCCCACAGGAGCCATGGAGGGGGGCAAACGGGATTGACCCATTCTTTGCGTGGCTCTCCTGGACCCGTGACCCCAAGGGGGAAGAGAGAATAGAATCTCCGCCCGAGGGGCCCCAAAATGGTGCAATCCCATTCAGCAGCCTTGCAACACCCTAGTCCATCCACCCAAGCCCAGGCACTCGCCCACCCCAAGCGCATCCCCGACCTCGATGAGGTTTCGGGGCGTTATCGCTTGCGGTTTGCGCGCAGCACCCGGGACCTGGATGAGATCCAGCGCTTGCGCTTTGATGTGTTTCATTTGGAACTCGGTGAAGGTTTAGCGGCCAACCAGGCAAGCGGGCGTGACCGGGACCAGTTCGATGCACAGTGCCAGCATCTGATGGTCATGGATTTGGCCACGGAAGCTTGCGTGGGCACCTACCGCATGCAGATACCAGCCGCGGCCCGGGAGGGCCATGGGTTTTACTCCGCAGGGGAATTCCAGTTGGATGACCTTCCTGCGGAGTTCTTGGAACAGTCCATCGAACTGGGCCGTGCCTGCATTGCCCAGGCCTATCGAGACCAACGGGTTTTGTTTTTACTGTGGCGAGGTCTTAGCGCGTATGCGGACCATGTGGGCTTGAAGGGGATGTTTGGTTGCAGTTCTCTCACCAGCCAAGACCCTGCAGAGGGGATACGCTTTCACCAGCTGATGATCGAAGAAGGGCATCTGCACCCGCAGCACTTTGCCAGGCCGCGCAGCGAATTCCTGTGCCATGCCTCCCCGGAGGACCTTGCCAAGCGCCCTAAGCCGGTCGTTCCAACCCTGTTCCAAATCTACTTGAGGTACGGAGCCAAGGTCATCGGCGGCCCCGCATTGGACCGGGAATTCGGCACCATCGACAGTCTGATCCATTTGCACATCAACGAGGAACAGCACGGCAAATTCAGCTCTCCCAAGGGAGGTAGCAGCGCATGAGGTACCTCCGAGCGATCTTGCGCATCTGTGCGCTCCTCTGCCTGACCCTCGCCACTTACCCCTTCCTCCTGTCGGCCCTGCTCCTCGATCGGGTTTGGCCCTCAGCAGCCATCGGCCTGCGTCGCCGGGTGACACGCCTTTGGGCCCTTGGTTGCCTGTTCGCACTGGGGGTGCGCCTTGAGGTGCTGGGTACCCCCCCGACTCCCCCATTCTTTGCGGCGGGAAACCACCTTTCCTACCTCGATATCCTGGTGTTGCACGCCTCCATGCGGGGGCGTTTTCTTTCCAAGGCCGAGATTGGACAAATACCCTTTGCGGGACACATTGCGCGTCTTGCAGGAACTCTTTTTGTCAAGCGCGAGCGTAAACGCGAACTTGGCCAAGTGCGCGATGATTTGGGAAAGGCCATTCGAGGTGGCGAAGGGGTGATCGTATTCCCCGAGGGCACAAGCACTCGCGGTGAAACCGTTTTGCCTTTCCGCGCCAGCCTCTTTCAAGTGGCGGTGGACCTGGACCTGCCCGTCGCACCCTTTGCTTTGCACTATGCAGTTGCCCCGAGCGAACCCCCGGCCCAACTCTCCGTGTGCTGGTGGGGAGACATGGAGATACTGCCCCATTTCCTCGGATTCATCATGCTGCCCCGTATCGAAGCCCGCGTGACCTACATTGGACAGGAGGTGCAGGCCACAGACCGCAAGAGCCTCGCCCACGAGACCTGGACCCAGGTGCAAAAACACTTTCAGCCCTCCTGTGTGAATTAACCTAGCGAGGCCTGCGGGAGTTGCATTTTGCCCGGAGAAATGCCGACCCATGAGCCTTCTCCCGCCACGCCCCCCACTGTGAGTTCTCCAACCCAAGCTCCGCCCAAAAAGTTCTGGGCCCGCCTGCCCTTGTGGCGCATCTACCTGGGAATCCTGCTGGTCTCCCACTTGGTATGGGTCCTGGGTGAGGACCGGGTTCCAGCCCCGGAAGGGTGGCAACAGAGCGAGGTCTTGGCCCTAGGGGAAGGCAGGCAAACCCTGGCCTGGACCATGAGTGGCTCCCAAGAGTCCAACGCCCCCACCCTGTTGCTACTGCACGGAAGCCCCGGCCGGGGCACGAACTTTGCACAGCTGACCGCGGCCCTGCCCAAGCACCTACGGGTCTTGACCGTCGACCTCCCTGGCTTTGGCGCCAGCAAGCCCCTCGGCCCCGACCTGTCCGCCAAGGGCGCGGCCAGCCAGATCACGGGCCTGCTCGATTCCCTTGAAGTGGAAAAGGTGCACGCGGTGGGCTGGAGCATGGGCGGTGCGGTGGCCTTGGAGTTGATCGACCTGCACCCCGCCCGAGTGCAGTCCCTCTACATGCTGGCCTCCCTAGGCGTGATCGAATTCGAACTGCTCGGTTCACACGCCTTGAACCATGGACTGCACCTGCTCTTGCTCAACGCCTGTCAAGGCGCACGCTGGGCACTGCCCCACTTTGGTGGGTGGAATGGGATGGCACCCCTGGTGGCTTTTGGTCGCAACTTTGCGGAAACCGACCAGCGCCGCCTGCGAGACATCCTGGTCCGCTTGGAGCTTCCCGTGCGCATCGTCCATGGTCGGAACGATCCCCTCATTCCCGTGGCCGCCGCACAGGAGCACCAACGCATCGTGCCCCAAGCGGAACTCAAAATCCTCGAGGACCAAAGCCACTTTTTGCCGTTCACTTGGACCGAGGAATTGGCCCAAGACCTTGATGCATGGGTCACCCAGGTGGACCAGGGCCTGGGAGTTATGCGCGAGGAAGCCAAGACCGAGCGCATAGAGCAAGCCCAGATCCCCTTTGACCCCGGGGACATTCCGCCCCTCAGGGGGCCGGCCCTCCTGCTGTTTGGAACTCTCTTGGCCCTCGCCACCCTGGCCTCAGAAGACCTTGCGTGCATCGCCGCAGGATTTTTGGTGGCAGATGGACGCATGGAGTGGCTCGCCGCCAGCCTCGCCTGCTTCATCGGCATCTACATCGGCGACATGCTGCTCTTCATGAGCGGCCGCCTCTTGGGACGCTCGGCCATTCGAGTCGCCCCCTTCAAATGGCTGATCACCGAAGATGCCATGACCCGCGCGAGCCATTGGTTGGACAAACGGGGTGCCAAGGTGATTCTCACCAGCCGTTTCCTGCCCGGACTGCGCTTGCCGATTTACTTCACTGCTGGGGTCCTGCGCACGAGCACAAAGGAGTTCGCCTTTTGGTTTGCAGTGGCAGGCGTGCTGTGGACTCCGATCCTCGTGGGGGCCACGGCTTTGGTGGCGCAGTACTTCGGAGTGCGCCTAGACCAGGTCGATGGAACGGATGTGGTGCTCTTTGCTGCCTATGCCCTAGCCTCGGTGTTCGTGCTGCACAACATCCTGCGGCTCTTCACTTGGCGCGGGCGACGCATCTTGCTGGGTCGCTGGCGACGATGGACCCGCCACGAGTTCTGGCATCCCTTTGTTTACTACGCACCGGTCATCGTCGACGTGTTGCTCATGACGATTCGTCACCGTGGACTGGTGATGACAGCGGCCAATCCCGCCATGCCCATGGGTGGCTTGATTGGGGAAAGCAAGTCGGCCATCTTGGAGGGCTTGGGGTCAGGAACTGAAATCCCCCATTGGGTTTTCTTGGAACCGAATGGAGACCAAGTACCCAAGGCCTTGGCCTTCGTTGCCGCTGAGAATTTAACCCTTCCCCTAGTGCTCAAGCCGGACGCGGGTCAGCGGGGATCAGGGGTTCAGGTGTTGCACACCGAAGCCGAGCTGCAAACAGCCCTCGATACCATGGACGTCCCGTCGATCCTGATGGAATACGCCCCTGGCCAGGAATTCGGCGTGTTCTGGGTCCATCCCCCAGGGGCCAGTGAAGGAAAGATCGTGGGCGTGACCATCAAGGAAATGCCACGGGTCACGGGTGACGGAGAGCGCACCCTAGAACAGTTGATTCTTACGGATCCTCGCGCCGTCGCCTTGCATCGGATTTATGCAGAGGAAAACTTCGGTCGCATGGACGAGGTGCCGGCCGCGGAAATCCACATCCCCCTGGTGGAGGTGGGCACCCATTCGCGCGGGGCCATTTTCTTGGATGGCCAACACCTCATTACCTCCGAACTTCAGGCAGCAGTGGCGCAACTCGCGGGCCGCTACCCGGGGTTCCACCTGGGACGCTTTGACTTCAAGGCTCCCTCCCAAGAACACCTCATGCGCGGAAAAGACCTGCGGGTGATCGAGCTCAACGGGGTGACCTCCGAGCAAACCGAAATGTGGGATCCCAAACACAGCCTTTGGACCACCTACCGCATGCAACATGCCCAGTGGGCGCGAGCGTTCCAAATCGGTGACCAGTGCGCCAAGCAGGGGGCCAAGGTCAGCAGTGTTGGCCAAGTCCTCGCCGAAGTTTGGCGTTTCCGACGGTCTCGACGGAACTAGCTCCCCTCCCGCGTGGAATGGGCACCCCCTGGGAGCACCTTTGGAATCCTAGGCCACTTCGTATGACCTTTGGAGCAACCCTCTAGAGTAGATTCTAAGGTGGTATGTCTCCTCGCCATACCCGTGAGCCCATGAGAAAAACCTACCTCCGCCTGCTAACGATCCTGGCCCTGGCCGCAATCGTGCTCCTTGGCATTCGCTCCCAAGCGGGATTCAATGGGGAGCAATTGGCCCAGCTCGACCTCGACTGGGCCACGCTGGAGGTATGGGCGCAAGAGACTCGACCCAACACTTTCGGAGCCCCAGGCCAAGGGCCTGACTTGGCTCAAGCGGTCGAGGACTGGCACACAGCCACTAAGGCCCAGCAGGACGCAGAATCCCATTGGCAACGCTGCCTCAATATTCTGGAACAAGATTCGTACCACCTCGAATCCAATCCGAACCAGGACTGCTTGGGTTTCCTCAAGCTGGGAGAGGCCCTATTGAACGAAGGCCAAGCCAGCCCGCAACGGGTGGCCCGCACCCTCCTGTTCGCCCGACACTTGCAACAGGAAGGACACCTGCTGCACTTCATGGTGGGCATGAAATTGGCCCGCCAAGCCCTAGACGCCTGCGACCTGGACCCAACCCTCATCCCCCTCCAACTGCAGGCCCCGCCCCCCAAGAACGGCGAACTGTTTGCCGCCATATGCAGGGACCATGTACGACTTGAAGCCCATTTCAAGCAAGTCGGCGGTGCAGACCAAACCGATTCCATTTCCACCAACGGTTCCGCAGAAGAACAACTGCACAACCTCATGCGGACCGCCTATGTTCGCAACGCAAAACTCTACCACTCCCTACGCGACGAACCCCAACGCTTCGGCGAAGTGCTCCTACCAGAAAAACCAAGCCAACTAGACCTCTTCATCACCTGGCTGCTCCAACTCGAAGAGGGCCGGGTCCGAACCATCGAGTCCCTTCTCACCGTCCGAATGGACGACAACGGAAAATCCTGGGCACAACTGGTAAGCGACTGGGAACGGGTGCTCGGCACCTGAACAGAGGGTGTCACCAACCAATCCGTCACGCCTCACTGATCATGAATATAAAAAAAGCACTCATCGTCATCATTCTTTCCGCCGTAGCTCTAATGGCTGTGGCCAAGGTCACCTCCCCCAGCGGTCTAGATCAACTAGAACATCACCTGGCCGTACAGGGGTGGAAGAAAGGTCAGCTGACCCTTTTGAATGCGGGCGACTCAAGCGGCATGTTCTCTCAGAACGCCTATGGAAGGTATGCATCGTCCGATCCCGTGCGCCCCGGTGAAGTAACCATCAAAATCCATCGGTCCACCCCTCTCCAAGGATGGAGCATCGTCAATTACGCCCACCTTCCAATCAGCGAATGAGCAAGGCTCGCTTCCCTTGGGCACCCACAGATCCGTAGGCTGGCAAGCATGATACTATTAAAGATGCTACGTGCCAAAAGAGAAATCCGAGAGATGCTCCTAGTTAACTGCGCCACCAGTCAAATGTCCATGAGCAGGCGTATGTCCAAGCTACAACGCCTGAGTGAATACGCTAATTGGTGTTTTTGCATTTTTGTTCCTTATGTTTTTTGGACCCTGCTGTCTGGGCTGTCTGGGCTGTCTGGATCGCACTCACTCGAGCCCTTCGAACTGGGTGTTATGGCATACATCGGTTATTCCTGGCACACTTCTGAGCGCGAACTCCAATTGCTTCGCCTGATCCAGCACTACCGGGAAGAGAAAGAGGATTAGAGAAACCTCCAGCGGAGAACTTCGCGTTGATGGAACTCCTTCAGAGCTGGTTGTGTGCGACCTACCTAATTCCCGTCGGGCTCTTCGGCCGAATCTTCTGTTTCATCCTCTGGCTCTTCGCGGGAGGGCTGGGGCAGATCCCGGGGGGGGCGGCCATTGTCCCGGTACACGCGCAGCCAATGATCCAAGTCGGGATCGAACTTACCACCGAGTACATAGGCGGGCCGTGCAAAGCGCGCCACGCCCGCGGCGTCTAGGAAGAAGACCCAGCGCTTGCCCAAATCAGGAGTGTCTTCGAAACCCTCAGGCACCAAACCGTCGAAAGGGTGGCGCATGAAGGTCGGTTGAGCGGCCGCTTGGCCCGCGAGCTTTTCCGCAAACTCAGCGGCGATCAATGCCTCTACCCTATCCAGGTCTTTGGCCCCCATGGCGGCGGGCAGGGCGATCAGGACTTCTTGGGTCATGTTGCTGCGAAGGGCACCCTTGATCAAACTGCGGCAAACCACCAAGGCCCGGCGTTCGATGGTGTGGGAGTCAATCGGTTCGTCCGGGTCATAGCGCCGGGGACAAGGAACCCAGAGCATCAAACTGCCTTGGGTACGCGGGGGAACGCCCGCCACAAGGCGGCCTTCCAATTGGCTGAACACAAGCGTGCGCCCCGTGGCAATATCGAGGCCAGCACTGTCCATGCCGGGAACCAACAGGGTGCGCGGACGGTCGAGACGCTCCACCACCGGATGCTCCATGCGCAGAGCACCGGCGGAAGAGGAGAACCCAATGAACCCTTCGATGGGTGTGCCATCGGTCATGTGATAGGTGCCTAAGCGTTCGCCGTTAATACTCACGGTCGCGCTGGCCCCATCCACCAAGACTTCGACCTCGACCGCGCTGGAAGGCTGGGTCAACTTGAATTTTCCAGAGGGTTGGGCCCCCTGCAGGGAGCCGTCGCGCTCAAAGCCACCGGCCATGCTCCAAGACACATGGCGCAGTTTAGGTTCTTCATCGCGATTGCCTTCGATCGTGGTGGCGGCACCGGAAATCCCGATGGTCACGGCACGGTCCCGCCGGGCCCAGCCCAGAATCAGCTGACCCTTGGCATAGGTGGTGGTGAAGCGCACGCGGGTCTTGAGCAGATAGGTCCCGGGTAATTCGTAGTGCGATCCGCGCACAAACACAGCCCCGCGATTGGAACCACCGAAACGTCCGGTGCCCGCGCGCGCCTTGCGACGGCCCACGCCCAAATCCCCATCAGGTGCAAAGAACCAGTTTCCCGTGGGGAAGGGGTCGTCATGGCCCACCAGTTCCTCTTCGACCCAGCCTTCCCCCTGTACAGGATGCACGCTGCGCCAAGCGCTGGCTTCCTTGCTGGGGACCGCATCTTGCAGCTCGGGTTCCCCGAGCCAACGGGCCAGACGATCATGATCAGCGGTGAAACGTGCGGCGGACTGGCGCCACTCGTGCTCCCGGTGGGCGACAGCAGCGGCTTTCAACACCTCAAGCAACTTCATGGTGCG
Source organism: Planctomycetota bacterium (assembly GCA_028823345.1). Lineage (GTDB taxonomy): Bacteria > Planctomycetota > UBA1135 > UBA1135. The sequence continues at coordinate 10,218 of JAPKBR010000031.1, forward strand.
TTTGACGGAAAGTTCACGGGGGCGTTCGGTCTCTGCCGGATAAAGGGGAAAGGCACGCTGTTGGGCAATGGCCCAAGCGCCAGCTTTTGCCCCGGAAGCCTCTAGCGCCCCCACCAAGCGTTCTTCGGGGACGCCCAGCCGTCCCTCCACCTGCATGGCCCAAAGGAATGCAAGCGCCGCGTCCCGGCGTTTGCCCTCCCGGTCCAAGAGCATCCCCGCTTCCGCAGCTTGGGCGTCACCAAAGTAAGGCTCGGTGCGGTTGCGCGACCAGACCCAGGTGGGCTCGTCATAGATCAAGGGGCTGGAGGCCACACCGGGAACCTGACTGGTGTAGCGGTCGGTCCAAGCGGCGGGCGTGTAGGCGTTGAAGCCCCGCAAGAAGCGTCCATAGATCCGGCAGAAGCCTGCAAAGTCTTCGGGCCGTCCATCCCGTCCGTCACAGAACAGGCCCTCAAACTGGGCCATGCGATCGCCGGCACCCCGGCCCGCATTGGACATGAAGGACTGCAAGCGCTCGTGGAACATGGGCGCGGCTCCGGGGACTTCTTCCGCCTTATCTTCCGGTAGAGGCTTGCCGTCCTCGTCCAACTCGTCGATCACCGGGACCCAGGTGTTCAAGAACACATAGAGCGCGTAGCCCGCCGAGTAATTGGCGCGGTAGTCCTCCAGGTCCGGGATCAGGAGCTCCTCAAGTTTCTTGGGGCGGCTCCACCCGGCCCCATAAACAGATGTCAGGGTGCCACGATTCACATGATTGGGCACAAACTCGGTCTCGTCGCTATGCCCGTAGGCTGATCCGGTCCAGACTGCCTTGCCCTCGGTGAGCCAAGCGGGTTGGCCCGGACAAAGGGCTCCGTCAAAGCGGTGGGTCAATTCGTGGGTCAGACCGTGGCCGAGTCCCTCGATGGTGCCCGCTGAAAAACGGAAGGTAGTGACATCTCCCCCTTGAAAACCAGCGGCCCAGTAAAAGGGCGCCCCTTCTGATTCGAGACCCGCCGCCAAAGGCACAATGCGCACCAGACCTGGGCGATTGGTAAAGGGATCTTCCCCGTAAAAATTCACCAAGCGCGTGTGGTGCGACTCAATGGTGGCCGCGACTCCTCGCAGGGTTTGAAAGCCGCAGTCGGTCTCTACCAAGTACCACTCGCGGGGGGAGTGGGCGGTGCCAGGTAAACCAAAAGAGTCGTGGTCCCGGGTGAACGCTTCCTCTTGGGTAGCGAGTTGTTCGTCGAGTTCGTCAATGGTCCAAGGACGGCCCATTTTCCCCTTCAGTTGTCGGCGCGCTTGCGCAAGGGCGTTGGACGCTGTGCCCCCCATGTTGGCCCGAAAACTCTCTGGCGGAGCCTCGCCCTTGAGGTTGGTGAAACCCGCTTGGGCTGCAAGCCCGACCACGATGCGCGCGGCTTCAATCACCAAACTGGTCCGCCCGGAAGCGGCGGCGCTGATCCAGAGTTTCTCCAGGGAGCGAGGGATCTCGACCCAGTCCTTTTCATTCGCCAGTCGATGGCGGGGATCCAAGTCTTCGGGCGAAGCAGATGCCAAGAGCCCCGGTTGAATCTGGCCCAATTCCAAGGCCAATCGGCGCGCCCACCAGGCCACTGCCAAACCATCTGGATCGTTGCGACGCCCCTTAGAGCGGGCCAAGCTGACCAGTTCCTTGAATGCCGCGGCTCGAGCCTTGATCACCGCCTGGGTTTCCGCATCCCCACCGACAAAAGGTTGCGCAGCCTTGGGCACTCGCCCGCGCCCACGCTCATCGGCGATCGCCTCCCACAGAAGCTGGGCCCAAAGAGCACGGCCATCCCCCACCCCAGCCACAGACAAGCGCTCGGTGAGAAGCTCCGGATCATAGGGCCGATACGCCAGGGCCGCTTCAAAATCAATGCGCGCCTTCTTCAGGTCGCCGGCATCCCGGGCACGACGGCCCGCAGCAACCATGGGCCCCGCCGGGTCCATGGGCTTGGCCTCAGCAGGCGGGGTCTGGGCCAGAGGGAGCAAAAGCAGGAGGGCGCTGGAAATCATGGGATACCACGGTAGCGCATGGGCCTCGCTTCGGGCAGTTCTATTCCCCCTGACCAGGAACGAGACCAAAGAGTTAGTCTCTCTCCCATGAAATACAGCCTGTCCTCCGCCCTTTGGCCCGTCTTGCTCCTCGCCACATCCTGCGCGGGACTGACAGGTTCCACCGAAATCCTGCTGCCCGACGGGGAAGCCACCAGTTTTGAAGCCATGATCGATCAGCTCGCAGGAGCCGACGTGGTGGTGCTTGGGGAAGAGCATGATTCGGATGGGATCCACGCCCTGCAGCTTCGCACCACCGAGGCCCTGATGGAGCGACGTGGGAAGGTGACCATCGCCATGGAAATGTTCGAACGGGACGTGCAGTCGGTACTGAACCTTTACCTGATGGGGGCCATCGAGGAAGAAGACCTCATGCAGAGGAGTCGCCCCTGGGGCAACTACGCGGAGCATTACAGAGGAGCCATCGAACTCGCCCGGGCCAACGGCCTGACAGTCTTGGCCAGCAACATCCCCCGGGCCCTTGCGCGCAATGTGGGCCGCGAAGGAACCCTTGTCAGCCAAGGGGGACCTTGGAGCGCGCGCAATGTGATCCCCATGGGCGGGGCCTATGAAGAAATCTTCATGGACCTGATGGGAGGCATGATGGGCCACATGGGAGACATGCCCGAAGGTGCCTTGGAGCGAATTTTCGAAGCCCAATGCATCAAGGACGAAGCTATGGCGGAGAGCATCGCTGAACACCTTGCCTCATCCCCTTCACCGAAACCCCAGGTAGTCTTTTGGTGTGGACGATTCCACTCAGACTTTGGTCTGGGCACAGTGGAGCGCTTAGTCAGGCGCATGCCCGGTCTCAAGATCGCGGTGATCAGCGGGCGCAAACTCTCCAGCGGCGCGTTCGACGAGAGCGACCAAGAGCGCGGGGATTTCATTTGGATCGCCCCCGAGTGATCGGACCCCCGATCTAGGGACCAATCAGTTTCAGGGGAATGGCGCGCATCATGGTTGACGCCGGCGAAGAACCCTTACGGGTGGATTTCTTGGCCGCCGCGATGGCTTCCGCCGCTGCCTTTTCCGCCTTGTCCATTTCCTCAAGCCGTTGCTTGGCTGCTGCGTCCGCCGCACCGGCCTCCTGCAACTGCTGGCTCAACTCCTGATCCCCAGTGGCGCTAGCAGCCTCGGAGAGGAACATGAGCAAGCCATCTACCCGATGGCCGTCCCCATAGGCAGTGCCCTGCTCGAGGGCACGGGCCGGACCATCCGCTTCGAGCATGCGCTTCAGGGTCGGAACGCAGCGGTTATAGAATAACTTGCCATCCGCAAGGAGCTGCTCCTCGATGGCAACGGTCTGTTCGCCGAGCCCCGCCAGGAGGCACAGGTCTGCAACCCAAAGGGGCAGGTTGTCCAGCACGTCCTCGCGACTGGAGAGGGCTAGGGCAATGCGCGTGAGCGCGGCCTGATCCCCGGCCTCGTGGCAGCGCATGCCCAGCACGCAAAGTGCGCGCACCAGGTCAATGGGCCTGCTGCGCTCTTCGGTGAGCCACGCGAGCATGTTAGTTTCAAGCGCAGCTCGCAGAGCCACGGCGTGCTCACCCTGCACCAGAAGAGCCGGCGCAAGCAAACGCCGCATGTCCGCCAATGAGAAGAACCCCGGACCATCTGCTCGGTTACGGAAACGATTCATGTCCGGCCAACGGACCGATCCCGGGGGCAACTTGCAGATACCAAGCTCTAGCGCGCGGGTCGCATTCTCAACTTCTCCACCGTTGGCAAAGAGAGGAGCGGCGCGCAGGGCCACCCGTCGACGCAGGCCTTGGCTCAAGTCGATGGAGTTCTCGCAGATGGCACGCGCCCTTTGGAGAGCCTCATCGGGGCCGAGCATTTCCTCCCAGATCTTGAGCCAGTTGAGTTCTCCTTGCTCCCGAAGCCAAGTGTGTGGACTGACCGGTGAGAGTTCCAAGATCATCTCCACCAGAGCCAAGCGGTGTTCCTCGTCGATCACCTCCCGGGCTTCTTTGACCAGGCCCTCGGCGGTTACGGCGCTGCCCGCCTCTTCGTCAAAGCGGAAGTACATACGCCCCCCACTGATGCGCGTGGCGCACCACCGATACAGGCGCAGGGCTTCTTCTTGCGCGCCGGAGCGGGCCAGGACCCGGGCCAAACGCCGCACTTGAGCCGCGTCCTTGGGACTCACCGCCTGCACCAGGTTGCGGGCCACCACGCCACCGCTTTGGTTGCTGGAATGGCGGTCAAGCATCTGCAAAAGTTCCAGTTGGCCACGCTTGCCCAACTGTCCTTCCCCCATGCGCGCAACTCGCTGGGCGATGGCTTCGGTTGCTCCCACTGCCTTTTCATCCACCAGGGCAAGGGCTTCCACCACGGCCTGCAGCTGGTCCAATTGGTCCACCTGGGTGGTTTGCAGGAAGCGTTCGAGTTCCGCCACCAACTCGGGCTCGCCGGTCAAGGCCTTGAGGCCTGGGTTCTCAGGCTCTTCCTCTTGGATCAACTCGTCTTTCCACTGGGAAAGACCGCCCATGGGAACAGGCTCGGGTTCTTCATCGGTGGACTCGTCCGCCTCCTCTGCGGTCTTACCCGTCCATTGGAACTGAGACAGGGGCGACCAGGAGTAGCGGCTGTAGAACCTGGAGTTGCCACTGGCCTGCAGACCTGTCGCGAACTGCCGCCAGTGACGTCGTAGGGCGTGGACCGCGTCGGCGGTGCGCTTTTCATCGAGAGCCACGCAGACCGAGTGGGCGTCGGAGGGAAAGCCCTCGTCGCCCGTGGCCGCAGTGCCTCCAGAGGAGACCCCAGAGGAGACCCCAGATGAGACCCCAGATGAGACCCCAGAGGAAGCCATAAGGCCCCCTCCTGCCGCCACGATCCGCATCATGCTGGACATGGCCATGGAGGAGCTCTTTTTCCCTTCACCCTCTTCCTCGTCCTGCACCCCAAGAGCCAACCGTTGCTCGCGCACCCCCAGTGCGTCCGCATAGAACCCCCGATTCCGGAGCAAGCCCTCGCGCCGCTTGAGCAGATCCCGCTTGCCCTGGTCCTCTTCTTCCAGCTCCATCAATCGGTCGAGGAGGGCAAGCTGCTGCGCCTGGGGCACATAGGTCACCGCTCGTTTGAGCAGTTCTTGATCCTCGGGGAAAACGGCCAGAGCCGTGGACCAGAGTTCCAACAGGGCTTTCCTGTCGGTGCGCAACAACTCCAAGCGCAGATCAAAGGCGGGGCGCGGTTCCAAATCCACGAGAGCCGCGCTCAACTCCGACCCATGATCTTCCCCGAAGGCAGTAATCAAGTTTTGACGCGCTTCGCGCCACTCCCACGTCTGGTCATCCCCCTTCGACACTAGCTTGGGGAAGAGCTCGATGGCCAGGGCTAGGGCTTCCTCTCCGCGCTCGAGATCCTGCAACAAGATCGCACGGGTGACATCCACAACGGGGTCATCCGGATGGCTCTCATGCCAAATGGCCAACAGGCCGAGTGCGGTCTCCTGGTTCGATTCGGCATTATTGAGATTGCGCAACACATAGCGGATGTATTCGGGCGCCTCCCTAAAGGCCTCCTCCGCGTGCCCAAGAATGAACTCCGCCATCTCAGCGGTCACCTCTTCTTCGGCCATGCTGAGCATACTGACCAAGAGGTTCCCCCGTGCAGTGACCGGCACCTTGGACCACTGACCTCGCAGGGCGCTGACCCGCGAGCGAGCGGGTAACAGGGTGAGCAACTGGGGCAAGCCCCAGGTTTGGGCCGAGTTGTCCAGTAGCTCCAGGACTTGCTCTTCGGACAAGAGAGGCAATTCAGATTTACGCTGCAGGTTGGAAATCGCGCCCAACATGCCGGCGTTCTTCGCGGGGTCGTCCACCACGCGACTCACGAAGTACTGGTACAAGGCGCGCTTGCCCTCGTCGTCCAAGCCGGCGGCCACCTGATCGAGAATCTCCTCTACCGCGTAGGACTGCCCACCGCCCTCCATGGTCAGCCGCACCCATTGACGACCCACTCGCAGGATGGAACCCTCATCCCCTAGCCAACGGGCGGCCGAGAAGAGCACGGTTAGGTCGGTCTGGTCTTCCTTTTTCACCTGGCCATACTGGGCTCGCTGCACCAGATCCCGCACGGCTTCATGATCTCCAGCGGCAACCCGGGAAAGGACTTCCCGTGCCGCTTGACGCACCTGAATGCCCTCACCATTGCTGATGCCCTTGGGGCCATCCGCCCCAGCCAGAGCGCGCAACTCGCTCAGATCATCTCCTGCCAGCACGCACTGATCCACAAGGGCGCGGGCAGCGAGGGGATAACCCTGGCGCATGCGAGCCTGCACCAAATCTTTGATCAGGGTCAAGTCCCCGGGAAAGGCACGGATCAGGGCTAGATCGCTCCGGTCCGCAAGCTGCACATCCGCCAGAGCAAATGAAAAGCGGCGTAGGGCAACCGCGCGCTTCTCCACGCGCGGATGGGCTGAGAGGCGATCCTCGTCGGGCTGACCCGCTTGGATCTGGGCCAAATCCTGGGCCTGGGCCAAGGCGAGTTGTTCGGTGGCCGCGCGCAGGGCAGCCGGGGGAGATGATGCCAAGACGCCGGTCAAGAGACGCTCGCTCCAACGATCCCAGTCGTCGGTGTTGCGCGAACCAAACCACATGAAGGGCGAGGCGGGCTCGTCTTCTTCAGACTTTTGGGTCACTTGCAAGGGGCGCCGAGCCAAGAGCAACTCTAACCCTCGCAGATAGAGGTCCGCAGCTCGCTCGTCATCACCCATGGACTCGTGCAACTCGCCCACCTTCACCAGCAGACTTTCATCCGTGGGTGCGGTGGCCAGCAGCGCCTGGTAGGAATCCAAAGCAATTTGCCTTTCCCCCGCCTCTTCGAATAGGCCCGCCGCTTCTCGCTGATAGCGAGCGTGATCGGGCATGTCCTTGGTCAAGGCAAAGGTTCGCCGTGCGGCTTCCGCATCGTCCGCTTCCAAGAAGGCCTCGCCCAAGTCCAAATACACTTGGGGTGGAACGAGCTCGCCGGATGCCACCAAGCGGCGGCCATAGTGCAGAAACAGATCCGAATCCCCTTTCCAGCCACTGCCGCGGAACGAGTCCCCTTCCCCTCGGGAAAGGTCCATCAATTCGCGCAACACCGATGCCACCCTGGGCCCGGTGATCGGCAGGGAAGTCTCATGGGCCCGGATCATTCCCATCCGGTCCTTCTCTTCCTCGTGCAAGTCAGCCAAGAGCTGGTACAGATAGGTCTTGTCGTGGCGTAGGGCGAGGCGCATCAAGGTGGCACGCCGGGCCCAAGCGATTGTCTTGGGGCGCACGCCTCCGTCGGAAAACTGGTTCAAGATCCCGTCGATGGCCACCGTGAACAGGTCGTCGCGCTGGGCGTGGGCGGCAAGGTACTGGAACATTCCCAAGGCTCGGTCCTGCTCGCCGGTCTGCTTGAGAAGGTCCCCCATCAACAGATACCCATCGATGCGCCCGGGATGATCCGCGAGTCCCTTGCGGTAGACCACGAGGGCCTCCTCACGCATGCCTGCCAGTGCCAAGACCCCGGCCTCGAATTCCGCAGCCATGGTTTCGGATTCCAGTTCAGAAAGGCGGTGCAGAACCTCACGGGCCTGGTGGGGCTTGCCGCGCTCCATCATGCTCATGGCCAGTTGGCGCAGATAGTCTGGTTCCCCCTCCGGGTCCAACTCGATGAGCCGGCGCACGGCTTCTTCGTAGGCAAAATAATCGTTGGTGGCAAGATAGATGCGCGCCTTTTCTTCCAGGCTGGAACGCTCCCCGCGGCCCGCATGGCGGAAGAACTCGTCCACCACCTCGGTGGCTGAAACACTGTCCCCCACCCGGGTGTAGAGCCGCACCAAGAGCGCGCTTTGTTTTTCAGTGGCGGTGCCAGCCAGTACTGCTTCTTCCAGCTCAATCGCCAGGTCAGCCAAGTTGCCCAGCCTAGAAGCAACCGTCATCAGGCGGTCTTCCACGTAACGGCGACGGGAGAGGGCCTCGATGCGCAACCAAAGGTCACGCCAAGCATCCAGGGCCTTTTCTTCCTCTTCGACTTCGCTGTAGAGCCAAGCGAGACGCATCTCTAGGTCTTCCCCCGCTTCCCCTTCCGGGCGCGTGGCCTTGACCGACTCCAGCACACGCACCGCGTCCTCTAGAGCCCCCACTTGCTCGAACGCCTCGGACAGTTCCAGTCGCGCAGGGGATCCCGGGTCGGTTCCCGCTTCCATGCGCTTCAAAACCTCAAGGGCCTCTGCCACCCGGCCCCCATCCCGTTCCAAGCCAAACAGGAACAGTTGCGCGGCCACCTGGGTGCGTGGGTCTTGCTCGCTGCGCATGGCCCATTCCCGAGAGAGTTCCACCAGCCCCAAGTCAGCCAAGGCCTGGGCACCGTCCATCAAGCGACCGGTCTCGGCGCCGTCTACAAAACCATCCCAAACCGCAAGAGCTCCCGCGGAATCGCCTTTTTCCAGGTACACCCTGGAAAGACCCGAGCGCCACAAGACACGCATGGGCTCGGCGGAGATCAGATCTTCATAGGCCGCTAACATTCGCGGCTCGCGGCCCGCTTCCCGATACAGTTCCAGCAGATCGAGCCGCGCATCGGGGGACAAGTCGCTGCCCTTGCTGCTTTCAAAGCGAGCAATGGCCAGGTCATAGTTACCGGTTTGACGCAGCACGTCGGTCCAAACCCTTTGGTGCTGGGGTGTAAGGTCCTCGCGGCCTGCAAACCATTCGAGCAAGCCCTCAAGGTTGTCCTCTTTGATGCGCGCTTCGGTCACGAGGGCAAGGGCCTGCCAGCGATCCCGGGCCATGGGCGCCAAGAACGAAGCCTCCCAGGCGTGAGTCGCCGCGCTTGCGTAATCTTCGGCCTGCAAAGCCCAACCCGCCATGCGCAACAGATCGCGCACGCGCTCCTTGGGTGTATCCCTGGGCTCAAAAAGCGCAAGGGCGTCCTTATGCCGATCGAGCAACGCCAAAACCACCGCCGCCCGGTTGCGCTCCGTTGCGGGAAGACCTGCAGCACATTCGGCCAGGGCATTTTTGCGCTCTTCGCCACCTTCTTCCAAGGCCAGGAGGGCAATCTTCATGCGCACGGACAACTCGCGCTCGGTCCCCGCGATCCTGTCCAACAAGCCTTCGTAAACCGTGAGGGCCGTGGCGGCTTCCCCAAGGGAATCCAAAATGGCGGCCTGGGCAAGGCGCACTTCAAGACCATCGGGAGTGGCGACGACCGCAAGATCAAAGGCCTCCCGCGAAGCAGCCATGTCCCCGTACTGCCAAAAGGCATAACCCCGGAGTAACTGGGCCGCAGCCAGGCGGACCGGGCTCTCGGTGGCCTCTTCGGCTACCTCGGCCAGGCGCTCCACCAGGGGCAGAATCTCCCCATGAACGGAAACGCAGTCCTTGAACAACTCCGCGGCGGCCAAACGGTTGGGCTCGGCCAGGGCGGCCTCCAAAGCGGTCTCGTCGATTCCCTCTTGCTGGGCGAAGAGCGCTGGGGCGAAGAGAGCCGGACCGAAGAACAGAATGCCGGTCAAAAATGCTAGGTGCCGTTTCATTCAGGCAGTCCTCCCGGACTTCACGCTTGGGATGGGGCGCCGACGGAGCCAAAGGCCCAGGATAAACGTCAGCAGGGCGAACAGGGCAAACAGGGGGCGCAGCTCCGCAACACCTGCGGGGTCCAAAGGACCACCCACCGGAGGCTGGCGGCGGTTCCCCAGGGTGGTTCCACCGGTGCGGGCCGCAAGGGCCGCCAAGTCCCAGGCACCCTTGGGGTCGGTTGCTTCCCGGGACCGGGGAGCATCCAGCACGAGGCGCACGCTCTCGCTGGATAAGCCTTTCCTCTCAGGAAAAACACTACCGGCGGTGACGCGCAGATCCTGTTCAATCTCCCCCGGGGCCAGCCAGTCCCTGGCCACAAACCAACCGGGTGCTTCCTCATGGAACTCCAAATCCCGGTCATGGATTTGCGCACGGGGTTCGGCATTGCTGCCATCCCGGCGTCGAGCACGCACATACAGTTGGGCTCCACGGCGTTGCAGCTCGAAGCGCAGTGAACCGCCCAGGTCGTCTGCGGTGCGACGGAGGGCGCGGGCCAAAAAGGCTCCCCGCCCGTCCCAGTCCTGCCAATCTCCAGCACCGGGACCCGTCAACTCGCCGGTCATGGCGGTCACCCGACCCAGGCCGTGGCGCCAGGAAGCCATGATCGGGCGCTTGCCCGAGGCCGTGGTCAACACCTCTTCGGCTCCCGGCCGCAAACGGGTCTCCACATGGCCCGCAAGGTTCGGCACGGAATCAAACATTTGCTCTCCCCACCAGCGTGGACCGCCGGCAGCGGCCACGGGGGTCACCACCGGACGCCATGCGGGAAGTTTCGCGCTGGCCGGTTGCTTGAGCAAGATTTCGGGCAGGTTGAATCGGTTGGGTACCCCGTAGAAACGCCCCTTGCCCCAGTTCGCGATGTTGACCAGGAATTCCGAGTGGGTTGAACCGGCGATCAGGACGGTTGAGATCGTGATGCCGTCCGCGGCCATGGCCCGCAGCAAGGGTTCAAAGGCCCCTGACTCCACGCCTCCGTCGGTCAAAATAACCACGTGCTTGTAGCGCGTGCTGACATTCTTGAGCCCATACCAAGCCTCTTCGATGGCGGGCAGAATCACTGTGCCACCCCCCGCTTGCATACGGTTCAAGGCGCGCTCTAACTCGATCCGGTTCGAGGCGGGCTGCAAGGGTGCGGCCCAGCGCTTGGCCCCAAAGAACTCGACGATGCCAACCTTGTCATGGGGCAAGAGACGCTTGAGAGCCAGCCGTGAAACTTCCTTGGCCAACTGCACCCGGTTGCCCCCCATGGAGCCCGAGGTATCGATGATGATCACCAAGCTGACCGACGGGTCGCGCTTCTCTTCCTTTTGCACCGACTCCACGGGCAAGAGCGAAGCCAATGGAGAGTCGTGCCAACCACCCGGGCCATAGGCCGCCTCGCCACCAGCTGTGAAGAGGCCCGTGCCCTGTTCTTGCACTGCCCGCACGAGACGCGCTTGGAATTCCGCGGGTAATTCGGTGGCGGGTCGGTCATCCACCAGCACCAGATCAAAGCCCGACGGGTCGGGCAAAGGACTCTTGGACCCGGAGCCATCGATGCCGTGCTCGCTGACTTTGAATCCGCCGCCGACGATTCCCGCTAAGGCTGCGCCCGATCCCTGGGTACGGCCGGTGACGGCCAACACGCTGAGGGGATCTTGAACGGGCAGGGTCAAGTCTTCGCTGACGGGCACCTGGCCCTCACACTCCACCTGGAGTTGCAACTCTTCAAATCCGCCGCTTGGAGGTTCGAAACTCAAGAGGCACTGGGCACGACCCGAGACTTCTGCCAAGGTTGCCTGGGCCCATTCCTGTTCGCCTTGCAGCAAACGCACCACGGTAGCGCCGCCGTTTCCAGCCAAGGTGACCCGCAGGTGCCCGGTGGCTCCCGCTCGTAGAATCGACTCCAACTCATGGGCCACGGGGCGCACATGATCCGGAGTTCGCCCCACTGCCACCTGGTGCACGGGCAAGTGTCGTCGTTGTAGATCGAGCAAGGCACTGGATGCGGACCCTTGCTGCTCCAGCCCATCGCCCACCACAGTGACCGCCCCTCGCGCCCCCTGGGGAATTCGATTGGACGCCATTTCAAGGGCCCCCGCCAATGATGTAGCTCGTAGGCGCTCCACTGGAAAGCCTCCCAGTGCCGCCTCTTTGAGGGGCCCACCCACTTCGATCAAGACCCGTCGGCAATCACGATCCAAGTCCCCCAAGAGGGACTCAGCCCGGGTCGCCACTTCGGTGCCAGCGCGATGATCCACCACGAGCACCTGGTGGGTGCGCTCTTCGCTGCCCGAAACCACCGGTCGCGTCAGGGCCAAAATTAAACAAGCAAGGCAAACCGCACGGGTCACCCGTTGCACACGGGGCACCCGGTCCGCCCGGTGCCAAAGCACATAGGCCACCAGGGGCAAGAAGATCAAAAAGCCAGGTGCCAACATCAGGGCATTCTCCCGAGGCGCACTAAGCGGCCCTCCAAAAGCAAAAGCCCAAGGGCCAGCAACAAGATCCAGGTGCCCAGGTTCCAATCACCACTGGGTCCATCCAGAGGTGCGGGGAGTTGAGCGGGGCTCACTCCCTGGGGAGCAAAGACCCCCACCGAGCGCGATCCAAGGGCAGTGGATATGGAACCCGCAAGAGGAGGCGCGAGGTCTTCCCCCGAACCCGCAAGGGTCTGCTCGGAATCAGCAATCCAGTCGAGACCTGGGACAGGGACTCCCGCTTGCCAGGTGTGCACCCAGTCCGGAGTGTCCGCTAACCAGGAAAGCACACGGCCCACAAAAACAGGAAAGGAGCGCGAGGACTGCAGGGCGGCTCCTTCGATAGAAAACAAGTCCTCCCAGATCCCCACACGTCGGAGACTTGCCTGGTTGTAAGTCACCTCCAAGGGGCGTCCAAGGGAAGTGGCGAGACCCGTGCCATCGAGTTGATCCAAGGCGAGCTCACCCAGCACTTTTCGCAGGGCAAGATCACCGGGTTCGGCAGCCGCCGAAGGATCCCCGAGGAAAATCGCTTCCGCCTGTTGGTCGCTGCTGATCAGCTCCAAGGCTGGGAGTCCCCCACCCAGGTCGCTGGATGCCAAACGGATCACCAGGTCCCCATCCTGCTCCACCAACTGAACTCCCGGGTGCGCTGCCAAGACTCCGCCAAAGATGGGCTCAAGGGCCGGATCCAACAGAACGCTCAAGGGTTGACGCAAGGGCAACTGCCCCTGAACGCGATCGAAGGGCGCTGGCGCGCTGGGCAATTGAATTTCGAACTGCTGGCCACCGGCGGGCAAGTCTTGGAACAGGTAAAGCCCCTGGGCCTGCTGCTTGCTGGCCAGAATTTCCGCCCCCGCAAGGTGCAAGACTGGAGCCTGCCCACCGCGTACACGCACACCCAAGTCCACCCGTTCCCAGGCACCGGAAACCGCCGGACTGACGCCCATGCCCAGCAATGCTGCAGAGGTAACCGCATTGGGCAAACCCGCGCGGAAAATGCGCACCTCCTCGGGCAAAAGGTCCACCACACGTTGGCTCAAGGGCGCTTGCCCTACGATCACCACGTCCAAGGGCCGCATATCATTCTTGGTGCGCAAGAGGGCAAGCATGGCTTGCTCCACCGAGGGAGCGGATTGCTCCGGCTCCAGAGTCGCCAACCGTTCGTCCAGAAACGCCACGCTGTCCCCGGGCACAGTCAACCTGCGCGGGGCCGCGCCACAAACCAACACGGTGGTGGCGTCGGGATCGCCAGCCAGAAATTGGTCTCGCAGGAGCCGTTTCCACGCGGGCCAATGATCCCCTACTGAGGCACTTGCGGATCGGTCGAGGAGCAGCAATCGTTCGCTCTCGGGCAAGCTGTCGGAGCGCAAACCGCCCACCACGAACCAAAGCAAACTGCTCAGCAACAACAGCAGCAAATACGCCCAAAGGTGACGGAAGCGCTGGGTAAGTTCCCGGGCATAAGTGTCCTGGGCAACTTGTTTCCAGAACATGGTGGTCACCACCTGCACTCGGGAGTGACGCACGCGCAATCGTTGCAGGGCATAGAGCCCCCCAGCTAAAGCCAGCAAGCCACCGACCAAAGCGATGGGCGAAAACTGAGCTAAGCTCATGCCTCAAAGCCTCCTGACTCAAAAACCTGGGTCAACTGGGACACCACATCCTGATCACAGTCCAGTCGAATGCGCCCGATGCCGCGCTCTCGGCAGAATTGAGCGATGTGGTTTTCGAAGGCATCGTAAGTCTCCCGATAGCGCTGTTGCACTGCCGGGGTGATGGACACGTCCTCTTCCACTCCGGTTTCACAATCCACCAGGCGTAGGTCCCCTGCCAATCCAGGGTCCGCGTCCACGGGGCGGGTGAGCTGCACGATCAACAACCTGTGACGCAGGGACTTAAGAGACTCGGTCACCGCCTCGATTCCTCGGGGGTCAAACAAATCGCTCACAAGCACCACCAAGCCCCGGCGCAACCGCAATGCGGAAAGGCGCGCCACCGCTCTGGGAATGTCCGTGGCGCCCCCCGCTTCCAGGGCTGCCAAACGAGAGGCTAGGATCACCGCCCGATTGCGGCCAGATGCGGGGCGCGCCAGAGTGATCAGATCTTCGGCAAAGGGAAAAACACCCACGGTGTCATGTTGAAACAAGGCGGCGGCCGCCAAGAGGACCGTAGCCCGCAAACCCGCCCGCCCGCGGGGAGGGTCTTCGAGGAATTGACTCTTGGACACATCGGGCATGAGGTACATGGGCAGATCCTCCTGCTGCTCGAAGAGCCGCACGAACAAGCGCCCAAGGCGCCGCTCCAGGTGCCAGTCCACCGCGCGCAAGTCATCCCCGGGCGCATAGGGCCGGTGGTCTTCGAACTCCAGCCCCATACCCCGGTCCCGGGAGCGCTGGTCCGCAAAACGACCACGGGGCGCCACGCGCCGCGCACTCACGTGCAAGCGTCGCGCTGCTTCAAATAGCTCGGGGTCAACGAGCTCACTACGTGCCAAAATCGACATAAAAACAGTGCCTTAGATCAGAGTCCTTCGCCCGGCAAGGGCAGAGCTTCCAAGACTGCGGCAACCACCTGGTCGGCGCCGACACCGTCTGCTTGTCCCTGGAACGAAAGCAGCACACGGTGGCGCAAGCAGGGCAGGGCCACGGCGCGGATGTCTTCGGGGGCAACCGCATAACGGCCTGCCAGGAGCGCGTGCACCTTGGCGGCCAAGATCAAAGCCTGGGCACCACGGGGGGAAGACCCAAGTGATACTGAGTTTCGTACCAATTCCGGTGCGTACTCACTGTCGGGCTGGGTGGCCATCACCAAACGCACCGCATGTTGCTGAGCGGATTCGGGAACGGGCACATCCCGCACGGTTTGGCGCAGCTCCAAGACCTCGGCCCCATTGGACACGGCGCTGAGTTTCTCGGTCGTGCTGCCGGTGGTCAGATTCAAAATGCGCAGGTACTCTTCTTCCTTGGGATAGCCCACCACCACCTTGAGAAGGAAACGGTCGAGCTGGGCCTCGGGCAAGGGATAGGTGCCCTCTTGCTCCACAGGGTTTTGGGTGGCCATCACGCAGTAGGGCTCGTCCAGTTTGATCGTGCGTTCGCCGATGGTGACCTGACGCTCTTGCATGGCCTCCAACATGGCGGACTGGGTCTTAGGTGTGGCGCGGTTGATCTCGTCCGCCAGCACCAGATTCGAGACGATGGGTCCCGGCTGGAAACGCAATTCATGGCCGCCGCCTTGAGTCTCCACCAGGATTTCCGCGCCGCGCACATCCGACGGCATCAAGTCCGGGGTGAACTGAATGCGGCTGAAAGCCAGGTCGAGGGTTTCGCCGAGGGAATGGACCAGCAGGGTCTTGCCAATGCCCGGAACTCCTTCAAGCAGCACGTGCCCGCCAGCAAAGAGCGCAGTCAAGACGGAGTCGATCACTGCGTCTTGGCCCACGATGGCCTTATGCAGTTCTGTGCGCACTTTCTCGTGGACTTCGCGGAATCGGGTGGCCGCGGCCTTGGCGGATGCGGAGCTTTCGGTGGTAGTCATGGATCTTCTTAGGGGGGCGTGCACCAAAGAGTGGTGCTGTTTCTAGTTGGGCTTCGACGACGATGTTTCGCGGAGTCGGCGGAAATAGTCTCGTACCATTCCCCGCAGCCAAGGATCGAGATCCAGCTCCGGGAAGTGTCCTTCGGGATGGGCGCGAGCCGTACCCGTACGGGCGGCTTGCAGGGGAGCTTGCTCGGCTTCTGGCCGCACGCGCTCTTGGGTCACTTTTGTGCGACCGGGACCAGGGCGACCTTTCACGCGGTCAGGGATCGGAACCCCCAACACGAGGCTGGCCACGCCCCTGGATTTCTTTTGCTGGCTCGGTCCGCCGCGGCCGTTGGCATCGGGGCTGGGCCGGTTGCCAAAACCAATGCGCAGGTCCCGGGAAACCGGAGGGCGGCGATCGCGCATGGAGGGCTGGATGCCACCGCGGGATTCCTGCTCCTCTTCGTCATCGTCGATCTCCTCGTCCTCGTCGATCTCGGAATCATCCGGCACGGGAGCTTGCTCTGGGCTGGACCAAGGGGAGGCGGTGGGGTTACGACCCGAGCCCTTGGATGCGCCGGAACCCGTGGTGCTGGCGGACATCTCGGGAGTCTTGCGGGTGCGCGTCTCTTCCTTGCGCTTGGGCTTGGCTTTTTGGCGCTTGCCTTTCTTGGCACGCTTTTCCGGTTGCTTGGATGGCTGAGCTTGATCCGAGGGAGCACCCCGGGCGCTGGAATTGGAAGAAGCAGAGTTCGCCTCGGCGGAGCGCCCTTGGCCGGTACTGCCCTTGGACTCTTTCTCTTGTTCGCCCACCTCCCCCGCTTCGTCATCCGCAGAAGATCCAGGCTCTGCGGGTTTGGTTTCCTTGGCCTGGACATCATCAAGGGGCGTAGCCTGGGGCACATCTCTGGGCACTGTGGCGACCTCGGTCAAGGGCGCAGGTTCATCGGTGCCTAGGTAATCCTGCACCTCCTGGAAGAACTCCTGAGCCCTGGTCTGCACGGGCCCCGGACTGAGCACCAAAAGCACCAGCATCAAGAACATGGCACGGCCTCCGTGGGCCGCGAGCCGCTTTGGAACCAGGGGCTCGATCGGGTGGACTAGGTCCACCCCATGTGCGCCGCGCACCCAAGCGCAGGCATCTTCCAGGGCAGCCACGATGAAGGGCGTGCGTTTGGCGTGGTCCAGATAGCCACCGGCGGTTTGGAATCGACCGGAAAGGGAAAGCCGCTGGTCCACAACAGCCAAGGCTTCTTCACGACCCACCGGTCTGAGGAATTCCTTCAAGGCCGGCCAAGCCACCAAGCCCATGCCCAACAATACAACCCCCAGAAACAACCAGCCAAGGGGCAAAGAAACCCCGATCAGGGCCAGGCCCACCCCCAGGAAAGGAGGCAGCCATAGGGCGCGCACCACCCGTGGCAAGATGCGGCCCAGGGCATCCATAGCACGGGCGCGGGAAAGCCCCCCTGCGGTCTTTAGTGAAAGGCGTTCGAGGTCCGCGCGCAGGGTGCCCAACTCTGTGGGCTGACTAGGTTCGCCTTCGCTCACTGGTCCGAGTCCCCTTCGGGCAAGCCCAAGTCAAACTTAACGGCTTCCAAGACCTCGCCCGTCAAGCCGTTTTCGACCCAAGCGACGAGGGTGATTTGCTGCCCGTCAATGGCCGTGGACACGCGGGATGTGGCACCGATACCACCCGCCGCGAGATCATCCAGGTAGGCCTCTTGGGCCACTTGAAGGTCACTGAGGCGAACCTCAACCTCGAATTCCTGCAGCCCATCCAGGGGATCCCAATCGATTCCGCCGGAGGGCGTCAATTCTGCCCGGGCCAGGTGTCGGTGAACGATCACGCCGGTCTTGCCGGGAAATAACACGCCGCGCTCCGCAAGCACCAGCACCAGGCGGCGGTCGTATTCCGAAGGTCCCAGGCACTCGAGTCGGGCCGAGAGCACACCATCCTCCAAGGTCCCTTCCAAACCAAGACTCCAGTCCGTGGCCTTGCTCAGTCGAGCCAGCACGAGGCCGCGATTCTTCTCATAGATGCCTTCCGCATCACGCCACTTGCCGGCGCCGGGGCCCATGCGCACCCCGTCGACCACGTGCACCCAAGGACCGGGGATCCCCGTGCGCGCTGCGCGCTGCTCAGCTAGTGCGCTGCAGAGGGGATCGACCCGCGGGTCGGGCAGGTGGTGGGAAAGGAAAATAGCCTCGCCCCCCTGGTAATGATCGGCCAGCCCTTCAAAGGCGAGGGCCCCGCCGATGGCACCAGCGTTTTCGTCCCCGAGCCAGGAGTTGGTGAAAAACTCCACCAGCACCGTACGCCGCACGGGTTTTTCTTCGGTGGCCTTAAACCGGGTGGCAGAACCAAAGTTGCGCACCTTGCCAGCGATCAAGCGCTCAACCACTTCCACACCAAAAGGTTCATCGGTGTCCAGCAAGAGCTGCACGCGGGTCATGGACTCGAGGGCATCGGGTCCACTCTGCGGGCTGAGCACCGCCTGCAAATAGCGCGAAAAGGCTCGGCGCAGGCGGCCTTGGCTCTCGTACAAGCGCCCCAGGTCCAGGTTGATTGGTCCGTCTTCCGGTAAACCGAAGGAGGCGGAAAGCAAATGCCGCCAGGCCTGGTCCCCTTCGTCCCGCGCCAATCGCTCGCGCCCCATACGACCGTGAACCCGGTGCACCGCGTTGGGATAGCGGTCCTTACGGCCGCTTTCCACGGCCAACTCACCCGCGGACAAGACCTCGTCCATGCGGCCCTCGTCGGAAAGCTCCACCATCAGGTCGAGCATGCGCGTGGTGACCAGGTCTTCCACAGTGGTCTTGGCAATCCAGCCGATCGCCCGGCTGGTTTCTTCAGGCGGGGCGACCTCATCGAATCGCCAGGTGAGCATTAGCTCGGCCGCTTCATGGGCCAAACGCTTGTCGCCGTACTGATCGAGAAAGGCCTCTAACTCATCCGCCTCTTCCGTGACCCGCGCTTCAAAGAAGGCCCGGTCGGACTGGGGAAAGTCAGGCTCGCGGCTGACACGCACGTGGGCGGTGAGGGCACGCCGGTCCACGGTCAAGTTCAAGTGCTTCAAAAGACCGATGCCCATCACGCCCAGGGGCGTGTCCGGATGAACAAGGGCAAGGGGTTCGGGGCGCAGGGCCACGAACTGGCTCAAGTCGATACCACCTAGGTGAAGCGGCCCCAAGTCCCCCGCCGGAGCGCGCAATTGCTCGCACAGCATCTGGTCCACACGGGTGTCGTATTGACTGCAGCCCACCGCCAGAGCAAAGGGGGTCCCGTCCTTCAGAGTGACCCCCATCCATAGCATGCCTGCGTGTTCGCTGAGGGGCAGAATCCAAGAGCCGTCCCCTTGGCGCACGGGTCGCACGGGTGCAGTGGGTGCTTCCCCTAGGGGAGCAAATTCCAGTACACGGGAGGCCAACTGGAAAGTGATCTTGTGCTCGCGCAGAACCTCGTAGCCGATACTGCCCACAAGAGCGTTCTCACCGAGCTCTTCCGAGTGGTACTTGGTGAAGTCCTCCATGAACTCCTCGTCCCCGAGCTCGCGGCGTTCGACCTCCAGGTCGAAGTCCGGCAGGTGAATGCGAATCGGAATCGTGGTGCCGTCTGAGTTTTCGCAACGCAGGGGCGCAGCGGCCTTGTTGTGCAACACGAGGCCATGGGCCCCTTCGAACTCCACCAGCAGATTGGCGGGCAGGCGACGGAAAGGCGTGGAGAGGTCACAAGAAACCACCAGCCGCCCAGCGATGATCGTCACCGGCACACGTCCGCGCACGTCCCGGGTCAGGGACAGCTCACCTTCGCTCGCCGGAATGGACCCCATTGCAGGGGCAAGATCCACACCAAAGAGCCCCGCCATAAACAGAACAACGAGAGTGGAGGCGGAAAGGGAGGGCATGTTTTCTCATCACGCCGGGTGACCCGCGGCGGACAGGTGAGGCTGAGCCTCGGGAGGGGGGTGATATGCTTGAGCTCTATCCGGCAGGTATCCCGATCGGGGTCCCTTAGGAATCCTGGCGGGGCTTGCCCTTAATGGTTCCAAAAGCCCAGGTTTCGTGGCTCATGGTGATTTCGATCTCAGTATTTTGCGGCACGCTCACGGCGACCGGTACGAAACCGCGACCTCAGCAAGATCCAGGGAAGAGAGCCTTGAGCAATTCAGTGCCGAGCTTGCGCTCGACCACGGTGAACTCGGGACTCTTGCCCCGTGGGGCCCAGCCCTTGTACTCCTCGCCAGCAGCGCCATACCACCAGACCTCGTTGGGGTCGAACTGCAGATCGTTGCCGGAGCGTTGATAGGTGAACTCCGCCCGGCTGGGTCCGCCCCAAGCAAGGGAAGTGGCTTGACCCGTTTGCACTTGCATGGGCTTCATGTTCCCTTCAAGGACTTCGACTCGGGCCTCGCCCAAACCGAGCAGTCCCGAGTGCAAACGATAACGACCAGAGGGAACGGTCAGCGGTCCCGAACTGCGGGCCAAGTCAAAGCTGTGCTTGCCGTCCGAACTCTTGACCACGGCCCCGAGCACACGCCCGTCCGCCTCAAAGTCTGTGGCCAAATCCAAGGTGCCTATGGCGCCTTGATAGGGCTCAAGCTCCAACTGGGTGCCCTCGGAGTTCACACGCAAGGCCATCAACTTTCCGTCCACGTGCATGGTTGCGGAAAGGAAAGTGGCGCGCTTGCCCGAACCAACGATCAACGCATCTTGGCCAATCTCGCCAAAGATCCCGTCCCCGTCTTGGTCGATGACTACGATCTTTTGGCCGCCGAGCTTGCCCTGAACAGCGCCCGAGGGTGCCCATTCCCAGCCCTTGCCCTGGTTGCGCAGGCGAACCCCGTAACGCAGATCAGCGCCGGATGTACGCGTGCCTTCGAGCAGGCAAAATGCTTTGCGCTCGCCAGTATCTTCATTGAGGCTACCTTCGATGCGACGCTCGGGAATGCCATCCCCATCCGTGTCCACCAAAAGGGCCTCCCCATCGGTTTGAACCGCAAAACCGGTTCCTCCCTGGTGAACAATGGGCAGGTCATCTCCCACGGTCAGCCAGCGCTCGCCGGGCAGCACATAGGCAAATTTGCGTGAAGGCTTGTCCTTCAAGAGGACGACTTCCCCACCACCGAGGGGGGGAGGTGCGGGAAGCGATAAGAGCAGTAGGCTGGCGGTCAAGATCATGGGTGTTTCTCCTGCTCATAAGATACCCAAGATCGACGATGAGCCTACGCAAAATCCCTTGAGCCGGGGACAGGAGTGAGACACTTAGAAATCACCCCTAACGGGCGCTGGTCTCAGGCTGAAGACGCCTCGAGTACCCCCAGGGCAGCTTCAAGAACCTGCCCCAGACCCTTGCCGCTGGTGTCCAGCCGGAAGTCACACCGCCCATAGGCGGCCTCCCTTGCCTGCAAGAGATCCGCCAGCTCTTCCTGAGCACGGGGCCTGCCACTCATGGGGCGTCGGTCGCCCTGGCTCAGAACCCTCTCCCAGTGGTCTCCTGGTGCGGCGCGGAGCCAGATCGTGCGACAGGAGTTCCGGACGCGCTCGAAGTTCCCAGGTCGTTCGACGATCGAGCCAGGCACCTCTAAAACGAGCTTCTGGCCGGCTGAGAGCACTTCTTCCAGGGTCGCGGCCTCCCAGACCGCCCAGGCGTCGGGGCCCTCCAGATCGATCAGCTCTCCCATGGGAAGCCCCGCTTGCTCCTCCACTCGCCGGTCCAACTCCACGAAGGGGGCATCCAATTCACGGGCCAGGGAACGGCCTAAGGCACTCTTTCCGGCCCCGCGCAGGCCAACCAGAGCCACCCGGTCGGGGCTCGCCAGGGGCAAATCACATAGCTCTCGCAGGGGCACCCCCAGGGCAGAGGCCAGGGAGGCGAGTTTCAGCAAGGATAGGTTGGCCCGGCCCGCCTCGGCCTCGGTCACATAACGCCGGGAGAGACCCGCTGCATCGGCCAATCCAGAGACCCCAATCCCACGGGCCTCCCGCAGGGTGTTCAGTCGGCGGCCTAAAGCCGCGAGAAGCGCTTGCGTCTGGATCATGTAGGATCTATAATACTCAACATCGGCACGAATGGGAACTTTAATTCCCACTATGTTTCTTGCCTCAGGACTCACGCCCAGGAAGGGCTCTCCACCCCCCCCTGGGTGCCCATCCTTGTCAGCCCCCGAAAGACGCCCCGGACAACTGGGCTTTCCAGACCCAAGTGGACTCGCCGTCTCAACACGGCACCCACGGCCCCAATTCCCGCGAACCATCCCCCGAGCCTTGGCCCCCACAATTCCTATGCCCGTCGCCTGTAGCCCAACCCGTCAGAGTTTCCAAACCCACCCCGACCATTACCGCCACTGGCAACTCTCCACCAACGGAGACGTGGCCACCCTGGCCATGTCCGTGGATCCGGAGGGCGGTCTCAACCCGGGCTATGACCTCAAGTTGAACTCTTATGACCTTGGGGTCGACATCGAGCTCTCCGATGCAATTCTGCGTTTGCGCTTCGAGCATCCCGAGGTGCGCGCGGTGGTACTCACGGGGTCCCTCGACCGGGTCTTTTGTGCGGGGGCGAACATCGTCATGCTGCGCTCAAGCGCACATGCCTTCAAAGTCAACTTCTGCAAGTACACCAACGAGACACGTCTCGGCATTGAAGAAGCATCGGACAGCGGGCGGCTGCGTTTCTTGGCCGCCTTGAATGGCACCGCCTCCGGTGGAGGCTACGAACTAGCCCTCGCCTGCGACCGCATCCTGCTGGTGGACGACCGCAACAGTGCGGTCAGCTTCCCCGAAGTTCCCCTCCTGGGTGTCCTACCCGGTACCGGCGGCCTAACCCGCATCACCGACAAGCGCAAGCTGCGTCGGGATCACTGTGATGTGTTCAGCACCGTGGCAGAAGGCATCAAGGGCAAGCGTGCAGTTGCTTGGAACTTGGTAGACGCCATCGCTCCCCTCTCACGTTGGGACGAACTCACGGCACAACACGCCAAGGAACTGGCCCAAGAGATCACCCCCAGGGAAGGGCCGGGCGTGCAACTGCCCCCCATCGCAGCCACGGAAGAAGAGGGCCCCAACGGCCTACGATTGGCCTACAAGTACGTCAGCGTGGACTTCGACGAGAAGACGCGGACCGCCGAATTGTGCATCACCGCCCCGGATACCTGCCCCACGGACGAAGCGGGTGCCGTTGCCGAAGCGGGTGCCTGGTGGGCCCTAGACGCCTTCCGCGAGTTGGACGACGCGATCTTGAATTTGCGCATGAACTTCCGGGACATCGCCCTGGTTCTTATGCGAGCCAAAGGTTCCCCCGAGACTGTGCGCACCACCGACGCGCTGCTGGCCACCAGTGACCACTGGTTCCTGCGCGAGACCCGAGGCCTGATCAAGCGCGTCCTCAAGCGCGTGGACCTCTCCGCCAAGAGTTTTTACGCGGTGGCCGACGAAGGCACAAACTTTGTTGGCACCTTCCTAGAACTGCTGCTTGCCGCAGACCGGTCCTACGTGCTGGACGATCCAGACAGTCCCGTACAGATGGGTTCCAGCCAAGCAAACGCAGGCATGTTTCCCATGTCCAATGGCTTGACCCGCCTAGAGACGCGCTTCTATGGAAGCCCGGAGTCCGTTGCTCCTATCCTGGCCCAGGAGACATCCTTTGATGCGGAAACCGCCGACGAGTTGGGCCTCGCCACCGCTGCCCCAGACGACATTGACTGGGACGATGAATTGCGCTTGGCCATCGAAGAACGCACGAGCTTCTCCCCCGACGCCCTCACCGGAATGGAAGCCAACCTGCGCTTCCCGGGGCCCGAAACCATGGAGACCAAGATCTTCGGGCGCCTCTCCGCCTGGCAGAACTGGATCTTCCAACGCCCCAACGCAGTGGGCGAAAAGGGTGCCTTGACCTGCTATGGCACCCCCAGCCGCCACGAATTCAACGTGGAACGCACTTAGGTCATTCCGTTCATCAATTTTCTCCAGCAACCAGATTTCTCCCATGACCCAGATCGACTACTCACAAAAAATCCCCAACAACGTGGACCTCGGCTCCGACAAGCGCCTGCAACGGGCACTTGAACGCTGGCAACCGGACTACATCAATTGGTGGCGGGACATGGGGCCCACAAACTTCAACGAGAACGAAATCTACCTGCGTACCGCGATCAGCGTGGAACGGGACGGCTGGGCGCACTTTGAACACGTCAAGATGCCCGACTATCGCTGGGGCATCTTTCTCACCCCCCATGAGACCGAGCCGAAAATCGGATTTGGAGATCACGAGGGCGAAGATGCCTGGCAACAGGTTCCAGGCGAATACCGCAACTGGCTGCGTCGTCTGATCGTGACCCAGGCGGACACCGAGCCCGCCTCGGTGGAACAGCAACGCCTGCTGGGCCTGACCGCCCCATCGCTCTATGACATGCGCAACTTGTTCCAAGTCAACGTGGAAGAGGGGCGCCACCTCTGGGCCATGGTTTACGTTCTACACAGGCACTTTGGTAAAGACGGGCGGGAAGAGGCGGATGAGCTCCTCCAGCGCCGCTCCGGAAACGCCGACCACCCCCGTATCCTGACCACCTTCAACGAGCCCTGCGAAGACTGGTTGTCATTCTTCTGCTTCACCATGTTCACGGATCGGGATGGCAAGTACCAGTTGCTGTCCCTAGCGGAGTCGGGCTTTGACCCCTTGGCCCGTTCCTGTCGCTTCATGCTCACCGAAGAGGCCCACCACATGTTCGTGGGCCAAACCGGAGTGGCTCGTGTGATCCGCCGCACCTGCGAGGTGATGAACGAATTCCCCGATGCGGACCCCCGCGAGCACGGCGCAATCCCCCTGGACTTGATCCAGCGCTACATCTACTTCTGGGCCTCCAGCAGCCTGGACCTGTTCGGCGCAGAAGTGTCCTCGAACTCCGCCAACTTCTTCGCCGCGGGCATCAAAGGCCGCGCCTACGAAGGCAAGTACGAGGAACATGGAGCCATGGACCAGTTCTACGAGTTCGAGCGCTATCAGGACGGCCGCCTGACCAAAGAAGCCGTGCCACTGCGCAACGCCATGAACGAGGTCCTACGGGACGGCTACGTGGACGAGAACATCAAAGGAATCGAGTACTGGAACCGCGAGTGCGAAAAAACAGGCGTCGACTTCCGCTTCGCCTACCCCAACCGCCGCTTCAGCCGTACGATTGGCGAATACGCCGGGTCACACTTTGATCCCGAAGGAACCCCCATAGATGAGGCCACATGGAAGGCCAATGTCGCCCAGTGGCTACCTTCCGCCGAGGACAAGGCCTATGTGAAATCCCTCATGCAACCGGTCACAGAACGAGGCAAATACGCCGGCTGGATCGCACCTCCAAAACGCGGGATCAACAGCCAAGCGGACGATTACGAGTACGTCAAGCTGTAGAAGCCCCCCCAGCGCTCCCGGTGCCCCCCCCGCACGGCCCTTCTTAGAAGATCTCATTTAGGGATGGATTGCACTTGCCTCAAGGCAAACAATCTCAGCTCCGAAGAAGGGGGTGCGCACCTGGGCCAGGATGGCCCCTACGCGCGAGGGGAAAAAATGATTCGATTCTTATGGGTGCCTACGGCACTTGCTCTATTCGCATTTACGGGCTGCTCGGGAGGCGACGGCCAAAACAATGGCAGCAATGGAACCGCCTGGACCGGGGGAGATGACCTGGGGCAAGGCAGCGACGGCACAGTCTCAGATGGAGACGTGGTCGCCCTGATTCGGGTTCGTGCGGGAGAGGCGACGGATCAATTGCTGCGCGCCACCGTGCCGGTTCCCCGTGGAACCCTGACCGATGGTGGCCTCAGCGTGCCCCTTTCCATTCGTGACTCAGAAGGCAATGCCAGTCCCACCCAAATTGAAATCGTCTCACGCTATCCGCGTTGGGAAGATGGCGCCGATGTGGTTGAAGTCCTTGCTCATGTACGTCGCCCCGAAGGAGTTGCCCCAGGCGAATCTTTTGATCTGGAATTGGGTATCAACCCCCACGCCAAGAAGGACCTGATCACCGGCCAATTGACCGCAGACTTTTTGAATTCCCCGGGCGCTCTCAAGCTCGTGGGCCGCGATGTGTTTGGCAACAGCTATTCAGCAGATCTGCTAGCCGGCTGGAACATCCAGTCGGGAGAGAACGAAGAGGAATTGCGCGAAGCCACCCGCGTTGTTCGTGACGGACAAATTGCGCGTACCGTAGCCAGCCACAGCGTGCTCTTACCCCTCGACCCCCAGACTGGTGCCGAGGCAACCCTGCCCCACCTATTCGGAGTTCACAGCTACGCCACCGCATGGCGTGGCAAGGACTTCATCAGCCTAGACCTCCATGTGCACAATGGCCTCGATGGCTTGGACACGGGGGATGAGCGCGACGATGCACTGCAGGCCCTGCACTTCAAGGACCTCAAGTTGCGCACGCCTCCCGGCTGGGAAGTCGCGGCCTTGATTGAGAACCCCCAGCACGGAGACTCGATTACTGCCGGCGGCTGGCGCTGGCACAAGTTGGTAGGCGGTCGTGGTGACGGCAACATGCATTACTTCCCCAAGCAGGGTCGCATGTTGCGGCGCTTGGTGATCTATCGCCCGTCCGCGGAAGCAATTGCCCTTGCCATGGTGCAAAACCAAAACCAGGGATTCTCCCTGCCCGGTCCCGTGCCCAATGGCAATCAGGGTTGGTCCTGGTGGAACCAGCAGACCGCACGCTACCTCGCGCAAAACAGCCGCCTGCCCGACCTAAGTCACCTTTCCATGCAAAACCTTCGCAGCCAGCAGGAGGGTCGCTGGAGCGAGCTGCTGCAGCAAGTGGAAACCGGCAACTCCGGCGGCTACCCCTTCGAGGCTAGCGGCATGGGCTGGGCCCATCCCTGGGGCGTGGGCTACGGCGGAATGGCCGGTGGCGACGAAATCTGGCCCCTTGACGGGGTATTGCTGGCCTGGACCGGCTCCCAAGAGGCCCTCTCCACCGCCCAATTGCAGTCCCGCTGTTACGCGGACCGCCAGCCTCAAGCGCTGTACGACATTGCCGGCCGTCCCACATCTCTGGAGGATCTCTTGGTGCAAGGCCCCGAGGGACCCTATGTACGCTGCTGGTTCTATGAGCGGCCGAACTCGGGCTCCGATGTCTTTGGCTTCAACGATGCGCCCAGCCACCAAACGGAATGGGTGACCGCCCAGGACAAGAATCCGCCCTACGAGGAAGAACTGTCCGGTTGGATGCACATCGATCACCAGCACCTGATCCGCTACACACGCAATCTAAAAACCCTCTCATGGCTTAGCAACGATGCCATGGCCAAGGATCTGCTTTGGTCAGCCACCGAAAACGAGCGGCTTTCCTACCACCCTTACCCGGTGACGTCCTCCTATGACGTGCAAAGCACCCAGATGATCAACCGCATGAACTACGTGCAACAGTATCCGGGCCAGGGCTTTGATATGCGCCGGAGCGAGTGCTGGGGAATGGACGCCGCGGTTTGTAACTACGCTTTCTCCGGCCAGGAGCGGCGTGAGGTCTTGCGCCCCTGGTTTGAAGGAACGGTCGACTTGATCGACGCGGGCCAAAGCACCTGCTCGGGGAACATCATGTCCTCTGCCATCGGCATCGTCTTTGGCCAGGACTACCGCACCCGCCAAACCTTTGAAGAGTCCTTCGCCACTACCCTGTTGCGGTCAATCTCCACTTCGGTGTTTTCCGAGGTGGACGAAGAGCACTGGCAAAAGGCACAGACTTCGATCATCGACTCGGCCACCTGCACCGTGAGTCCGCCCTTCTGGAATGACGACGCGGGCAAGCCCGCCTTCCACGTGGGTGTTGGCCCTTGGGACCCGGCCGACGGAGAATTCTGCTTCGACATTCCCGGTGGTGCCTTCAGTGGCTACCACGACTCAACCAACCCACTCCCCATGATGGCTTGGGCGTCCCTGGCCAGCGGCGACGACCTGTTCACCATGAAATCCTCCATCATGCTCGGCGGCGGAGATTTGCGAGCACGGTTGGAAGAGAAAGGAACCACCGATTTGGCCCACTGGGCTCCCCTGCTCGCGATCAGCCAGCAGGCTCCTCTAGACTGAGCCACGGTTTTGCGGCCGGCGCCCAAGTGCCGCCGCACGATTCCCGGCAAGGGGTACACTTGGGGAATGGTACTCCTCACCCCCGTTGCATCCGCCTTCGCCGCCTTAGCTCTCTTCTCTGGAGTCGCCCTCGCGGCTCCACAATGGTCCACGGACCCCGCAGCCAATCTGGCCGTGGCGGACCCCAGCGGAGACCAGGTGCAACCCAAGATTGCCCCGACCTCGGACAACGGGTGTTACATCAGCTGGTTTGACAGCATCGGTAATGGGTTTGACCTGCGTCTGCAGAAACTCGACGCGGATGGAAACGAACAGTGGGCGCACAACGGCGTTCTGGTCCTCGACCGTGGATTTAGCTCGACCCAGGACTACGGCTTGGATGTGGATGCCGCGGGCAATGCGCTCTTGACTTGCCGCGATGACAGCGGCAGTGGCGTCCAAATCAGCGCGGCCAAGGTCTCCCCCAGCGGGGCTCTGCTTTGGGGAGCTGGCGGAGTCAGCCTGACCAACACGAGCAACTTTGTCGCCGCACCCAAAATTGCCGGGACCAGCGATGGCTCGGCAGTGATCGCATGGACCGAGAACTCTTTGGTTCGGCTGCAAAAGCTCGACGGGGCTGGCGCTCCCCAATGGGGAACGGGGCTGAGCCAGTCGCCCTCCGCCGGCGCCTATTCGGTGGCCGATCTGCATGACCATGGCACAACGGTGATTCTCTCCATGGTGCACCAGACCGGTTCTCAGTTTTGGAGCCCGAAGCATCTGGTGGCTATGAAGTTTGACGGATCCGGAAACTCTCTTTGGGGAGCCAACCCACTCAGCATCTTTGACTCGGGTTCCCTGCAGATTGGCAATTTCCCATCCTTCATTCCCGATGGCAGCGGAGGCGCGGTGTTCGCGTGGTATGGGACCAGCCCCCTCCAAGTCTACACCCAGCACCTCATGCCGGGAGGGAGCGAAGCCTTCCCCCACAACGGAGTCAGCGGCTCAACCAACACGGCACAAATCCGTACAGACCCCGCTGTTTCCTATGACGCAGCCAGCGGCATGACTTATCTGTTTTGGACCGAACAAAACACCAGCCAGTCCCAGCATGGCCTCAGCGGCCAAGCCTTCGACAGCGCAGGAGTGCGGCAATGGAGCAACCAAGGGGTGACACTGATCCCCGTGGGCGCCCACGAAATCCGTCAAGCCAAAACCGAGGTCAGCGGAAGCGGAGCCTTTGTCTTCTGGAGCGCGATCCCGGGCTTTGGCACGGACACCCTGCACGGTGCCCACCTCGACAGCACAGGCAGCGTGGACATCGTTCCCTTTGATGTGGCTACCGTCCCGGCGGTCAAATCGCGAATCGATGTGGCCAAGGCAAGCAACGGGCAGATCCTCATGGCCTGGAGCGACAAGGCCATCGACACGGGGGACATCCTGGCCCAGAACATTGCACCCGATGGAAGCCTGGGCCCGGTGGATCTGGGCACGGTTTACTGTGACGCCAATCCCGATAACTCGGCCACCATCAGCATCAGCAGCCTGGACTGCAGCCAGCCCTCGATTCACATCACCCTTAGCAACGGCCCGCCCAGTCAGTTTGCTTACCTCTTGATCGGCAGTGGCAATGGCAGCACCACCAACCCATCGGGAGCCCTAGGTGACCTGTGCCTCATGGGCGCTCAGATTGGACGCTACCGCCAAGATGCC
>JAPKBR010000073.1 GCA_028823345.1 Planctomycetota bacterium
CAGAGCACGGAGATGCAGGTCACGGCGACGATCATGATGATGATCATGATGATGACCATAGCGACGATCACACCGACACCGACGACGACGATGCCTCTGGGCACTAGAGAGGAAACATCATGCTAATGCGAATCACTGTAACTCTGTTGATGGCGGCCCTCTTGGTCTTCGGGATCGTGAGCTGGGCGGATTATGACTTTTGGCTCATGGGGCCGTCCCCGTCCCACTACACCTGGTGGTGGCCGGAAGAGATGAGCACCCTTGGACAACATGCCGACAACCTGTTCTGGTTGATCATGGTGATGGTCACGGTGATGTTTGCGATCACCATGGGAGCCCTGACCTATTCCATCTGGAAGTTCTCGGCCAAGCGCCAAGACAAGGCAGTCTTCAGCCACGGATCCCACAAGCTCGAACTGCTTTGGACCGCGATTCCCGCAGCCCTGCTGCTGGTGATCGCCTTCAGCCAGATGAGTACCTTCGCCGCCATGCAGTTTGATAGCTCTATGGAAGACGAAAACGGCGAGGAGCTGCCGGTGCTCTGCGAGATCTGGGCCAGTCAGTTTGATTGGCGCTTCCGCTATCCGGGCAGAGACGGCCGTTTTGGTACCAACGACGACTTCGAGAGCGCCTACGAGCTAGTCATGCCAATGCGTGACACGTTCGGAGATCCCGACAAGAAGAAAGTCGTTTTCCTGCTGCGCTCACGCGATGTGCTGCACTCGTTCTTCGTGCCCCACTTGCGCTTCAAGCGTGACGCCGTTCCGGGTATGACCCAGCGCATTTGGCTTGGGGTGGATGACGAGCAATTGGCCGAAATTATGGCCGACCGCGAGGACAAGAGCTTCGACATCATCTGCGCAGAGCTATGCGGTTGGGGTCACTACAAAATGAGCGGCAGGGTGCGTGTGCTCCCTGACGCGGAATACGAGAAGTGGGTGGACGAGATGACCGCACTTCAATTCGGAAACTCCTGATAGCGAACTGAACCGAACACGAATCATGTCTGATCCCAACGCATCTTCTATCCGCCCCGGAATGGGCGAACCGGGTACCACCCGCACGAGTCACGAGCACCACGAGCTTGGATTCATCCGGAAGTACATCTTCTCCGTCGACCACAAGGTCATCGGCATCCAGTTCATGTTGCTGGGTCTGGTGTTCTTCGTACTCGGTGGCCTCTTTGCCATGGCGATCCGCTACCAGTTGGCTTGGCCCTGGGAGAGCATGCCGGTCATCGGTGATCTGCTGTTCCCTAACACGGGGCAAGCGATTACGCCGGAGTTCTACACCATGCTGTTCACCATGCACGGCACGATCATGATCTTCTTCGTGATCATCCCGCTGTTGACAGGTGCTTTCGGCAACTTCCTGATCCCCCTGATGATCGGTGCGCCAGACATGGCCTTCCCGAAGCTCAACATGTTTGGCTTCTGGGCCATGATCCCGGCCGTCGGTTGTGTGGTCATGTCCTTTTTGCAGCCCGGTGGAGGGCCTGGGTCTGGATGGACCGCATATCCGCCCCTTTCAACGATTGCCAGTGCTAGCCCGGGTTCGCTCTCGGCCCAGACCTGGTGGCTTTTGGCCCTGACCTGGGTCGGCTTCAGTTCCATGATGGGTGCGGTCAATTATGTGACCACCATCGTCAAGATGCGCGCTCCGGGGCTGACCATGTTCCGCATGCCCTTGACCATTTGGGCTCTTCTGATCGCCGCGCTCCTGCAGCTCTTCGCCCTGCCGGTGTTGACCGCGGCAAGCATGATGCAGATTTCTGACCGCGTGTTTCAGTCGGGCTTCTTCACTCCTACTAACCTTGTGATCAACCAGATCAACCCCGAGGGCGCTGGCGCGGCTGCGGGCGGCCAGCCGCTCCTGTGGCAGCACCTGTTCTGGTTCTACAGCCACCCGGCCGTATACATCATGGTGGTGCCGGCCATGGGACTTGCCTCGGACATCCTGAGCGTTCACGCGCGCAAGCCAGTCTTCGGCTACAAGCCCATGGTTTATTCCCTGTGTTCGATCGCGGGCCTAGGCTTCATCGTCTGGGGACACCACATGTTCGCGTCAGGTATGAACCCGGCACTTGGCATGACGTTCATGGTGGCCACCATGATGATCGCCTTGCCCAGCGCAATCAAAGTTTTCAACTGGCTCGGGACCCTTTGGGGCTCGCGCATTCAGTTGACCACTCCGATGCTGTTCACCTTGGGCTTCATTGCCATGTTCATCATCGGCGGCCTGTCCGGCATTTGGATGGCGGCCACTCCGGTGGATATCTACATCCACGACACCTACATCATCGTGGCCCACTTCCATTACATCGTCTTCGGCGGTTCGGTCTTCGCGCTCTTCGGTGCGATCTACCACTGGTACCCCAAGATGTTTGGCCGAGTGATGAACGAGACTTTGGGCAAGATCCACTTTGTGGGCACGTTCATCTTCACCAACGGCGTCTTCTACATGATGCACCAGCTCGGTATGGCGGGTTTGATGCGTCGGACAGCGGACCCCTATGACTACGAGTCCTATGCTCACTTGCAGCCCCTGAACGTGTTCATCACGATCAGTGCATTCTGCTTGTTTGTCTGGCAGATATTCTTCGTCTGGAACTTCTTCCACTCCATGTTCTGGGGCAAGCGCGTGGGTCGTAACCCTTGGAATGCCGCCTCCTTGGAATGGGAAGCGCCCTCGCCTCCCGGTCACGGCAACTTCGATAGTGCCCTGCGCGTGTATCGAGGCCCTTACGAGTACGCCGACCCTTCGGTTGAAGAGGACTTCCTGGCCCAAACCCGAGACATCGAGAGCAAGTAACTAACGCCTTGTTTAAGTCCATCCGCACCGCCCCGCTTGCGCGCTCCCTCGCGCAACTGCTGGTCTTGACCACCCTGCTGCTCCTAGGAGTTGGCGGGTTGGTGACGACCTATAGGGTGGGGATGGCGGTGCCGGATTGGCCCACGACCTTTGGTCAGACGATGTTTTCCTATCCCCTAGGAGAGATGGTCGAAGACCTCGGGCGTACCCTGGAGCACAGCCATAGGTTGCTGGGCAGTGTTGTGGGGCTTTTGTCCATTGCGCTGCTTTTCGCAGTCGCCCGGCCCGCCGGACGGCAAGCGATGATCGCCTGCTGCGTAGGCATTGGCCTTGAAGTTGTGGCGGTCGGGAGGCTTTACACGCAAAGTGGCAACATCAATGGAGGTGCGGCCGTGGATTGGGTGGCGCCCGCCGGTCCCTTTGCGGGTGCGGTCTTGGTGTTGGTCGCAGGCCTATTCTTTGGTAGCCAGCGGGGCACCCGGGCGTTGGCCCTCTTGACCCACCTGGCGATCATCGGCCAAGGACTCGTGGGTGGCACGCGAGTGCTAGAGAACAACGTGGAGCTTGCGTTCTTGCATGGCTCCCTTGCCCAGTTGGTGTTCTTGATCGCGGCTGTCACCGCGACTCTTGTGGGCACGGCTCGGGCCACCACCCGGGCGGGCTTAGCTCCCCTGCAAAGGGGTCCGTTCTTCTTGACCATCCTGGCCCTGGCCGTTGTTCTGGGGCAAGCGGTGCTTGGTGCATGGACGCGGCACACGGGCCAGACGATGGCCGCTGGCCTGCACGCAGTCTTCGCGCTCATCGTCTTGGGAGTGGTATTGCTTCTCTTTGTGCGCTTGGGCGCTTTCGAGCGTGAGACCCAGTCGTCCGTTGTGCGCAGCATGCGCCGGGGCCTCCTGCACTTGGTGGGAGCACAAATTGTTCTGGGGGTTGCGACCTTGATCGTGATCCTGATGTTGGCCGGTGGATTTAACGGGCATGTGACCGTCACTGAAGCAATCTTGGCCTCCGCCCATGTGATGGTCGGTGCCTTGCTACTAGCAGCGGTGGGCCGCGCTGCGGTGATTTCCCTGGGCGTGCGGGTGCAGCTAAGCACTGCGGACGCTTCCGGGAACTCCAGCGCCCCGAGTGACCCTCGGGAAACCAATCACGCGCTCCAGGTGGGAGGAATCGCATGAACTCCACGACCCAAGGCCTGGCCCAAGAGCAAGCGACTCAGAACCCTTGGTTGGTTCTGCTGCGTCCGCGCATTGCGGTGATGGTCACGATCATGGCGGTCTTGGGAGCCGCTGTTGTGCCGGGATTCACCTGGGGCCTCGCTATTGAAGCCGCCCTGTTGATCACCCTGGTCACGGGCAGCGCGAGCATCCTAAACCAGGTGCTAGAGCGCGACACGGATGCCCTTATGGAGCGCACGAAGCTGCGCCCCCTGGTGACCGGCGAGGTCAGCGTGAGTGCGGCTCTCGTGTATGCCGTGGTCCTGGGAGTCCTTGGCGTTGCTGGTTTGGCCCTGCGGTTCAACTTGCTCTCGGCCCTGCTTTCCTTGGCGACCCTGGTCGGCTACGTGGCGATCTACACGCCGATGAAGCGGGTCAGCACCACCAACACGGTGGTGGGCGCGATTGCAGGGGCGGCTCCGCCGGTGCTGGGTTATGCGGCCCTGGCCGGTGACATTGGCCCTTGGGCTTGGTGCATGTTTGCGGTGATCTTCGCTTGGCAGTTCCCGCACTTCTTTGCAATCGCATGGATTTACCGCGAGGACTACCGTCGTGCGGGGCACCGCATGTTGCCTTCCATCGAGAACTCTGACGGCTTGGCCGGACGCCATGGGGCGTACTACGCCATTGCCCTGGTGCCGGTTGCACTGATGCCCATTACCTCTGGATTGGCCGGTTGGGCCTACGGGATCGGAGTGACGATACTGTCCCTCGTTTACCTGGCCGCCTCCATTCGCTTTGCTCTTCACGAGGATCACCGGCGCGCTCGCGCTTTGGTCCTGGTTTCACTTGTGTACTTGCCCCTTTGGGCAGTGCTCATCCTAATCGACCCCTTCCTGACTGGATCCGTTCGATGACGACCACAATGACAAGCTACGACCCCGCGGTGGATGCTCCTAAGCACCACCACCCCGTCTATGACTACGACTCGGGCCCCCCCGTGGATCGCGGCAAGTTCGCGATCTGGGTGTTCTTGGGCACCGAGATCATGTTCTTCACCGGCATGATCGGCACCTACATCGTGCTGCGCGCGGGATCGCCGGAATGGCCGAACCCTGCGCACCGATTGGCCGTGGGCATCACCGCCTTCAACACCTTTGTGTTGATCTGTTCGTCGGCCACCGTGGTGGCGGGCCTCTTCGCGGTTCAAAAGGACGATATGGCCGCCCTACGCAAGTGGTGGGGCTTATCAATTCTCTTGGGCGCAGGCTTTGTGGGTATTCAGGCTTATGAGTACGTGCACCTGATTGACCACGGAATGACTCCTAATCAGGATCTGTTCTGGTCGACTTTCTACCTGATGACCGCGCTGCATGGTTTGCACGTAATCATCGGTGTCCTTTGGCTGGCAGTGGCTTATGTCAAGATTCTGCGCGGCGAATACTCATCTAAGAATTGGGTCGGCCTAGAGCTTGCTGGCCTCTACTGGCACTTTGTTGACTTGGTCTGGGTGCTGCTCTTCACTCTTATCTACCTCATGTAATCCGAGGATCGAAAAATGTCTGAACATCCCCCGCAATTCAGTGTCAAGAAGCTCTGGATCCTTTTGCTGGTGCTCACCGCCGCAGAGGTCATCTACGGCGAAATCGGCAACCGGTATTTCTACGAGCAAAAACTCCTCCTCTGGGGTGGTCTGCTGACCTTTGCTTTCATCAAGGGATACTACATCTTCCAGTATTTCATGCACATGAAGTACGAGGGAGCGATCGTCAAGGGCAACGTGTGGTTCACCATCCCCTTGGTGGTCTACATGATGATCATGATTTGGCCCGACACCGCTTCTAACGATAAGTTGAACTACGAGATCGCAAACCAACTGGATCCCTTCACCGGAAAGGTGTCGACGATCATTGAAGGTTCACGCAACATGGTGAACAAGGAATTCCAGTACCTGTATGACGACTATGCGGCAACCCACCCGGGCGCCGAGATCCATGGAACTGGTGGGCACTAGCTTCTTGGGCTCACTCCTGAGGGCCTTGACCCTCGCGTGCTGCGCCGTTTCCCCTGTGGAAGCGGCGTTTGCCGTGGGGGCGATGGCCTCGTGTCCTGGCGTCTCCCAAGGGATAGCGTCGCCGCCGGCTGATTCCGAGATGCGCTTCACCAGCGTGCCCTCCTTTTCATTCACCGAGCGCTCTGGCAAGGCCGTGTCCCTGGATGATCTTCTGGGCGCTCCCTGGATTGCTATTCCGTTCTATGCCCGCTGCATGGGGCCTTGCCCCTCTATGACCGGCGACCTGCGCGCGCAGGTCTATCCCTTGTTGGAAGGATCCGACGTGCGCATGGTTTCCTTCTCGGTGGACCCGGCCTTCGATACGCCTTTGGTGTTGAATGAATGGGCGGCGCGCTTCACGGTCACCGATGACCAGTGGCTTTTTCTTACCGGCGACAATGAAGTGATGGGGGACTTTGTGCGCGAGGGACTCAAAGTAGCCCTTGCCCGGAGCGACGATCCGAACTTGGAGCCGGGCCTGGCCATCACCCACGCCACACGGTTGCCGGTGATCGATGGGGAAGGCCGCATTGCTGGCTGGTATGAGTGCGCGGGGGATGATTTTTCCCGGGAAGAACTTACGGCCAACATGGCTCTCATGGCGGAAAGGGCCTTAGCCCTTTCCAGCTCGTCTGGGCCGCAGGGTTCCCCCTCGGTGCTTCCCGCGGTGAATGCCATCTTGAATGGACTTGCGGGAATCCTCTTGGTGCTGGGGTTAATCGCCATCAAGAACGGCCATAAGGAGCGCCATGCCACCCTGATGCGTTCTGCATTCCTGGTCAGTGCAGCATTCCTCGCTAGCTACATCTACTACCACACGGCGGTCCTGCCCCTGCAAGGTGGTCCCACGCCGTTCAATGGCACTGGGGCCATCAAGGTGGCGTATTTGGTCATGCTGGGGACCCATGTGCTCTTGGCGGCGATCAACCTGCCTATGGTCCTGCGCACCCTGCTGCTGGCCCATCGCGAGGATTGGGACCGTCATCGCTGGTGGGCGCGCATTACCTTTCCGATTTGGCTCTATGTGAGCGTGACCGGCGTGCTGGTCTATTTTGTTTTGTATCATTGGAATCCAACACCATGAAACATCTGTTCCGCATCCTGTTGCCCTTGACCATGATGCTGGCCCTCGCGCCGGCGGGCTTCACCTGAGACTCTTGTAAAGCGGCATTAGCCAGCGAGGGCGGGTCCCTCGGCGCAGGATTCACATACAGCATCTATTTCATGCTGGGCGTTGTGTTACTTTTGATTCCGGGGTTGTACGCGGGGCTCTTGTGGAACACATACCGCGGGCAGCGCGCCCGGAAAAAGGATGGGAAGGGCTATCAGCCCCGAGACGGTGCCGTGCGTTGGGTGGACGATGACAAGGAATCGTCTGATCCCGGACAAACCGACTGAGCCATGAGCGAGACCCTCTTGCGGCGGCTCGTCAAGACGCCCTTCGGGTTGTTTGAATTGATCGGAGGGGAAGAGGGTTTGGCTTGGGTTTCTCTGCCGGGGCTCGGTGCCTCCAGCGGCCGTGATGCACACCTCGTCCGTTGGTACAAGGACGCTGAGGTAAAGGATGCGCCCCGTTCCCATGGGGATGCGGTGCAGCAATTGAAGGCTTGGGTATCGGGGGAGTTCGCTCCCTTCAAGTTGAGACTTGCGCCCAAGGGAACGGACTTCCAATTGGAAGTCTGGCGTGCTTTAGCTCGGGTGCGGGCGGGCAAGACCCTGACCTATGGCGAGCTCGCCGCAAGAGTGCAACGGCCAGGGGCCGCGCGGGCCGTGGGGAGCGCCATGCGAAAGAATCCCTTGCCCCTGTTCGTGCCTTGCCACCGGGTGTTGGCGGGGAATGGGCTGGGAGGTTTTTCCGGGGGCGTGGAAGGGGCGCTGGACCTCAAGCAGCGCATGCTCGAGCACGAAGGGGCCCTGAAGAAGCAGGGCTAGGATTTGGTTCTCGGGGACTCGGGGACTCGGGGTCCCGGGCGATGAGTTGCGCCTCAAGGCGTTTTGCCGGCTCGAACTCCCAGTTGAGAGGCTCCAGGACAAAGAGTGCGCCTGGGAAGCCATTCTTGCATCCAAATGCTCCTAGGCGGCGAATAGGTAGTTGGCGAAGCCAATCCTGGCCTTCCCACCCCCTTTCACTCAAAGGAGCCTTCTCATGCTGCCCACCCTGCTTGTCCTAGCTATGTCGCTTTCCCCTATCTCTTCGCTCCCTCAGGGCTCGTCCTATGAGCAGCCCCTGCGTGTGCAGGTGGCCGAGGGCCTTAGCCGCGCCCTGGGCCTCTCGCAGGTCACGAAGGACGCAGATTCATCGGGCTTGGTTCCGCTTTTGGAGGCGGCCGAGTGGGTCAGCGGTCAACTGGGGGATAGCCTCCTATCTAAGCAGGCAGATGAGCTGGTTTACAATGCTCGCTGGCGCGCTATTAACGACAAGTACGAAGCCGCCAAGTGGCTTGAAAGGGAACTCTCTGGGCTCCTTCGGATCCTGACCTTCGAGCCGGTTCTTGAAGCAGATCTTCCCGTTGGATTTCCGGCGCCAACGCCAGTCCAAGAGATCGAACTCAAGCTCTATCCGGAGTACCGTTCCGCGGTAACAAAAATGGGTATGACCGGATCCAATGGCGCGTTCTGGAAGCTCTTCATGCACATCACCAACAACGACATCCCCATGACGGCGCCCGTGGAGATGACCTACGAAGAGAGGGGCAAGGGCATGCGGGAGAGCAAAATGGCGTTTCTCTACGGAGACCCGGAGCTGGGTGCACCCGGAGCCAAGGGGTTCGTCGTGGTATCTGACCAAGAGGCTAACTGGGTCGTCAGCCTAGGCTGCAGGGGAACGGAGTCCGAGGCTCGCACTGTCGAAGCCAGAGACCTTCTGTTGGAGTGGATTGAACAGCGCCCTGAGCTAGAGGTTTCCGGGAAAGTGCGCGTCATGGGCTACAACAGCCCTGCCGTACGCGGGAGTAAGCGCTACTTCGAAGTGCAGATTCCGGTTCGCAAAACCGTGGTCTCTCTTATTGATTTCAGCCAGAAAGAAGAAGCAGCTAACTGGACACCCGTCAACGACACGGTTATGGGCGGTCGCTCTAGCAGCCGAATGAAGAACTCGGACGACGGCTATGCACGATTCACTGGTTCGCTCTCCCTGGAGAACAACGGAGGTTTTGCCTCGGTCCGCTCCGGATCGGTGGAGGGAGACTTAGTTGACGCTGATAGGGTGACTCTTAAAATCCGCGGCGACGGCAAGACCTATAAGTTGCGCATGCGAAGTTCCGCAACGAATTCTTGGGTGACCTATCAAGCTTCCTTCAAGACTGAGAACAACAAATGGAGCGAGGTGACTTTTAGCGCGGAGGACTTTACTCCGGTGCTCCGCGGTCGCGTTCTAAGGGACGTAGCGCCCCTCTCTTTTGAAGAAGTTACCAGCCTTGGGCTTATGATTTCGGACAAGCAGACGGGCGATTTTGAGCTGCAAGTTGCGTCCATAGAACTGCGTTAGGATTTGGCTCTCTCAGCTTGCTTGGAGGGCCGAGCCTTTATTTCCCCTGAAACCGACGGGCCCGGAATACCTCTAGGCAGATGTGACCACCCATCTTCCTCGTCGAACCCTGATAAGTTTGGGCGTCGGGCTGGGAGGCCTTGGGTTTTCGCCTCTTAGGTCTTGGCCATCCTTACGCAACACCCCAGTGCCGGATTGTCCGGGACTGATCGAAGCTGGCCCATGAGCACATGCAAGCGGAGCTGCTGATCATCGAGATCGACTGCCGTGTGGCAATCAGGTGAGGGGTCT
>JAPKBR010000032.1 GCA_028823345.1 Planctomycetota bacterium
GGACCAGGAGGCGGTGGCCAACTTCCTCGATGCCTTCCACAAAGCCGCGGCTGAGGCGGATAGTGAGGGGTACTTTGGACGTATGGCCGAAGATGGGGTGTTCCTGGGAACAGACCCGCACGAGCGCTGGCTCACGGTTGACTTCCAAGCCGCCTTCGCCTCCTATTTCGACGACAAGGAAAGCGCCTGGATCTACATCCCCGGGCGTCGGGTCATCACAGTGGAAGGACAACACGCTTGGTTTGACGAGGACCTGTCCAATGCAAACTATGGGCAGGTACGAGGCAGTGGAGTGCTGCGTCGCTCGGGCGAAACTTGGGAGATCGTGCAATACAACCTGCACTTCACCGTGCCCAACGAAGCGGCACCAGCGGTCATGGAAGCGATGCGTGCCCATGGGGATGGGTGAGCGGCAAATAACGCAGAGCGCATGAGCCAAGAAACCAGAGCATTGGGCAGCGTGGAATTCGAATGCCTCGACCCATCCAAGAAATCACGCAAAGAGTGCCCTAGGAAGCAGGCGCTGCGACCGCATCCCCAGCCAACCCCGCCCTGCGAACACGCCAGGCCAACCACGAGGTTTGGACGACGCTTGCCAGGGTGAAGCTGGCCACCGCAAACAACAGGCCTGGATCTCGCAAGGTGCCCAGCTTCACGCAGATGGCCAAGGAGCTCGCGGCCACGAGGAAGAACAGGAGTACTGCCTCGGTGATGCCGCGGGTTTTCCGGGCGGAAACCAACAGCCCGGTGAAGTAACTCTGCATGGCTTGCAGTCCCGGCATGGGGACTGCCAATGCAGTTGCTGCTCCGGCTAAGGCGGCGAGGAACGGGTTGAGATCATTGACCCCTTCGAACCAATGACGGGCAAGGGGCGTGCTAGCAAACAGGAGCAGCACCAAGGTGGTGCCCAGGGCTAGGCGGTTGCGGAACTGGCGCAGGACCTGACGCGAACCAGGTTGCTCCGCAAGGGCTACCACAACCTCGTTGTAGGCAAAGCCCATGGAGCGCGTGAGAAACACCAGCCCGTGCACCGCTGGCCAGACGGCGAGGCAATCGATGGGGTTGGGCAAGCGGTTCATGGCTGCAGAGCCGAGGGGCTGCAACAGAAGCGTGACCAAGGGGGTCAAGGCCAGGGGCACATAAAATTGAGCGAAGCGCGAGGCAGTGAGGGGCGGCTTGGAACCCGGTGCGGTGGCGCGCAGTCGCGCGAGTGTGGGGCGTACCACCCAGCCGATGTAAAATGCCTCCACCGTAACCCCGGCGGAGATTGCCCAGGATCCAACAGCAATTCCCGGCAGCTCGGTCAAGGTGGCCAATCCGATCAGCACCGAGGCATTGGCCGCAAGGCGCACCACCGTTCCGATGCCCACAGCTCGACTGAGGCTCGCGCGGATCAACAGGCCTTGCATGAACCGCCGGTAGGCGATGGCGGCGGTCCAGGGCAGGAGGATCTGCAGGCCCAGGCGTCCGGACTCGGCCACCAGGGGATTGGCTGCCAAGAGATCCTGGGCTACCCAGTCATAGATCGGAGTGAATGCGACCAATGCATGCAGGAGCGTTAAAGCCACAGCGGCATAGCGCATGAAGCTTCGCACATAGCGCGTGCTTTGCCAGTCGTGACAAAGGGCGGTGGACGCCGCGAGCAACATGATGATGGGCGCTTCGACCACCAGTGCGATGGGGAAGGCGATGCCGCCGTAGGCTGCAAGGTGCAGGCGCTCATCGGGCAAGCGCCCGATTACCGCCGCTAAGAGGGGCATTTCGATGGCCATCAACGCCCAACTCGCAGCGAGCGGAAACCACAGACGCGTCACCTGCCTGAGGTCGACCGGCCCCAGAGGGCGGTCGTTGTTTTTACGGGGCTGTGCGCTCATGGGGCGCAGACCATACTCGCCCCTGAACCATTACGCGCGCAGAATCGAGCCCTAAAAATATTCCGGCCAGAACCCTATTTAGAGGCTCTGGCCGGAACGGTACAAACTCTTCCCGGTGTTTTCGGCCGCTGGGGTTTGCAAAGAGGAGATCGCCCTGCCGGGACTCAAACCTTGAATCAGAGTTGTCCGTTACCCGGATTTTCTGTGGGGGACTCGGTTTTGGGGGGATCGCTGGCGGGAATCTCCGGGGGAGTCTCCCCGGAGCCAGCCTCTTCGGATGCAGGGTCTTCCCCTGAACCGGCTCCCTCGTCTCCTGTGCCCTGTGCGGTGGGAAGCTCCACTACGTCGCTTACACTCTCCTGCGTTACCGGATCCACGGTGGGGGCGACATCCTGAAGCACAGGGCCCTCTTCCACAGGTTCCGCTATCTGTTCCACGACGATCGGTTGGACTAACTCGTCCAAACGGCAGAGGAACACGTTCCTACGGTGCGCCGGGAGTACAAAGGTCCAGCCAGTGAAACCTTGGTTCAGCTGCGCCGCTTCCTCTTGGATCTTGGCCGAATCGTCGGTCTCTTCCTCGGGCGTCTCCTCAAGATCAACCAGGGGCTCGATGCCGGGTGCGAGGGGCCCTTCCTTGGGAGTGGCGGGGACCTCTTCAAAGGTTGCGCTCAGGTTGACCAGCAGGCGCTCGGTGGGGGCGGTCCCCGTGACCTCTGGCTCTGTGGTCTCCAGCTGGCAGGCAACGTGAATCACCAAACCGTCCGAGGTGCGGAAGCTGCTCTTGACCACCTGGATTGGATCCAGATCCATCCGCTTTTGTACGTCTTCAAAACTCAAGCCCGTCAAAGCTGAGGTGAAGCGCGATGTGACCCATTCACTACTGGCCTCGCTGCCCTGGGGCAGGTTCATGATCGTCAGGTTGGCGTCTTCCTCTTGGGCACGCTGCAAGTACACCGTGTCCCCATCCGGGTGCAGGATCTCAACCATGGAGAGGCGCGTGGCGGGCAATTCCAGCATGGAGGTCTTGACCCAGTCGCTCAGACTGTCGTTCAATCGAAGATTACCCGAGGCCGTCCATGTGGTGGCTTCACCGGCGAGGCGCACATAGTGGGCCTCCGTGCCTTGGGTTCGGCTGCGCCCGACGATCGTACTGGCCAAGGTCGTGCCATCAGATGTGTGCAAACTTACTTGGCTCGAATTCGATCCATCCGCGCCCACATCCTGCAAACCTAAATCTCCGTAACGGTCCGGGTTCGAGGTCTTTTGCTGCAGGCGCTTGGAGCGCGCCAAAGATCCCAGGAGGGTGCCGATCTTTGCGCTGGATGCGGCGTAGCCATCGCGCTCGGCGAGACTCCACTCCTTGGATTTCAGGTCTTGGTCCAGGGTCCAGGTTCCGTTGCCGGTTTGAATGACCACTTGGGCCACCGACGTCATCTGGGCTTTCAGATCAGGAAAGAGGGCTTCGTTGGTACCAGCGCTTGTCTTTGAAGTCCGACTGGACTCCAACATATATGCAGAGCCGCCAAGGATGACAGTTGCGGTGGCAAGAAGCAGTGAGGTCTTTGACATCAGGAGGTGGGGGTCAGCGGTGATAATTTTCTGGCCTGGGATGAACGGCTGCGAAGGCCCAGGATGAGTGCTCCGATGAGCAACACGATTCCCGGCAGCGCGATCACATTGAGGAATTGCAGGCGCGTGCCCAAACTCTCGATGTCCCTGTTCAGGTCAAAACGCACCTTGCGCAGGTCCTTCCGCAGTTGGTCCCGTTCCGCCAAGAGTCCGCTGAGTTGCGCCTCTTGCTCTGCGCTGAAGCTCATCGACCCTTCGGAATTGGGGCCCTGTAGATCGGCAATTTTTTGCTCGGTGGCCTGCAGTTGGCTGTTGAACAGGTCGTAGCGATCACGGAAACGCTTGTCCGCCTCGCGTCGCAGATCTTGCTTGCGCGTAAAGGGTCGCGCCTGCACCTGGCGACTGCGCAGGCTGATCAGGTCATTTGAGCCCGACAAGTTGTCGATCCCGTTGGTCACGAAATTGCCGTTGGCATTGACCGGTTCAATGAAGGACATGCCGAGCATGTTCCGTCGCCGAGCCCAGAGGTACTCGTGCAAGATGTCGACATCCGATACCACGATTGCATTGAAGGTGTCAGTGGATTCGACCAGGTGGCCGCTGGCGTCCGCGGGTTCCCCTTCAGGTCCAGGGGGCGGGCCTTCCGCAAAGGCGCTCTTGAAGTTACCCAACAACCGATAGGCCGTGGTGCGGGTCGTCCCGTCAGGTGAGAAGGTGTCCGCAATCATTCCCGGGTCAAAATTGAATTGCAGCATGGCGGCGTCTACCAGACCGCCTCCAGCTGCTGTGGTGCTGATCAGGGGAGTTACCTCTAGGGGGCAATCATCGAGAACGATCAATTCGCCCGCGGCCAAGGTCACGAGGGCACTCAGGCCTTTAGTCACCAAGTCATCTTGATCGAGACGCTCGGGTTCCAAGCGCATGACCACCGGGCAAGCCACCGGCCGTCCATCGTTGCCCTGGGTTCGGTCCGCGGATTCCACATCCCCGACGATTTGGCCCGGGGTCATGGCGATGCCCCAGGCGGCAAAGAGATTGTCGAGGGAAGAGGATCGATCGCCGCCCATTCCCGGCTGGGCTCCCTGGCCCGCGGGGTCGAACATGCAGAAGGGATCGACGAAGACCATCATGCGTCCGCCAGCAAGTGCGTATTGGTCCAGGGCGTATTCGGTGGTGGGCGAAAGGTCCTTGGGGTGAATCACCAGCAACACGTCGATGTCATCGGGCACTTTGACCAGGCTGCTGCCCAGGTCCCGCAGGTCGAGGCTCTGGCCCAAAAAGTCCCAAATAGCCCAGGCGGGTTCTGGTTGCTGCTGCTGGGGCGGCATCCCCGGGGGAGGTTGGGCGCCGCCAGCCAGGGGCAGGGACGAGAGTACGCCCACCACGGGCAAGCCCGATTCCGCCAGGCGGGTCAGGCCGCGGGTCAGGTCGTACTCCAGGAACGCTTCCCGGCGCGGGTCGAGGAACGGCATGGTCTCCACCGCATCCACCGAGTTGCGCACCACCAGTCCAAGGAACAGCCGGTTGCCCGCCTCGTCCACTTGGGGTCCGCGTAGGCCTGCGGCGAGGGCTTCGTCCTCTTCCTCAGAAAAGGCTAGGGGCTCGATCACTTCCAGGCGCAAGTTGCCCTCCGCATGGGCACTGTATTCCTCAAGCAATTCATGCACGCGACGGGCGTGGGAATTGAGCATGGGGTTTTCTGCCGTTTGCGATTTGGACCAATAGAAGGTCACATCCACGGGCTCGTCCAAGTCAGCCAACACATTGCGCGTACCCTCGGACAGGGTGAACAGGTCGCCCTCGGTTAAGTCCGCCCGCATGGACCGCAGTCCGACACCGGTGAACATGTTGAGGGCTAGGAAGAGTGCCAGGGCAAGCCCCAGCGAGATGATTGAAAGTTGATTCTTGTTCATGGTGTCAGGCTCCCTTGCGCAAGTCGACTACGGTGGCATTGGCGAACAGGCAAAGCGCCATAGCCGAGAGGAAGAAAAGCACATCGCGCAAGTCCAGAACTCCGCGGCTGATCGCATCGAAGCGCACCAGGAACGAGGAGTCCTTGATTGCCTGGTGCAAGGTTGAGGGCAGGACGGCGCCGAGCCAATCCGCAACCCCAGGGAAGCCCACGGTCAGGTTGACCAGCAACAGAACCAGGGTGACCACAAAGGCTAGAACTTGATTCTTCGTCAGGGAGCTGACCAGTGCGGCAAAGGCCAAGAAGGCACCCGCCATCAAGAAGGCACCCATGAAGCTCGCGGCGATGACCCCGTGATCGGGTTCACCCAAGTAAGCCACCGTGACCCACTCGCTGACCAAGAGTCCCAGTGCCACGCCCACGAAAGCC
Source organism: Planctomycetota bacterium (assembly GCA_028823345.1). Lineage (GTDB taxonomy): Bacteria > Planctomycetota > UBA1135 > UBA1135. The sequence goes on from JAPKBR010000032.1 coordinate 5,787, forward strand.
CATGCGGCGAGGAACTTGCCCAGCACCGCTTGGGCCACGGAGATCGGCAGGGTCAGCAGCAGCTCAATGGTGCCGCTGTGCCGTTCTTCGGACCACAACCGCATGCCAAGGGCAGGGATGAGGGCCAGGAAAAGCCAGGGCAAACCGCTGAACAGGGATTGCAAGCTGGCCTGATCGGCGTTGTAGAACCCCATGAAAGCCCACTGGTAAATGCCGGTTAGCACCAGGAAGAAGGCCAGGAAAACATAGGCCAGGGGCGTCGAAAAGTAGGCCGCGAATTCGCGGCGGAAAACCACCAGGGTGCCATTCATGATTTGCTCGTCAGTTGTTCGGGGGTTTCACGTTTGCCCAAGGAGGAGGGGCCCTCAGGGGCGGAAGAACTCTCGCGCTCTTCAGTGCTGCCGTCGCGGGTCATGACCCGGAAGACATCATCGAGGCGTCCTGGGTCTACGAAAAGGTGCTCTACCTGCCAGCCTCGCTGGCTGATCAGGGCGGTGACGGGAGCCAGCAAGGCTTGCTTGTCCCGGGGAAAGATGCGCATGGCGTTGTTGCCGTCGGCAGTTTGGATGGCTTGCACCGAATCCACTCCGTTGATGGCTTCAATCGCGCGTCCTGCACCCTCGGAAGAGCCGGTCAGGTGCAACTCGATGGAGTTGAAGAACCGCGAGCGCTTGCGCAATTCCACGGGCGTGCCATCAAATCGTAGGCGGCCTTCGGCCATAATCGTGGCCCGTGTGCAAACCGCCTCGACCTCTTCCAGGATGTGCGTCGAGAGCACGACCACCTTGTCTGCACTCATCTCGTGGATCAGAGCGCGCACCTGGGCTTTTTGGTTGGGGTCGAGTCCGTCGGTGGGCTCGTCGAGCACCAGTACCGGCGGGTCATGCAGGATCGCTTGGGCCAAGCCGACCCGTCGCTTGAATCCTTTGGAAAGGGTTTCGATCCGTTGGTTCATCACCCCGCCAAGTTCTGTGCGCTCGATGGCGCGACCGATGGCGGTCTTGCGGTCCTGGCCGGTAAGACCCCGTGCAGCCGCGCAAAATCCGAGCAGACCGCGAGGGGTCATGTCTGGATAGAGGGGCGCACCCTCGGGCAGATACCCCATACAGGCTTGGGCTTCACGGGTCTGCTGGACCACGTCATAGTCCAGCACCGTGATCTTGCCCTCGGTGGGAGGCAAGAACCCGGTGATCATTTTCATGGTGGTGGACTTGCCGGCCCCGTTGGGGCCGAGGAAGCCGAGCACCTCACCGCGCTGGATGGACAGTGAGAGTCCATCCACCGCATGGAGGGAGCCAAAGCGTTTGGAAAGTTTGACGAGTTCGATCATGGCCGTTGGAGTAGGCGCCAGGGGCTGCGTCAGGGGCCAGGTCTGTGGGGGAGAGTCCTGGCAGGAGCCGTTCTGGAGGGGATTAGAGCCCCCCTTTTAGCGCCTAGAGGGCCTGAGGTCCAGCCCCGAGTTAGGCCAGGGACCCTAGCATCTGATTTGATGGACTCAGCGGGCGGAGCCGAGGGTGACCCCTACGGTTTGGGTTTCCCCCTCGCGAACGAAGGTCACTTGGACCTGATCCCCAGGCTTGCGCTGCCCAAGGACATCGAGCAAGTCGTCGGCATTTCGGATCGCCTCCCCGTCGATGGCAATGATGCGGTCAAACGTGGAGTTCTCGCCGGTTCCTAGCTTGAGCCCCGTGAAGCCATTGAGTTTCTTGAACCCCGCCTGCTCGGCCCCGCCTCCCTTTAGGACCGCGTCGACAATCACCCCTTCCAAGCCCAAGCCTTCGAGGAAGCTATCATCCAACATCAAAATGCCCAACACGGCACGTCCGGCATCCACCGGCATTTCCCCCGCAATGATCTGGGGCACGACCCTGTTGATTAGGTCCACGGGCACCGCGAAGCCAACCCCGCTGCTCCCGTTGGTTTGGGAGTGGATCGCAGTGTTGATGCCAATCAGCCTTCCACTGATGTCTAGCAGGGCGCCCCCGGAGTTCCCGGGATTGATCGCCGCATCGGTCTGAATGACCCCTTCCATGCGCAACTTCTGGTCGGTTTCAATCAACCGATTCAAGCCGCTGATGACACCCTTGGAAAGGGAACCATCCAGACCGAAAGGATTGCCGATGGCCAAGACCGACTGACCGATGCGCAGGTCGTGGGATGTGCCCACTGCGAGGGGCACAAGGTCGAGCCCAGTGGGATCGATTTTGATCACCGCCAAATCATCCTGGGCAGAGGCACCTACCAGGACACCCTCGCGCAATTCTCCCCCTGCCAAGGTCACGCGTACCAAGGAGCCCTCTTTGACCACGTGCCAATTGGTCACGATCCATCCACCCGCATCCCAGACAAAACCCGAGCCCGTGCCCTTGGGGATCTGAATCGGCACTCGCTGGCCGTTGCGGCGTACGGCTGCTAGCCCTCCTGTGGAAATTCCTACCACCGATCGCCGGGCAAGGTTGAAGGCCGTAATCGTGCGCTCTTCGTCTGAGGTGGCCCCCATACTCGCCTGCACCGGGCGCGGCTCTGCGCCCACATCGTGAAGGGGACCCACGGGACCGCCGCCGCTTCCGGACGGAGCCATGATGAGCCAGACGTTCCCTCCGATTGCGAGGACCAAAAGGCCTAGGAGCAGAAACTGTCCGCGGAAAAGGCGTTCTGCGTCTCTGGAGGGGGGGCGGGGGCTCATGCTTCTAATGTAGTCCATCTTATGCCTTGGAAGGGATGGAACAACTGGGCAAACTCTCTCCTGTGCTGCTTAAGCGTGGTCTCCCTGGGAATACCTGCGCTCTGGCAACCGAGGGGAACATGGCTGACCGTAAAAGATTTGCTGCAGGAGATGACGCTTCACTTGAGGTGCGGCGCTCCATAGCCGTGCGCGAAAAACGGATTCGCGACCTTGAGGCACGGGTAGACGGCGAGACTCTTCTCGCCCAGCGAGCCCTCGAAGAAACGCTGCAGGCCCGTCAAGAGCGAGACGAGTACCGCAGGGTTTTGGCCGCGTCCTTAGCCCAGGAAAAACGGGCCACTGAGGATGTGCAAGAGCACAGTCAAAAAGCAGAGGCCCTGCGCACCCGCTTGGATTTGGTGCTGGAAGAAAGGGGCTCCACCGGCGCCCAGATTGAGGCCCTTGAGATGCGCCTCGAACAACTCGCCTCGGAAGGGCAGGCCGCCTTGCGCCGAGCGGAGGAAAAGACCTGGGGCCTTTCAGAGGAACACGGCCGGGCCATGCGCCGGGTTGTGCAAGAACGCGGTGAGGCAATCGGGCAGCTGGCCGAGATCCAGCGCAGTTTGCCCGCGCCTGTCCCCGAGTCCCTCAAGGCCACCCGTGTGCGCGCCTGGGTCAACCTGGGTATTGCAACTTTCTTTGCAGTGCTGACCCTGTTGATTTTACCAGGTGCATTGCTGGCAGTTTTCACTGATGACGGAGCGCTTCACATGGGCGTTCTCGTGGGCCTGGATTCGGGACAGTTGGTGCTCTTGGAATTGGCACTTGTGGCCTGCGCTCTCGTGCTCGGGTCGTGGGGTATTCACGAACTCCGAGGGGTCGAACAGCGCGCTGAAGAGCAGGCGCGTGTGTCTTCAGGGGTACTGAAACCCCAAGTTGGGATGGAAAGCCCTCATTCCGGCCTTTGATCCCAGCGCCTGGGGGATTCCCGTTGGCTGGTGACCGGCCGTTAGAACCACTGGGTAAATGTAGAGTTACTCGATGAATCCCGTCGGCGCGAGAGCGAGTTCCGGTCCCTTGGGAACTCGAAAGGGGTCGCCCAGCAAGGCCCACTAAATACAATGGGCTTGGACACAACATTCGTGCAATCGCATGGGAACAAGCGGGGGTCTAGGGCGTATGGTTCGCCCATGCCCGCCCTCAATCTCCCCAGCGCTCTTTTCTTGGGCCTTGCCCTCGCCCAATTTTCGTCCAGCGGCCTAGCCCTAGAGGTTTCCCGTGGGGACAGCCTTGGGCCTGCTCCAGTGAACTCGGAGGACTTTTCTGCCCGGGCGAAGAGAGCCGTGGAGCGCATAGGGCTGGACCCGGACCAAGACTTGGATCTCGAAACCCTCTTGGCCACAGGTTGGGTGCGTCTGCCCGCGGGAGGCGTTGATCTCTATGTCTCTGCCCGTTCCTTGAAGAAGGACGGTACCCGCGAGATGTTTTTGAACATTGCGGACGGGGTGCTCGAATCCCAAAACGCGTTGCTCGAATGGTGTCCCCTCGATCGCAACCTCGCCAAGCCCCTGCACAAACAAATCGCTGCCCTGAAAAAGGCGTATGGGAAGCCCAAGGGCACACCCCTGCGGAGAGCCATGGGGGAAGGTCAAGCCGGAGACGGCATGCAGTTGCTCGGCTTTAAGGATGCCCTCATTGAGGAGGCCAAAAGCCTCGGCGCCGCATTGGGCCAAGGCTTACCCCTGGGACTGGAATTGGAGTCCGATCCCCTGGTGGTTATTTTGGCCCCAGACCGGGAAGAATTCATCGACATGCTGGCCCTCTCTGGCCATGTGGACCCCACGGCCCAGCCCTATGTCTGGCTCGATGAGGCCACTCGCTGGTCGCACTTTTTCATCCAAGAGGCCCGGGTCTATTCTCTGGTGCACGTGGACGGTACGTCCATGGACAGGGAGGACCGGCCCAACCTCACCCGCCAACAGATCAGCCAATTGGTCTTGAGCAGTTTGCTTGAGCATTGGTCCGGCGGGCATCTGCCCGTGGCCATGATTGCGGGCATTGCTCTTGAAGTTGTCGTGGAAGCCGAAGGAGAGTGCGACACGCGCTTGGACGGAGACATGCGTGGGCGCACCACCGACGCCTGGGAGATGTTTGTTCCGGGTGGCCTTTCCGAAGGGGGAATCTTGCCCGCCATGCCCGCCTACACCCGCTGGCGCGAGTTCGCCGGCAAGGATCACTTCGTGGTCACCCTGCGCATCGCCCAGACCGATGGGGCCGACGACATGAAACGGAAAGGTGGTGGGGACCAACACTTCCGGCTCTACGCCGATGACGATGTGCACAGTCAGGTTTTCAGTGGTCCCTTCCTGGGAAGCACCTCGGTGGGCCGCGAGATTCCCGACCGGTTCCGGGGGGACTGGCTTGAGTTCGTCCGGGCCTATCGCTCGGGCTTTTTGTACTGGCTGCGGACGGAGGCAGCGGGCAAGGGGCGCAAGAGCAGCGAGGCCTTTGGGGAATTGTTAGGGGGACTCGTGAGCGCGCCGACCCCGGAAGCCCAAGAGGCAGTCTGGGCCACGATTTACAAGGGCTCGGAGCTCTCTAGTCCGGACTTGGAGCGCGGCTGCCTCGAACAGCGCTTCTTGTCCTGGCTGCGACGCCAGCGTTAGCGCTTGTCCAGGGCTTTGAGTTTGGTGACCCGGCCTAGTCGGTTCCAGTCTTGCACATAGAGCGAGCCGTCTGAGCCCCAGCTGATTCCGTGGGGCGAGAGGAACTCACCGTTTTTCCATTGCTCCAGGGGCACACCATTCACCGCCCGTCTCTTGGGATCCGGGTTGTCTCCCAGGTGTCCCACCAGTTTGAATTTCTCGTCCAGGATGGTGACTCGACCGGCTAGGTCCGCCACCGCTAGGTACTTGCCCCAGATCGATGCGCTGCAGGGGCGACGCAGGTCACCCTTGTACACTCCGGTGCACTGGCCTTTCATGTCAAAGGTTTGCAGACGTTGGTTTTCCCGGTCGCAGACAATCAAGACGGGTTCTTCTCCCCGGGTGTCCATCACCAGTCCATGGGGGGTACGCATCTGGCCGCGCTCGGAACCCAGGCCGCCAAATGAGAACAGGTAATTTCGCTCGGCGTCGTACTTGTGCACCCAAGACAAGCCGTAGCCGTCTGCCACGAAGAGCGAGCCATCCGGTGCAAGGGCAACGGCGGTGGGCCGGAACTGGTTGGCGGATTCATACTTGCCGGATTCTTGGGGCCAGCCGAGTTTCCATTGGAGCTTTCCCTTGGAGTCGTACTGCAAGACCTCGTGGCGACCTAGGTGACTCACCGTGATGCGCGCCTCGCCATCGACCTCGGTGATCGCCATACCATGTAAGCCGCCCTTGAGGTCTTTGCCAAATTGGGAGACCCACTTGCCGTCGGTTGCCACACGCACCACTGCGTGCTCCGCATCGGTGTTGAACAGGATTTCCCCGTTGGGGGCCTCGGCCACGCAGCCGTGGGTGTTGCCAAGAGTGGTGCCTTCCGGGACCTGCAACCAGTCGGGCATCCATTGGAAACTGAGGGGCCCAGCCTTGAGGATCACGTCTTCGGGGGTCCGGCTTGCGGCGAGGCAAAGAGCAGCTAGGGTGAGAATGAGGAGGGTGGGGCGGTTGATAGGGGGGCGTTGCATGGCCTGCAGTCATACAGCCGGAGACACCTCTTTGCCAGAGTTCCGGCGGCTTCCCTTTTGGGCAGGGCTTCAGGGACCCCGCGGGCTGGCTTTTTGGAACCCGGTGGGGTATGACTCAAGGCCATGCCCTTCATCATCTCCTGCCTGTCCTGCCTGTCCCTGGGTGGCTTTTTTTTCATGCAAGACCTTCCGACCCCCGCTGAAGCAAGCGAATGGAAACGCACCACCACCCTTGCACAAGCTCAGGAGTTCTTGGGGGCTCTCGAAGCCCGGGACGCGGGCGCGCGCTTGCAGGTGGGGGTTGCGGGGACCAGCGGAGAAAACCGCCCGATTCTTCTGGTGGCCGCGGGCAAGGGCGCGACCCTTGACGCAGCGCAGGCTCGTAGCCGGGAGGGCCTGCGTATTTTAGTTGTGGGCAACATTCATGCGGGGGAGGTCGAGGGCAAGGAGTCCTTGCTGATCCTGTTGCGAGAGATCGTGGGAGGGGACCATGATGAACTCTTGGACGGCCTGCAGTTTTGGTGTTTGCCCATTTATAATGTGGACGGAAACGAGGCTATCAAGCGCAGCAACCGGGTTTCTCAAAACGGCCCCGAAGAGGGAGTCGGGCAACGGCCCAATGCGGCGGGGCTCGATCTGAACCGGGATTTTGTCAAAGCGGAAGCCTCTGAAACTCGCGCTTTGCTCAAGCTGTTCAACGAGTACGACCCGCATCTGGTGCTCGACTTGCACACCACCAATGGGTCCTACCATGGCTACCACCTGACCTATGCCACCAGTCTTTCCCCCAACACCGATCCGCGACTCGACCGGTTTGCCCGGAATCTGATCCTGGATGAAACCCGCCAGGACCTGCAAGAGAATCACGGGGTCTTCACCTTTGACTACGGCAACCTGAGCCGGAAATCCCCCCTGACCTGGTCAACCTATGATCACCGGCCTCGCTTTGGAACCAATATGCTGGGCTTGCGCAACCGCCTCTCGGTGCTATCGGAAGCCTATTCCTATTTGGAGTACCCAAAGCGCGTGGAGGTTACTCGGGAATTCGTTCTAGGCATTGTGCGGCGCGCGAAGATTCATGGGAAAGCCCTCATGCAACTCGAAGCATCACTTGATGAGGAAGCATCCAAAGGCAAGCCTATTTCGCTGGGGCTCGACACGGCCTTGGTCGCGGACACTCCGGGCACGATCTTGCTGGGCGCAGTGGACGAGGTGCCGATCGAGGGTCTGGGCGTGCGGCGTGTGGACCGTGACGAGCACGTTCCCACCCTGGTTGGCCTGCGGCTGAGCTTTGAGCCCGGGCGCTATTCCGTTCACCCTCGGGCATGGGCAATTGAAAAGCCTGAGCCCGGGGATCAGGAAGTGCTGAAACGGCACGGGATTCAGTTCCGCATTCTGGATGCACCCGTCACCTGCACAAGTCGCCGGTTCCAGATTGCCGAGGCTCAGCGGGCCAAGCGTCTGTTCCAGGCCCATTATGAATTGACCCTGGTGGGGGAATGGGAAGGGGGACCCACGGAGTTACCTATGGGTACCTTGCTGGTGTCCAGTGCCCAACCCTTGAGCAGGGTGGCAGCCCAGTTGCTTTCGCCCCAGAGCGAAGATTCTCTGTGGACCTGGGGCCACTTTGATGGGCGCCTCGATCAGAACGGGAGCCAAGCCTGTGTGCTGCGGGTCGAAACCCTAGTGGACTGAAATACTCACTGTGCGAGGGCGGCATCAATCGCCCCCCGCAAATCCCCGTCGTCGGGAGCTGTGCGCGTCCCAAAGAACGCAATGGGTTGGCCATCTTTACCCACGAGGTACTTGCCAAAGTTCCAGCCGGGTAGGTCTCCGGTGTGCGTGCCCAATAGGGAATAAGCCTCGCTTTGGCCCTCGCCTTGCTTGACCTGCACCTTGCCCATCACGGGGAAGGTTACGGCATAGGTGTTTGTGCAAAAGGTCGCGATCTCGGCGGAACTGCCGGGCTCTTGGCCCCCAAAATCGTTGCAAGGAAAGGCCACCACGCTGAAACCGCGTCCGCCAAGTTCCTGGTGCAATGCCTGCAGGCCTTCGTACTGGGAAGTGTAGCCGCACTCGCTGGCGGTGTTCACGACCAGGGTGACTTGGCCCTTGAACGAAGACAATTCCAGCGGTGCCCCGGAGATGTCGTTGACCGTCAAGTCGTAAAGGCCCTTGTTACTCCAGCGGGTTTCCAACTCGGGGGTCACCGCGGCGCTCTTGGTGCACGCGGGAAGAAATAGAAAAGCGGCGAGGGCGGAGAATAGGCGGAGCATGGGGATCGAGGGCAGGGGTTTAGGTACCCCAGCATAGCAGACCGACCCCTGCGGGGATCTTGCCCAATGTCCCACGGACTGCACCCTAATCCAACCTAGCACCCATGCTGCGCTTAGGTAGTTCGCGCAGCATTCAATCAAGGATCTCTTGTTCCCGTTCCATGGGGCTGGTCGCGCCGCCGAGCACTGAAGATCCTTCGCAATCTTCCCCAGTAGGTTTCCCTTCTCGATCTACTTGACTCGACAAGTCTCGCTGAGGGATTGTTCATTGGCCACGGTGATGCGGCCTGCACGGTTCAGCGTGGGCGGCCCCCCGGGCTAGACGGGAGATGTGGGTTTTGCTCCGGGGGCCCCGTAAGCAAGTGTCGGCTTCCTCGTAATCCCTCTAGGCTCCCGTATGGTTTGCACCCTTGAAGGAGTGGGTGGTGCGCCCGCCAGGACTCGAACCTGGGACCGTCGGATTAGAAGTCCGGTGCTCTATCCAGCTGAGCTACGGGCGCAACCTGCCGTGAGCATACCCAAGAGGCGGCGGGACACAAGGACCCGGGTAAGCTGGGTTGGTCGGGGAGATGGGATTCGAACCCACGGCGTGTGCCACCCAAAGACACCCCTCTGCCAGGCTGAGGTACTCCCCGCGATGGCCTGAGCGTAGCAGGTCAAGGGGCCCCCTGCACCTGCGGCTGGGTGAAGGCTCCTGTGCGCTATCCCGCGGACTCGCTCCGCATCTGCCAACAGGCTGTGGCACACCACCCGTCGGAGCGTTATCCTTTGCGGCCCCGAGCGGGGCCCCATGCTCCTCTCCCCTATACAAATGAAGGTCCTCGTCGTTGGTTCTGGCGGGCGCGAACACGCCCTCGCCTGGAAAATTTCCCAATCTCCCCTCTGCGATGAGGTTCTCTGCGCCCCCGGTAACCCGGGCACCGCTGAAGTTGCACGCAATGTGTCCGTGGCTGCCACGGATCTCCCCGGCCTCGTCGCCCTGGCCCAATCAGAAAAGGTTGGCCTTGTGGTGGTGGGCCCTGAAGGACCTCTTTGCGATGGCCTCGCGGACCAACTGCGCCGGGTGAGCATCCCGGTCTTTGGTCCGGGAAGCAAGGGAGCCAATCTTGAGCGCTCCAAAACAGACGCCAAGGATTTACTCGAGCGTTACCGTATTCCCACCGCGGGCTGCAAGCGGTTCGACCACTCGGGCCGGGCCAAGGGGTATCTCCGATCCCTCACTGAATGGCCCATGGTGATCAAGGCTGATGGCTTGGCCGCGGGCAAGGGCGTCTATGTGTGCGACACAGTGGAGGAGGCCCAGGCCGCGGTGGATGCGATCATGGAAGAGCGCCGCCACGGAGATGCGGGGGACCGCATTCTTGTGGAGGATTTCTTGACGGGCGAAGAGGCCAGCTCTTTTGCGGTTACCGACGGCGAGACATTGCTGATTCTTGAGCCAATCCAAGATCACAAGCAGGTGGGCGAAGGGGACACGGGTCCGAACACCGGAGGCATGGGGGTTTATTCTCCCGTGCTCAACGTAACCCAACGTCTGCACCGCCAAATTGAACAGCGTGTGTTGGTGCCCACGGTGCACGCCCTTTCCCGGGAAGAAATTAAATACCGGGGCGTGTTGTTCGTTGGCCTGATGCTGACGGATGCTGGCCCGAGCGTGATCGAATACAACGTGCGCTTTGGTGATCCCGAGTGCCAGGCTCTCGTGCGCCGCTTGAAGAGCGACCTCTTGCCGATCCTCTTGGCCACGGCCACAGGAACCCTGGAGAAGATCGATCTCCCCGAGTGGGATCCGCGTTTTGTGGTGGGTGTGGTGGCTGCGGCCGCTGGCTATCCCGGCGCTTACACCAAGGGGTCTCCGATCAGTGGCCTCGAAGAGGCTGCCGCCCTAGAAGGGGTCGAGATCTTCCACGGGGGAACTCGGGTAGCGGGCAACGAATTGGTCACCGACGGGGGCCGTGTCCTGTGCGTGACTGCCATGGGCGATGACATCGAGCAGGCCCGGGAGGCTGCCTACGCAGCCTATGACCTCATCCAATGGGAGGGCAAGTTCTGCCGCAGGGATATCGGCACGCGACATGCGGGCAAGGCCGCCGAAGGGTTCGCCCTCGACGAGGATCCCAACGAAATCCGGGGAGAGGTCCTGGGTGATGTCTAGAAGGCCTGGCTATTCCGGGGCACGTCCAGAGAGGCGTATGCCATGAAGCACGCCACGATCAAGAGGCGTTTTGAAGAGCATCTGTCCAAGGAGGGACAGCGGCTCACCAATCAGCGCACTCAGGTTTTTGAGTGCGTCTTTGCCACCCACGATCACTTTTCCGCCGAGACCCTGTTTGGCTGGCTGCGCGAGACCGGTGAGTCCGGCCAGGTGGTTTCCCGCGCAACGGTCTATCGCACCCTGGATCTCTTGGAACGGGGCGGCTTCATCGAATCCTTCAATACGGGTATGGGTGAAAAGGTCTACGAGCACGTGATGGGGCATCATCACCATGACCACATGGTTTGCGAAGAGTGTGGCCAGATCAAAGAGTTCCACGACGAACGCATCGAGGCCCTGCAACTTGAGAACGCCGCCAAGCACGGCTTCGAAGTGCGTGGTCATGTGTTGCGACTCTCGGGCCTTTGTCGCAAGTGTCGGCGTCAGGCAGTCACGCGGGACTGAAAACCCAATTGAAAAACCCCACTGGCGTCCATGGCCAATGGGGTTTTGATGGGTCGATCCTTAAGCTTTTTTGGGCTACTTGATTCGCTTGACCAGCCGCGCCAAAAAGGAGTCGGCCATGGGACGATCCCAGATGCCGAAGTGTTGCACGCCCACCGAAATCCGGCAGCGGTTCGGGCCGCGGGACTCCACCGAGAATGCGTACTCGTCTTGGGAGAAGGACGCCTCGGCCGTGCGTGTTTCGGGGTCGTAGTTTACTGGTATGGGAGCCATGTCCTCGAGCAGTATGAGTGCTTCGTTGTAAACGTCCTGGGCCGGGTAGTCGAGCCACATGGCGGTGGAGTTGTCGCGGTACTCGTGGGTGGCGTAAACGCCTGCTGCGCCAGCTATACCGATAAAGGCAATGGGAGCAGCGCAGGATGCGACGAACGCCAGGGCCATTGCCGGAAGCAGGAGACTCTTTGTATTGAGTGCTGATTTCATGTGGGGCTCTGACCGCTCAGCGGTCCATCAGGTCCTGCTCGATGCGCTGCAAGGTGAGCGCGGAGAGTTCGGGGTTGTGAACCAGATACTTTTTGGCTTCCACCAAAATGCGGGTCTGGCCCAGGTCGAATTGCTCCACATGGACGGTGACTTCGCCGCCGTCCACCGTGGTGGTGGCAGTGCGGTGGTCGTCGTCCCGGTGGATCAGGGCAGTGGTTTGACCCGAGAGGCTGCTCAGCACTCCGGTCCAAGCCAGCTCCGGCTCCAGGGGCACCACGGTGCTGATGGCGTTGTCCATGAACTCATCGCTGATCAACACAGCGGCTCCGGAAACCGCCACCAGGGCGCAACTGTTCAAAAGAGTGGCGCCCAAAAGAGGGGCCGCGAGGGTCATTAGGGTGATTGTGCGTTTCATAAAAGGTACCTCTAGGTCCCGAAAGTAGCGATCCCAGAGGGCTGATTCCAGAGGGACGCTAAGGGAATTGAGGAAAGGGCTGAAACGGTGCCCTGCCCGGCTGGGGCTCAACCCTGGGCCGCAGCCACGAGGTCCGCGTAAAAACGGACGCCCTCGCCTTCCTGGCGGCCTTCTAATCGGGTCCAGTCCGGGCGGTTGAAGAGGTCGAGGTTCCGTTCGGGGTGGGGCATCAGACCCACCACCCGGCCACTGGGATCGCATATTCCCGCTACGTCGCCCATGGAGCCGTTGGGGTTCTCAGGGTAGGTGAGAGTCTCGTTGGCGCCTTGGTAGGTCAGGACGATCTGGCCGGCAGCGCGTAAGCCCTCGAGGGTCGCCTCATCCTTGCAAGTGAAGCGGCCTTCCGCATGGGCCACGGGCACGGGAAACTTCCATCCTTCCGTCCACCAGGAGCATTTGCTGCGTTCCACGGCCAGCTGGACCCAGCGGCACTCGTAGTGGTTGGAGGCGTTGGAATAGAGGGCCAAGGTGCGCTCTTCGGGGGCCCGGTCCGGCTGGAAAAGGCCCGACTCCATCAGCACCTGGAAGCCGTTGCAGACACCGAGGATCAGTCCTCCGTCCGCGACAAAGGCGTCGAGCTCCCGGCGTATGGCGCGCAGATCGCTGCCCCAGACCCGGCCAGCAGCCAGGTCGTCCCCGTGGCTGAATCCACCAGCAAAGACGAGGACTCGGTACTTCGTGAGGCGTGGCAGGTCGTCCTGCAGGCGACGATGGGAGAGCACATCGACTTTTGCACCGCCTCGTTCGAGGGCTCGGGCGGTTTCCAGTTCGCAGTTGGTGCCGCTGGTGCGCAACACGAGTGCTTGGGTGGTTTGCATGACTGGTTTGTGGTGGACTGGGTCGGAATAGGAAGGGGAACTAGCCCTGGAAGGAGCCATTGAACGCGTCGCGAATCGAGTCGATCGAAAGATCCACCAGGGAATCTCCGTTCATGTCGCTGATTTGAAGCCGTGATGCGGCCTGCACTTCGCCCAGCCGGGTCACCGGGTGGGACCCGAGGGCTTCTTGGAACGTGGCCACCTGGTGGGGGGCGACCTCCACCAAAAAGCGCGTGGTGCTTTCGCTGAAGAGGGCAGAAGTCCTGTTCAAATCCTTTGTATAGGACAGCTGGATGTTTGCTCCCAGATCCCCGGCCATGGCGCTTTCGGCCAAGGCGACCCCTAGGCCACCCTCGGAAAGGTCGTGGCAGGTGCGCACCAAGCTGGCCTGCATGGCCGCGTGCAAGCACGCGAACAGGTCCGGGGATGTGCGTAAGTCCGGCCGGGGAACTTCGCCCCCGTCCAGACCCAAGAGGGCGTGCAACTCAGATCCGCCCAATTGGTTCTTGGTCTCACCAACCAGCATCAAAACGTTGCCGGCTTTCTTGAGGTCCATGGTCACGGCCTTGGTCACATCCGGCACGATCGAAAGGGCCGAGATCAAGAGGGTCGGCGGAATCGCGATGGTCTCGTCGCCCACCCGGTACTCGTTATTGAGGGAGTCCTTGCCGCTGATGAAGGGCGTGCCCAGGGCCATGGCTGAGGCGTAACAACCCTTGGCCGCATGGACCAAGGAGCCCAGGCGGTCGGGCTTGTTGCAATTACCCCAGGAGAAATTATCAAGGAGTGATGTGTGGGTCGGATCGCCTCCGGCGGCCACCACGTTGCGCAGGGCTTCGTCGATACAAGTCTCGGCCATGGCTCGGGGATCGAGTCGCCCATATCGGGCATTGGCCCCCAGGCCGATGGCGGCACCTTTCTTTGAGCCGGGAACCGGGTGCAGCACGACCCCATCACTGGGGCCGTCATTGCGCACTCCGCTGGTGGGGCCGATTACCCGCTGGCCTTGGACCTCGTGGTCGAACTGGCGAATGATCCACTCTTTGTTGGCCAGGGTGGGTCGCTTGAGCAACTCCAATAGGGTTGCTCCCGGATCTTCCAGAGCCGGCACTGCCGGGGTGGGTACATCCGGCGCTGACCAGGTGGCCTTGCGGGTTTGGCGCGGGTTTCCCTCGTGCAGGAAATTCATGTTGATGTCCGCATGCACCACGCCTCCGTAGCGCAGTACCAGCCTGCCCGTGTCGGTGAAGTGACCGATGGCCGTGGCCACTGCTCCTTCTGCATCAAAGATCTTGATGCAGGCCTCTAGATCTTCCGGCGGAACCGACAAAACCATGCGCTCCTGGGCTTCACTGATCCAGATTTCCTCTGGGGAAAGGCCCGGGTACTTGAGGGGCACCAGATCTAGGTCGACTTCTGCTCCGCACTCGGCACCCATCTCGCCCACGGCGCTGGATAGGCCTCCCGCGCCGCAGTCTGTCAGGCCGCGGAAGAGTCGCGCATCACGAGCAGCGAGCAAGCCGTCGAGCACTTTTTTCTCGGTGATTGGGTCACCAATTTGCACCGCTCCGGCGCTTTGGGTCTCGGAGTCTTCATGCAACTCCACACTGGAGAACGTCGCCCCGTGGATTCCATCCCGGCCCGTGCGGCCGCCGACGGTCACGATCACATCCCCGGGCCTCACTTCTTTGGTGGCGGCCCAGCGCGGCATCAAGCCCACCGTGCCCGCGTAGACCAACGGGTTTGCTGTGTAGCCCTCATGGAACCAAACACCACCGGCCACCGTGGGGATGCCCATGCGGTTGCCGTAGTCGCGCACACCGGCCACGACCCCCCGCAAAATACGGGAGGGATGCATGGAGCCCCGGGGGACTTGGTCGGGGGCAAGGTCCGGCGGGCCCACAAAGAAGGCGTCCAGGTTGGCGATTGGCTTGGCGCCCATGCCAACCCCCAGGATGTCGCGCACAACACCGCCAATTCCCGTGCCAGCGCCCCCGTAGGGGTCAATCGCGCTGGGGTGATTGTGTGTTTCGACCTTCATGGAAAGGTCCCAGGTTTCCCCGTCCACATGATCAAACTCGACGATGCCCGCGTTGTCATGGAAGACGCTGATGCACCATGGCTTGTCCAATTCGTAAGTGGCCTTGGCGATGGTGGACTTGAGTAGGTTGTCGATCACCTCCCCGTCCATCTCGATCAGGCCGCGGAAGGTTTTGTGCTGGCAGTGTTCGCTCCAGGTCTGGGCCAGGGTTTCGAGTTCGCAGGATGTGGGCTCGCGACCTTGGTCTGCAAAGTGCTCTTGAATCGACAGCATTTCTGCCGCGTCCAGGGAAAGCAGGCCTTCGTTGGAAAGCTGCACCAGGGCCGCTTCATCGAGGTTCAAGAGGGGGACGTCCGCAACCCCGTGGCCTTCGGCCTTGGCGGGCCGTCCGTAGTACAGGGTCTCGTCATCGATTGAGACCGCATCAATGACCACGTTTGCCAGCACGCGCTTGGAGAGTTGGCTCAGGTGTTCTTCAACCGGGCGGGTTTGCATTTCCCAGGCCTGGAAGGTCGTGACCAAAAGGTCCTCTTCGGTGACGGGGGCGATGCCCGCGGTGTGCAGGGCTCGCTCTAGAGTCTGGCTCACTGGATCGGTGACTCCGGGTTTGCGTGCCACCAAGACAAAGGCGGCACCTTCCCGGGCGGGCATTTCACCTGGGGCTGTGATTCGCGCCACATCGAGTACCGGATCCGCGAGCAATTCGCGGACGGTTCTCAGGACCTGGGTCTCGTCGAATTCCGGAGGAAGCAAGTAGCCTCGACCCAGCCGCAGATCGCTGATGCTGGAGAGGCCCAGGGCTTGGGCGGCGGCAAGGGCGTGGGTGCCCTCGGGATCATCGACTGTTGGGCGTCGGAAGACTTCCACGCGCCACGCCTGGGGCGGGGCCGGAGAAATGGTGACAGGGGCCATGGGGGGAGCGCTGGGCAGGGGGGGAAGGGCTCTGGGAGGGGCTTGATTTTGGGGGGAGTGTAGCGATTTTTCGGGCTCCAATCACCTCTGAAGCTGGGACAGCCCGGCAGGAATCTGGCCTTCTTCCAGCAGGCCCTCTTGCTCCGGGCGCTCCCTTGGGTGAGGATAGGCACAGGAGATATCCCTTGAGCAGCCCCAAGAAACCCGACACCAGTCCCGGAATGGCCTTTGAGCGGCCGATCCAAGAGTTCGAATCCCAACTGAGCGAGCTGGAGGAGTTGGCCCAGACCACAGAGCTCGACATTTCGGAAGAGCTCGTTGCCGTGCGCAAAAAAATCGCCCTGGCGATTCAGGTGACCTACGCGGACCTTTCAGCCTGGAATCAGGTCAATGTGGCGCGTCAGCCCGAGCGCCCCGTGGCCAGCGACTATATCGCCCATTTGTTTGATGACTTCGTCGAGCTGCACGGAGACAAGATGTATGGGGATGACGCTGCCATTGTGACTGGGCTTGCGACTCTCCAGGGCCGCAGGTTCTTGCTTGTGGGTCATCGCAAGGGTCGCACCACCAAGGAGCGGCTTGAGACCAATTTCGGTTGCGCCCACCCGGAGGGCTATCGCAAGGCCCTGCGTAAGATGCGCCTGGCTGAGAAAATGGGCCTGCCCATCGTGACCTTCATCAACACCCCCGGGGCCTATCCCGGTATTGGTGCCGAGGAGCGCGGCCAGGCCACTGCAATCGCCGAGAACATCTTGGAAATGTTCCGCATCAAAACTCCGATCCTGACCATTGTGATCGGCGAGGGAGGGTCCGGTGGAGCCCTGGGCATCGGCATTGGCGATCGGGTGCTGATGATGCAATACTCCTACTATTCGGTGATCAGTCCCGAGGGCTGTGCCGCGATTCTGTGGAAGGATGGCGCCCGCACCCCCGAGGCCGCTGAAGCTCTGCAATTGACCGCGCCCACCTTGATCAAGCTGGGCATCGTGGACGGCATCGTTCCCGAGCCCGCCGGTGGCGCCCACCGGGACCGGGAGCAAACCATGAAGAACATGGCCCGGGCGATCACGGACCACCTGGACGAATTGGCCCAGATTCCAGCAGACGAGTTGCTCGCCGCCCGGCGCGAGAAATTCCGTCGGATCGGGTCCCTGGAGAACCGCTTTCCGATTTTGACCCCCAGCGAGAGCTTCTGAGAAGCCTGGAGGCCGGGGTGCCCCAGGTTGATGCCGATCATTGAGGATCTTGCAATTCGGATCTAACGGCCTTGCGGGGCCTTCGTAGGGTGTCCTATGGCCCGACCGATCCGAAGCAACCTGCGTCCCAGCCTGGGGGCTGCCTCCGGGGCATCCAGGGTGAGGCAATGGAGAAAAGGTCCGGGGAAAGGCTGGACGGCCAGAAAGTCTGCTGCCGATGAATACCCGTTGTCTCGGGGTTACACTCGTACCCCGTCGGAACAGTCGGTCAGTCCTATGCAGAAGCCCGAAACCCAGCCCCAGCCCCAGTCAGGACGCCAGTCGCCTGAGGCCCTTGAGTCCGCCGCTCAGCGAGCGGATGACCGGGCCCGGGACCATGACCTGGTTCGCCAGGCCCAGGCGGGGGAGGAGCAAGCTTTTTGTGAGCTGGTGCAGCGCCACGAAGCCCGCGCCCAACGGGTGGCACGCAAGATGGTGCCCTCGGAGGAAGATGCCAGGGACCTGTGCCAAGAGGCCTTCTTACGGGTTTTCCGTCACCTGGAGCGCTTTGATTTTCAATACGCATTCTCTACTTGGCTCTATCGTATCGTGACCAACTTGGCCATCGACCACCTGCGTAAGCGACGGCCCACCTCGTCCCTGGTGGGCAGCGGCGAGGACGAGCCCTCCATCGACTTGCCGGATGAGCGGGTTGAGGATCCGTCCGATCAGATGTCGGCCGAAGAAACCAAACTCGAAGTTCACGCGGTGCTGCAAACCCTCGCACCGCATTTTCAGTCAGTGATGGCCCTGCGCGAGATCGAAGGCTTGGGCTGTCCTGAAATCGCCGAGATCGTAGGCGCAACCCACGTGACCGTGCGCTGGCGTTTGCACCGGGCGCGCAAGTTGTTCTTGGAAGAATGGCAACGCCGGGAGCGCATCTGCGCTGCTGGATCTGACTCAACTGCCACCAACGATCCCTCTGCTCGCCCGTAGGGAGCTCTGCCGAAAGAAACCTATTTATATGATGAACTCCCTCGACAGCCCCTGCACTGAGATCCGCTCTGCCTTCCCGCTTTATGTGGGCGGTGACTTAGACCCCGATGAGGGTGCCGCTATCGAGCAGCACATCGACCGCTGCCCGGCCTGCGCCATTTCCATGGAACCGTGGATCACCATGCGTGGGCATCTCGACCGTGAGGCGCAAGAAGTCCGTGAGGGCCATGTCCCTTCCCTATGGAATGGAGTACGCGCCCAAATGCAACGGGAAGGGTTGCTCGAACCTGCGGCGGCTCTCAGTGGAATGAGGCGAGTGGTGGGCGCCCCGCGATTTGCCTTGGTGGGAACCCTTGCTGCTGCTGCGGCTCTGTTGGTGTTCGGCGTGTTCTTCCAATCCTCCGGCAAGGGCCTTGCTGGAGAGCAAGGCCTCGTCCCGGGAACCCCCGGATTGTCCGAGGGAACGATGGTTTTGGCGCCCCTAGAGGAATCGACCTTGGGTGCCCGGTCAGGCCTTGCCCTGCGCAAGGCGGATCCGGCCGATCGTCCCCTGGCGGAAGGTGCGGTGGAAGTGCTGCACAACCTGCGTGCCTCTGGTAGGGGCCCTGGTAGTGGCTCCAACCGTTTGACCAGCGGTCACTAGGTCCGTCCCTGGGGATCAGGCTCAGTGGGTGAAGCCCACACTCCTTTGCGTTCTAAGAGGCCTTTTGGGTACGGATTATTGCCGCCCAAGGGGCTTTATCCGTGTCCTGATGGGGGGGTCAGAGGGAAATGTCTATTCCTGGGTCCATAGCCTGAAGTCTGCTTCCCGGGTAAGACGATAGATCGGGGGTTCCCTCCCCTTCATCCCCACTTTTCTCCCCGCTGCCATGACTTCCGACGCCCGCCAGCCCTCTGGCAATGGCCCCAATCCTGCTGGGGTGACTCTTCACGGAGACTCCCATGGTGTGATTTTAAGTCCGGCCGCCCTGGGATTTGTGGCGGATTTGGAGCGCGCCCACCGCAGCCGTCGGCGTGAGCTCTTGGCCGCACGGGAGCAGCGTCAAGCCCGCTTTGATGCGGGGGAGTTGCCGGACTTTTTGGCAGAGACCCAGTCCGTGCGCGACGGGGACTGGCGGATTGCTTCCACGCCCAAGGATCTCACCGACCGCAGGGTGGAGATCACAGGGCCCGTTGATCGAAAGATGGTGATCAATGCCTTGAACTCCGGTGCTCGGGTGTTCATGGCTGACTTCGAGGACTCTTGCTCGCCCACCTGGGATAACTTGATTGAGGGTCAGCAGAACTTGATGGACGCGGTGCGCCGTGAGATCGACTTTGTGCACCCCGACACAGGGAAGGCCTATGCCTTGAACGAAGAGGTCGCCACCCTGATGGTGCGACCCCGCGGTTGGCACCTGGTCGAGAATCACCTCCACGTGGACGGCCAGCCCGTGTCCGCCTCGATCTTTGACTTTGCACTCTATCTGTGGCACAACGCCCACGAGCTGAGGCGTCAAGGCAGTGGCCCATACTTTTACTTGCCCAAGCTCGAGAGTCACCTTGAAGCGCGTCTTTGGGAAGACGTTTTTGTGCAGGCCCAAGAGGCCCTCGAACTCCCCAAGGGAACGATCAAAGTCACGGTGCTTATCGAGACTTTGCCTGCGGCTTTTGAGATGGACGAGATCCTCTTCGAACTGCGCAACCACATCGTGGGTTTGAACTGCGGCCGTTGGGATTATATTTTCAGCTTCATCAAGACCACCCGTAATCATGCGGATTGCGTGATGCCTGATCGAGGCAGCGTGGGTATGGACCGACGTTTCTTGAGGGGCTACTCTCAGTTGCTGGTGGAAACCTGCCACCGCCGGGGTGCCCATGCCATGGGTGGCATGGCGGCCCAGATTCCGATCCGCGGAGATGACAAGGCCAACGCCTTGGCCATGGCCAAGGTCACCGCCGACAAGCGTCGTGAGGTGGAGAACGGCCATGACGGTACCTGGGTGGCACACCCGGGCCTGATGCCCCTGGCCTTTCAGGAATTCGACTCGGGCATGCCCAGCCCCAATCAAATCGATCTACCCCGAGATCCCTCGGGCATCGTGCGTGAGGACCTGCTCAGCGTCCCCGTGGGCACGATCAGCATGGCCGGGGTCCGTTCAAACCTGTCCGTGGGTTTGCGCTACATGGCCGCTTGGCTTTGTGGAAACGGTTGCGTGCCCATCGATCACCTGATGGAAGACGCGGCCACAGCCGAGATCTCGCGCTCACAGCTTTGGCAGTGGCGCCGTCACGAGGCCCAGACCGTGGACGGACTCACCGTCGACTCCGACCTTTTGCGCACCGAGTTAACCCAGACCCTCGCAGACCTGCGTGCGGACTTGGGCGACATCGCTTACACCCGCGGGCGCTTTGGCCTAGCGGGCAAACTCTTCGAGGGCCAAATCCTAGCAAAGGAAATGCCTGCCTTCTTAACCCTTGAAGCTTACGAGCACCTGGCGAACTAATTCGCTCGGACCCAACTGCGGCCTCTCGCAGGCCCACCCGTGACAAATCCGAAAGGAACCCCACTTGATTCCATGACTGACCCCTACCAACCCAACTGGTCCGACCAATCTAATCTTGCCGCTACCCGTTTCGACGGTATCAAGCGTGACTACAGCCCCGCTGATGTGGAGGCCCTGCGTGGCTCCGTCACCGTGCGCAATACCCTGGCCGAACTGGGCGCTGAGCGCCTCTGGGGTTTGTTGCACGAAGACAAGCACATCAACGCCCTAGGTGCCTTGACCGGCAACCAGGCCATGCAGCAGGTGAAAGCTGGCCTCAAGGCGATCTACCTGTCCGGTTGGCAAGTGGCCGCAGACGCCAACGTGGCTGGCCAGATGTACCCCGATCAAAGTCTCTATCCCGCAAACAGCGTGCCCCAGGTGGTCAAGCGCATCAACCAGTGCTTGCAGCGTGCGGATCAAGTGACTCACGCGGAAGGCGACGACTCGGTGGAGTGGTTTGCGCCCATCGTGGCCGACGCCGAAGCCGGATTTGGCGGTCCTTTGAATGCTTTTGAGCTCATGAAGGGCATGATCGAAGCGGGCGCCGCGGGCGTGCACTTCGAAGACCAATTGGCGTCGGAGAAAAAGTGCGGCCACCTAGGTGGCAAGGTTTTGGTGCCCACCCAGACTTTCATTCGCACCCTGAACGCGGCTCGCTTGGCGGCGGATGTTTGCGGTGTGCCCACGGTTCTTGTGGCCCGTACGGACGCGGATGCAGCAGCCCTGATCACCAGCGATGTGGATCCTCGGGACACGGAGTTCCTGACCGGCGACCGGACCCCTGAAGGCTTCTTTGGCACGAAGCCCGGCATCGAGCAGGCGATCTCTCGAGGATTGTCCTACGCGCCCTACGCCGATGTGATTTGGTGTGAAACCAGTCACCCGGACTTGGCCCAGGCCAAGCAGTTTGCGGACGCGATTCACGCCCAATTCCCTGGGAAGCTTCTGGCCTACAACTGTTCTCCTTCGTTCAATTGGGAAGCCCACTTGGACGCGGACACCATTGCCCGTTTCCAAAACGAGCTGGGTGCCATGGGCTACAAATTCCAATTCGTGACCCTCGCGGGATTCCACGCCCTGAACCACTCGATGTTCGAGTTGGCCAACGGTTATCGGGATGAAGGCATGAAGGCCTACTCTCGATTGCAGCAGGCTGAGTTCGCCAGCGAAGAGGATGGCTACACTGCCACGCGCCACCAGCGGGAAGTGGGAACCGGTTACTTCGATCGAGTGGCCCAGGCAGTGAGCGGCGGTAAGTCCTCCACCACAGCCATGGAAGGTTCCACGGAAACCGCCCAGTTCAAGGGCGACGGCGAAGCAGCCTGAGTTCTAGGCTTTCATGACCGAATCCAGGCCCTCGAGGCTGAGTGGGTTCACGAGTTAACCTGGCCGCCGCCCTGGAAGTGATTCCTGGGCGGCGGCTCCTGTTGTGGGAGGGGCTTGGGCGCTATCCTAGGCCCATGGTTGAGGCGCTTCAGAACCCAGTGCGGAGTCCGGTGCAGGAGGCTGTGAGCCGGGCCCAAGTGGGCGCGCGCAGACTGGGGAGTATGTCCCTGGTCCAGCGCATCGTGCTGATTGACGATCTGCGCCGTGGCATTGGGGCCGAGGCCGCAGCTTGGGTCCGTACCTCTTGCGAGTCCAAGGGCATCGATCCCGATTCCAACTTGGCGGCGGAAGAATGGCTCAACGGACCCGTGAGCGTCCTACGGAATCTGCGCTTGCTGCGCCGAACCTTGCTCAAGTTAGCCGGTAAAGGAACACGCCTGCAGACCCAGGACCGAAACGGCTGCAAGACCATCTCGGTGTTGCCCCGCAGCTTGGATGACCGGGTGTTGTTCCTGGGATTTCGGGCCGGGGTTTGGCTAGAGCCCGGGGTTGAGGTGGCGGAGTCGGGCCCCGATGCCAAAACTCTCTTGGACCGGGAACCCGGGGTGGCGGCTTTGCTTTCAGCGGGTAACGTGACCAGCATAGGTCCCCAGGACTTCATCCATCTTCTGTTCTCCCGCAACCGCGCATGTGTGCTCAAGGCCCATCCGGTAAACGAGGTTTTGGTTCCTCACCTAGAGCGCGCCTTTCAAGCGGCGATGGACTTGGACCTTTTGCAGATCGTGGTGGGGGGTGCGCAGGTGGGCGCGGAGCTCGTGTCCCAGGAAGCGGTGGACGAGGTCCACATCACCGGGTCGGCTGCCACCTATGACGCCATCGTTTGGGGTTCCGGGGATCAGCAGGAATCCAATCGGGCGGCGAACACCCCGCGCCTTCAAAAACCGATCAGCGCAGAACTCGGTTGTGTGACCCCGGTGATCGTGGTTCCGGGAGTTTGGAGCCCCAGAGAATTGCGCTTCCAAGCGGAAAATGTGGCCACCATGTTGACCAACAACGCTTCCTTCAACTGCGTGGCGGCCAAGGTTCTGGTGACTTCCGCTGATTGGCCCCAGCGCGAGGAGTTCTTGGGTGCTTTGGCCGAGGCCTTAGCCCAGATTCCAACCCGCCGGGCGTATTACCCCGGTGCGGTTGAGCGCCACGCTAGCTTTTGCGCGGCCTTTCCCCAGGCCAAACTCATTGGGCAAGGAGATCAAAACAACCTGCCCTGGGCTTTGGCCACGGGACTCGATCCAGAGGCCACAGGCTCGGCCGCTTTCACCCAGGAAGCCTGGTGCGGTGTGCTTGCGGAAACCGCCTTACCGGGAGCCAGCCCCAAGGACTTTTTGCCCCGGGCCGTGGATTTTTGCAACAGTCGTCTGTTTGGTAGCCTCTCTTGCACCTTGATCATCGACCCTCGCGGGGCACAAGAGCATTCGCTCTCCTATGAAGCGGCCTTGACGGACCTGCGCTATGGCTCGATTGCGGTCAATCACTGGAGTGGCCTAAGCTATGGATTGGGCGTGCTTCCCTGGGGAGCCCATCCTGGGCACACGCCCCGCGACATCCAAAGCGGCGTGGGCTTTGTGCACAACACGTTGCTTTTGGAGGGCGTCGAAAAGAGTGTCTTGGAAGGGCCGTTTATGCCGCCCTTCAAGCCCCTTTGGTTTGCCAGCCACAAGAATGCCCTGAAGGCCGCGCGGGCCCTGACTCGCTACGAAGAGCAGCCTGGCCTGGGGTCTTTCCTATCGGTCTTGAGCGCGGGGTTGCGCGGATGAAGGGCTCTGACATGGAACAGGAGCGAGAGCACTACGACTGGATCGTGGTGGGCTCGGGTTTTGGTGGTTCGGTTTCTGCCCTGCGATTGGCGCAAAAAGGGTATTCCGTGCTGGTCCTGGAGCAGGGCCGCCGCTTTCGGGATCAAGACTTTGCCAAGAGCAATTGGAATCTTCGTCGTTGGCTTTGGCTGCCATGGCTTGGTTGCCGGGGAATCTTGCGCATGACCTTTTTCCGCCACATGACGGTTCTTTCGGGAGTCGGCGTGGGTGGCGGTTCCTTGGTCTACGCCAACACCCTGCCCACTCCCGGGGACTCGTTCTTTGATTCGGCCTCCTGGAGCAGCCTTGCCGATTGGAAACGGGAGCTCGCCCCGCACTATGCCACCGCGCTCAAAATGTTGGGGGCCACCAGCGTGCCCTTTTCCACCCCAGCGGACGAGGCCCTTGGGGCTGTGGCGAAAGATCTAAACCTCGAAGACCAGCATCACCCGGCCCGCGTGTCGGTTTGGTTTGGGGAAGAGGGAGTCACCGTCCCGGATCCCTACTTTGATGGGGAAGGACCGGAGCGCACGGGTTGCATCCGTTGTGGAGCTTGCATGGTGGGCTGCCGCCACGGGGCCAAAAACTCCCTGACCTTCAACTATCTGTATATGGCGGAAAAGCTCGGCGTGCGGGTGGATGCAGACACCCGTGTGACCGCTGTGCATCAACCCCAGGCAGGGGGTGAAATCACTGTGGAAGCCCGTACGAGGCGGCCCTTTGGTTTGCCCCGGCGCCGGAAAATCCAGGCGGATCGAGTGGTCCTGGCGGGAGGAGTCATGGGCACCCTGCCCCTTTTGCTCTCCATGGGGAAAGATAAGTGTGGCTTGCCGCGACTCTCGCAACAATTGGGCCACAGCGTGCGTACAAATTGCGAAAGCCTGACGGGCGTGCAGACGCTGGACATGAGTGTGGATCACTCGAAGGGCGTTGCTATCGGTTCGATTCTGCACTTGGATGGGGGCACCCATCTGGAAACCGTGCGTTATCCGTCGGGTTCAGGGTTCTTTCGGTTGATGCTTGGGCCCATGGGGCTGGGGAAGAACATTTTCACCCGGGGAGCAGACATGTTGCGCCGATTGCTGCGCAGCCCTGTGCGTTGGTTCCGGATTTATACGGTGGCTGACTGGGCGCGTAGCACCGTGATCCTGCTGTATATGAAGAGTCATGCGGAGACTCTGACTTTGAAGCTCGGCCGTCTCGGTGGACTTCGCTCCATGTCCAATGATGGTCCGGGTCCTACAGCGGACATGCCCGAGGCCGATGATCTAGGCCGGCGCATGGGGGAGAAACTCGATGGAGAGGTGGGGACCCTCTTTACCCAGTCGCTTCTTGGCAAGCCGACTACGGCCCACATTCTGGGGGGCTGCGCCATGGGGGCCACTGCCCAAGACGGGGTGATTGATAGCTCGCACCGGTTGTTTGGCCATCCTGAAATTATGGTTGTGGATGGGTCTGCGATTTCGGCCAATCCCGGAGTCAATCCGTCCTTGACCATCACCGCCCTGGCCGAACGAGCCATGGAGCAGGTGCCGCCTGCGGTGTCGGTATCCTCTGTGCCGCCTGCAGCGTCGGTGTGTTAGGCCTTGCTGTATGGCTTGGGCAAGTGCCTGCCCGGTGTGGGCAGGCTCAAGGGGCCCAGGGGCGGAGCGCCGGCACTGTGGCTCAGGTCCTTGACCACCGCGACCTCATCGCAGCGGTGGAACTTGGGACAATTGAGGCAGTCCTGGAAGACCTTGTGAGGCAAGGCCGCATGGTCCACTTGGCGGAATCCTAGACGGTCAAAGAAGCCGGTCACATAAGTGAATGCCATGACCCGCGCGACGCCTAAGCGTTCGGCTTCCTCTAACAGGAACAGTGCCATTTTGCGCCCGAGGCCCTTGCCCCGGTGCTCTTTGGCCACAGCGATGGAGCGCACTTCTGCCATGTCGGTCCAGACCAAAGCCAAAGCTCCACAGCCAGCAAACTGACCGTCCACCTCAGCCACCACAAAGTCCCGCAGGCGTTCGATGGTGGTGGCCGGGGCACGGGGCAGCATTTCCCCGGCAGCAGCCAGCTCGTTGACTAATTCCAGGATCGGTTCCACATCGTGGACCGTGGCCGGGCGCAGGCTTAGTTGTTCCAGGACTTGAGGCGTGTTTTCCATGTGTCGATGGCCGCGCGCACGCGGCTAGGGGCCGTGCCTCCTAAAACGCAGCGGCGCTCCAGGATGCGGGTGAGAGAAAGTTCTTCGGTGAGGTCTAAGGATGCCAGCTCGGGCAGGTGCTGCTGAGACAGGGCCGGGGACAATTGGCTTAGGCCAACCCCTTCTTGGTCGGCGGCGCGCACCAAGATGCCGATGCGTTCATGGGCGTCCCGGAAGGGCACCCCTTTTGCCACCAGCAAGTCCGCTAGATCCGTGGCGTCCAAGTGCCCGCCGGCGCAGGCAGCTTCGCAGGCTTGGGGGTCGTACTTGGCTCCACGCACGCAGACTGCGGCCACTTCCAAGCAGGCGAGGGTTGTGTCCATAGCATCAAAGAGCGCCTCCTTGTCCTCTTGCAGGTCCTTGTTGTAGGCCAGGGGCAAGCCCTTTTGCAGGCTAGCGAGGGTGGTCCAATGGCCCATCACGCGCGAAGCTTTACCCCGCAAGAGTTCCAAGGCATCGGGGTTTTTCTTTTGGGGCATGAGGGAAGAGCCCGTGGTCACTTCGTCGGAGAGCTTTAAGAAACCCGCCTCTTGGGAAGCGAAGAAGATCCAATCCTCGGCCAGTCTCGAAAGAGTCAGCATGGCGGTGCTGCAGGCAAAGACCAACTCAAGCTGACTATCCCGGCTTGCGACTGCATCCAGGCTGTTCGCGGTGGCTGCGCCAAAGCCCAGGTCCTTCGCCAAGGCTTCGCGGTCCAAATCAAAGGCCGTTCCCGCCAGGGCTCCGCTCCCCAGGGGGCAGGTGTCTTGGCGGGCGAGGGCATCGCTCAAGCGGCCCTCATCCCGGGCGAGCATCTCGGCATAGCAAAGGGCGTGATGACCCGCGCTGATGGGTTGGGCACGCTGCAGGTGCGTGTAGCCCGGCAGGACCGTGTCTATTTCTCGTTCCGCCAACTCCACCAGGGCGGCAATCAAGTCTTGGATCCGACTCGAGATATCTTTGGCCGCCGCGCGCTGGTAGAGGCGCATGTCCGTGGCCACCTGGTCATTGCGCGAACGCCCGGTGTGCAAGCGCTTGCCCAGGTCCCCAAGCTTTGCAATCAGGGCCTCTTCCACGAAGGCGTGTACGTCTTCCGCATCCGATGCGTTCAGAAGGTCCGGATCTCCACGAACTTCTTCCGCCAGTTGTTCCAGAGCAGAACAAAGCTCGGCCACTTCCGCAGCCTTGAGTACTTCGGCTTGCCCCAAGGCCTTGGCCCAAGCCACCGATCCCACGATGTCCATACTCACCAGCCGCTGATCAAAAGGCAGGCTGCGGTTGAAGGCTTCGAAGGCCGGATTGAGGGCGCCGGTTTGGCGGCCGCCCCAGAGCTTGGCGCTGGTCATGAGACGGGAACCGGGCTCTTTGGTGCTGGGGTCGCTGCGGATTCGGGAGTGGCTTGCCGGGCGCGCACGCTGCGCTCCACGGTGCCGGGTAGACCAAACAGGCGCACGAAGCCCTCGGAGTGTTTGGGGTCATAGGTGCCACCCATAGTGAAGCTGGCCAGGTCTTCCTGGTACAGGGAGCCCGGTCCTTCCACGGAGATACTGGTGGCCGTGCCTTTCCAAAGGCGCACGGTGGCGCTGCCGGTCACGTGCTTCATGGCTTCGGCGAAGAATCCATCCAGGGATTCCCGGGCAGGGTGGTACCACTGGCCGTTGTAGACCAGGCGCGCGTACTGGGGCCCGAGTTTTTCCGCCAGAGCCAAGGTCTCCCGTTCCATGCAGAGAGCTCGCAACTGTCCCAGGGCTTCATAGAGCACAGTGCCCGCGGGGGTTTCATAGAGCCCGCGACTCTTCATGCCCACCAAGCGATTTTCGATGATGTCCAAGCGTCCAACCCCGTGGGCGCCAGCGATCTGGTTCAAGGTTTCGATCAGGGCCACGGGTGAGATCGCCTGGCCGTTGAGGGTCGTGGGGATGCCACTCTCAAAACCGACCGTGACTTCTTCGGCTTGATCGGGAGCCTCTTGCGGGTCCGTGGTCAGCATCCAGGCATCCGCCGGCGGGGGAGTGGCGGGGTTTTCGATGGCGCCGCCTTCGTGACTGATGTGCCAGAGGTTACGGTCCCGGGAGTAGATCTTTTTGCGTGTTGCGGTGATCGGAATCTTCTTCTCGGCTGCGTAGTCGATCGCGTCTTCGCGACTGATGATGTCCCAATCCCGCCAGGGAGCAACGATGGCCAGATCCGGGGCAAAGGCCTGATAAACCAACTCGAAGCGCACTTGGTCGTTGCCCTTGCCGGTGCAGCCATGGGCCACAGCGCTGGCGTTGACTTCCCTGGCGTAGTCCACCTGGGCCCGGGCCAAAACCGGGCGAGCCATGGATGTTCCCAGGAGGTACTTGCCCTCATAAACCGCAAGAGCCCGCAGGCAGGGAAAAATCGTTTCGGTGACAAAGGGTTCCTGGAGGTTGGCAACCTTGCAGGATGCAGCCCCCGTGGCGGCGGCTTTTTCTTCCAGCCCCACCAGCTCTTCGCTCCCTTGACCCACATCTCCGGCTAGGCAGTGGACTTCCCAGCCCCGTTCCGCCAGCCAGGGGATGATGATGGATGTGTCTAGGCCACCGGAGTAAGCCAGTACGATGCGGTTGTTGTGAGCGGGGGCTTTCATGCGTTGATGACCGTGGAAGTGGCCTGGGTCGAGGAGGGGTCGGGTTTAGGGGTACAGAGCAGCAAGGCCAACACAGCTTTCTGCGCGTGCAAGCGGTTCTCGGCGATATCGAAGACGATGGAATTGGGGCCTTCGAGCACACCAGCGGTGACCTCTTGGCCTCGGTGGGCGGGCAGGCAGTGCATGAAGTACGCGTTGTTGGTGAGGTTCATCAGGGTCTCGTTGACTTGGAACTCGTGGAAGACGGCAGCCCGTTCTTCCGTTTCATCTTCTTGACCCATGGAAGCCCAGACATCGGTGTACACCGCATGGGCACCATCCGCAGCTTCCTGGGGATTGGAGGTGTGTTCAAGGGTGACCCCGTTCTTGGCCGCAGCGGCCCGGGCGGTTTCCATGACCTTGAAGTTGGGTTCATAGCCCTCTGGTGTGCAGACCGTCATGTGCATGCCCAGCTTTGGGGCTGCGTGCAAGAGACTGTGGCAAGTGTTGTTGCCGTCGCCCATGTAGACGAATTTTTTGCCGGCCATGTCATCGCCCCACTTTTCAGAGAGGGTGAGCATGTCCGCCAGGGCTTGACAGGGGTGCAGCAGATCCGAGAGGCCGTTGATCACCGGTACCCGGGCGTGCTTGGCCAACTCGCTCACATGGCGGTGGCGGTAGGTACGGGCCACGATCACATCGACCCAACGCTCCAGGTTCTTGGCCATGTCGGGCACGGATTCCCGAGCCCCGAGCCGTTCGTGGCGATGGTCCAGGTAGACCGCGCTGCCCCCCAGGTCCTGGATGCCCAGATCAAAGGTGAAGCGCGTGCGCAGGCTGTCCTTTTCAAAAATCAGGGCCAAGCGCTTGCCCGCCAAGAGGTTCTTGTGTGCAGCCGGATCCGCCTTCATGGTGCGGGCCAACTCAAGGGTGCGTCGGATGTCCTCCCCGCTCCAAGAGGCCAGGCTCAACAGGTCATGATGGGGGAAGGGGGTGGGAATAGAATCGTTCATGATGTGGTGTCCATGGAAGTCAGGACAGTTTTCAGATGGTTCAAAATGGAATCGGTGTCTTCGGCAGTGAGCACATAGGGAGGCACGAGGCGCAGCACATCCCCGGCAGAGGTGCCCACCAGGAGGCCGGCCTCAAATGCCTTGGCTTCAAATTCCGCAGCGCGGCCCGGGATCACAAGGCCCTGCATCAGGCCGCGCCCCCGGCGTTCTTTCAGCAGGTCGCTGGATGCGACGAGGGCGTCGAGTCCCTTGGTCAGTTGCTCGCCCCGGGCAGCGATGTTCTGGGCCAAGCCTGTTTCGTATTCGTCAAGGAAGACTAAAGCGGCGCAGCTTGCCAAGGGGCCGCCGCCAAAGGTGGATCCGTGATCGCCTGGTTCAAGGATTTGACCCAAGGCTTCGCTCACGCAGGTGGCTCCCATGGGGAGGCCTCCGGCCAGGGGCTTGGCAAGGGTGACGATGTCGGGCTGGACGCCTGCTGCTTCGGCGCAAAGGAAAGTGCCCGTGCGGCCGCAGCCAGATTGGACCTCGTCGTGAATCAGAACCACATTGTGTTGGTTGCACAATTCGCGGGCCCCTTGCAGGAATTCGTTGCTGAGGGAAATCAGGCCGCCCTCCCCTTGAAGCGGCTCCAAAATGAGGGCCGCGGGGTGGGTACTCAGGGCTTCTTCCAGGCCGGCGAAGTCTTCGGGTGCCACGAATAGGCACTCGAGCAGGGGCGCGAAGGGCTCGCGGTAGCGGGGGGTGGAGGTCACGCTCAAACTTCCCAGGGTGCGCCCGTGAAAGCCTCCCTTGAGAGCCACCAGGTGGCTGCCCCGCATGTCATTTGGGTGCTCCTGATTGTGAAGCCAGGCAGCCTTACGCGCGATCTTCAGGGCGCATTCGTTGGCCTCCGAACCTGAGTTGGAGAAGAACACGCGGTCCATGTGAGTCAAACCACACAGCTTATGGGCCAGCTCTTCACCGGCGGGGTGGCGGTAGAGGTTGGAGACGTGCAAGACCTCTGCTGCTTGCTTGGCGATGGCCGCCACGAGGCGTGGATGATTGTGTCCGAGCCCGTTGACCGCAATGCCCGCGAGGGCATCGATCCAGTGCTTGCCCTCCGAGTCCCACAGGTGGCAGCCCTCGCCGCGCACAAAGTGAGGCGCCTTGGGCTTGTAGGTGGGAAGGATCTGACTTGTGGCGTGGTCGCTGCTCATGGTGCGGCTCATGATGTGCATCCTGGGTTGGACGCCTCGGCGTTCGACATGTTTGGGCTCGTGATGGATTCCAGGGCAAAGCGTGTACCGCTGGAAGATCCAAGGGCAGCAAGGATGGACTCTGCTCCCGTTGCGGAAGCTATCTTGACCAGGGCCTGTGGGCAAGCGTCTAAGGCTGCAAAGCCCGCTTTGGTCTTGGGCAACATGCCCCCCGCAATCACTCCCGCTTGAATCAGGTCGTGGGTTTGTTCTGAATCGAGGGTGGAGATCCGTTGGCCATGTCCATCCTGGACTCCGCTGACATCGGTCAGAAAGAGGATGGCCTCGGCACCGACCGCTTGGGCCACGGGGCCCACAACTTCGTCTGCGTTGATGTTGTAGAAAGGATTACCGGGAGCATCGGTGCAGGGCGCAATGGATGCGATCACCGGGGTGTATTGGGCCGCGAGAAGGGTTTCGATCAAAGCCGGGTTCACTTGCTGGACTTCTCCCACAAAGCCGAGTCCCTGGGGTTGAAGCTTAGGCGCTGCGCCCAAGAAATTGCCGTCCGCGCCGGTCACGCCCACCGCGGGAATGCCCGCTGCGCACAGGGTCTTGACCAAGCCGGCGTTGACCTCGCCACCCAATACCGCCGTTACCACCCGGGCTGTTTTGGCATCGGTGACCCGCAAGCCGTGAATGTATTCATCTTCCAAGCCCAATTGCTGGGACCAGTCTCGCAACTGGTCGCCGCCCCCATGCACCAAGATGACTTCGTGACCCACGGCCCGGGCCGCGCCCACCGCCTTGGCGATGGTGCTTGCGTTACCCAGTTGGGCACCTCCAATTTTGACCAGGATGCGCATGGTTAGGAGAGGCCCTCGGTTTCAGGAAGTCCCAGCATAAGGTTGAGGTTCTGCACCGCTTGCCCCGCGGCACCCTTTTGCAGGTTGTCAATCACAGAGGTGATCACCACTTGGGATCCAGCCTGGGCGATGCCCAAGTGGCATTGATTGGTGTTTTGCACCGCACGCAGGCTGGGTTGCTGGCCTGGGTCGAGGACCTGCACGAAGGGCTCGTGCTCGTACTTTTGGGCAAGTGCCCGGTGGGCTTCCGGGGCCCCGCTGCCCTCCACTAGCTGCACATACATGGTGGACAGAATTCCGCGGTAGCAGGGCAGGAGGTGGGGCACAAAAATGACCTCGGGTCCGCCCAGGTGCTCTTGAATCTCCGGGCCATGGCGATGATCACCGACCCCGTAGGCGCGGAAGTTCTCATGCACCTCACCGTAGTGGGTGGTGGCATTGCCTGCAGCACCAGCGCCGCTGACTCCGCTCTTGGAATCACTGATCACTGCTGCGCCCTCTTGCAGTAACCCCGCCGCTTGTAGGGGTTGGGTGCCCAACAAAATCGATGTGGGATAGCAACCGGGGTTCGCGATCAGTTGCGCATTTTGAATTTGCTCCCGGTTGATCTCGGTCAAGCCATAGATCGCCATGTCCAACAAGCCTGGGCAGGGGTGGGCTTGTGCGTAGGTCTGTTCCCAAAGAACTTGATTGCGGATGCGCAGGTCTCCGGATAGATCGATGACGAGGGCGCCCTGGTCCAGGGCCTCTGCGGCCAAGGCCGCGCTTTTCCCGTGGGGGGTTGCCAGGAACACCGCGTCGACTCCCGCGCCCCCATTCCAACTCTCGATGGGGGGAGCGCCGCTCACCGGGTTCTCTTGACCCTGGGACTCTTTCCGCACGCTCCAACAGTGGGCCAACTCCAAACCCGGATGGCGCATCAAGAGCAAAGACAATTCTTGCCCCGCTAGGCCCCGTGCGCCCAACACGCCCACTCGTTTTTGATTGGTTCTGCTCACTGGAGGATTTCCTGCAGTGTCAAACCAAATTCCTGGGCGGCTGCTTCGTCCTTCAGGACGCACAACACCGTGTCGTCTCCCGCGAGGGTCCCGAGCATATTGGGGAGCCGCGCACTGTCTAGGGCGATCGCAAGGGGCTGCGCTCCCCCCGGCGGAGTCTTGAGCACCACTTGATTGAGGGCCACCGACATGGAAATCATCCAATCCGACAGGGCCTCCGTGAGGGCCTCAGCCCCCAAACGCTGGATCGTGACCAACTGATATCCCCCAGGGCCTTTGACCGCTCCAAGGCTCTTGAGGTCCCGGGAAAGGGTCGCCTGCTGGACATCGATGCCTTGGCCCGCGAGAGCCTGCACCAGAGCGTCCTGGCTCGGAATAGGCCCCTGATCGAGCAGGGCTGTGATCGCCAGATGGCGCTGATTGCGGGTGGGGGGGTGCATGATTATGTCGCTGACGGGGAGTTTATGC
>JAPKBR010000033.1 GCA_028823345.1 Planctomycetota bacterium
GCAGTGTCTCAGTCCCAGTGTGACGGATCATCCTCTCAGACCCGCTACCCGTCATCGCCTTGGTGAGCCGTTACCTCACCAACTAACTGATAGGACGCAACCCGCTCCCTCAACAGCCGCCTAAGCCGCCGTTTACCTTTGGAAGGATGTCCTTCCTAGGACCATTCGGTATTATCCACCGTTTCCAGTGGTTATCCCGATCTGAGGGGTACGTTGGTTACGTGTTACTCACCCTTTCGCCGCTTTACTCGTCCGAAGACTTTCGCGCACGACTTGCATGCCTAATCCACGCTGCTAGCGTTCGTTCTGAGCCATGATCAAACCCTTCAATTGAGTTTGTCTAGCTTTCTTTCTTTTTTTCTTGGAGTACAGGCAGTGACCGATATTAGTCGTAAGGCGTAGTCGTCGCAGCTAGACACCGCAACGGCACACCAAACGACCCACTGGTCGCTGCCCCATCCCAAGGGCTTTCAGAGATCACCCTTATTTTCAAAGAACGACGGGCGGACCCGTCTTACCCCCAAGGCGCTTCGTCCTGATGGACTACTTCGCACCTCGCAACGGCGCCAGGAGGCGCTTAGCTGATCGCGTTGCAGTGTCCTGCCCCGCGTTGGGAGGGGGAATAATAGGCATCGCGCGCCCAGGGTCAACACCTGCCTTCAGAAAACGGACAGGTTTCTTCCCCTGGGACCCTAACTCGTTGATGCGCAACGACTTAGGATTTGGGTGAATTGAGCTAGTTTATGGGCAAGCAGACGACTCCTTCGGCTTGACTCATTTCCCCTGGGCTCTTTTGGCCCCCATAGGGGTCCCAGGGGCGGGGTCTTGGCCAGGCTTCCCGCCGACCAGGTCGCAACCGCCCCTAACAGGCCCCCAGGGCGTATTGAGTGGAATTGAGGAGGGGCTCGGGGCGACACCCTCCGCACTGCCCCTTGGGCAGCCATCACACGCAACCCCACACCTGCCCCCTCAAGAGGGCCCTAAGGGCAGTGAACAGCTCCCCAGGGGCAGTGTGGGGCCACTAGGCCATTGAGGGCTCCCGTATTCGGCGCAGCCCACGAACCGGCCCTGGCGCTCTGGAGTACACCCCTCCCCCATTGCATGGGTGTTCGACTAAGGGCTAGGGCCCCTTGCCGGGGCTACGCCACCAAGCTGCGCGGGCTCATCAAGATAGAAACCGCCTCCGATTGCAATCTGGCGGGCTTTGGCAGGGCTTTAGCCCACGGGCTGCATCCATTCCTAAATGGACGCGGGGCCTCTTTGAGGACTGAATCAGCGCTCTAGCACCCACCGGCAGCAGCAACCCGGAGTGTTGTTGTCCGGCGGTTCGTCCAATCCAGTGGCCACCGCAAGTCGGGCGGGGCCACCCTGCAAGGCTCAGGGGAACCAGAAAGGAGCACCCCGTTCAATTGCGAACTGGCGGGGTTGAGCGAGACATTAGCGTCTCTATTCCCTTCACATCAAAGGGAATAGAGACGCCCCCATCAGGGCTGAACCACGATCTCGGCGCCCACGGGAAGCAGCTCGAAGAGCTCGCGCACATCGGTGTTCTTCAAGCGAATGCAACCGCGGCTCACCCGGCTGCCCACACCATTCGGATCATTGGTGCCGTGGAAGCCAAAGGAGGTCTTCTGGCCGTCCTGGCGCCATTCGAGCCATCGATCGCCCAAGGCGTTGTCCGGGTCCCCATAGGGCACCGGGGGGCCATCAGGCCGATACCAGATGGGCTCCTCTATCTTGTCTCCGATCAAATAGACCCCCGGGGGCGTCTCCTTGCCCTCCCGACCTATACCGCAGGGGAAACACAGAACCGCCTCCTCGCCGTGGCGATAGACCACGAGCCGCGCGCTCAGATCCACCAGCACATTGGGCCGGGAGGTAGGCACCCGCAAGTGATCCTTGGGGTGAATGTAGCGCTTGACCTCGTTGACGCGCTCGATCAGACCGGTGCAGACAATCATGCCCTCTTGCTCCGCCAACGCGCGCTTGCGGATGTGGGTCAGGGAATCGCCCTCCCGCACCTGGACCTCAATGGAGGGCCAGTCTCCGCTCTTGGAGAGCCGGTGAGCGCCCTGACTCTTGCGCAGAGCCTCAGACCAGACCGCGAGGGCCTCGCGATGGGCGGGCCAAGGGGCCTCGATCTCCGCGTGGATCAAATACGAATAACCCACCGCAGCAGCGGGTAGGCGCCCTTCCTCCAGAGCTTTCGAGGACTCCTCTTCCAGCAGAATCATCTGCATGGCGCGTTCGAGGGCCCCTTGCCTGCTGCGGGAGGGGGCCAGAACCCGGGAAGCGGAGGGCTCCGCGGCTGTGCTCAAGAGGGCCAATTCACTGGACGTGACCCCTTGGACCCCGTCGAGCTCCGCCAGGGTTTTTTGAGCTTCATCGGCCTTGCCCGCCATCGATTGCCAAAAGGCCGCGACCATCTTGCGACGGGCAGGGGTCAGAGTTCCCCCTTCTTCACCGTTCACATACTTGCCCAAAGAGGTGGGGTCTTGGCTGATCCAGGCATCCAAGAGTAAGGACGCGAGTTCCACTGGATCGGCGCTTGCACCCACCAACTCGAACCTCGGTTGGGCTTCGGGCTCGGGAGGGGCGGTGGCGGCGGGAACGCTCACCGACTCCGGGGCCGGGGCCGGGGCCGATTCGGACTCCAACGGGGGATTGGGGCCGGTTGGAGCTGATTCCAGAGGCGGCGACCCCACGTCCGAGCCGCCGGTGATGGGTTGCTCGGGCTGGGGTTGCTCCGTGAATGAGGTGCTCTCGTCCTGCCAATTCTGACTGGGCGGATCGCCAATCAGGGTGGTGGATTCATCGGTATCCGAGCCCTTGAAGCCCAGGTAAATCAACGCGGCGCCAGCCAGCAACAGGAGTATTCCCCTCATGATCGCAAATCCTCATCCGGTCGCTTGAGGACCATCCTCATGCACCGTTGAGACGATGCTAGCAACCGCGCCCTGTAGATTGAAAAGGTCCCTTGGGAGAACACTGCCACTTCTTTTGAAGGTCAGCGAAAAGGCCGGCGGCGAAGGCGGCGGCGAGCGAACTGAAAATACCCCCCAACCCCGCCGTGTGATCCGGGTCCCGGAACCTCTCAGTTCCAGGGGGGCCGCAAGCGCCACGATTCTGTCGCGACTGACTCGGAGGCCCTCTATGTGATCATTCGGCTCCGGGGAACATGGATGCATCACCTGCGGGGTCAGGGGGTAAGCACAAGGGTAGCGGACCGAGGCATGAGAGGGGAGCGAAAAGGATTGGGCTACCCAGATGAGCCCCCAATTGGAATAAAAAGTACCTCCTGGGCACCTGGGAGAAGATTTGGACCCATGGCTGGATCCCTACCCAACCCTAATCCCAGAACAGGACCAGAGCCGGACAATCACACGGACCTAGACCCGGGCAAGGGCAACCTGCAGGAGGTGGCCCTCTACCTCGAACTCGGTCAGGTCTCGCCCATCGGGCATGGGAGCCCCGACCCGCTCGCTGGCCAGAACTTCCGCGGCCAAGAGCTCCCAGTGCTCGACAATCGCTTGCTCCAACTCGCCCTCCGCAGCCAGGTGCAACCGAATGCGATCGTCCAGCTCAAGCCCCGAGTCCTTGCGCAAGCCCTGCACTCGGTTGATGACCTCACGGGCCAATCCTTCCCGGCGCAGGTCATCGCTGACTTCCAGGTCCAGAGCTACCGTCACTCCTCCCTCGGTGGCAACCGCAAGACCCTCGCGGCTGTTGCGGTCCACCAGCAGGGTTTCCTGGTCATAGACCAGATCATCCACCTCGCTGCTCGGATGGGATCCGCCGGCAACAATCTGAGCCAACAGTGCATCGTCAAGGCCAGCGATTTCGGCCTTCACCGCTCGCAGGGCGGGACCAAGACGCGGACCCAGCAGCTTGAGGTTAGGACGGGCGGAGAAGGTCACCAGGGCGCTCTCGTCAGAAGAGAAGAGTACGTCCTTGACGTTCAACTCCTCGGCGATCAGGGGCTTCATGGTCTGGAGCGTTTCGAGGGCTCCCCCATCGGCGCACACAAGGGTCAAACTGGCCAAGGGTTGGCGCACTCGCAGGCGGTGCTGCTCGCGCAGAGAGCGACCGAGGGTCACCGCCGTGCGCGCAAAGCCCATGCCCCGTTCCAAGTCAGCGTTGACGAACTGGCTATCCACTTCCGGGAAGCTCCTCAGGTGGACGCTGCCTGTGCTACGGCCAGCAGAGAGGTTCTCGTGGATCTCTTCCGAGATAAAGGGCAGGAACGGCGCCAGCACCCGGGACAGATCGAGCAGCACCCGGTGCAGGGTGCGGTAGGCGTTCTGCTTGTCCATGTCGGCTCCCCCCGCTCCGCGCCAGAAACGGCGCCGACTGCGACGGATGTACCAATTGGTCAGGTCATCGATGAACTCCAAGAGGGCCGGCACCACGCGGAACAACTCGTAGTTCTGCATGCGCTCGTCCACGGTGCCAATCAAACCCTGTAAACGGGACAGAACCCAGCCGTCAAGCTCATTCATCTTGGGATCAGGATCCACAAAGTCCGGCTCCCAGCCGTCCAAGTCCGCGTAGCGGGTCAAGAAGGAGGTGGCGTTCCAGAGGGGCAGCAACACCGAGCGCACTTTCTCCTTCACCCCCGCCTCGTCGAAGCGCAGGTTGCCCGCCTGCATCACCGGGGAATCAAGCAGGTACATGCGCAGAGCATCAGCGCCCTGGGCTTCGAGTACTAGGTTGGGGTCGGGGAAGTTGCGTTTGCTCTTCGACATCTTCTCCCCATCACCAGCCAGCACGATGCCGTTGACGATCACATTCTTGAAGGCAGGGCGATCGAAGAGGGAGCTGGAAAGCACCATCAAGGTGTAGAACCAACCGCGCGTTTGGTCGAGACCTTCGGCGATGAAGTCCGCGGGCAGATTGGCCTCTACCTCTTCCTTGTTTTCAAAGGGGTAGTGGTTTTGGGCATAGGGCATGGAGCCCGACTCGAACCAGCAGTCGAAAACTTCGGGTACGCGCCGCATCACACCGCCGGAAGTCTTTTGCGAGGGGAAGGTGATCTGATCCACGTGATCCCGGTGCAGGTCCGTAACCGTCCCCGCTTCAAGTCCAGCGAGCCCTTCCAGCTCTTGCACCGACCCGATGCAAACCATGTCTTCTGGGTCTGTATCGCAAACCCAAATAGGGAGGGGCGTGCCCCAAAAGCGCCTGCGGGAGACGTTCCAATCCCGAGCCCCGGCGAGCCAATTGCCAAAACGGCCGCTACCCACCGCTTCCGGCACCCAGCGCACGGTTTTGTTGTGGGCCACCAGTCGCTCGCGCATGTCTTCCACGCGAACAAACCAGTTGGAGATCGCCATGTACAAGAGCGGTTGGTCCGTGCGGTAGCAATGGGGATAGGCGTGCATGATCACATCCTGATCTACCACGCTGCCCTCTTTCTTGAGGCGCTTGACGATCTCGCTGTCCGCATCCTTGGCGAAAGAGCCCTCGTAGTCAGGCACGCTTTCGTCAAAGATACCGTTCACATCGAGGGGATTGACCAGAGGCAGGCGCTCGCGCTTGCCGGTTTGAAAGTCGTCCTCGCCAAAAGCTGGAGCCTGGTGCACAAGGCCCGTACCCGCATCGGCGCCCACATAGTCAGCGGCCACCACCCGGAACGCGGGGGTGAATTCTTCGGAGCCTTCAGCTAGCTCGGCGAAGTAGGGGAAGAGCGGTTTGTAGGTACGCCCCACCAATTCAACGCCCTTCAATCGGGCAAGTTCCTTGGTTTCACCAACCCGGCCGCGCTCTTGGTAGTCCGCCAATCGGCTGGGCTCCACATAGGCCACCTCGCCGGTTTCGACCACTTTGATCTTCACGTACTCGATGTCCGGATGGACTGCCACCGCCAAGTTGCTCGGCAAGGTCCAAGGCGTGGTGGTCCAAACCCAAAGCGATGCTTCTTCATCGTTCAAGGCTAGCCGCACGGTCAGGCTTGGATCCTGCCGGCGCTTGTGTCCATCCTTCTTGGTCTTGGGGTCGCGTTCCTGGGGACCCAGCGCCACTTCAAAGTTAGAGAGGGGTGTGCCCAAGCTCGGGGAGACTGGCTGCACCCGATAACCGAGGTAGACCCGATCGTTCTCCCAAAGTTGCTTGAAAACCCACCAAACCGACTCCATGAACGGGGTGTCCATGGTGCGGTATCCATTGTCATGGTCGACCCACCGGCCAAGCCGTCGAATCGTCCCGCGCCATTCACCCGTATAACGCAACACAATGTCACGACAAGCCTGGTTAAAGGCCACGATGCCGATATCTTCGATCTCGCGCGCATCATTCAGCCCTAGCTCCTTCTGGGCCTCGTTCTCCACGGGCAAACCGTGGCAGTCCCAACCCCAACGGCGCTCAACGGAATAGCCCTTCATGGACCAAAACCGCGGCACCACGTCCTTGAGCACACTCGCCACCAAATGCCCATAGTGCGGCAGTCCCGTGGCAAAGGGTGGCCCGTCATAAAACGCAAACGCCGGTCGATCCGACTGCTTGGTCACGGAGGCCTCAAAAGTCTTGTCCTGATCCCAACGATCAAGACGCTGCCTCTCTTGGTCGGTGAAAGACACAGAGGGAGCGACGGGTTTCATGCGCATAGTTGTTCCTCGGCTAGGCCGTCTGCTCCCGTTTCGCCGCAATTCTGCGCGCCCCTTCGGCTGCAAAGTCGGCGCGCAAGGTCTCGCGGTAGCGGCCTTTGAGGCCTCGTTCGGTGCGTTGTAGAGAGGCGACGAGTTGTGCCACCTGGGGCGTTTGGTCTGGAGTGGCGGCGATTTCTTCGAGGGCCACGGCAAGCGGGCGTGAAGAGCGCCATAGGCGGCGATAGGCGTCGCGCAAGGACAAGATGTTTTCCTCGGAGATGCCCGCCCGTTGCAAGCCGATGACATTGACGCCGCGCACCCGGGCGTCGTGGCCCTCGACGATCATGAAGGGTGGAACATCGCGGGAAATGCGGGTTTTGGCTCCCACGTAAGCATGGGCTCCGACAGTGGAAAAGGCAACCGCTCCAGCCATACCCGATAGGTTGGCGTAGTCTTCGATACAGGTGTGCCCGGCGAGTTGAACGCCCCCAGCGATGATCAAGTTGCTGCCTAAATCGCAATCGTGAGCAATGTGGCAGCAGGACATGAGCAAGCTACCGTCGGCGATGCGAGTCACCCCGCCGCCTTTGACCGTGCCACGGTTGATGGTGACGAACTCGCGCACGGTGTTCCGGTCCCCAAGGATGACCTCGGTGGGTTCTCCGCGATAGGTCAAGTCTTGGGGCGGGCCGCCGATGCTGGCTTGGCCCACGATGATGTTCTCGACGCCAATGCTGGTGACCCCGTCGAGGACCACGTGAGCTCCGATGCGGGTGCGGTCCCCCACCTTCACCCGGGGGCCGATGACCGTGTAGGGGCCGACGCGCACGTCGACGCCTAACTCGGCGCCGGGCTCGATCACTGCGGTGGGATGAATATTGACAGTCATAGGTTGCTCGGGAGAGGCATTTTCAAGATTCGATAATGGTGAACATCAGGACCGCCTCGCAGACAACCTTGTTGGCCACCAAGCCGCGGCCGCGACATTGAACGGTGTCACCCTTAATGCGGGTGGTTTCGACTTCGAGTCGCAGCTGATCGCCGGGGGTCACGCCGCCTCGCAGCTTGACCTTGTCCAAGGACCAAAGCACCGCCAACTTGCCCGAGTACTCAAGCCTGCGCAAGAGAAGCATTCCGGCCAATTGCGCCATGGCCTCAAGCTGCAAGACCCCGGGCATCAGGGGCCTTTCGGGGAAGTGTCCCTGGAAGAAAGGCTCGTTGATGCTCACGTTCTTGATCGCCACCGCACGCTTGTAGCCCTCTACCTCGATCACCCGGTCGATGAGCAAGAACGGATAGCGGTGGGGCAGCATCTTGATGATCTCGCGAATGTCCATGCCGGAATCGCGTTCCACGAGGCCCCCGGTCTCCTGGTCTTGCATCAGATCCAGGAGCCGTTCCACCAACCGAGCATTGGTGCTGTGACCTGACTTGGTGGCGATCACCTGGGCCTTGAGGTCAGCGCCCAGCAAAGAAAGGTCCCCCAGCAGATCGAGCATCTTGTGGCGCACGGGTTCGTCCGGCAGGCGTTGCGCCGTGTCCGGGTCACCGAGCACCACAGTGTTCTCGCGGGTGGCTCCCTTGCCGAACCCGGCAGCCTGCAGGGCTTCCACTTCGGATGCCAAGCAAAAAGTTCGCGCCGGGGCGAGTTGCTCGGCGAAGGTCTCCGGGGTCACCTTCATGCTGAACACGCCACCCGTCACTTCAGGGTCATCGAAGCTAGCCACATACTGCAGAGAAAGCTCCTCGCCGCCATTGGGAAGAGCCACCAGGGTGGCGTCCCCATCACGTACAAAGATGGGCTCTCCCAGGATCAGAACTTTGGCGTCCTGTTTCTGCTCGGTGGCCACTGCCTTTTGCAGCAACTCCACGAATGGCTTCGCGCTTCCGTCGGCGCCGGGGAATTCCGCGCCGTCCATTTCGACCCGCAAGTTGTCGATTCCAAGACCTCTGCAAGCGGCCAAGAAGTGCTCGATTGTCTCCACCACGACTCCCTCGCGCTTCAACTGGGTGCGACGTTCGCGTAGGGAGTGATAGCGAATGTGGGCCGGGATAGTCGGGGCATCCTCAAGGTCTGTGCGCACGAACTCAATGCCATAGTCAATGGGAGCGGGGAGCACGCGCACGTGGACCTCTTCCCCTGAGTGCAGGCCGATGCCGCTGATCTCCACCGACGTCTTCAAGGTTTGCTGCTTGCGGCTCATCGTGATTGTTCCTCCAGTTCTGCCAGGCGGGTCTCTAGGTCCCGAATGTGCTTGCGCATTTCATGCAGCCGCGGGGCTACGCGTAAATTCCGGATAGCGGTTTTTTTCTCATGGGCGGGCACGCCAAAGACCTCGGAACCCGCGGGGATATCGTCGAAAACCCGCGATCCGCCCCCGACCTGGACCCCATCACCCAGGGTCCGATGACCGTTGATCCCCACCTGGCCCGCCACGATAACCCACTTGCCCAAGTGAGCGGATCCGGCAATTCCTACCTGACCAAGGACCAGGCTGTGGTCTCCGATTTGAACGTTGTGTGCCACGTGCACAAGGTTGTCGAGCTTGACACCGTCCCCCATGCGCGTAGCTCCGATCCGTGCGCAGTCCACCGCGCAGTTGGCGCCGATGTCCACGCGATCGCCAAGCTCCACGATGCCACTTTGGGGTACGGGCTGCCAGCCCTCGGGAGTGGCGTCATAGCCAAAGCCTCGGCTGCCTAGGACGACACCTGCTTCCAGCACGCATTGCTCACCGATCCGAACGAAGGGATAGAGGACGACCCGCGGGTGCAACTCGCTGCCCGCGCCGACTTGTGCCCCTTCCCCCACGATCACCCCGGCGTGCAAGATGACACCCGCATGCAGGACAGCCTCTGGTCCCACCACGCAGAAAGGTCCCACGCTCACGTCCGCGGCGACGGTTGCGCTGGGGTCCACCACAGCATTGGGGTGCACGCCTACCGCGGGGGGGCGAGCCGTGGAAGCAAGGGCCGCGGCCGCCTGGGTCATGGCTGTGGAAGGATCCGTCACTCTCAAGAGCGCTGGCCCATCCCCGGGGCCGGGGGCCGGATGGTCGGTCCCCACCAACACGGCGGCAGCTTGGGTGCCTGCAAGTTGGTCTACGTAACGCGGATCGGCGAGAAAACTAATGTCGCTTGCGCTGGCGTCGAGGAGAGCCTCGGCCCCGGTCACGGAATGAGCAGGATCTCCGGTCAGGGTGCCTCCCACAAGGGAGGCGATCTCAGCAAGGGTCATTGAAGTCATGTGGGGCCCGGTAAAAAGAAGGGGGACCCTTCGTTGCCTACGGTGCGGCAACGGGGGAAGAGTGGCGACACGGAAGCATCGCCGCCATGATTTAGCCACCCGAGGGGCGGTTTGTCAACGCAGGGACAGGCTGAAGGAGAAGACTTGGAGGGCATCCCCCTCCCCCTCGAGCAGGGGCCATCCCAAGTTGAAAGAAATGGGGATCGGGCGCACCATGGCGAAGCTGAGGCCATAGGAGACCCGCAGCTCATCCATATCCAAATCCCAGGCGTTGGGGTCCAGCACGCCAAAGTCCACAAAGGGGCCTCCGCGGAACATCTCGGCCTTGCGCGAGGTCCCCGGGATCGGCGTGGAAAACAGGGGCCAGCGCACTTCCACCGAGCCGTATGCCATGGTCTCCCCGCCAAGGGCTATTCCCCCTTCGTTCGGGCCCACGCCCCGGAAGTCGAAGCCACGCAGGCGCCGGGTGCCGCCCAAGAACCAACGCTCGGAGTAATGGGCTTCTTCCGATTTCCCCAGAGGGGCCGCGATTCCCGCCCCCGCTTCAATCACAAGCACGGGATCCACCTCGCTGACGGACTCGCCCAACTCGAAGTACTGCTCGAAGCGCCCCTCGAACTTAAGTAGATCCTGATCCCCTCCGAAGGGTCCGCCGAAGTAGGTCAAGTCCGCGTGGGCAGAAGTCCCATCCCGCGGCATGCTGCGATTGTCCAATTGACTCCACAAGAGGCGCATGCTGACACCTATGAAGGTCGTATCCGGGGAACTGTCCAGAAGCGTGCTGGGCAAGACTCCACCTTCTAGGTCGGAGAGCTTGACGCGCTGCCAAACCGGCCCAAAACGCAAACTGAGATCACCTTGACCAAAGCGCCGAGTCGTGTCTAACTTCAGGTGAGTACGATCCTCATTATGCGAAGTGTAGATCCGATCGCGGTTGAGGGCTTCCACTGCAATTCCCCAGCGGTCAAAGTGATCACTGAAGATGTCCGGGTGGCGATAGGCAAAGCGCCAGAAACTGACTCGGGAACCGGGGGAAAGGTTAATCTCCATGGATTCGCCATTGCCGTGAAATGCCTCTCGACGGTAGATCTCACCCGGGGCTGCGAACAACCCCGTAGGCAATGCCGAGTGGTCAAAGTTGCTGTGGCTCAGGGAAATCAAACCCACCAAGCCGCTGTCCGACGCGACCCCTCCCTGCAACTGAAAGTCCACAACCCGCCCCTCTTCAACCTCGTACTCAATATCGATCACGCCTGGATCGCCGCTCACCTCCCGAAAGCGATAGGTTGGGGGCTTATGATCGGGATCCTGGCGATCAAGGAAATATCCCAGTCCACGAATCCGCTGCAGGGACCGCTCAATTTCTTTTAGATCGGCGGTTTCCCCTGGCAGGATGCTGATCTCGCGCCGCACCACATCGTCGTGGGTGTTGGTGTTGCCAGCGATTTCCACGGCACGCACCGTGCGCGGCCGGCCCTGGACGAGTTTGAGCGTGATGTGCACTTCCGCCCTGAGGGGGTCGAGCAGGACATCGGCGGGCAAGGTGCGAAAGCCGTCAGCCTCTGCTGGGTTCACGAAGAATGCGGCGGCTAGGTAGCCACGCTCGCCGTAGTAACGCTGGAGGGCCGAGCG
Organism: Planctomycetota bacterium; assembly: GCA_028823345.1. Taxonomy (GTDB): domain Bacteria; phylum Planctomycetota; class UBA1135; order UBA1135. Next base: position 11,464 of record JAPKBR010000033.1, read on the forward strand.
ATCATGGCTGCGACGGGCAGAGTCAAAGGGAGTACCGGCCTTGAGCTCGATCTCGGCCATCAGGTCGGCCTTGGGGAAGACAAAAGGCACAATCCGTTCGACTCGCTCTCCATCCGCTTCCTGATCGACCTCCACGGCCACCAAGTCCACGCTGGCCACCATGTATTGGGGGCCCTCGTCCACATGGATCACGACTTCGACCTTGTTCCGGAGATCATTGAACTGAAGAGGCTCCAGTTGCACCTCTGCATCGAGCCAGCCCCCGTTACGGTAGACCTGGCGCATAGCAACCAAATCAGCCTGCATTTCTTCTTCGACGAAAACCGATCCAAACCAGGAGAATGGTCCGCGCCCGGTGACCTTGGGAGAAGACATTTCCCGCAGCCCCCCTTTCCAGAAAAGAAAGCCCGCATCCGGCAGACTATCGTTGCCCACGATGTCCACGTTGACGCAGCGCACCTTCGGACCCTCGCGAATCACAAAAACCAGATCCCGCACGCGCTTGCCCGGCAAGGGGTCGGAAGCAACCCAAGAAACCCCGACAAAGTGGAACCCCGCGCGACGATAGCCTTCGGCAATGCGCTGCACGACTCCGTCAGCTTCGTGTAGGTACAATTCGCTGCGGTCGATCAGCCCCGCCCATTCGCGAATTTGCTCCTCATCGAAACTGGCGTTGCCAATAAAGCTCGGCTCTAAGTCCACCTCGAATTCGAGGATCATGATCTCTAGAAGGACGCCGCCAGGGACCTCTTCGGGCAGGATGCGCTGGACGAATAGGCCGTAGTCGCGAAAGAGTGAGGCCACCCGCTGCTCCCGCTGCATGGGCTGCAGGGGTTTGCCGATTTCGAGCCCCAGAGCCTCAAGCACCACATCGTCGGGGAAAGTGTCCAAACCCACAAATTTCACAGACTGCAAGATCGGACCGTCATTCACCCCAGGGTCCAAATCCTGGAGCGGAGCAGCCCCGAGAGTACCCACGGGGGAAATGAGCCACAAGATAAGGGCCGCCACGAGAGTGCGAGACTGCGCGGATAGACATCTGTGGCCTTGGATTAAGTGTGCCATGAAAAGCGGTCTAAAAAAGCGAGCGGTCAAATCTGAAGGGCTTCCACCGTGGAGGGAGCCATATTTTCGAACCGCAGGATCGAGCCCTTGAACTGTAGGTCCACGTTTCCCGTGGGGCCATTACGCTGCTTGGCCACGATCACTTCGGCCTTGCCCTTGTTCTCTTCGGTAGCAGCGTAGTACTCGGCCCGGTAGAGCATCATGACCACGTCCGCGTCCTGCTCGATGGAACCCGATTCACGCAGGTCCGAGAGCAACGGGCGCTTATCCTCGCGGGACTCCACCCCACGGGAAAGCTGAGAGAGGGCCAACACAGGGACCTCCAACTCGCGACCGAGCTCTTTCAATGATCGTGAAATTAAACTGATCTCTTGCTGACGGTTCTCGGCCTTTGCACCCATCAACTGCATATAGTCAATCACGATCATGTCGAGGCCCTGCTTGTGCTTCACCCGCCGTGCGCGACTGCGCAGGGCCATCACCGAAAGTCCCGGGGTGTCGTCAATCAACAGTTTTGAAGCCTCTAGCTCACCGGCTGCCCGGGTCAGGTCCTGGTAGGAGTTCGTGTCAATCTTGCCCGAGCGCAATCGGTGGGCGTCCACCCGGGCGCGAGAGCAGAGCATGCGCTGAACGATGGAAAGGCTGCCCATCTCAAGGCTGAAAAACAACACCACCGGCGGCTTCTCAAGGTGCGCAGGAGGGTTGAGCGTCACGTGCTCCATGATGTTCAATACAAATGCCGTTTTGCCCATGGAGGGGCGCGCTGCAATCACGGTCAACTCACCCGGATTGAATCCACCGAGCATGTCGTCGAGGTCATAGAAACCACTGGGCAAACCCGTCAGCTCACCGCGGCCTGACTGTTGATCGATTTTCTGAAAGACCCCCGTCAGGAGATCCCCCATGTTCTTAGCTCCGGATGGGTCGCGTCCCTCAGAGACCCCAAAGACGTTGCTCTCGCATTCGTCGCAGAGAGCACGCACGCTCTCCCCATCGGGGGGAGTTTGGCGCGCCGACTCGATGCCCTCGCCCAGAATGGAAATCAGGTTGCGCAGGGTGGCGAGGTGTCCCACCAGTCCCGCGTGCTTGGTGACATTCTCCCACCCAAAGGCCTCGGGCAGTAACTCGCTCAAGTACTCGCTGCCTCCCACATCTCCCAGCTTGCCCTGGGCCTTAAGATAAGCCTGCAGGGTGACCACATCGAGAGCCATATTCTTGTCAGAGAGCTCAATCAACGCCTCGTAGATCAAGCCATTGCGCGGGACAAAGAAGTCCTCGTGCTTGAGCAAAGTCACAACGTCGTGCAGGCGGTCGGGGCGCTGCAAAAGCGCACTCAGAACCTGCCGTTCGGCTTGGTCGTTGTGGGGCGTCGATTGCCCGCTCCCGGTCTCTTCAAAGGTCTGCATGGGTGTCGAAGGATACGGGAATTTGGCCAGAGAGCGAAGCGAAAGACGGGCAAAGGTGTTGTCCACAGGAATGCACAACGGGCCCCCGCAACCCTGAGGTCGCGGGGGCCCGTTTCGGGCTCATCCCCCAGCGTCTGCGGGGGATTCAGGAGATCGCTCAGCCTTCCTTCGGCGCATCGCCGTCAGGAGCGTCATCAGAGCCCCCTTCGGAGTCCTCAGATTGGGTTTCTTCCCTGACGGGCTCCGGCTCGGGCTCCGGGGCGGGGTTCTCGGATTCCACAACCACCGTCATGGTGGCAATCAGGCCAGCAAACAGGTGCACGGGCACCTCATGGGTCCCGACCTCCTTGATCGGATGGGCCAGACGGATCTTGCCCTCGTCCACGATTACGCCAGCTGCGGCGCTAAGTTCGGCAACCTGGGCGGCGTTGACCGATCCATACAGATGTCCACCGTAGTCGGTCTTCTGCAGAGTGGTCACGGTCAGGTTGTTGATAGCCTCGGCAATGCCCGCGAGGGCCTGGCGTTGGATACTTTCTTCGGCGTCAACCCGAGTGGCCCGGCGTGCAATCACGCGCCGGTTCTCGCTTGTGGCAAACACTGCTAGCTTTTGGGGCAGCAGGAAGTTCCAAGCGTAACCGCCGCGCACGGAAACGATGTCTCCGCAACGGCCGAGGTTTTCTACATGATCCCGAAGGAGAAGTTCAATTTGTTTTCCCATGGTAAGAGCCCTCCTAGGCAACGAACGGCAGTAGAGCAAGGTGACGGGCGCGCTTAATCGCCTGCTTGAGTTCCTTCTGGCACTGGGTGCAGAAATTGGAACGGCGGCGGGAGACAATTTGGCCTTGAGGGGTAAGGTACTTCCCGAGATACTCGAGGTCCTTGTAGTTGATTTTGGGATCGTCGCAGTTATTTGATCCGATCGGCAGTGTTTTCTTAATGGGCATGATCAGGACTCCTGGGGGCTATCCCCGTCGCTGGTTGCGGTGGTAGTGGCGGCTGCCTCTTCGGGCTTGGGCTCGGACTCCGGCGCGGAATCCGCTTCAGAATCGGGCTTGGCCTCGGAATCAGAATCGCTCTTTTCAGCAGATTCGGCCTCCCTCTCAGCTGCCGCTGCTTTAGCGGCATCTTCCTCGTCACGGACGCGCTGACGCTCGCTTTCGCGCGCTTCGTCGATCTCATCAAAGGCGGTGGGACGCGGACCGTCCGCGGGAGGCGCATCCACCGTGTGGGCGCTATCATCTTCGGCGCTGGCCAGATCGGACTCCTCTTCAGGAATCTCATCCACCGCAAGGAACAGATAACGCAAGACACTTGCGTTCAGATCCAAGGCGCGCCGCAATTCATCCGAGTGACCATTGGGCAACTCGAAGTAGGTCAAGAAGTAGGTTGCTCGCTGATTACCCTTGATGGGGTAAGCCAACGCACGCTCATCCCACCGGCGAGCAGTGTGGATGGTGGCCTCATACTTGGTGAGGGTGTCAGTAACAATGGCTTTCGCCTTGCGCCAATCAGCCCGAACAACGTTGTTGTCCAAGAGGATCATGCCTTCATAAATTTGTCCCAAGGGGGTCTCCTTTGCTTTCGGTAGGGTTGAGCGGCCTTTGAGCAGATGCCCAAAGGTCAGCGGTTCCAGCGGCTGTGGAACCGCGTCATGCACCCACTCAGGTCATTGGTCGTGAGCCAGTCGAGAAAAGCCTCGCCTGCCTCACGCACACTGATCTGAGCCTCCACCTTTTCCTTAGGGGAAAAGGGGGACAGAACATGACGCGCCGCGTCGGTTCCCGGGCGACCAATCCCCACTCTCAAGCGGGGAAAACTATTGGTACCCAGGTGTTCAATGATGGATCGCATCCCGTTCTGGCCTCCGTGCCCCCCATGGGGCCGGATACGCAGCTGGCCGAGTTCCAAGTCCAGGTCGTCGTAGACCACGAAGATGTGGTCAGGGTCGGGCTGGGACTCTCCCAAAAAGGAGAGCACCGATGCCACGGCCTTGCCGGAGTGGTTCATGAAGGTAGTGGGCTTGATCAGCAGCACGTCGTGAACGGCGCTGTGGGCCCATTCGAACCCACGGGCGGTTCGACCTGTGGGACCTTCATGGTCGAGCCCAGCTGCTGCTAGGCGGGATGCAGATTGAAAGAGCAATCCGAGTTCAGCCGCCAGATCGTCCACCACATGGAAACCCATGTTGTGTCGAGTCCAGTGGTACTCGGACCCGGGGTTACCCAGGCCTACTATCAGGCGGATCATAAGGGGAACTCCGGATGCCTCCGGCAGGCCGAAGGGCGGAATAGTCTAGCGACAGATCTCAAGAGGGCAAGCCCGGGTCTGGAAACCCCACGCGGGGCACCAGGGGAGCCTGCCCCTCCAGATCAGGCCTCGGGGTCAGGAACGCCCTCTCCAAGGTCTAGGGTCTCGTCGTCTTCCTCGACGGTTTCTTCAATCATCGCTTTCTCTTCAACGATCGACAGAATAACGTCGTTTTTCTTGGCCTCGGCCTCGCTCAGGGTGATGCCCTCAGGCAAGGTCAAGTCCGCAGCGTGGAACTGGGTGCCAAGGGGCAGGTCCCCGAGGTTGATCTCGATCATGTCCGGGATGTTCTTCGGCAGGCAGTTGACCATCATCATGCTGTGGACCTGGTTGACGGTACCCACAGCATCCCCAATCAGGGAGAGGGGCACGCGCACGTCGGAACGCTCGCCACGCACAACGCCTTTGAACTCAACGTGTTGAATGTTTGAGCCCATCAAGTCCCACTGGATCTCGCGGATCACCGCCGAGCGCGTGCCCTCAGGGAAATCAAAATCGAACAGGTGCGCCTCGTGGCGGTGGGCAGCCCTGAAAGCTGCGGCGTCAACGCTGAAGTGACGCAGGGGCTCTTCGGAGTGGCCGAAGAACTGAAGGGTGACGGGCAAGCGACCGGCGGCGCGCAGGCCGCGGGCGGTGCGGGAACCGAGTTTCTCGCGCAGCTCGACTTCGAGCTTGGCTTCGTGATGGGTACTGGACATTGTGGTTTTCCTGGATGGTTCGTCGCCCGAGGGGCGCACAGGGTTCATTGAAGCCAGCCGAACGGTTCGGCTGGTGATTGGGTGAGTTGCTCGTTCTGGAGCTTACTGGAACAGGCCGCTGATCGAATTATTCTCGTGGATGTTTTGGATGGCCCGGGCGATCAGGGGGGCTGTGCTCACAACTTTCATGTTGGAGGGCTTTATCTTGAGAGGAATCGTGTCCGTGACCAAGACCGTATCCACTGGAGCGTTCTCAATGCGCTCCACCGCAGGGCCGCAAAGCACCGCGTGGGAAACAGCAATCACGATACGGGCGGCCCCGTTGCGTTTGAGAGTTTCGGCGGCTTGGGTAATCGACCCTCCCGTAGAAATCATGTCGTCGACGATCACGCAGTTACGTCCCTGCACATCACCGATGACGTTTTCGATCACGGTTTCAGATCCCGAGATACGACGCTTGTCCACGATGGCGAGATCAGCGGAAAGGCGCTTGGCCCAGGCCCGCGCCATCTTGGTGCCCCCCACATCAGGAGTCACGACCACGGGGTTTTCTACCCCAAGTTGCCCCACTGCGTCGAGCAAGACCGGACGCGCGTAGAGGTGATCCACGGGGATGTCGAAAAACCCCTGAATCTGGGCCGCGTGCATGTCGAGGGTCACGATGCGCTGGGCACCCGCCCCCACCAGTGTGTTGGCCACAACTTTGGCGCTGATGGGAACCCGGCCCTCGTCCTTACGATCCTTGCGAGCATAGCCGTAGTAGGGCATGACCGCAGTGATGCGGCCAGCGCTGGCACGGCGTAGGGTGTCGAGAAGCAACAGCAGCTCGGCCCAGTTGTCGTTCACCGGAGGACAGGTGGGCTGCAACACATACACGTCGCGGCCACGGATGTCCTCCGAAACCTTGATGTCGATTTCCTTATCAGGAAAGCGTCCCACATGAGCGTCCGCCAGAGGCAGATTGAGTTCGGCTGCAATGGACGCAGAAAGCTCGGGGTGGGCTGTGCCCGAAATAAGCGTGATGTCGCCGTAGAAACTCAAAGCTAGCCTTCCTCTGATTGGGGTACTTGGGAACCGGAGGAGGAATCCTCCGCAGTCTTGGCTGAGCCGCCGAGTCGCCGGGCAGGAACCCCTGCCCAGACTTCACCGGGACCCATCTTCGCGCCCTTGGTGAGCACGGCTCCAGCGGCAGTGGTTGCGCCCTCGGGCACCGCGTTCGGAGCTACGATCAAAGTGCCGCTGCCCACAAAGGCCCCATCCCCCACAGTGGATGGATGCTTCACCTTGCCGTCGTAGTTGGCGAAAATCGTGCCTGCGCCCACGTTGACTTTGCTGCCGAGAGTGACGTCTCCCAGATAGGAGAGGTGCTTCACCTTCGAACCAGGTCCGATGGTCGAGTTCTTGATCTCGCAGAAGTTGCCGAGCACGGCGCCGTCTTCGAGGACCGCTCCCGTGCGCATGTGCGCAAAGGGCCCGACCTCGCAGCCTGCGCCGATCTTGACGCCCTTACGCAGAACGGAAAAGGGCTGAATCACTGTGTCTTGTCCAATCTCGACCTCGCAATCGATCATGGTGGTGCTGGGATCTTCGATGCGCACGCCGTTGGCCAAGTGCTGTTCCAGGATGCGTGCCTGGAGGGCCCAGCGCACTTCTCCCAGTTGTTCGAGGGAATTCACACCCGCCGCTTCTTCAGCGTCTTCAAGTATGAGGTCCACCACCCGACCGCCAGCCTTGACGAAGAACTCGACAGCGTCGGTCAGGTAGTACTCGCCCTGGGAATTGTCGCTGGATAGTTGCGGCAAGATCTTGCGCAGGGCTGGAGCATCAAAAGCGTAGAGCCCCGGATTGGTTTCATATCCCAGACGTTGTTCATCGTTGCAATCGCGTTCTTCCACGATGCCAATCACTTGGCCTTCGTCTCCCCGTTGAATACGGCCGTAGCCGGTCGGGTCCGCAAGTTCCGCGGTCATCAGCCCCATGGAGCCCACGCCCGCTGCGCTCTGTGCCTGAAGCAACCCATCCAAGCTGCTGGCGCGCACCAGGGGCATGTCCCCGTAAAGCACCAACACCACTCCGTCCTCGGTAGGCACCGCGTCCATTCCCGCGCGCACCGCATCGCCGGTTCCCCGGGGAGGGTTCTGCACAGCACGCAACAACTCGCAACGATCGCCGACCAATTCCCGAGCGACTTTCTCAATGGGATCGCCGTCGGGACCGGTGACCAGCACGATGCGCCCGGGCTTAAGCTCAAGAGCGCTCTCCAAGACCCAACCCAAGAGGGGTCGACCGAGCAATCCATGCAGCACCTTGGGCACGGCGCTCTTCATGCGCTTGCCTTGGCCAGCGGCCAGTACCAGAACGGTTAGGGAGGACACGAGGAAGGGGGGAGTGAGGGAGGGTTCCGGGCCAGGCGTTGCCTAGCGGCGATTTAGGGCGCAGTAGCATAGCCAGCGAGCCCCAAACGCGCCAGTGCCTAGACCGATCCTTGGTCACCCTTGGGGATCTGAATTCCAAGTCCGGCCAGGGCGGCGAAGGCCTCTGGAGCTCGATCCGTGGGCACAAAAACGTGATCCCGGGAGAAACCACACACCGCCCCGATGGGGATTCCCGCCTGGGCGAGAGCCTCCGCAACCCGGGCCAAAAAGCCCACCAGCTCCCAGTCCATTGGCATTTCGAAGCGGATCCAGGTCAGAGGCCCCGCGATATTGGCCCCCGGATGGGCCCCGGCGAGAGCCTGGGCCGTGGGCCAATCCACCAAAACAGTCCACTCGCCCCCCTCCCGGATCACCTGAAAAGGCCCCTCCTGGGTACCTAGATCCCCGAAAGGGGCCCGATCTGGCCCCCCCTCGGGCCAACCGACGATGCCCATGGGGCGAGGCTCAGGGCGGCAGGACATATTGGCGAGGGCCTCGGGCAGGGTCTTGGCTGGGGATTCCATGAGCACATTATGACCAAGTCCCCATCCCGGGGAGCACCCCGATCAGTACCCTCCCTCCCGTGATCGATCCCCTCCGACGAGCCCTGTCCCGTAGCGTGGGATTCCTGGCAGACCTACCCGTGCCCCGCCTTCTTCGCCCTCCCCTGTTCCGGGCCTTTGGGCGATTCACCGGCGCCCACATGGAAGAAGCTGCCCTCGCCCTCGACCAATATGGGTCCCTGGGCGAGTTTTTCGCGCGCCCCCTGCGCGAAGGTTGCCGCCCCATCGACGACGAACCGGACGCCCTCGTCAGCCCAGTGGATGGCCGGGTGCAGCGCATCGAGGTCATTCGAAATGGAATGATTGTGCAGGCCAAGGGTTTTGAGTATCCGGTACGCGAACTGTTGGCCGGAGTGGGCGAAGAGTTCAACCTGGAAGGTGGAGTGTGCATGACCCTTTACCTTTCCCCCAGTGACTACCACCGCATCCATACACCGGCTGCCGGCGAGATCAGCGAGGCCCGTTGGGTCCGCGGAAAAATGCACTCGGTGGCCCCTAGTGTTTTGACACGTAAGATGGTGCTGCCAGTGAATGAGCGTTGCGTCCTGCGCCTAGACACGGATCGCGGTCCACTCCTGCTGGTACTCGTGGCCGCCTTGAATGTGGCCCGTTTAATCGTCAAGGACGTTGCCCCCGACTGGTCGGGGATGGTACATCCGGCTCTTGCGCGGGAGCGTGGAGCCGAACTCGGGCGCTTCGAGTTGGGATCGACGGTGATCGTCATCGCGCCGCCCAATACCCTTGAACCAGACTCGTCCCTCGCACCCGACTCGGTGGTGCGCGTCGGGCGGAAAATCGCCCGGTGGACCCAATGAGTCACGGGCCCCTATTGTCTGCCGAGACCGAGCGCCTGGTGCGCTTGACGATTCACATTTGCCGCGGCGACTGGCATGGCCTGCGTATGCTGCGGCGGGAAGCTCCCGAGGGTGAACCAAACCGGGCCTGGCGCGAGGCACTTTTGCAAAGCCACCTGTTCGCGGGTATCCCGCGCATGGTGGAAGCCTGCGCGGTGCTCTTGGCGGAGGGCGGCCTAGGCTCGGTTGCAGCCGACGAGATCGAGGACCAAGCGCAAGCCTCCCAATTGGGTCAGCCGGAACGTGGGCAAGCCCTCTTTGATTCGATCTACGAAGACACCGGCCCAGCAGTGGTCGAGGCCCTTGGAAAGGCCCACCCGGAAATCCTCAATGTGACTCTGAGCCACGCCTATGGTCGGATCCTCTCCCGTCCGGGCTTAGATGGGGCCACCCGAGAGCTATTGGCTGTGGGTGCCTTGGCCGCAGGAAATCAACGACGCCAATTGGCGTCCCATACCCGGGGTGCCCAACGCTTGGGGGCAAAGCCAGAGGCCATTCTGGCCGCAGCGGAACTGGGGGTTTCCGGTCTCCCAGAGACCGAAGCCGAGACACTGATGGCCACGGCCAAAAAATACAGCGGAGCCTAGTCTCGCTCTCGTGCCTCGATCTCGACCCACAGCACCCGCATGGGCGCCCGTGATCGAATCGCCAGGAGGCCGCGCTCTTCCCGGCCGGGAATACGGCGCACCCCACCGAGCGAAAGGCGCTGCCCCCCCACCTTGACTTCTTCCAACACCATGGTGCGCGGCTGGAGAGAGATTTCTACCGTGATGGGTTGCGTCCCGGGGAACCCCTCGAACTTCGCGAGTGAGCGCAGCTTACCAGCGCGCATCCGGGTCAAAGCTCCTTCCAAGTCGCCGCCCGCATAGGCCATGAACGGGTTGCTCTTGCGGTCCACAAAAAACACATGCATGCCCGCCAGCGACAAGCAAATCTCGTTGCCAAGTCCGCCACCGTCCAATGATTCCACGTGAAAACGAACGATGATGCGCTCCTCCACATTAAGTGCCGCCGAGAGATCGATCCGGGCTGCTTCGCTGGACCGCAGGAACGCCTGATCACCGGGTGTACCCGTGCGCAAAACCAGTCCATCCCCATCGGTGGACCAGCGACCCGCCTGCCAGCCCATGGCTTCCCCCAGAGCAAAATCAAAGCGCACGAGTTCCAAGGCGCCACGCCGATCGCGCGAGACCTCGGCCCCCGGGAACAACTCTTCAGGGCTCATGAACGCCGGCGGCCGGGTGAGGCTGCTGGACAGTTCTTGTAATTCAGTTTGTTGGGCAGGACTGAGTAAGTCCCCGTACTGGGCGAGAAACTCATCCCGAGCTGCAAGCAAGGCCAGGTCGCTGGCGCTGCCCGCTGTAAAGCGAGTGCGCAGGCGCGAAAGGTCCTGCTCTAGCTGGGCCCGGCGTACACCAACCTGCCGATGACGGGTGTCGAGCAGGGCCGCCACCCTGTTCTCTAGGTCCTTCCACAAAGCCCCATCGGCTCCGGCGGGTGCAGGTCCGCCTAAGGAAACCGGCGCAAGGCTGGGATCCCCCAGATGAAAACGAAGGAGGCTCAAGGCCAGGGATGCCCGGGATACCTCGATCAAATCCTGCCCCCCGGCCAAAGCCAAGCCCTCCAACAGCAATCGCTCCATGTCTCCGCTGCTCACGAGCACGGAGCCTCCGCTGGCGGCCTCGTTCCCTGCCTGGATCGAACCCGTGAGGGCAAAGGAGTGCACCACGCCTGTGACCCGGTCAAACAGGCGGAAAGGTCGCGTCATGGGCGCCTCGTTTCCACGGCATGTTCCACTGCGGGGGATTCCCTTCACCTCCAGGGTCATCTCCCGCCGCCCGCGAACGACTTTGGCGACCAATTCCATGGCGCGAACCATCAGGTCCATCTCACCACGGCGAAGGTTAGCGACCTCAAGGTCGGCCGCGGATGCGGGGCCCTCCGAAACCTCAACCCAGAGATCCCGGGCAGTACCGAAATCCCGCTGCCCCACCAGCAGGGCGGAGCGTTCTACGGCCTTGCGGAAGGAGTCCTGGGTCTGGGCCAGCATGAGGCTCTCCTCCTGTTCCAAAATCCCTTGCAGGAGGCCCGCGTAGGTCTTGGCCGAGCGCCAATCCGCATCCGAGGGCAACTGATCTGCCGTGACCCCGCGTCGGGCGAGCTCTCTTCCCCAGACCAACCCAAGAGCGGCGCCCCCCCCGGCCTGCCCTTGATGCGCAGGAGCTTGCTGGATCAAAAAGGCCACCAGTTCCCCATCCGCCAAGCGCCAACGGTTGCGCACCCCATCCCGATCCGAATAAAGCGCTGACCTCAAGCTGGCAGAGGCGAGAGCACTTTGAAGGTCTTCTTCCACCATCCGCATGGCAGTCGCCCTAGAAGTGCTCAACCACTCCAGTACAGGGTTCTCCAGCACATCGAGAGCATCCTGATAACGAGCCACCGCCACCAAGCCCTCGACCTTAGGGGCCAAAACTGTTCGCCGGTGGCGCTCAAGGTCTTGCTCGATGCTGGCAATTCCTGCTGCTCGGGCGCGGCTCACTGAGGCAACCAATTCCTGCCACCTTGCCAGGGCGTGTTGTTTGCCCGAAAAACTATCGGGGCACTCTTCAATGGTGGAATAACCGGTGGCCCGCATCACCCGACGTGGAAGTTCCTGGTTCAAGTAAAGCGCGGCTTCTGCCAGGGATCCGTTGGACAGGGAGCGATCTAGGTACACGCCAACTTCGGTTAACAGGGCGCTTAAGGCCCCGTCCAATTGGCTGTCCCAACTCAATCGCAGGCGGGCCAAATCCCCCCGCAACTCAACCGGTGGCGCACCACCCACGGCGGGCGAAACCAAGAGGGATAGGCTCTCTTCGCTGCGACGCAGGCTGACGGTGCCCCCCTCCAAACCGCGCCGTATCTCGTCCAAGGCAGGCCATTCGCTCACGTCCATGGAACGGGACCGTTCCGGTTGGTCTGTACCCCAGGGCTGCCACCAGGCAACCCAGCCCCCCGCCGCCACCAAGCCAAGGACCCCAAGCCCCACCAGTCGCAAGGTCCGGCCGGGGCCATGGGTCAGGGGCTCTAGCTCCTCGGGGCGAACCTTGGGGGCACGCCGCTCACGCAGTCGCTCTAGGTCCTTGAGCAATTCCAGGGGCGCTCGATAACGCAGGTTGGGATCCCGCGAGAGGCACTTGCGCAGGACCAGTGAGATGCCTTTTGAAAGCCCCGGCACCAACGCCCGTGGATCCGGCATGGGCAGATACAGCACCCCGGACAAAACCTCGGCCACGCTATCACCCACAAAAGGCGGCCGACCGGTCAACGCATGGAAGAGTGTCGCACCCAAGGACCAGATGTCCGAACGCCCATCCACATCCGAGGGATTACGCGCCTGCTCGGGGCTGATGTAATGGGGAGTGCCAAGGGTTCCCCCAGAGGTTACGCGCGGATCGGTTTCGGCCCAAGCCAAGCCCAAGTCCACCAGTCGCGCGCGCCCGCGACCGTCAATCAAAATGTTGGCGGGTTTCACATCCCGGTGAATCACACCCATGCCGTGTGCATGTTCCAGCGCATCGACGATGGGCGCAAAAAGGCGGATCGCCTCGCGCTCGGTCAAGATGCCACGCTCTTCGATGCGTTCTGCGAGGGAAATCCCCTCGACTAGCTCCATGGCATACCACCAACGCCCCTTCGAAACCCCCATGTCCACGGCAGAAATAATCCCCGGGTGGGCAAGTCGCGCGGCAGCCCGGGCCTCGCGCTGTAAGCGAATGATCGCGCGCTTGTCGCTGCACAAGTCCGGGTGCAAAAACTTGATGGCCACGGGACGATCCACCGCGATCTGAACCCCGCTGACAACAGTGCCCGTAGCTCCGTGCCCTAACACCCCATCGATGGTGTAGCCCTCGATCCCAGGCAAATCGATGGGCGACTCGCGCAACCGGCCGGTGGCCCGCGGACGTGCCCCCGCGCTGCCGGAATCCGGTTGCGGGGTGTCTTCGGCGGGCGAGGGATCGGGAGTCATAGGCATTCACTCTAGCCCATCAGCCCCTTGAGGTTTCAAACCAGTGACCCGGACCCCCAAAAACCCTCCCCTAGGCCTCGGGATCGGTACTGAAGCGCCCGAGGAAATCGTCGGTCTTTTCCACCTCGTCGAGGCGTGTGATCAACATCTCCATGGCCTCTGCAAAGTGCAACCGAGTCATCACCCGGCGCAGGGTGTTGACCTGCGTGAGGCGCCTAAGTCCCAGCAGTTTCTCTTCCTTGCGGGTGCCGGTTTTCTCGATATCGATGGCGGGGAAAATACGTCGGTCCGCCAGGCGACGGTTGAGCACTAGCTCCATGTTGCCCGTGCCTTTGAACTCCTCGAACACCAGTTGGTCCATCTTGGAACCCGTGTCCACCAGAATCGTACCCAAGATCGTCAGACTGCCCGCATCTTCGGTGTTGCGCGCAGATCCAAAGAGTTTGCGCGGGTATTCCATGGCGCGCGTGTCGAGACCGCCGGACATGGTGCGGCCCGCACCCAGCTGGTTGTTATAAGCCCGGGACAAACGAGTCAGGGAATCGATCAAGAGGACCACATCCTCTCCCATTTCCACAAGGCGGCAGCAGCGTTTCCAAACGGCCTCGGCCAACTGGATGTGGTGCTTGGGAGTCTCGTCGGCGGTAGAGGCAAAGACCTGTCCGGTCTTGACCGCGCGGCTCCATTCGGTGGCTTCCTCTGGGCGTTCGTCCACCAGCAACACGAAGAGGTGCACATCGGAGTAGATCTCCTCGATGCCCCGAGCAAAAGCACGCATGATGGTGGTCTTGCCACTGCGCGGCGGTGCCACAATCAACCCGCGTTGACCCCGTCCCACGGGACAGAGCAGATCAACGATGCGCATCGATGTGTCCTCGAGCCCATCCCCCATGGCGTAATGGAAGTCAGGGTCGATGGAAGTCAGGTCGCGGAAAGGAGTCTGGTTCCTCCATGTCTTGGGGGGACGGCCATCTATCTCGAGGACCTCGGCCACCTGGAACTGGTGCTTTTGGCCCCTGGTGAGCTTGGCTCGTACGACCATCCCATCCCGCAGCTTTCCCTTTTGCACGATATGCTTCGGCACAAAGATGTCCTTCTTGCTGGACTGACCATAGGAATCAAGGGGCCGCAAGGAACTGATGCCTCCCCGGTCCTGAAACAGGATGCCCACGCCCTCGTCGGATTGCTTGCGATCTTCCCTTGAGTGGGTGTCTTCGCCTTCGTTGGATCGCCTACGCTCTTCTCTGGAGTGGCTGTCTTCGCCTTCGTTGGATCGCCTTCGCTCTTCTCTGGAGTGGGTGCCTGCGCCTTCGTTGGATTGCTTGCGCTCTTCCCTCCGCCGACGACGGTGCTCGGAATCTCCGCGGCCAGCGGATTTCTCCCGAGGCTGTCTCTCCTCGACCCTGGAGGCGCGGTTGCCAAAGGCAACCACTTCCTCTTGTTCGGTGACCTCGGGAGCCTGGGCCTTAGCCGCATCCACATCAGGACGTCCCTGCCTTTCGTCATCCTCCGGGCCCTTGTTCCGGTTCCGGCGGCGACCACGACTGCGACGGCGGCGGCGCACCTTCGGCTTGCCGAAGGCCTCGTTTCCCTGGGGGTTGTACTCGCCGTCTTGGGTGCGGGATCCCCTGGAATCATCGTTTGTGGATCCCTCATCCGCCTCTGGCTTGGAGCCTCCGGAGGCATGAGCCGGAGCGTAGCTGGACCTGCTCAAGGAGCTTTCGGCTGCGGGGCGCTCACGCTCGGATCGCAGACGCTCGGGACGCTCGCGCCCAGACTGCTCGCGCTCGAGCTCCGGGAACTCGGACTGCTGGAGCTTGGGCTTTTTCACCGGCGCCGTCTTCGCGGCGGGCTTCTTCGCGGCGGGCTTCTTGGTTGCGGCCTTCTTGGCAGCAGGTTTCTTCGCTGCCTTCTTGCTCGCGGCCTTCTTAGTGGCCGGTTTCTTGCTCGCCGCCTTCTTGGTGGCGGGCTTTTTGCTCGCGGCCTTCTTCGCGGCCGCTTTCTTGGTCGCTGGCTTTTTGCTCGCTGCCTTTTTGGCGGCCGCTTTCTTGGTCGCTGGCTTTTTGCTCGCTGCCTTTTTGGCGGCCGCTTTCTTGGTCGCTGGCTTTTTGCTCGCTGCCTTTTTGGCCGCGGGCTTCTTGGCGGCCTTCTTGTTGGCTGCAGGTTTTTTTACCACCTTCTTCTTGGTGGCCTTGCTGGCAGAACGGGGGATCGCTGCGCCGAAGGGAAGGGACTCGGATGCTTTGGAGGTCATGGCCTAGGAGGTCGAACTCTTGGGGGGCTCTCGGACTCGGAACTGGGGCTTCTGGAAAGTGCCACAGGCGCTTGTGCCACCGAGCAAGGCTCGGTGCAGGCTGCGTAATGGTTCCGAAGGCCTTCAGAAGGCCCCCGGGGGGGGGTGCCAGGTTCACCGTCCAGGGGGAACGGAAACCAGCGGGCGGCTCCACGGGTGGAGCGGGCGACCGACACGACTGTGCGGTGGACTGAGCATGGGAAATCGAGGGTCTGATTTCGACCCACTGTCCTCAACAATCCAACTCGGAGGCCCCAAACTCCCCAGATTGGGGTGCGGATGAGGGGCCAGGAGCCCAGCCCCCGAGGGGTCCAGAGCACACGGTCCGGGCAAATGTGGGAGAGGTGCGCAGGCAGCGCGGCCTCCTCACATCGGCCGTATTGTCGTTCAAATCTGTTATCTGTGGGCCTGCGAGCTGGAAAAACAACTCTCAGGCCATCCTAATCCCTTGCTTCGCAAGGGGTTGTGTCATGTTCCAGGGACGTGCCCTGGGGCTCCCGGAAGAGCGGTGACTCTTCGGGGGAGGTCGCAATCAGCCTGTTGGCCAGTAAGCCAGCAAACAGTGGGGTGGTCGGGGTGAGAGGATTTGAACCTCCGACCTCTGCGTCCCGAACGCAGCGCTCTACCAAGCTGAGCCACACCCCGAGGGCTGAAAAGCCGAGGGAGAGTAGACCCCTCGGAGGCTCCCGTCAACCTCTACCCCCAAGGAAGGGGCAAAAGGTCCACGGTGGACCTCGATCAGCGGCCCAGATCCACGAATACCCCCCCATTGTTCTGGGCCAGGCGCATCATGAAGGTCTTTTGGAACTCGCCGATGGCGATTGTGTGCAGCACGACTTTACGCAGGTCATTAGCCTCCTTCACGCCTTTGAGGATGTCCTCGATATCGACGATCTTGCCGTGGGTCGGGCGGCCATCAGAGAGGAAGAAAATCGTGTCCACGTCCAGCAGGTAAGGATCACGCTTGGCTTCGGCGTTCATGGCCAAGGCCCAACTCAAGGCGCCCCAGGTGTTGGTACGCCCCGCCCCTAGGTTGGCCGTCCCCACCAAACCCACCGAGGCCAGATCGTTGTTGCTGGCTCCGCCGAGAGGCTCAAGCTTCGAGGTCCATTCCATGGCGCTCGATTTGGATAACACATTCGCCTTGACCAGCTTCTTCTTCCAGGGGCGTACTTTGGTGGCGAAGGAAAGGATGTTGAACATGGTCTCCTTTGGCAGGCCATCGATGGTGCGCGCCAACTCAGTCTTGACGATGTCCATGCGCGAATAGGAAGGGTATCCCCCATCCTTGAAGCGGTCCTTCTCCACCACCTCACTTTCCATGGAGCCAGACACATCGATCACAAAGAGCACCTTACGGCTCTTGGATTGGATACCGTGGTAGGTCGTTGCCTCGCCCGGCACGGGCTGATAGATCGCCTTGAGCTCTTCGCGACGCTTGGCAAGCTTGGCCAATTCCGCTTCGGTGGGGATTTGGTAGCGATCCTTATATTGGGTCCAAAAACGCTCCCAGAGTTCGATTCGGGGCCCAAAAGCTCTGGCAGTGAGGTATTCAAGAGCTGCAATGGCATCGTCCGCCAAACGCCCATCTTCCAGCTTCAAGCGCTCGATCAGGAGAGGAATGCTGTCCCGGTGGCGCACGGTGCCTAGGGCTGCGATGGCGCTAGCGCGCACTTGCCAGGCTTCATCCGTCAAGAGCGCACTGGCAGGGGCACGCACCTCATCCGCCTTCATGGTGGTCAGCCCATCAAGTGCCGTACAACGCACGGCCACCTCCTTATCCTCGCAAAGCAACAGAAGGTCGGGAATGAACTCCCGCTGATTCAAAGCCACTAGGGCCATCGCAGCACGCCGGCGCACCTGCCAAGAACGATCCACGAGGCACTCGCGGACTGCGGCTCCATCGTGATCCAGAGCCCCGAAAGCTAGGACCCGCAGGATCCCTAGGCGCACGGGCTCTTTACTACTGCCCGCAAGGAGTTCAATGATCGCGGTCTGGCATGCGGGGTGGGTCAATCCCGCCAACACGCCCACCGCAGCGCTGACCACGGCGGGATCCTTGTCCCGCAGAATCGGCTCCAGAATCTTGACGACCTCGGGATCGGTCTGACCCTCAAGGGCCAGCACGGCCTCGACCCGGGAGGCTGAATCTTTGTACTTGCGGAAGTACTTTTTGAACTCCCGCAAGAGGTCATCGGAACCCGCGGACGGGGCCAGCAGCGAGGTGCCGGACGGAGATCCGGCGGCCTCCAGGGCCAGTCCGGACCCGAGGGTCGACCAGCCAAGGACCGCAAGCAGCAGCACCGAAAGCTGGGAGGCACCCCTGAAAACACGAGGAGATATTTGAAGTCGGATCGTCGGCATCACACCCAAGCTAGCCCCCGCGGGGGGGGAAGACACGGTTCCTCCGGTCATAGGGCTGCTACGGATACGAATTGGATGCGGTTTGGACCCCCGGGCGGGGCCTCAGGCTGCCGCAGCAGGGGCCATCAGTCCTTTTTCTGCCGTCGGAGGGTGGTATGCACCTTCTCGTTCTGGTCCGCGAGCCGTGCCCCGCGAAGGGTGATCTTGAAGCCCTCGTCTACCCAGAGGGTCACCGAGTCCCCTTCCTGACTGATCAGATGACCGCTGAAGACTCCCCCGGGAGCAAGCACGCGAACCCTCGGGCGGCCACTGTACTTATGGACGCGACTCTCCTGGCCCTGGGCGTCGAGCTGGGTGGGGTCCAGCTTTTCGATGCGATCGATGCGCTCCCCATCCAAACTCATGGTGCCCAGACCGGTCTCGACCCAAGCTCGGTTTTGACCCATGGCGACCAGACGCCCTTCGAAGAGTTCGCCCCCCACCATCAGGATTCGCACGGCCCCAACCCGGGGCGTGGTCAGACGAGAGGAATTGTCCAAGAGCGCTAGGGACGGCTCGCTGCCGGACCACTGCCCCTCTCCGCTAGCGCGAGTCAAAATCCCCCTGGGAGCAACGATGGCCGGCTCTTCGCCCGCACCTTGAAGGGTGTTGACCTGTTCCTTCACTTCGGAAGCCGTCAGGGCCGAGGCAAAGGGAGTGACGGTTTTTGGAATCGATGCGAACCCATCGGCGAGGCTTGCGCCCCGGGTCCAGATCTCTCCCACGTCAGGCTCCTCAACCGCAGCCACCGCTAGGAACTCAAAGCTGTGGGAAAAGGGGTCCGGCTCGATGCTCACGGACGCACGGGTGGGAGGCACCGGGCTGAGGGCTGGGGGAATCTGGAGCTCATCCGCTTGGGCAAGGACGACCGCTCGGGCCTGGTCCCAGCGACCAAGGCGTTGCAGTTTCCCTTTTGCTGTTTCACCCGGGCAGATAGCTCGTGGTTGGAACGACCCAAGGATGCCCCAGGATTCGGGCTGCGCTTCAAAGTCCTGGAACCAGGCAATCGCTGCGTCTTGCATGGAGAACACAGGGGGCACAAGAGGCACACTGTTTTGACGCGGAACTGTCACGAGGAAAACTGGGGAAACGGGGTCAGGCGAGAGGCCGGCCACCCGCTGTTCAGGGAGATCCATCTGGTCCGCGGGTTTCATCTCCCAACGTCCCAAGCGCCGGAGCCATTGCTCGGGGCTTTCATCAGGGCAGAGCGTCTGCGGGCCCTTGGACCAGAGCACCCCAAGATCGGAAGACTGTCGACCCATCAGCCCAAGCCACACTTCGGCCGCATCGTCGGTGCCGAGAGTCAAGGGACCCGTTTGCTCCGGACTGACCACGACAGGTGCTGGGCTGGACTGGGTTAGGTTTTGGACGGCCGGCTGGGGCAGGGTCGAGCCTTTAGGTTGAGCTTGGGCAACCTGATTGGTGGAAATTTCCGGCTTGCGAGTAAGGGTCCGGTCGAGCCGTTTGAGAATCGCGATGGCGATCGCCTGATCAGGAGTGAGCAGCTGAAAACTGGGCCTGAGGACTTGCTCGGTTGCGCCGAACTTCAGGGCTTCGGACTTCTGGGCTACGGATTGGAGTGCAACTTCCTGCTCCTCAAACGTCCCACGCACAACGACCTTGGGCGCGACTGAGCCTTGTCCCTTAGGCCCGCTAGGTATCCCCAAAGCGCCCCCTCGGGGATCCTGACTGAAGCCACCGGTTACTGGTCCGGGTTCACCAGCTTCGCGTTCTGCCGAACCCGTACTCGCGGCGCCCTTTGAAGCACGCCCAGTCGGGGAAGGTGAGCGGAATGCACGGCGACGGGAAACCGAAGAACCCGCGGCGGGACCTGGCGAGTTTTCCCGGCGAATGGGGTACAGGACCCGGTGCTCTGCCTGGTTGGGCACAGGGGGAATATCGGGGCCATCGAGGAGCACGCCGGTCTCGATCGAATGGCTGGGGGCGAGGGGATCAACCCCGACGCTGCTCGCTGTCTCGCCGGAACTACTGCCGATTTGGACCGCGACCATGGAGATCACACCCAAAATCAACGCACCGGAGACCATGCGAACGAGGCCCATGGGCACGGTGGGCATGCTTGGCTTGGAGTGACTCCAACTTCCGGACATGGCTGGCGCAAGGACATCTTCCACAGCCGGATCAGGACCCCCCGCCACAGTTTCAGATGTTTCTCCATCGAAATAGTTGAGCCAGGAATCAGTCTCGAAGCCAGGCTCCGGGCATGTCGTTTCCGAGGCCACGTGGACTTCCTCGCCCGTGGGTACAGCAGCCTGTGGCTCTTCGGGGACGGGTATGGAGGTGGGCTCCTCAACACACTCCGGTTCAGGGACATCGGATTCCCAAGAAACCCCGGCGCCAGTGGTCTCTTCAACCAAGCCACCTTCGTCTTGGGCCAAGGGAGGGATTGCTTCTCCCGTTCCCTCGGGGCTGTCCTGAAAAAGCCAACTATCCGAGTCCAACGCAAGATCGGAAACGGGAGCTGAGTCCAACCCACTAGGCTCGCAGGGTTGCTCTCCGGCACAGGCGTCTGCCTCCACGGATTCCTCAAAGAGCCACGAGCCCTCCTTGGGTTGCTCCGCGGATCCTCTAGGCTCCCCATGGGCGGGAGACGGATCGGGATTCACTGCAGAGTCGGCTGGGTCGTCCGAGAACCAAGGTTCGAACGGGGGTTCAGGCTGGGCCATGGGGCTTTTCTGGGTTGATCTGGGCTGCCGATGATGGCGGGGCACGCAAGGAGAAACCTGCCCAGGACAAAATCCCTTGAACAGTATCTCTTCCCCTCCAATCGGCAGACTGGGGCCGGTGACCGTAGAGCGGCCCTGGGAAAGGTCCCTCAACTCTGAGCGGTGCCCCCCCGGCAGCACTCCAGGCCCCCAGGAGCGCCAAAACGGGTCGAGCCCGGGCCCCCGCTTCCCATAATTGCCCCATGGGGAGACATTCCCCCGGGGCGGCTCAGGCCTTCCGCAGCACCCGGGTGCTGCCTCGCCGCTGGGTAAGACCGCTGGTATCGAAACTCTCCAGCACCGGGATCAAGAATTTGCGCGAGGTCCCGAGGGCCGTCCGCAGCTCGGGGATCTTGAGTTCCCCATTGCGTTCGCAGTTGCTGATCACCTCTTCGCGCATTCTTTGATGGGCGACACTCGATAAGAACAGCTCCCGCGACACGTGCACAACTTCACCTTCGTCCACCAGCAGTTGCAACACGGTCTGCACCTGGTCCGCCTCCAAACCAAGGGCAGTCCCCAATTCCACAGGGGTCGGCGGCTGGCACTCACCCCTGCGCAGCTGATCGAGAATTTTATCCCGGCTCTCCTGAGTGGCGGCGTCTAACTCGACCTTGCGTCCGGCGGGAGCCAACATGCCGACTCCCACCCGTTGGAATTCCCCCGCTTGCACCAAACGCTCAAGCAACTGATCGGTCAGCGCAGATTCGAATTGGATGCCCGCACGCAAGTCGCGCACGTCCATGCGCGAACGGGTGGGGTTGTCCTTGAACCAAGCGTTGACGGATGCCAGCAGTTGGTCCATAGCCACGTCCAGAGCCTCCCGATGAATCCAGCGATCCGGGGTCAGCTCCACCGTGCGCCCCTTGCCGCCCAAAATATTGAGCAAGTCCCGCACCTCTCCCTTGGGCATCTTGAGGGTCACGGTCAAGTCCTCAACGCCAAGCCACATTTCGGGAGCCCGGACCAAGTGGGATTCCAAAAGAGCCTCGGGAGAACCCAGACTCTTTGCCTGACGGACAAGTTCATCGATCACAAAGCTCTTGAAACGCTTCAAGCGAAAGCGGCTCTCTTCCAAGATCACTCCGCCCCCCAAAGTTTCCACCGGGGACGCCCGGCGCAGGACAAAATGATCGCCTGGGGCGCAGACCACAGGAGATTCGAGCCGCAGCTGGATCAAACCACCCGCGCCCGGCTCCAGTTGTTCCTCATCGAGCAGAATGACTTCGCCTAGGACTTCGGCGGTGCCAATGTGCAGGCGAATCGGTGTTCGGTTGCCGAGCCCACGGGGGGTGCTGGGCAGGAGTCGAAGTGAAGCGCCCAACATGCTTTGGGCATGAAAATACCCTGGAGTCGCGAGGACCGCCCCGCGGGCCACTTGCTTGTGATCCACATCACTCAGGTTGACCGCAGTGGAGTGCCCCGCCCGAGCGTGATCGGTGCCCTCGTGATAGGCCTGCAACCCGCGGATTTTCCCCTTCCCCCCTTTAGGCAGAACTTCGAGGATGTCCCCGGTATTGACGCTGCCAGAGATTGGGATGCCTGTCAAAATCGTGCCAAAACCCTTGGCGCTAAAAACCCGCTGGACCGGCATGCGAAAGACACCGTCCGCTTGGCGTGGCTGAAGGGCACTTGCCCGTTCGTGGAGCTGCTCCCGGAACGCATCGACCCCTTGCCCCGTGGTGGCGGATAGACGCAGGAGGGGAGCGTCCTCCAAAAAAGTCCCCTGGGTCACCTCGCGCAACTCTTCAGCGGCTAGGTCGGCCATCTCCTCATCCACCAGGTCGATCTTATTGAGTACCAGCATTCCTTCCCGAACGCCAAGGAGATCCATGATCTCCAAGTGCTCCCGGGTCTGAGGCATCACCCCGTCATCCGCAGCCACCACCAACAAGACCAAGTCAATGCCCGTGGCCCCGGCCACCATGTTGCGCAGAAAACGCTCGTGCCCCGGCACATCCACCAGTCCCACCTGACGCCCATCGGGCAGGGTCATGCGCGCAAAGCCCAAATCAATGGTCATGCCGCGCTCTTTTTCTTCGGCCCAACGGTCGGGATCGGTGCCGGTCAGAACGCGGACGAGGGAGGACTTACCGTGGTCGATGTGACCAGCGGTGCCGATGATTATGGGCTGAATCTTCACGGGGAGAGGGGCTGCTTTAGGGCAGGGTCGCAGATGCTAACCGCCGGCGACCTCCGAGGCTTGCACGGAGTAAGGATTGTCCCTAAGAGCCTGGCGATTCTTGAGATGGGCCGGCAAATCAAGCGCATCCGCCCTGCTCGCCGTCTGGTTGGAGCCCGCCATTCCCAAGGACCGGCGCGAGGTTTCCAAACGTTCACCCCAGAGCTTTGCAGGCTCCTTGTCCTTTGCGGATGGCAGCGGCCGGGTGGACCACGATGTGGACCTAACAAATATGCCCACACGCCCCACTAGCACGGCGGTACAGACGGGAGAAACTTGGAACTTCCAAGTCTGGTACCGGGATGACATGGGCGGAACCACGACGGATTTCTCCTTGCCCACGCGCATCATCTTCCACTGAACCCGCTCACGGTTTGCGTCGCAGCAGTCAGTCGTCCGCCTTCGAAATATTGTATTTTTCCAGCTTGCGCTGCAAAGCAAAACGGCTGATCCCAAGGGTGCGCGCCGCCTTGCTCTTGTTGCCCCCAGATTGGTTTAGGGCAGCCTCGATGGAGCGCCGTTCCAGGTCCGCCACGGCGAGTTTGATGTCCCCTGGGTCTTCACTTGCCCCCATTGGGTCGGCAAATTGCGATGGGCCCGAGCTCTTGAGGATCGACGGGGAAAGGTCGCTGATCTGAGCCACACCCGAGGCCAGTACCACGAGCCGTCGCATCTCGTTTTCCAGCTCACGCACATTGCCCGGCCAATTATGTCGAGCAAGCGCCGCTTGCACTTCATGGGGCAATTCCGGAGCAGGTTTGCCGGCTTCCCGTGAGGCCCGCCCCAGGAGACTCTCGGCCAACAGGGGCACATCATCTCCGCGATCCCGGAGGGGCGGAAGATCAACCCGTAGCACGGCCAAGCGATAGTAGAGGTCTTCCCGAAAGGAGCCCTCACGCACCATGGCCTCAAGGTCCCGGTTGGATGCGGCAAGAATGCGTACATCCACCTTGAGTACCTTGTCTGACCCCACCAAGCGCACTTCGCCCTCCTGCAACACGCGCAGGATCTTCTTCTGCATTTCGGGGCTCATGTCCCCCACTTCGTCCAGGAACAGGGTCCCCCCGTGGGCCTGCTCCAACAAACCCCGCTTATCTTTGTAGGCCCCCGTGAATGCGCCGCGCACATGACCGAAGAGCTCGGACTCGAGCAGGGAATCCGGCAATGCGGCGCAGTTTTCGCTGACGAATGGCCCCTTCTTGCGGGGACTGTTGAAGCAGATCGCCCTAGCGATGAGTTCCTTACCCGTGCCGGATTCCCCCGCAATCAAAACCGGGAGCTCCGAGTCCATGATCCGCTCGAGTTGGTCAAAGACCCGCTTCATGGCATCGGAAGAACCAACGATGCTTGAGTGATCATGACGACCACGCTCGCGCCCTAGTTCCTTGCGCGCCACAGACAACTCCCCTTCCCGGTCCCGCACCTTGCGCCCGAGTTGATCGTTCAAGTGCTCGATCGCCTTGGAGGACACCTCAAGGCGTTGGTTCTGGTCGCGCAAGCGACCAATCAAGCGCGCCGTGCGAATGGCCACCGATGCCTGCGCCGCGAAGAGCCCCGCCAATTCGAGGTCCCGGTTCTCAAAAGCCCCCATCTGCATGCGATTGTCCAAGTAGATGAGCCCCCTGACGCTCACCTCCCCCGGGATCGGCACACAAAGCACCGAGCGCAAGCGCAATTCCTCTACCGAAGCCATGTTGGTCAAACGCTCGTCTTGCCCCGCATCAACGGTCAAGAGGGCGCGCCCCTCCTGGATGACCTTGCCGATGATTCCCATGGAAACCCGAGTGCGAGGCACGGGAATGTCCTCTTGATTGAAATTTCGTGCCACATGCACTTGCCACTTGCTGGGATCTTGGCCCTCCGCAGAAGACCCACTGGCCTCGGGACTGGCAAGCATCAAAAAGCCACGCTCGCTGCCCACCAGAGAAATCGCCGAGTCCACTATCTGACGAAGCAGAGGGCCCGGGTCGGTCTCGCGCGCCAACTCTCGGATCAGGCGGGCGAACACCGCCAGATTACCTTCGTTGCTTTGGCCATCCTGAATCAGAGTCCCCATACCCAGGACGGTCCCGCCAGGGGCGTTGCCCTCCAGGGTCAGCCGCACGGACCCAACCGCCACTTCGTCCCCCTCTTTCAAGCATTGCCGGTCCACACGGGCCCCATTGACCCGCGTGCCATTGGATGAGCCCAGGTCCACGACCCACCACTCTTTTCCGCGCCTTTCAATACGGCAGTGCTCCCGGGAGACCCGGGTGTCGTGGACTTGCAGACTGTTGCCGGGGCCGCGACCCATGGTAAGGGCCTCGGTTCCCATCTCTAGGGTGCGTTCCACACCCCCCTCGTTGATTTTCCAGTGCATGCTCATGGTCGGCTGTAAGATCCTCTAGACCACTCGGGGGTCCACCTCTGTTGGTTTTGTGCGAATCCGCTCACACAATAAGCCTACCCACAAGGGGCCGTTCGGAAACCGCACAGTTGAAAACTTCTGGGGTTCAAACTGGAACGTGGTCTGGGAATGGGCAGTGTGCCCATCCTGGGGCTCAGGTGGTGCTGCCTATGCCCTTGGAAGGCCCTTCTGGGCCCCTGCGCTGTAATGCGACATCGCATCCAGGCCGTCGCTGACGCCCATGTGCCCCCTCTACAGTTGCAACTTCAAAGAAAATTGCCCACAAATCCGTGCCATGCCCCCCCTAAAACCCAGCGGCTCGCTACTCTCAAACGAGCAACTTCCTCCCGCCACCATTGGCGGTGATCTCTTTTCCTCTTCCATTTTCTTCCAATGAAATCAATCTCCCTTCTGCTGGGCGGCCTCTTTGTGCTCGCCGGCTTCAATGGGGCTTCGGCCCACACCAACAGCAATGGCGGTGTCCCCCTCACCCTCAGCGAGTTCCGCCTGGACCACGGCGGCACGGACACTGAGGAGTTCGTCGAGTTAGCCGGTTTCCCCGGTGCTTCCCTCGATAGTGTGTACTTCGTCATCCTTGGAGATGGCTCAGGTGGCAGCGGCGTAGTGGAAACAGCCGTAGACATGACCGGTCACGTCATCGACGCCAACGGGTACTTTGTCTTGGCCAAGAGCACCTTTACCCTCGGCGTTGCCGACTTGGTTGACGACAGCATGAGCTTTGAAAACAGTGACAACGTCACTTACATGCTCATCCGGGCCTTCGACAATGCAGTCGGCGACGACCTCGACACCAACGATGACGGCGTCCTCGATGGCCTCACCGGCATGTACACCATAGAATACTCCCTGTCGATCATCGAAAGCGTTGGTTCGGGCGACCTAGTTTACGGCACCCACTCCATCGGCCCTGACGGCAGCTTCGTGCCCGCCACCGGTTGGACTTGTGCTGGCGTCTGGACGATTGGGTCATTCAGTGACTTTACCACCAACACCCCAAACGCGGACAACAGCTGTACCGCCGCCGGCGACGACTGCACTACCGCGTTTTCCGCGGTTGAAGGTGCCAACGCCATCGACACCAGCGCTGCCACCACCAGTGGCGA
>JAPKBR010000034.1 GCA_028823345.1 Planctomycetota bacterium
CTATTGGCATTGGTTCTCTAATGACACGGGCGCCTATCCATACCAAGACTACATGCACGTGTGGGTTTCCAACAATGGCGGAGGCCAGTGGACTTTTTTGGAAACCATTGGCCCCACGGTGGATTCCAGCGGCGGCTGGATCGAGTCTATCTTCTATCTCTCGGACTACCTGGCCTTGACCAGCCAAATGCAGCTCAAGTTCTTTGTGACCGACTCGGTCCACAACTCCGTTGTGGAAGGAGCCATCGACGACTTGACCATTCAATCCATCGTTTGCAGCACGAATGTTGGTTCAACTTACTGCAGCCCCGCTGTTCCTAACTCCAGCGGACTTAGCGCCAGCATCTCGGGTTCCGGCAGCGCCAACGCCCTGGACAACGACCTGAGCCTCACAGTGGAGGGTTTGCCCAATGGGCAGTTCAGCTATTTCCTGGCTAGCCAGAGCCAGGCCAACATTCCAGGCCCCGGGGGCAGCAGCGGGGTGCTCTGCCTCGGCGCTCCCACCGCCCGCTTCAACAGCAATGTCTTGGTGGTCAGCGCAGGAGAAGTCAGCCTCAGCCTGGATCTGACCCAGGTCCCCCTGCCCCCGACCTTTGCCCATGCAATCATTGCCGGCGAAACTTGGAACTTTCAGCTCTGGTTCCGGGACGGCAATCCAACCCCCACCAGCAACTTCAGCAATGGCTTGACGGTTACCTTCCAGTGAATCGAGCCGGGATCACTTGCCCTTCTTGGACGAGCGATCCCTGAGGGTCACCGCTCGCAAGAAGACCGGGGGCCCATCGCTAGCGGAACAGTCCCGGGTGAAATAGCCCAGGCGTTCGAACTGAACGGTCTGGCCTACTGGAGCGTCCCCAAGGCACGGTTCCAGTCGCGCACCCTCCAGCACTTGGCGTGAATCGGGGTTCAAGTCCCCCATCCAATCGTCCAGGGAAGCGGGATTTTCCGACATGAAGAGCGGCTCAAGCAGGTGGACTTCCGCGGCAATGGACTTGCTGGCACTGACCCAATGGATGATGCCCTTGACGCGCTTTTCACCTTCGACGGATGCACCCGCAAAGGTGCGCTCATCATGGCTACAGATCAACTCGGTGATTTCACCGGATTCATCCTTGATCACTTCCTCGCAGGTCAAAATCGGACCGTAGCGCAGACGGACCCGGCCTTCGGGTCGCAGACGGAAGAACTTGCGGGGAGCATCTTCCAGGAAGTCACTGCGTTCAATGAGCACATGGCGGGTCAGTTCCACATCACGAGTATCCCCGTCGGGATCTTCGGGGTTGTTGACAGCGGCACACACCACGCTTTGGTCTTCTTCCAGGGTGCGGATCGTGATGCGCAGGGGGTCCAAGACCGCCATGCGTCGGGGAGCGCGCTTGTTCTGGTCTTCGCGCAGGGCGTCCTCCAGCCAAAACAACTCAGCGGTACTAGAGACCTTGGTCACGCCGACTCGCGCGCAGAAGCTCCGTACGGCCTCCGGGGTATAGCCCCTACGTCGCAATCCCTGCAGGGTGGGCAGGCGCGGATCATCCCAACCATCCACATGGCCGCCCTCGACCAACTCCACCAGCTTGCGCTTCGAGAGCACGCTTTGGGTTAGGTTCAATCGTGAAAACTCGATCTGGCGGGGCGGGCTATCAATGGGCAGGCGTTGTACAAGCCACTCATAAAGGGGCCGGTGGTTTTCAAACTCCAAACTGCAAAGGGAGTGGGAGACCTTTTCCAAGGCATCGCACTGACCATGGGCCATGTCATAGGTGGGATAGATGCACCAATCTCGACCCGTACGGTGGTGTTCGGAATCTTGGATGCGGTAGAGCACAGGATCACGCATCAAGAGATTTTGGTGGGCCATGTCGATCTTGGCACGGAGGACACAACTTCCCTCTTCGAATTCGCCGGCGCGCATGCGCCCAAACAGATCCGAACTCACCTGGGTCGGCCGATCACGGTTCGGGCTATTGGTGCCGGCAACGTTGGGACCGCCTCGCTGGGCGCGCATTTCTTCCACTCCGAGGTCATCCACATAGGCATGGCCCCCTTCAATCAAATGCTGGGCAAAGCCATACAGCTCCTCGAAGAAGTCGGACGCAAAGTACAAGCGCTCCTGCCAGTCGAAGCCCAACCAACGCACGTCATCTTGAATCGCCTTCACATAGCGGTCCTCCTCCTTGGAGGGATTCGTGTCGTCAAAGCGCAGGTTGCAGAGGCCCTGGTACTGTTCCGCAAAGCCAAAGCTGACGCAGATGGCTTTAGCGTGACCCAAGTGCAAGTAGCCATTGGGTTCGGGGGGGAAGCGCGTGTGCACCTGTTGGGTGCGGCCCTCGGCAAGATCACGATCGATCTCCACTTCAATGAAGTTGCGCGAGGTACGGGGGGCGCTGTCTTCTGGTTCGCTGGAATCACTCATAGCAGGCATTGGGAGTCACCCAACCAGAATACCCCTCCTCGGGTTCAGGCACCAGTTCCCCTTGGGGTCCGACTCAAGAATCCACAGGAACTGGCTCGGGCGCACCGATCCCTTCGCGCCAGCGATCCAGTTGCTTGGCCATCTCACGCACTCGATCGGGCTCATCGGCGGCGAGGTCCTGGACCTCTCCCAAGTCCGCGTCCAAATCATGCAGGGTGCGACGGCCATCGTCATAAAACTCCACCAACTTCCAACGCCCCTCGCGCACTGCAGAGCAGGGAGTTGTGCGCCAGTCCGGGTCATCCGGGCCCTTGCCATCCAAATAGCGGGGAAAGTGCCAATAGAGGGCGCGTGGGGCCAGGGGAGCGCTTCCCGTCAGCAGGCCGCCCAGGTCCACACCATCGAGTTCAGGTCCTTCGGGCTGATCATGGGGCAATGGGATTCCACACCAGGCCGCGAGGGTCGGCATCAAGTCCACATGGTGAACCGGATCCAGGCGGGTCAGGTCCCCTTGAATGCGGCCGGGCTGACTGAAGACCAAGGGCACGCGAATGCCACCTTCCCGCAGGGTCCCTTTCCAGCCCGCCAGGGGCAGCATGGAAGTCACCCCCATATGCCCACCATTGTCACTGGTGAGCACCACAAGCGTGCGTTGACCCAGACCCAGCTTGCTGAGCTCACTGCGGATGCGACCCAATTGTTGGTCCACCGAGAACAGCATGGCCGCATAGCGTCCATTGTCCTGGCCTCGGTCAGGGGCTCGGTCCCGAAATGCTCGAGCGCCACCCTTGGGCGGTTGAATCGGCGTGTGCACGGCGTAATGCGCCAGGTGAAGGAAAAAGGGCGCGTCCTTGTTGGCGGTGATGAACCGCAGAGCAGCGTCCCCTTCCAACTCGGTCAAGTAGGCGTCCTCGGGGGCCTCTTCAGTCCCTGGCAACTTGAGTGGTGGGTGGTAGCCACTTGGGGGATGGCCCCACTTGCCACCGACAAATTGAAAACCATAGCCCTGGGTTTTGGGGTCCTCTCCCAAATGCCATTTGCCGATGTGCCCAGTGGCATAACCGGCCTGACTAAACACCTCCCCCAGGGTGATCTCTTCCCCTGCCAAGGTGGTGGAAGAGTCGGGCACGGTCAAGGTCCGGTCGGCAGCCTTACCTCTCCGTTGATTTCCCACGGTCAAGATCCCGTGACGCGGGGTGTAACGGCCGGTTTGCAAGCTGGCTCGGCTCGGGGCGCAGTTGGGACCGGCGCTATAGGCCGCCCGAAACACAACCCCTTCCCGGGCAAGGGCATCCATGTGCGGGGTCAGATAAAATCCACTACCCATGAAGCCCGCATCACGCCAACCCATGTCATCCACTACGATCAGAATGACGTTGGTTGGCGGATTTGTGTCCTCCGCAACTTGGCCCAATGCAGCTCCCGTGAGCCAGGCCAAAGCGATTACCGCTTGAGTAAGACTGCTAATGGCCGCTCAGGAAAAGGGTGTCACGCCGGGCTGCGCCACCGGGCGCATTTCCATATCGGTCCAGTCATATGCCGGGGGAGACAGGTCCTCTTTCGAGTTCCAGGCCATGTCCCAAGTGATGCTTTTTCCGGTGTAGGCACTCATCCGTGCCATAATTGCCATCATGGTGCTCTTGCACATGTAGTCCGAGTTGTCAATGCGGTCCCCCGCACGCAAGGCGGCGAAGAGTACATCGTGTTCGTTCTGGTACATGTCGTCGGGGCCCTCGCCTCGATAGCGCCACTTCTCTTCTTCCCCTGGTCCGGGGTCAGTCAGTTGAATGCGGTGGGATTGCAAGGCAGCGGTGCCCTTGGTGCCAACCACGAAATCCGATACGTTTCCGTCAGCGCCCACCCACTGGCGGCAGGAGGAGAAGCCTTTGACCCCACCCTTCCATTCAAAGACCGTGTTGAAGTGGTCATAAATGTTGCCCCACTGTTCATCCGAACGCACGATGCGCCCGCCGGATGCGGTGGCCTTCACCGGAGGCTCGTCATTCATGGCCCAGGCTAATTTGTCCAATGAGTGGATGTGCTGCTCGGCTATGTGGTCGCCGGAAAGCCAAGTGAAGTAGAGCCAGTTGCGCATCTGGTACTCCATCTCGCTCCATTCGGGTTTACGCCCGCGATGCCACAGCCCACCCGTGTTGTAGGTGCACTCCATGGACTTGATTTCGCCGATCATGCCATCGTGTACCCGTTGGAGGGTTGCCTGCTTGGCGTGTTGGTAGCGATAGCAAAGGCCGGACGATATGGAGATCCCTTTTTCGGCTGCCTTATCACAAGCCGCGCGCATCCGGCGCACACCAGGTGCATCGGTGGCGATGGGTTTCTCCACGAAGGCGTGGGTTTCCTTTTCAACCGCGTACTCCACATGCAAAGGGCGGAAGTACGGCGATGTGGCCAGTAGGACCACGTCCACCTGATCGATCACGTCCTTGTAGGCATCGAAGCCCACGTATTGGCGATCCTCGGGCACATCGATACGGTCCGCAATATCCGTCTGGCTCTTGAGGGACTGGAGCTTGCGGCTCAATTGGTCGGGAAAGGCATCCGCCAACGCCACCAACTTCACATTGGGATCTGCGCGCAGGGCATTGGTGGCAGCGCCACCGCCGCGGCCTCCGCAGCCCACCAAACCGATCTTGAGGGTCTCCTTGCTGTCGGAGGCAAGGCGTGCCCCAAGGGCAACGGGGATCGTCGAGCCGGCGGCTGCAAGAGCCCCCCCAGCGCGTAGAAATTGTCGGCGGGAGCCGCTGGAGGAAGTTGGGTTCATACCCTGTTATAGCAAGGTCGGCCCTAGCCGCAATACCTCGACCGGCCACGGGCCCAATTCCCGCCCTATTTAGGGGGCTCCTTGCCCCAAATGCCTATGCCCCAGAGATTTTGAGTGTGAACTCCGCCGTCCCCCTCCAGGATTCGAGCTCCCGCCCCTTCGGGTAAGAGGGTCAGCCCCTCCTGGCCCAATATACAGAGGGCCGTGGCCCAGCCATCCGCCCTGCAAGCTGTGCTTGCGGCCACCGTCGCCACCCGCCGGGTGCGGATTCCCAGCCCCGTGCGCGGGTCGATGATGTGACCATAGACTCGACCCTCGATCTCGACCTTTTGAAAACGGATGCCCGAGGTCGCGAGGGCACGGTCATGAATCAGCACAACCGTTTGGTCCCCCTCTTGGGCCTCAAGGCCCACGGACCAACCCGCCTTTCCAGGGGGCGCAGCCCCCACCCGTAGATCTCCCCCTCCGTCCACCAAAACCGACATAAAACCTGCTGCGCGCAGAATCTCAAAAGCATGGTCAATGGCCATGCCCTTGCCAAAGGCGCCGAAATCCAAGCGCATGTCCTCCACGGAACAGCGCATGCGATCCGGGTTCCCCATGAACTCCAAGTGCTCGAATCCCACGGTTCTACGGGCCTGTTCCAAACGCGCGGGCTCAGGCAGTGACTGCTGGCGCACGCTGCGACGCCATAAACGGGTCAAGGGTCCAACCGTGGGATCCACCAAGCCTTTCGTTTGTTCGGCCAGTGCTCGCCCATGGGCCAGGGCCTCCACCAGAATGGGTGAGATCGGACGCCATTGCCCGGCCCCTATTGTGACCTGACGCGCTTCGCTCTTGGATTCATAATCCGTGAGCACACGCTCCAATTCCCGGACCCGGGCAAACGCCCGCTGGAGCGCGGCGGCACGCCCCGATCCAGCGGGTCCCCAAACCACCATGCTGAACTCCGTCCCCATGGCAGGGCCCGTGACCGTCAATGCGCTCATCCTAGAAGGCCCCCCGGAAATTGCGTCTGGAGCGACGCAAGCCCCCAGGAGCCCTAGCAGCAAGGCAAACAGGGCCGCCCGAGGGCGGGGAATCCAAAGCACAAGAGAACCCATTAGGTTGGAGAGGTTACCCTGCCTGTAGCCATGGCCCCCTTCACTCACCCGCCCCTCACGTTTTTCTTTTTCGCTCGCGTCATGGGAGGAGCCCTTTTGGCCCTACCCGCCCAAGCCCTCCCAACCTCCCTCCAAGAGGCCCAGGGCCCGCGCACGGTGCTGGATATGCCCAGCGGGCCTACGCCCCTGCACGAGATCCCGGACTCAGTCGCCGCCAAAGCCGACGAGATGAAGCCCTACCGGGAAACCGTCCCAGGAACCAAGTCAGCCTTCGACCTAGTGCCCATCCCTGGCGGCAGTTTCCTGCTGGGTAGTCCCGCCGATGAAGAAGATCGCAAAGGGGACGAAGGACCCCAGGTCGAGGTCCAGCTATCGCCCTTTTGGATGGGCGTCAAGGAAGTCACCTGGGGCGACTACCACGAGTTCATGAGCGCCCTCGACATCGCCCGTCGCCGAGCAGGACTCGGAGAGACCGTACCCCAGGACTCTTGGGCCGACGCAGTCAGCCGCCCGACCCCGCCCTATGTTCCCATGGATTTCAACATGGGCGTGGATGGCTATCCAGCCATCTGCATGACCCAATTCGCAGCGCGCCAGTACACCAAGTGGCTTTCCATGAAGACCGGGCGTCATTACCGGATTCCTTCCGAAGCGGAATGGGAGTACGCCTGCAGAGCGGGTAGCACCACGGCGTTTTCCTTTGGGGATGAAATAGATGACCTGGAGGACAACGCCTGGTTCTTCGACAATGGCGACGACACCTATCACAAGGGTGGCGAACTCCCGCCCAATGCTTTTGGTCTCTATGACATGCACGGCAATGTGGCCGAGTGGTGCCTAGATGCCTTTGACCCTAAGTTTTACAGCACCCTCAAGAAGGGCGTCCTGGACCCAATCAATTGGCCCACCGAACTGTACCCCAGGGTCGCTCGGGGAGGATCCTGGGACCATGACGCCGAAGACCTTCGCAGCGCCCGCCGGATCCCCTCCAAAGCTGGCTGGAAGGTCCAGGACCCACAAATCCCCAAGAGCATTTGGTTCCACACGGATGCTCCCTTCCTCGGCTTCCGGGTGGTGCGCCCTCTTGCCAAACCCTCCCCCGAAGAAACCACACGATGGTGGGAAACCACTATCGAAAATATTCGTACCATTGAACTCCGTCAGCGAGACGGCGGCCGTTAGGCCCTGCAGTGACCCCACCCCCGATCCTCCCATGAACCACCCCAATCCCTCCGTCACTTCCCGTCGTTCCATCGTCAAATCCAGCAGCCTCGCAGCCGTAGGCCTTGGCTTATCAGCGCCGGGCCTCACTGCTCCCGGTCTGATGTTGCCCCCGGGCCGAGCACGCCAAGATGAGCCCCTGCGCGTTGCCCTGGTGGGCTGCGGCGGTCGAGGAACCGGTGCGATTGGGCAAGCCCTCTCCACCGATGGTTCGGTGAAATTGGTGGCCATGGCTGATGCCTTTGATGACCGTTTGCAGAGTGCCCTCCAGAGCACCATAGCAAGCCACCCCGACCGGGTGGATGTTCCCAAGGAACGTCAATTCACCGGCTTCGACGCGGCGGAAAAAGCCATGGACTGCGACGTGGACATGGTCATTCTGGCGACCCCCCCGGGATTCCGCCCCATGCACTTTGAGTACGCGGTTTCCAAGGACCTGCACGTGTTCATGGAAAAACCCGTGGCCACTGATGCCCCCGGTATCCGTCAGGTTTTAGCAGCCGCCAAAGTGGCTCAGCAAAAGAACCTTAAGGTGGGCGTAGGCCTCCAACGCCATCACGATTCGGGTTACAAGGAGACCATGCGTCGGGTGAAAGAGGGTGCGATCGGTAAAGTGATCTTGCTGCGCTGCTATTGGAACTCTGGCGGGGTGTGGACCCGTCCGCGCAAGGAAGGCATGACCGAGATGGAGTACCAGATGCGCAACTGGTACTACTTCACTTGGATTTGTGGCGACCACATTGCCGAGCAACACATCCACAACCTCGATGTGTGCAACTGGCTGAAGGACGGCCCGCCCGTCAAAGCCCAGGGCGTGGGCGGCCGACAAACGCGCACGGGCCCGGATTCCGGCGAGATCTTTGACCACCACATGATCGAGTACACCTACGCCGACGGCACAAAAATGCTGTCCGAATGCCGCCACCAGCGCGGAACCTATAGCAGCGTCTCCGAGCACGCCCATGGCACCAAGGGTACCGCCCAATTCAACCGCTACATAATCGAAGCCGATGGCCAAGACAAGTGGCGCTATCGGGACGAAGCCAGGAACCCCTATCAGGTGGAGCACGACGAGCTCTTCGCCGCCATCCGCTCTGGCAAAGTACACAACGAAGCGGAGTACGGT
This sequence comes from Planctomycetota bacterium, assembly GCA_028823345.1. Lineage (GTDB taxonomy): Bacteria > Planctomycetota > UBA1135 > UBA1135. Next base: position 8,643 of record JAPKBR010000034.1, read on the forward strand.
GCGACCTCGACCATGACCGCGATCATGGGCCGTATGGCCACCTATTCCGGCCAGCAAGTCGAATGGGATAAGGCGATCGCCTCCGAGACGAACCTATTGCCCGATACCTTTGCATGGGATGCGGACCCCAAGGTCATGCCCAACGCAGACGGTACCTACCCCCACGCAATCCCCGGCGTCACGAGCGCCTACTGATTCACTCCTTCCCCTTACTTTGATTACTCCTCTTCCCACCATGACTCGTTTCCTTCTGCCCAGCCTGGGCTTCGGCGTATTCTGCTTCCTCATCTCTTTCAACCTGGCATCCAGCAGCATGGCCCCTTATGCGCCTGCCCAAGATGGAGCCGTCCACGAGGAAAGTGAAATGGACAAGGACATGCTGGAAGTCAAAGCCCAGGTTCGTCTTCTCCGTCGTTCCCTGCGGGACCCGGCCAAGAACGAGGCATCTTTGGCGTCCCTGCAGATCCTTGAGACCCGTGTGCTAGCCGCCAAGGGCCGCATTCCGCGCAACACCGCGGACCTACCCGAAGCGGAGCGGGCTGCCTATGTGCTGGCCTTCCGGGCGGATATGGTGACGTTTCTCAGCACGGCCCTCGCGGTGGAAGCGGCAGTCCTGGCTGGCGACCAAGATGCCGCCCAGGAGCATTTTAAGTCTTTCCGGGAACAAGAAGATCCGGCCCACGAGAAGTTTACTGACGAAGACTGAGGCGGCCGGTAGGGACGCCCCCTACTCTTCCACCAAGCAACCCGTCGCCACCGTTCGCAGGTCTCCACTGCTGTGACCCAAACGCACGGTGTAGCTCCCCGGGCCAAAGACCCAGGGGCGCAGCACCTCACTCGTGCCCACCCGTACGGTGTAGAGCACCCGGCCCGTGCCCTCGTCAATTACTTGGAGCACCGGGCGCGGGCAGCCCTCGAGCTTCACCGGGTCGAGCCATGCAGAAGGTGTCGGCCCCTGCTCTAAAGCCTGAAACTCCACGGGCCAACCGGGAAGCATGTGGCTCTTAGGAGCATTAGGTTTCGCCCAGCGGGGCCACCCCTCAAAGATCACCTTGCCGCTCATAGGATCCAGGCGCAATAGACCCCAACCGGGCATGCGATCGTGCAAGCCCGCAGGCTCGCGTCCCTGTTTGCGCGGATTGGCCACCGCATGCACGCGCACCAGGTTACCCCAGCCATCGGTGAAGGAACCTAAATAGGGCTCCGCACCGGGAGCTCGGTCGCGCCCCTCAACTTCGGGAAACCAACGTCGGGGAAACGTGTTTGCCACAGCGGGAACGCAAAAGGCAAAGGGACCATCCCGATCCGCTTCCACCCCATACTGCACCACGCTAGCCAGGTGCTGATCCCCAGCCACATGAAAAGCATAGCCCCGGCGAATCACCCGCAGGGCCTTGTCCCGGGGCGTGCGCGGCCAACCGTTAGAATCCCCATCGGCAGCACGCAGATCCCCTTCGATGTACTCCCCGGGGTCCGCAAATCGCAAGGAGGAAACCACTCCGTCGTGCTTGGCACTGGCAGGAAGGGTCGCCAAGTTGCAAAAAATCGTCTGGGAAAGAACTCCCTTGAGCCCCACCTCTTCCGGCCAATCCGCCGCCCAGCCCTCCAGGAACGCCAACTGCCGAGCCCCAAGCAATTGCGCGCCTTTGGGGTCCCCCTGGGTCAAGGGATCGAAATTATCCGCCCGTGCCCAGCCATTGACGATCTCCCCATCGGGACACGCGATAGAGGGACTCGACTTCCATTGTCGATCCCCAAGAATCGCAAACGAAACTCCCCCATGAACCAAGGATGTGGTGTACACGGAAATTCCGTTGGGCAAGGGAGTCGGGTCCGCTGGATCGGGCAGGTGTGCCACCTGTGTTTGATGCACCGCATTCACGAAGCGGGCCCCCATGCGATAGCCCCCCAAGTCCTGGCCTCTTAACTTGCGGCCTTCCGGCGCGACTTCGACCACGCCCCCATTCCCCCAGACGTTCCCGTGATAAACATCATGATCATCAGGAATGGTCACCGTGGGCAGACGTCGGGTCAGACCGCCAAAAGACACGCACCAACGCAGCCATTTCCCATGGTAGTCCAGCAGCGCATCTTCCATGGGGCTCGAAATGGCCGGGGTTAAATCTCCCTCATAGATCTGGTCCCCTGCAAAGAACAGCAGATCGGGTTCGGCGGCTTGCACTGCTGCCACCAGATCCTCATGGGGAAACCAAAGCCCTGACCGGTTCCATGCCAAACCACCCGTGTAGGACTTGACGCAAGAAAGAGCCCCCAGGATGAGAGGCTTGGTGGGAGCCGGGTTTGCGGTGACATGCAGGGCGTAGGTCGAGGTTTTTCCATCAATGATGCCCACCACCGCCAAATCCCGAGCACGGGTCATGTCCCAGGCGGACACGCGAAAGTGGGCGGTGTACGAATCCTGTTTCCAATCTGAACGGGCAAGAACACGCTCTGGTCCAGACATCGCTAAATCCACCAGTTCCCAGGCTTCCTGATCCTGATCGCCCAGGGGAGGCAACTGGGCTGTGACCTTCAGCAGGCCCCGGTCCACGGTGTACTGCACACAATGAACCGGCCCAATGGCTCGTTCCGGGTGTTCGGATAAGGCCGCCCCCGAAAAGGTCCAGGGGCCAAAGCCATGGCCCTTGGATGACCCCTCGGGGCCCCCATGGCTCAAAAGTCCAACGGAGCCATCCATCGACTCCAAGGGCAAGTCACAAGTCAACTCCAGCCGCACACCCTCTTCGTTGTGCGCAAGGGCATGAACCGTCACCCCTCCGTTGCCATCCGCCTTGGCGCTCACACGCAGCTGTATTTTCCCCTGCAGACCTTCGGGGAATTGCTCTTCCGAAGATCCCAAGAGTGGAAGGTCTGCAAGTCTTGTGCGGTTGCTCATGACCCAGCCTCCTCCACCGGAGTCACCGGCCTGACTGAAATCGCGCAACACAAGTCGGCCATCCCCCTGCACCATCAGTAACACGCCACCATCCGCGGCGGGGGTCTGGTGCACGCTTGCACTGCGCAGCACATGCACGTCACGGCCCCCCGCTCCCAGGCAGAGACCGGCCGCCTGTTCCTCGCGCGGCGAGCCCAACTCTAAGGGCCAGAGTGTCACCGAAACTTGGCCGGGACCGCGCCCAGGATTCCAGGCCCGGGTCAAGCGGTGAAGGCTGCGAAAGGGCCAACGCTGCCGGCCTTCCACGCACCAAAGGCCGTCCCCGGCCCGACGCCAATCCGCCAGCCGGTTCGCCCAATGGTCTTCGCCCGTCCAGACGCGGATTTCCCCGTCCCGAGCAAGTGCGGTTTGAGGTTCGCCCTCGGGAACCATGGTTAGTGACGCAGTCAAACAGATAGAGAGGAAGAACAGCATGTCCCGAGTCTAGCCCCAGACCTTCCTGTAGGATCCCCCCATGCCTAGGCTTTTGATTGCGACCCTCCTCTGGTCCCTGCCATTTAGCCTGATCCCCCGCTTTTTGCTCGGAGTGGATTCGGATGTACTGGCGGTGACCCGCTTGGGCCTAGGGGCCTTGGCCCTGACCCTCTTGGTGGGCGGGCGTGCATCGCGGCCCAAACCCGTCTGGCTCCTTGTAGGGGCCATTCAATTTGGTGTCTGCTATGGGGCCTATTTGCGGGCCTACCAATTCCTACCTGGCCATGCGATTGCCCTCCTGACCACCACCACGCCCATTTGGATTCTGATCCTCAACGGCCAGCGCAAGCTTTGGCGGGGGCGTTCCTTCCTGGCGGTCCTGTTCTCGGTGATGGGCGCAATTTTCCTGGCAAACTCCGCAATGAACCCTGACCCCAATTGGTGGCGTGGGGCTTTTTGGACCCAGCTGGCCAACCTGGCTTTTGCCTTCGGCCAACTCCGTTGGCGCGCAAGGGGAGGAGGCGAACAATCACTTGGCACCCACGCCTGGATGCTGTTCGCGGGCGCGCTGGTTTTACTCCCCCTTGCCGTGGCAGATTTCCCCGGAGGCCTAGACCAAATAAGCCTCGAAGCCACCGGGGTTCTCTTGTACCTCGGGATCGGCGCAACGGGACTTGGGTTCTATCTTTGGAATGAAGGGGCGCGCCAGGTGTCCGTTGCCCGTCTTGCGGTGATGAACAACCTCAAGGCCCCCCTTGCGGCCCTTGTGGCTGTCCTCATTTTTGGGGAACAGGCTGCTCCCCTGCCACTGACATTCTCGGTGCTCTGCCTTCTGGCGGGCGTCCAACTCAGTGCTAGAGAAACTAGGCCGGATTGACTTGAAAAGGCGGCCTGGAAAGAGGCCTTCCAATCATCGGAAGCCAGCGCACATCTCGCAGTCGCAGTCCCGCTTGGGGACCATGAGTTCCGCCCCGTCGCTGACCCCGCCGCCCCCATAACCAAGACGCTCCAGGAGGGCCTTTGCCTCCGCATCGAGATCTGCGTCCTGAGAGAGCCCCAGCCCCTCGCTCCCCCCTAGCCAGTGCACGAGCCGACTCCGCAGGGCGCGTGTACGCCCTGGGCGTTTTTGATTGAGTACTTGGGTGCAACCTGGGTCAGCCCGCCAATCGAAGAGACGTACCTGATGAGCCGCAAAGAACGGCAAGCCCTTACGTTCTCGTCCGGCCCGCAATTGCATGATCAACAATTCTCCATCCAACTCCACACAAGCTTGCTGACCACCAGAAGAGATTGCAAACCGCGGAATGGCCTGTTCATCGACCTGGAACATGTTGGTTCCTGGAAAACCTGAGCTCTGTCCCAGAACCCACTGGGAAAGGGTGCACGCAAGATCATCGAGTTGCACCGCATGGCGAAGGGTTACCCCTTTAGCGACCCCGGGCCCCCTAAAAATCAGTGGCACATGCAGGGTGTCGGGATAGATCCCCTGGTGGTCCCACCAAATACTGTGATTCCCCAAGGACTCCCCATGGTCAGCGGTGAACACCACCGAAGCATTCTTTAGATCCGGGCGACCCAGGAGTTCTCCCAAAGCTGCGTCGAGGTAACTGATCTCACCCTTGTATTGGGCAAGAAGGAACTCGGCCGAGGGCGCCTCCTCGTTCCAATTGGGAACTGCTTCGGGTTGGAGAGGCGCACCCATGGATTCGTGCTGGTTCGCCGCAAAGGGAACGGGAGGATCATAGGGCGCGTGTGCATCAAAGAGATGCAGCCAAATGAACCGATCATGTACCTGCGGTCGATCCAAAAGAGCATTGAGCCGGGGCAAACTTTCAGACAAATCCTGATCCCGTGAGCCGGGTGCAATGTAGCGATCAAAACCCTGACCCAATCCACTGACCTGGGGATCGAGGTGAGGCACGGACACCACTGCCCAGGTTTCGAAACCCGCACCCCTGAAGGACTCCGCAAGGGTCGACGCTTGCTGAGTCAGCCCCTGGGTGTTGTCCAAAACGCCGGTTTGCTGGGGAGAGAGCCCGGTCAGGATCGAAACATGGGAGGGAGTGGTCACATTGGTGGTGCTCCAACAATCGGCAAAGCGGGTCCCATCCTTCGCGAAGGCATCAAGGTTCGGCGTGGCAATCTCCACCCCCTGCTCCGCGCAGGCAAGGTGATCCGCCCGGTGGGTGTCCGAGGTGATCAGGAGAACCGTCCGGGGCGGAGAAGGCACTGATGAAGCCGAGCCCGGCAGCAACCGGGGCCCCGCAAAATACCCCACACGATCCCCGGGAACACCTCCCTCTAGGGTGATCCAGATGTCGTCCACGTCCGGAGCATCGAGAACAAAGTCCTGCCAGCGCCCTAGGTGAAGGGGCGCACGAAAGAACTCCACATCCGCAGCCACCAGCACAAGCTCCGGTTCATCCCCCGGGGCGCAGAACTCAGCGGGCACCCCCGCGGAGAAGTGCAACTCCCCGTAGCCCACCCGCTGCTCTTGGATAGGCATGGGAATACGCAATCGCAAGCCATCGGCCAGGGCCAGTCCATGACGAAAGTCCATCCCAATCCCAAGACTGCCCGAGTCCCCCGAAGTTGGTAACAGCCAGAGTTTTGGCGTAGAACGGAACTCCACCCGCCCGACCGCCACCGGTTGGGAGACTCCCTCGTTCAATTGTGCACGCCAGGCTCCCGGAGCAAACAGAATCCTCACCGCATCGATAGCTTGGTCCCCATCGGGGATCACGGGGAAATCAAAACGACCGAGTACAAGGTTTCCATCCCCGGTCAATACACGCCGCTTAGAAGCCGCCACTCGCTTGCCATCTCGAATGAGATGGACTCCCACATAGGTTCGCCCTAGGGAACCCAGGTACACATTCAGGGAGTTGAAGGACCGCGGCTCGAACGGGCCACTGATCTCGATCCCAGCCATCCCCTCTGGACTGGTCAAAAGCAGGGCAGCTCGCATCCCAATCGACCCATCGGGAGCATCACCCGGCTCGGCCCGAACAGTCTGATCAATCAACTCCCAGCCCTTACTTTCTTCAATGGGGTTACGGGTGAGCACCGCCTCATTCTTGCGGTCCACATCCCCATGGCGCTCGAGTTTGCAATGTTGGATCAGCAAGCGTTCCGTCCCGTGCGGCTGCGGATCACCATCCGTTCCGCAACCAAACCCCCACAGACATCCCAGCCCAAGGATCGGAAGAATCACCTGCGTTTCGATGGAGCGTTTCACCTTCAAGAATCTTCTCATGGCCGGTGGCTACTCTACCCGCTTAAGCAATGTGTAACCCCGGGGCGCAAGGGCCGCATCAAATTCAACCAGTCGCATTTCTCCAACTTCCAAATCCAGGGCCACCGCAAGGAAACCCGGAGGGTATTCATGGGATGGACGCCAGCGAGTAGTGGTGAGATAATCGCCCAGTTCGAGATTTAGGCCCTTGGATATTTCCCTGTACTGTTCCGGTGTAATCTCATGTTTGTTACGCCGCTCGCCTGCCATACGCAGTGTTTCTTGAAGACTCTGCTGCAGTTCGCGAATCGCCACGGCACCTTCCCGGTCTCGAGTCCCCGGAGCAAGGATCCGGTGAACAGCCCGCCGCACGTCATCGCGTACACCGCCAGCATCAGAGAACTGAGCAGCGAGGTCCATCAAATCAGCGCCATTTTCGATTTGGGTTTGATAGCCAGCAATCAACTCCGCAGCCTGTTTTGGATCGCGGGGTTTGCCCGAAGCGCTGCACCCAACGACCAAAGCTTGAACAATCACGCGTGCATTCACGTGCCCTTCGCCTCCGTCCTGACCAGGCCGTACAAGGGGCATATTACCCGTGGGTGCTGGCCCCGGCACTACCCGGGCCTCACGGATCACTACGGGGACTGTGGGCTTAGAATTCTCTCGCCCCGTGGACATCACTCCCACCGAGGCCATAGCCTCAAGCGTTGAAACCCCGTCGGTCAAACGCGCAAAGGAGGTGTACTTGCCGTCGAGGTTCCAATGGGCGGGCCCGTCATCGCAGCAGATAAAAAATTGAGAGGAGGCCGAGTTGGGATCATTTCCCATGCGAGCCATGGAAAGCACCCCATAGCGATGATCCCGCTCCGGCAAATCAGAAAATTCGGCCTGCAACTTCCCAAAGGGCGAGTTACCCATGCCCGTTCCGTCTGGGCATCCCCCTTGAACCATGAAGTCCCTCAGGATGCGGTGAAAGGTGAGGCCGTCATAAAACCCCACGTCAGCCAACCGAAGAAAATTGCGGGTGGTAACGGGAGCAGCGTCCGACCATAGTTCGACAGTCAAATCCCCCACGTCCTTGCCGTTGATGTCGATGCCCAAAACCACGTGGTAGTTCCCCAGCTCATCCTCGGGCACTGCGCCATCAAGCTCAAAACCCAGAGTTGTGCGCGTGCCCGCCTGCTTGGGTACCTGGCTGGCCGGATCCTCGGTGTGAGCCGCGCTGCGAGCATCGGGGGAATCGGTCTCCGGTTGCGCAGGGTTTGCTGGGGCCACAGGATCTGAACAGGACCCAAGGGGCAAAAATAGCAGGCAAATCAACGCCGCACGGGGCGCATTCTGGGACATCCAACGATAGTTCATAAAGGCCATGATGGGAACCAGCGTCTGGAATTGCGAACATGCAACCCCTGGGTTCTTATCGCCAACCATAACCCACGCCTTCCGTACCATCCCCGCCTACTCCCGTCCCCACAGTGTCAGCCCCTCGAATCCAACCCAACCGCCGCGACCTCCTCAAGGGGGCCAGCGCCCTTTCCCTCGCGGCCACCGTTGGTAGGGGTGAGGGACGCCCCAACATCCTGGTGATCATGGTAGACCAGCATCGGCATGATTTGGCCGGGTACGCCGGCTCTGGCTACGCCACCACCCCCTACCTGGACGCACTTGCCGCGGAGAGCGTCCGCATCAAATCCTGCTATGCAGCGGTGCCCCTTTGCGCCCCCGCCCGGCAGTCTTTTGTCACCGGTCAATATGCATCGACCCATGGAACCTTTCGCAATCGACACGCAGAAGTCGAGGGCCAGCGCACGGTCTTTCACGACATCACCTCGGGCGGGTACCACACGGGTTGGTTTGGAAAAACCCATTGCAATGTGGACGGCTTTGGGCAGGTGCAATCCCAGGACCAACTCCTTGCCGCTCACGTGGAAAAATACCCCGGCTCCCAGCCAGCTGGCGCCGAGCGCATCATCACCGATCAGCCCACCGCAGTACCTTTCATGGAGCCCTACAATACGCGTTACGAAGACGCAGGCTCCAATCACCCATTTCACATGGAAGAGCATGTGACGCGCCAAACCCTCGGGGCCCTCAAGCAGCGCCCGAAGGACAAGCCATTCTTGATGGTGGCCAGCTACCTCTCGCCCCATCCACCGCTCTTCCCCCCCAAGGACTTCTTAGAGCTGTACAGGGACGCGGATCTGCCCATGGCCTCAGACCGCATGATGCGCACTCTGGACCTGCCCACCGATCTTGGTCGAAGACGGCGCACCACCCGCATGTTGCGTGTTTCTGAACCCATGGCCCGCAACGCAACTCGTGCTTACTACGCCAGCCTGGCCTGGACCGACTACTGCATGGGGCAGCTCCTTGCGGGATTGGAACAGCAGAAGCTCAGTGACTCGACCCTCGTGATCTACACCAGCGATCATGGGGAAACCCTGGGTGAGCACGGCATCTTCGGCAAGCGATCGTTCTTCGAAGCAGCCAGCCGAGTGCACCTGATGGTTCGCCAGCCCGGGGTTCTTCCCCAAGGGGTCGTTCGCGAGAGAGTCGCCAGCCACCTGGATTTGACCGCTAGCCTGATGTCCTGGACTGGCACAAACCACGCTAAAACCCTACCGGGCAGGCCTCTACAGGCACTATTAGCCGGAGACCCGGACCTCGCTTGGAAAGATGAAGCGCGCATGGAATTGACCCGTTCCGTGGGGCTTCCCAAGGAGGGCGAATTAACCCTGGCCCCGGGAGACGCCCCTCCTGCAGCGGGATATTGGTGCCTACGCCGAGGGGATTGGAAATACAGCGACTTTGGTGGCGGCCAACGGTATTTGTTTGACCTCAAAACAGATCCCAGCGAACGCCTCAACCGTATCAATGACGGCACGACCCAAGATGTGGCGGATGAAATGGCTGCCAGCCTGCACCAGGGAAGCCCCAAGACCTGGGCTTTCCATCGAACCAAATCCGGTCAAGAAGGAGCCCCCAAGTAGGGGGCTACTACCTGCCCATGCTAGTGATGGGGTGGCGGCGCCTCATCCAGCACCGCGGGCAGATCACTCTGCCGGCCTTGGTTCATGCTCGTAACCAAAGTCTCCATGCGCGCGATCAGCTTCGCTAGCTGTTCACCGTGACCAGCGGTTTCACGGGAAACCAGTTCGAGGTTTTCCTCGATGAATGTCAAGCGGCACTCGAGTTCTACGATCCGTTCTTCTGGTGTTTTGGACATCTTGAGTTGGATTTCTGGGTTGAGCAATTCAGAGGGACTTTCTGAAGTCCGGGCTCTGGGTGGTTATTCCCAGTAGACATTCTTGGTGGAGGACGTGGCCTTTGGTGGCAGGGCGCAGACTAGCCATGTCAAAGCCTAGGGCTTGTCTCAGCTGATTGGCCCGAGGGATGGCCCGGGGGACAACTATTCTGTTGCCTGTGGCCTCAATGGGTTTATGAAAGGGCGGAATCCCCTCCTCTGTTTTCCAATTCGACGAGGTCAACTGCATGGACACACGGAACACCGAAGGAAGGCGCGGGTCAAGTCAGCGTCCACTGGGCACGGGCTCTGAGAGCCAAGTGAACTTTAATTCCCGATCGAGATGAGGGCCATCGGCCAGTTGCACATCGAGCTCAAAGCGCTTCAAACGGGCGTCGCCTTGGGGTTCCGAGAGCCGCACCCATGAAGACACGCGCCAGCTCCCATCCGACCGGGACCTAAGGTGGTGCCGGCCACCGGCTTCAAAACCGGACTCGATCCAATTGCCCACTCGCTCGCGAAGCATGCGGCGGGCGGCACCCTCGACCCGTTGAGTCATCAGGGGCGCTGGCAGGCCTTCCAGCTTGGCAGCATTTGCCGCGGAGGTTTCCCGGGACAAATTTCCGCCCCTGTCTCGCAGGAATGCCAGGTGGTGAGTGCAGGTCTGCACTCCCTTGTGACGGTGCAGTCCCACAACCACGGAGGCCTCCTCGTTCCAGGGGCCTTGGCAGGGACCCAGCAGGGACCGAAGGGCGCCGCCGGGCTGGGTCACATCCCACCAGACGCAAGGGGGACCACTTGCCCTAGGGGCATCCAAAACACGAATGATCGGGGGCGCCGGGACTTGGAGCGGTGTCTCAGGAACCTGCCTACTCGATTCAAGAAGATTGCCAGAGGACACGTCCTTGGTCCTGAAAGGGGCAGGTCCGTTGATCTGACCTCCCGTGTTTTGAACCCCCGGCGTGGACGCCGCCAGTACATCTGAGTTGCCTTCGGAGCGAGACCACATCCAAGCGCTCACCAGCAGTCCGCTGCCCATGACCAAAAGGAATTGCACACCGATCCTACGCCGTAGGCCCCAGGCCTCAAAACGCCTAACCTCAGCGCCTAATTGCACTGCGCCGGAAAAGCCTCGCGCACCCAACAGGGGCTCTCCCGAAAAGCGGCCTCCCTCAAAGGAGTCCGGCTTCGTAGCGGGCGGAGCGCCCAAAACTTCGTCGGTGGCCGGACCAGGGGCCGCGTCTTGGTTGTCTTTAGGGGAGCCCTCAGCGCCAAATAGGTCCGCAAGGCGGTCGCCACCCTGAACAGGGGGCGGGGCGTCCCCCCCCATGGGTTGAACCTCCGGCAACTCCTCTGAAGCGGGCGTATGAGCCACAACAGATCGTACGGGGCTGGGAACCGAATCTGGACTGGACCCCGCACCAGGGGGAACTGGCTCGGAAACGGGCTCGGAGGTGGATGCAACCTCTAGCTCAGCACTTGAGGGCACTTCAGGTTCTGGCAATTGGGGCGGAACCACCCGTGGAGCGGGGGGAGTTAGTTCCCCGTTGGCGGAAGCCTGTGGTCTTGTACGGGCCTGGTTAGGATCCGGTTTTAGGGCAGCCTTGGGAGTCATCGGCACCGAACCCGGGGGCTCTTCCCCCTGGCTAGTCCCGATCCAATTGATCCCGCGGGTAACCGGGTCCAATCGGGGACCCGCCTGAAGGATTGCGTCGGGGAACGCGGTTTGCAAAGCAACAGGCTCCACCAACCGGATCGGCTGACCTAAATGCAATGCGGGCAGGGTACGCAGGCGCCCATCTCGGATGGCGGCTCGCAGCTGCAACAGAGGAGTGCGCGTACGCCGTGCCGCATCCCCGAGGGAAAGCAGTCGACCAGGCTCGGGATGGGCCGTGCGGCAGACGCCACCCCTTGGGTCCTGCGGATTTTGTGGATGCGAGCTCATAGACTCCAAATGAATCCTCCAGTGAATATCCAACCACGGGGGCTGAATTCGGTGTGAGTGCCAACTTCAAAATTAGGGCCAATCTCTAGGACCGAGTCGGCTTCTGCGGGATCGAATGCTTCTTCGTAAATAGCGCCCAATTCAAAACGCAACCCAGACCCCATTGGCCGGGACAGGCCAGCGCCCAGTCCCCATTTCCAATAGGACGAAGCATCCACGTTGAGGGGAATGTCAGCGGTACCCGGACCAAAAACCGAAGGTATTCTCGTGCGAGGCACAAACCCAAGACGCATTTCCAAGTGCGGAACCCATCCTCCGAAATCCGTCTCCCGGCCCATGGGCTTCCAAAGCAATGCCCCCATGGCTTCAACTTGAGTCATGGACTCAAAGGCTAAACCCTCAATGTCCAAAGCCCGCAACCGGCGAACGATCCAGCCCACGCGGGCATCCACGTTCTCATCCACATCGAATTCCACTCCGGCCGCCAGGCCCCAGCGTCCATCGATGGTGGACTCGAAGTCGAACGAACCCGCGGGCCCTACGTCAGCGATCTCCAAACGACTGTCTGCGTGCATGCTCTCGCCAATATCCAGGAGCATATACGGGCGTACATCCGGGCTTTGGCGTGCACCTACGGGGCCGGCACAGGCGCCAAGCAGGAGGCATGCCGGGGTGAAAATGAGGTGAAAAGTGGCTCTCATGGGGAATGGGGTCCTCTCTTGTACCCCAGAAGGCCCATAGATGCCAGGATTGGATTAGCCCCCTTTCTCTCTGAGGAGCCTTGGCGTACGATTCTAAGTGTCCCCAATCGATCCTATCCCTTCCAGATCACCCCCTTAAAAACCCCATGCGAATTCTCCTCCCCCTCCTTCTTCTCACCGCGCCCGTGCTGGGCCAAGATTCGGTCCCCATGACCCTTGACCCCGCCGTCAGCCAATGGAACTGGAGCGGAACCTCAAGCCTCGGCCCTATCGTTGGGGCTCCCTCGACCAACTTCGCGCTCAGTGGAACAATGGACATCGAACTTGGAGCCGGTGTCCTACCGATTGCCGTTGGTCAATTGGTCCCGGGAGGCGTAGCCACGGTCTTCCCTGATCTTCATGGAGAAATCCCTAACCCGTTCACCTTCCTTCCGCCCCTGGCCACCATTGACGTGGTGGGCTTAACCCTTGAGTGGACCTCCGCCCCCTTCGCGGTGACCGGGAACGGCAGCTTCAGCACCAGCGCAACCACCACAGCCCTTGGGGGTACCGTGACCGTCACTCCCTTGACCGGCGGCACAAGCGTTATCGACCTAACTGGAACCAGTGGAACACCCCAAGGCTTGGCCGGTACCATCTCCCAAGTCGGAGGCACAGTCACCATAAATGCGCCAACCACCGGAACATTCTCGTTCACCGATCCTGGAACAGGGACCAGCGCGGATTTCACAATTGGCGGCATTCTTCACGCCTCTTGGTCCTCGCCGACTCCCAGCAGCTATTGCACCGCAGTCGCAAACTCCACCGGATTGGCCGGCGTTCTAAGCGTCACGGGATCGACCCGGATTCAGGACGACAACTTGGCGGTCACTGCCAGCCAATTGCCCCCGGGCGAATTTGCATTCTTCATCGTTGCACATAACCAAGGGTTCGTCGTGGGCCCGGGCGGGTCCCAGGGAAACATTTGCTTAAGCGGAGCCCTTGGACGTTACAACGGCCAAGTGGGTCAAATAGACACCTTTGGTACGTTCACTCGAACCCTGAGCATCAGCAGCGTTCCGGTCAATCCCCCGATCAGCGTTCAAATCGGAGAGACCTGGTACTTCCAAGCTTGGTACCGAGATCAAAACCCCGGCACCGTGAGCAACTTCACCCAGGGCATGGCTGTGACATTCGCCCCGTGACAGCTGCTCAGTGATGGGGCGCAAGTCCCTCAACTGAAAGGCACGTCTGCGCCCGATGTTCTCCTCAGAGGACATCGGGCGCATTCTTGTACCCGGTCAAGTATCGCGCCCAGGGAACATGACTCCAAAGAGCCGCAGGATCCAACCAAAAGGCCCTTGGGCTTGGTCAAGGGCCTCCACTAGCCGAAACGGGAACTTCGGCACAACGATCCCCAAGGGGACGGGAGGCGAGCCCACACCTTGCCATGTTTGCGCCAATTTGGCTTCTCCCCGCCGAGCACGGGCCGCTTGCTGGGCGAGGTCACGCTCCAACTGCCGGGTTCGCGACTCTTGCTCCGCGCGTTTCACTTGGATCGCCGCAAGTTGTTCGAGGGAATCGGCGAGAACCTGCTGGCTCAGGTCCCGGTCTGAGCGCGCCTCGTTTAATTGCAAGGAGAGGGCTTTCTGGTTTTGGTCGTTCTGCTCCGCCACCTGCGTCATGCGTTGCGCCATCGCCGCTTCCGTTTCCACGATGGAGGCCCGATGGGTCAGGCGTTCTTCCCGGGCCAACGTCCATGCGGCATCGAGCTTTCCACGCAACTCCTCCTGGGATTTCACTGCGCTCTCGCGCTGGGTGGCGAGAAGGGCTTGGCTTGAAGCATCCAAAGTCACCCACCGCTGTTCGGATTCCGCCAGGGAGCGTCCAAGGGCTTGGCGATCCTCCTCCGCATTTTGAGTTGCGTGAACCAATCGCTGTTCAAGGGAGGTGCGCTCGCGAGTTGCGCGATCTTGGACCTCTTCCATTACCGTCTGACTCTGGGCGAGGGCCGTCTCCAAGCGCTGGGACGCGATCACCTGCTGATCCGCCCGCTCCATCTCATTCCAGGCAAGCCCTCCCAAGGCCAAGGCCACGACCCCCAAACCGATCAAGGCAGAGGTCCGGTTGGGTGAATCCTGCGCCCCTGGCCCCAACTCCAATAGATGTCGCTGGGTGACGAGCAAGGCCGCTGATTGTGCACGCCGTTCGCGCTCGCTTTGATCCAGGCGCAAGGCCAAATCCCGGTAGAGGTGCTCCCAAGGAGCACCAGACTCCAAACTCTCCACCTCGCCGATCTTGGAATCCGGCTGCACCTGGGTCAGCAGAACTTCCTCCGCTGGTGCAGGACCCGGCGGGACTCCAAGATCCTCCGAGGGAGTCACCAGGGATTGTACGTCGACCCAGCGCACATGAATCAGGTCCGGGTTTCCCGAGACCTGTCGACCGCCGGTTTCATGGAGCAACCGCCCCTCGTCCACCGCCAGCTGGAGGCGAGGAACATCTACCCCCGCCGCGAGGGCAGCTTCGGCCAGGGTCAACAGCGCGTCCGGGCGCAGGGACTCTTGCCCAGCACCCCGGCCCTCGACTCCCTTCTCTTGACCACCGTTCTCTTGCACCCCTCCATTGCACAGCTTGTGCTCCTTGGATTCCAGGGACACCCGGCCAGGGATTCATGAAAGAGCGACCAATTCCAATCATTGCCCCTTGCAGGGGGCATCTTCTCGGGCATTCTGTGGCCTATGCCGAAGGCCGACGAATATTTTCAGAGTTACACAGACCCGGGCGTTCATCGCCTGATGATTCAAGACACAGTCCGCACCGAGGCCTACGAGCACGCTCTCAAAGAGCTGGTCAGGCCAGGGATGGAGGTCATCGATGTGGGCGCCGGTTCCGGGATCCTCTCCCTCTTTGCAGCCCGGGCAGGGGCCAAAAAGGTCCATGCCATCGAGGCCTCCAACATGGCCCCGATCATCGAGGCCCTGGCTAAAGCCAACGGGTTTGAGGACATCATCCAGGTTCACCACTGCCGCGCGGAGGATTTCCAGCTCGACCACAAGGTCGAGCTCATCGTCTCCGAGTGGATGGGTTATTTTGGCCTTGCCGAGCGCATGTTTGAATCGGTTTTGGACGTGCGAGACCGATTCCTGACCGAGGACGGCCGCATGGTCCCGGACCGTTTCCGCCTCAAACTATTCCCTATCCAAGACGAAGGCCTGCACCAAGTCCATGGCCCCGGTTCCTGGGATGAACCGATCTACGGCTTCGATTTCAGCCCCCTGGCAGAGTACGAATACGGCGAACTCACCACCACAGCCCCCACAATCCTGCCCAGCGGGGCACTCGGGCCCCATGTGAGCCTGGTGGACCTGGACTTGGAAGTCTGCAGCGCAGAAGACTTTTTCTTTGATGAGAAAATCAATCTGCCCATTGAATGCACAGGGCAAGTGCAAGGGATTGGAGGCTATTTCGAAGTGGACCTCTCGCCGGAGAACATCTTGACCTGCGCCCCGGAAGCTCCCGCAACCCACTGGCGCCAGTCTTGGTTCCCCGTCAGGCCCTTCGAGGTTCTCTGCGGCGATGTGCTGGAACTCACGATGCAAGCCGTGCCTCGCTTCGATGGTGACATCCGCCTGCCTGACTACTTGATGGACGGCGCCCTGATGCGAGCGGGCAAACTGGAACACAGCTTCTTCCATCGCCACCTAGGTAGCTACGAATAGAAGGTCGCCCCACACGAAGATGAGGGGCCCCCACCCCAGAAAACCATGAGCAGCCCCCAAACCACCCCTGAAGCCCAATCTCCCAAGTTGCCCAGCCCCAAGAAGGATTCCATCTGGGAGGTCTACTGGCCCAGCAAGTACAAGGGACCCCGGGAAGCGCTCACCGTGGCATCCTTTCCCCCCATCATTTACTTTTGGCCCACCATGGTGATGCTGCTGGTGGGCGGCCTGCTCCAGTCCCTTGGCTGGACTGCAGATACCACGGTGGGCTGGCTTGTCACGGGAACCTTGAGCTTCAATTTGCTCGTCACGGTGGTCGATCTGGACCAAAAGAAATTCATCATCAGCCTCTTGCTCGTCACCCTGGGGTGCGTGGGTTTTTGGGTCGCTAGGGACAAGGAATGGGCCATCCTCGGCAGTTTCACAGTTTGGCTGGCGGATCTCGAACCGACCTATAGCAGCGACACTCTGTTCTTGCTGCTCGCATCCATCTCGTTCCTGTTTGTGGTGGGCATGATGCGCCCACGACTGAATTACTGGCGTTTTGAACCCAACGAGTTCACCCACTATGTGCAGCCTTTTGGCAGGGAACAGAGTATTCCTAGAGCCGGCAGCACGGTGACCCGCGAGGTCCCCGACATGCTGGAGTTGCTTTTGCTGTTCGGGGGTGGTTCATTGGTGGTCCGCCGGGAAGGGCAAGTGGTGGCAAGAATCGAACACGTCCCCTTCCTTGGCCGCCGAATGCAGACCCTTGAAGCAATGCTCGGCGTTACCCGCGTCCAGCACGTGGACTGATTCACTCTCAAGAAGCCCAACGCCAACCTACACCATGCTGAAACCCGACCTAAGCCAGACCGAAGACCTGGCCGCCCTGATTGACGCTTCCCCCAGTCCCCGCCTCGCCTGCAAAGAAGTGGCGCGCCGACTAACCGAAGCGGGCTTTCACGAGATCCACGATCGAGACTCCTGGGACAACATCGAGGGGGGCTGGTTTGTACGTCGGGCGGGCTCACTGCATGCAGGCTTTGAACCAGCAAGCATGGACAAGACCCGGGGCTTTCGGCTACTGGGCGCCCACACGGACAGCCCGAACCTGCGGCTCAAGCCAAAGCCCGACAGCGGGCGCGTGGGCTACAGGCAGTTGGGCATCGAGGTATACGGGGGCGCCCTACTCAACTCCTGGCTAGACCGCGACCTTGGGCTTTCTGGAACGGTATGGCTCGATGGCGACAACCAACCGAGCCCTTTGGATTTTCACCTGGACGAACCTCTTCTTCGAGTTCCCCAATTGGCCATCCACCTGCATAGAGAGCTGCGTACAGAGGGTTTGAAGCTCAACGCCCAAACCCACATGACGCCGGTCTTTGGCCTTGGTAAGCAAAAGGAAGGGGACTTTCAGGAGTGGCTCTGCGAGCGCTTAGACATCGATCCGAAGAGCGCACTCTCGTTTGAGATCATGACCCACGACTTGACCCCCTCTCGACTGACGGGGCCCAATCGCGAGTTTCTCAGCGCTCCCAGACTCGACAATTTGCTGTCCACTTGGGCCGCCACCATGAGCCTTTTGAATTGCGCCAAGAAAGACCTTGAGCGCGCCACGGTGATTACTCTTTTCGATCACGAAGAAGTCGGTTCCTCGTCCCGCAGCGGAGCTCAAGGTCCGCACCTGCGCCACATTCTGGAGCGCCTGATCTTGCAGCGTGGAGGCAACCGTGAGGATTACCTGCGCGCCCTAGCTGACTCCGTCTGTGTTTCCGCCGACATGGCCCATGCAGTACACCCCAACTATGCGGACAAGCACGATCCGCACCACCAGGTTGCTATCAATGCTGGACCGGTGATCAAGGTCAACCAGAACATGCGTTATGCCTCGGAGGGCGAGACCCAAGCCCTCTTCGAGCAGGCCTGCCGTACAGCAGAGGTGCCTTTCCAGAAATGGTCCATGCGTTCCGACTTGGCTTGCGGATCCACTATCGGCCCCTTGACCGCTATGAACCTGGGCATCGGCGTGGTGGACGTGGGCTGTCCCCAATTGGCCATGCACAGCGCCAGGGAGTTCGCCGGGTCCGCGGATCCAGGCTGGATGGTGGCCGCCATGACCACGTTCTGCCAGAACTGAGCCCAGCTCTGATCTGTCACGGGCTTTGGGTCCGGCGCTCCAATCAATTGGTTCGGCGGCCCAGATAGCCCAAACCCGTGAGCCAACCCAGGACCCGATCCGCTTGGTCCCCTTGGATCACCAGATTGTCCCCCTCGATACGCGCTCCCGTGCCCAGGGCCTTCTTGGCAGACTGGACCAGGGTCTCCCGGTCCGGGGGGTTGAGCCCAAGGACCATGATCACGCCCTTGCCCCCGCGCCCCTTGCGCTCTCGCTGAACAAGAACTTCGGGGTGCCCTGAGGGCTGCCCGGATGGAACAGAATCACCCCCTGTAGTGCCTAACGGGGTATTTTCCGCACTTCCAGAACCTCCTTTGGTACCACCGGCGAGCCCGGAAAATGGGCTGTGCCCTAGGCCCTCGGGCTTCCCCTCCAACTTCCGTCGGTCACCGTGCTTTCCTGATTGGGCCATGGCCTATTCTAGCCCGGAGGGTCGGTCCGCTGGGGAGGTTGGGCGACACCGTTGAGATTCACCCAGTGTTCATGAGCGGTATCGCACCATAAGGGGCAAAACTCCCCGTCCTATGCCTTGGAAACCGTTGCCTGATGGGGTTGTCAGCCCTATGGTATGGGGCTGAACGTCGATCGAGCCTGGACCAGAATTTGCAATCCCTCAGAGGCCATCCTCTTAGCCGCCACCGGGCATCCAACGGGTACCTACCCAATGGACGTTAGAACGACGATCCCCCCCAATCCCCAATCCTCCGAGACCCGCGAGTCCCAGCGACTAGCGCACCCTAGATCCAACCGGCAGCCCTTCTGGGTTGCCAGCCCCCAGCATTCTCACAGTAGGCCACCTGGCCTTCAAAGATGACCCGTCAAGCAACGAGCACAATGCAATCCCTCAAGGCGAACCACTCACACCAGTCCACCACCCGTTCAGGCTGGAGCCTGACTCTGCTGGGGACTTCTCTTCTCGCTCTCACCGTCGCCTGCAACGACACGGTGACCCCCGAGATCATCACCAGTAACCCGGGCTCTGTCATCGTCAACCCCGGCAACGGCCGGCGAGTGATCGTGGACGAATCCAGGGGCGGCCTAACCCCCGACCTGCGCATGACCCGAATCTCCTGGGGGCGCTTGGTGGATGTGTTCGCCTTCATGCCCAACGGCGATAAGGTGTTGACCAACGTGGATCTCTTGATCGACCCCAGCATTCAAACCACCTTGGGATACGAACTCAACACCACGACCCTTACAGGCCGCGACCAGTTGACGATTCTCAACACCCTTGACGGGGGTTCCAGCGAGGCCGCCTTCAACGCGATTCTACGCCAACTCTCCGAGGGTCTCGAGCCTCTTTCGGATGTGGGCTTCGCCACCAGCGGTTTCTTCACCGCCATTCCCCGCAACGCGGCTTTGCAAATCACTTTCAATGACCTGCTGGATCCCACGACGATCAACGAACGCAGCTTGCGCGTGTTGGTGGGAGCCCCGGCCACGATTCCCTTCGAGTCGCGAATCATCATTGACCCCAACCACGGAGACGTACTGGACACAAACCTTGACGGCTCCCCGACCTTCCATAGCACCCGCGTGGTGATCGACCTGGCTATCAGCGAAGTGGAGTCGTTCTCTGCCGACCCGCCCCTGGCTCCAAACGCCATTGGTCTCCCCGCCAGCGTCAGTGCCATCGTGTCCAACTTCCAACTGCGGATCCCCACGGTTGTGGATCTCTTGCTCGGTCAAGACGTTTTGGTTTCCAACCTCAGTTCGCACACAATCCAAGCGACGGGCGCAGGCACTGTGGACTATTCGGACAGCGTGACACCGATCATGCGCAACGCACGCTCGGGCGGCAGCGAAGGCCTGACCGGGGATGCCTACAACGGATTCCTGATCGACAACACGTCCCCGAAGATCGTGGGCGTTTTTGATGGGGCGATTGTCCAAGCTCCTCAGCAAGATTCAGCTCTGCCCACCCAGTTCTTCATTCCGGTGGTGCGCTTTGACTCGCAAAACTGTGCCCAACAACTCTTTGAAGGGGACCTCTTGATTCAAGGAGGGGTGGTGGCCCACGTGGCCGCCCCCTCGTCAAGCCCCTCTGGTCGCGAGATCACAGCGGTCCAGGTTGAGTTGATCCAGTGGCCCCCCGCATGGGGCGACGATCCCTCCGAGTGGCTCACCTCGTCGGTCCAACCCCTCAAGATGCACTCCGCATGGGACCCGACCCAAGATGGCGGCAAGGAGTCTTGTTTCATCACCTTGCGTCCCAACTCCCTCGGCGCACCGGAGAACCCCACATCCCAAGCCCTGGTGTCCACCAAGATTTCCGTGCGATTCAGCGAACCCATGGCCGGCGATACCATGGAAGCTTACGAGGCCCTACAGATGACCCGCGCGCCCGTGGACCAAAACGATGATTTTGGTTCCCACGACTGGGTAGTTGGCCAAATCCAGGCGAACACTAGCTTGGACAGTTTTGAGTTTGTCCCGGACCTTCCCCTGGCCCACGTGGCCGGCGCGGCGGAACAGTACCTGTTCTCCATGAACCCCGGCGCGAACGGTGCCACCGACCTTGCTGGCAATCCCCTGGAAACGGTCCTCCCCGAGGTGGGCATCACCCTTTGGACCGGTGGCGAAGCCGTGGTTAACGGAGGACGCGCCAGCCGCTTCACCTCTTACGATGAGGACCTAGAAATTGCTGACCCGAGCGAAGCTGCCTTCCCCTATGCAGAATGGGCTGGCGAGATCACCTTCAACTCCGATCTAGGCATCATTCGTCCCCGACCTGTGTCGCGTTTCATGGGTGTGGTTTCCCGCGAACCCGTGGACAGCGCCAATGGCAACTCCGCTTTTAGTGGTGATGTCACCATCGTGGCCATGCCGGTCAACGCAAATCGAGTCACGACCCCCCTGTCCAGGTTCGGGGCCAAAACCCAGTTTCTCTGGCGCTTCATGGATGTGGGCTTCAACCTGATTGAACGTGGCCCGGGCCTGGATGTCGACGACCTCACCGACGACCTCTATGTTCCCGACCCCAGCTCCTACAATCTTGACGTGGAAGGACTTTGGTGGGTCCCGAAGACCGGAACAGCGGTCGTTGACAGCTTCGACCTGTTCGAAATGCGAATGTCCCACGGGTTCTTCATGCCCGACGAAGCGATCGCCAACCCCCCCGCAGTCATCTCACCCAATTCAGGTCTGGTGCCCACCTTCACGGACAATCAACTCAATCCCCCCGAAGACCCCCAGCGCATCGTGCATACCCGGGAATTGGGCTACGTCGTCTACCCAGGCGAGCGTATCTTGGTGGGCACGAGTACCAACCTCATGCCCTGGCCGATGAATCGGAATATCCCTGCCAGCCAGCATCGCTACTACACCTGGCGCGACACTGGACTACGGACCCGAGGCGGACCCGGCAACATTGGAATCGACGGGCTTCGCTGGTTCGAGAACAACCCGGAGGTCGCGTTGCCCCTGCAGCCCAACTTCCCAGGCGGTGCCGTAGATTGCGACGATCCCATGATCCCGCCCATCTTTCACCCCTTCTACAGCGCGGAGCAGATTCAAAGCATCGGCCTGCCTCTGCTCGTAGAGGTCCGCTGCTTCAGCGACCTAGCCGCCAGTGGTGTGAATGACTTTGACACCAACGTTGCGCCCCCCCCGGCCTACACCGGCCTGCAGCCTTACTTCCGTGCCTTTTCCAGTGGCGGTTACCCCGCTGGCTCCGACGATGCATTGATCATCGACCCGGACTTTGAGTCACTGGCCAACGGTGGTTTTGATTCCCTCTCCGTCCCGACCCCGGGAGCTCCAACCCCTGGACTGGACAACTATGTTTACCTGGGTGCCCTCGATTTTGTGGTGCGCACCAGCCGCAGCCATTCGGTCTGGTGGGAGGTTCTCGACGCGAATGGACTGACAACAACCTTCGGCCTGATCAACAACCCGAACTTCAACCCACCGACCCTCGAGCCCCGCCCGGAGCTATTGCCCTCTGGTACAAGTATCGAGGTCTCGTTCAGGGGTGCCACCGGTGTGGATGTTCCCACGCCCGGCGCAGAGGAAGAGCCCGCATTCCAAGTGCGTCAAGCTGCTACCATGCTTGACCGGTACGGAGACCACTACGTGGACAACTCCTCGATGTGTGACAACTCGATCGATCACGATGCTTTTAGCCTCCTAGGTGTTCAGCAAATCAACACTCCGATTGGCTTTTTGGGTGGCTCCGACAGCTGGAAGGAAGACGTGTCCCAAATCAATGGCTCGTCTTACTACCAAGTGCGCCTAACCTTTATCTCCAACGCCGAAAGCGGGATCTCCCCCCACCTGAGTGCGATCGGATTTACCTGGCAACAGTAAAGGTGGACCGGCCCCGCGCCTAACCGTTCGGGACCGACTGAAGAGCGGACGATTTCTCCAAAACAAAACTGCACCCCGCACCCTGGATTGATCTCCGGTGTGTGGGGTTTTCTTTTGCCAGCTGTTCCTACGGTCTTGGCAAACCTGATCTCCAGAGAATCCGCCTTCACCCTGAGGTGGCCGGCAAGGACAGCGCAGCGTCCGCGAGTGAAAACTCTCGTCCCCCTCCGCAGCATTGCGGTCCAAGCCCCCTACGCCGAGCGCAACATGCAGCCCCCTCACCAGCGTGAAATCGATTGGGCTTAGCTGGCGGTAGGGAGCAAAAGCCCCCTTTCAAAGAAGTCCTAGAGATCCCCGATCTGGTCTGAGATGCCCTGATCCGGGTCCTCCCAAGCTTCCAGGTCCGTGGGGTGGTGTCGCTGCACACGCAGTACGAGCCAAAGGACTACCAGCAAAAAGGTCCCCACGACAGCCAGAGGTGACCACCAGGGCAAAAGCCCCCCGGCCAAGTGTTCCTTCAACTCCATAAGCGTAGTGGCCGGTTCCGGGCGCAAGATCACATGCATGCCCCAGCTCCCCAACAACACAACATAAATAGCCCAGTAGTTCCGCGTAAACCGTGCGCGAATGGCTTGGGTCTTGGTGATCCTAAAGCGGGGTTGGAACAGGTCATCTGCCACCAGATCCCCCCATCGTTCCAGGGGACTTGAAAGATCCCGCCGCAAAATAGGTGCGTAGAAGTTCTCCTCCAGCAACCGCACGCGGCTGCGCCACACATCTGCAAAACGGAAGCGCCGGGCCTCAAAGCCCAGGAACACGGTCACGATAGGAAGGCCCATCAGGACCACCCAGTGGCTATGGGCCCCCTCACCAAACGAAAACGTTAAGAGGCCTGCACTGGTCAGAACCGCCCAGTTGGTGGTGTTGTCCAAGCGCAGGCGCCAGGCATTTGCCCGATGGAGCTCCCCCCGGTAGAGGTGCACGAGGGCCGAGATGTACTCTGCCCGGGTCAGGGGCGAACTCTCATAGTCCACACGATCGTGCGCGCTGGGGCCGTCTTGATCGAATGTTGGAAAGGGCATTGAGCAAGTCTAGCAACTGCCCTCGGCAGACTCCAAGGTGCAGCGGGATCCCTAGGGAACTTGATTGGCGCATCTGCACCAGCGAAGGCCCTAGAAGAAGAACTGCCCGCCAATGACAACGAGGGTACCGATCTTGCGATCGGCACCCCCGGTAATGTCCTTTTCCATCAAGTAGCCCGAGGGCGACCCGCGAGAGCCTCCCCCGAGAGGTTCGCCTAGCGACCCTCGTTGTGGAGAACCATGACAGAGTTGGAATCGTGGTTCATCGCGGAACCTCCTCCTTGGGGATCCAGGCGACCGGCGCGCAGCTCCTTGCGGGCCATCTCTTCGTAGTTCACGCGGCCCTCATCCATGGTCAGCACATCCAGGCGTGCCTCTTGTGAGGTGCGGATCTCATTGATGTGGTTGGAGATCTGGTCTAGGCTGACCGCATCCCAGGAGCGGATCTTTTCGATGGTCCGGTTACGTTTCTCCATCAGCTCAATCATGCGATCGTTGCGGGCAATCGAATCCACCTGGCGCTCAAGCTGGCTCAGTTGAACTTGGAACTGAGCACGCTCAGACTCCAACTGCTCGACCATGCCGGCCAAACGCTGCTCTTGGCCGCTCAGGGCACGCAGGTCTTCTGAAGCTCCCTGTGCGCGCCCCTCGTTAGCCAAAATGATCTGCTCAAGACTGCGGGCACGGGAATCCTGACGGCTCAACCGTGCACGAAGAGTGCTTCCGGTCAGGCTCGCCAATTGGGCGCCGGCGGCGGTGGAGCGCATCTGAGCCAGATCATCTCCGGCCAGCACGATGACCCGATCGGAAACCGCGAGCTCTTCTTCCAACTTGGAAATGTCCCGACGCAGAGCAGTAAGGTCCTGACGCACCTCGGCGATGCGCTCGGGGTACTCCTTCTCAATGGCAACCAGCTGCCGACGAATGGCAATCGGATCATCGAGGTTCGAATCAATCACCTGGGAAACCCGGGTCTGAAATTCGTGGGCCATGGCGGTTGTGCGGCCCGGACCTGCAATGAGGAAAGTACCGCCGGCGATGGCGGTCACGGCGAGAAGCGAAAGAACGGCTGTCTTGGTGATTCCCTTGATGATGCGGAACATAGTGTTTGGCTCTTGTGTGTGGGTTTTCGGTAGAAAAGGGTGAGCCGCCATTGAATGGGGCCCAGCTGTCGGGGTTCAGCTGTCCGGGATGCCCTGGGGCTCCTTGACGGCTGCTGTCCTACCTTCATGGGAAAAGCGGGCCAAGCCTTGCACCCTTCCCCAGGATTCCCATATGCGAGAAAAGAGCAATGTTGCGGCGGCGAGGCGTATGATGAAGGAATGCACGATCTAACCACCCACTTCGTTGGCCGCCTGAGGGCTCGCGATCCTCAGGCTTGGTTCGAGCTCTGGGAGACCTTTGGGCCCATTCTGAGGGCTCAATTGGCTCGTTGGGGCCGCGGCCGGATCGGGCCTGAGACGGTGGCTGACCTTTCCCAAGAGACCCTTGCAGCCCTTTCGGGTGCCATCGATCGCCACGACCCAAGTAAGGGAGCACGCTTCAGCACCTGGCTTTTAGCCATTGCCAAGTACACCCTGAGTGACGAGATGGACAAGCGCTACGCCCAAAAACGCGGCAGTGGGGTCAAGCCCCTGTCCCTCAGCGCCCAGGATGACGATGGCCCCCGCTTTGATGTGGAAGGCGGAGAGCGCCCGGACGAGGAGTACGAGTCCCTCGTCTTTGAGGCCAAGGTTGACGCAGCTCTGCGGCAGGTCGAGCGCACCGTAGGGTTCGAGGACTTCGAGGCTTTCCGCCAGCGAGTGCTCGAAGGGCAGAAGGGTAAAGCGGTGGCAGAAGCCCTGGGCGCCAGTGAAGCCACAATCAGCCGCCGGGCCAGCCGGGCGCGGGAGGCCCTGCGAGCAGCTCTAGGCGACGTATTTGGCAAATATAGCTTCACGGACGAGGATTGGGCCGAATTACCCCGCAATGGATTGGAGCTAAACCCTAAGAAGGGGTTGGACGCTTCCTTTGACGAAGCCGTGGCCGAGATTTGGCTACGAGCCAGCCGGCGCCGCCAGCAAGGACAGCGTTCATGAAACCCCATCCACTCCACTACTCATGACCTTAGTCGGCAGCGGGATCCTGCTCCTCTTTTTCGGGGCCATCATGGCCATCATCATTCCGGCGATTCTGATTTGGATCGCCGTCCGAGCTGTGGGGTTTATTTTTAGTGTCGTCGGCCTGGGAACTCGGACCATCCGGTTCGGTGGAGGATCCCTTATCCGGTTCGTCAAGGGCATGCTCAACGACATCGTAAGCCTGCTCAGCGGCATGATCTCGGCTGCCCTGGCTTTGGTCCTAGGCCTCACCAACATCATGATTCTGCGCGGCAAGGCTGTGAGGCATTACTTCACAGCGGTGGAAGACGAGTCGGTGGCGGTCGTGCAATGTGCCTACCGCCTCGCGATCGGACACCCCTTGCGCTTGTTTGGAATGGGTCCCGCGCTAAGCAATATTGAACAACGACTGCCCTCGATGATTACCGGACCCGGCCGGACTCGACAGGCAACCTCAAAGGTGCCCACGTCAGGCAGTGAGGGCGACGGCTTCGAGGGCTACAGCATCCTAAGTCAGCTACCCACCGGAGGATCCGGCGCCCTCCTACATGTGGCGCGCCCCACACCTGAGAAGGCTGACGAACTGCGTGAACGGGGAATCTCGGTTCCGGAGCGCGTCGTGATCAAAGCATTCTCCCTCGTCACCGGTTCGACCCTGCCCCAGATCGTGCGCGAGAGCCGCGCGCTAGAGGCTGCCGGCCGCTTGGGCCTCGTATTGGAACACCGCCTCGACGAAACAGCCTTTCACTATGTGATGCCATTCGTCGCTGGAGTCACCCTGGACGTGACCGCAGCCAAACTTCACGAGCAATCGGGCGACAAGGGCTTGGGCGCTGCGGACCTGAACGACGCCATTTGCCATTCGCGGGATTTGGCGCGCATCTTGGGTCATTTTCACTCAGAAGGTCTATGGCACAAAGATATCAAGCCGAGCAACCTGATCGTGGGACCGGCTGGACTACACGTGGTGGACCTGGGCCTCGTCACGCCCCTCGCATCCGCTATGACCTTGACAACGCACGGCACGGAATACTACCGCGATCCCGAACTGGTGCGCCTCGCCATGAAGGGCGTCAAGGTGCACCAAGTCGACGGGGCCAAATTCGATATCTATGGCAGTGGCGCCGTGCTCTACACCCTGCTGGAAAATTCGTTCCCCGCCCACGGTAGCCTCTCGCGCTTCAATCTCCCCAGCCCCAGGGCCCTGCAGTTCGTGGTGCGCAAGGCCATGGCGGATATGGACTCTCGCTATGAAGCAGCGAGTCACATGGCCCAAGATTTGGAATTCCTGTTGGCCTCCGAGGATCTCTGGAGCGTGCAACCAGCGCAGCTGCCTTCCTATCGCGGCACCCTGCCGGCACCCGTGGACGTTTCACATCGGGCCCCCAGCAATCACCAGGCCCCCTACCACACCCCCGGCGGAACCGATTGGGTCGAGGTGGTATCCAAGCACTCGGATGCGGGCCCAGCAACAAGTGCCGCCCACGCGGCGGGTTGGAATTCGCCTCCGATCACCCCCCGGCGGAGCCTCAACCGGAACAGCCGCCGCCGACGTCGTCGCGGGGTGGTCAAGTCCCTAGCCCTCGCTGGACTCGGGGTATTATCAGCTGTCTTCTACCTGGCGGTTTTCACGGCAACGTTCCACCAAACGGAGACGATCACGAAAGGTCCGGTTCGGACAGACGTCAGGCCAGTCGATCAGCACGTCATGCCACAGCAGACAATGCCACAGCAGACAATGCCCCAGAAGGCAATGCCACAGAAGGCAATGCCACAGCTGGGGCATGACATGCTGCAGCCCAGCCTCTTTGTCC
>JAPKBR010000098.1 GCA_028823345.1 Planctomycetota bacterium
CCCCATTGCATACGGAGGTGGAGGCGGTCCTGTTCAGCCGGCATCCCCAAGGGACGACTTGTCCGCTAGAGGCGGCACCGGGAGCCTCCCGAATCTGATTCCCCCGCCCGGCCCGCTCCCGCCCCCGCCATCCGGCGACCGTGGGACAAGGACCCGTCGCCGGCCGAAGGTCGCTTCCCGATCCGTCCGATCCACTCCGCCCCCTCCAGGCGGTTGATTCCGACTGATCACCAGCACTGAAACCTATCCCCGCCAGGTCTTGAGCCTGGCGGGCCACTTATGAGAAAGATCGTCACCACCCTATTGGCACTCGCGCTCATCGTGATTGGTGGCGTGTGGCTTTGGAGCGGGGTGACGCATGAGCCTGGGCAGCCAACCGCTGATCATTCGATTGTTGATCGGACCGGTCCAGGCCCCAAACAAGATCAAGCCTCGCCCGCCAACGTCACGAACAACGAGGCGGATGCACCGGGCTCGACGGCCAGTGAGGCTCAAATTCGGAAGCTCGAATCCGCTCCGCTGCTCCCGGGACAAAGCACCCTACAAGCCCTGTGGGCCTGCCCAGTCCCACAACCCCGCGCCACCTGCCTGGGCACGAATTGGGCGGAAGTCGAACACAAGCAGGGCGTACCTCTCACCGTCATTCAAGGCCGCAGCATCAAGGCTCCGGACAACCCATGCGCTCCGAGCCGGGGCCCATTCCTGATTCCTCTCACCCCGGGCTTTGCCGCCACACCCCAAGAACCTGCTCCGGGTAGCGAACGCTTGACCGTGATCGCGAGCCCAACCGAACCCATCGGGGTGATCATCATTGGAGCAACTGACGCAAACATCGCAACTTGCGAGCTAGAGATCCGCTGCCTAGCAAGTACCGACACACCGGCTTTGAGTGTTGGTTTTGTACTGCGACGCGTCGTGAACGCCGGGGAGGAATTGCGATTGCCCGCATTCGAAGGCCAAGCCCAGATCATCGCCCGTTCCAACGAACTAGAGGGCACCTGGGCCGGATCCCTGCGCCTGAACCACAACAAGCCCATCGAAATTCAGCTGGGGCCCGCCTTCCCTCTCGCGGGATACATCAATCAAGTCCCCGGGGATGAGGACCTCGCCAACTACGAGATCAGCGTACGGCCTAAGGGGAGCCTGCCCAACTCGGCCATCGCCAAGTGCGGCGTGGATAAGAACGGTTTTTGGGACTTGGGCGAGATCCATGCGGCGCCGGGGAGCGAACTCTTGGTGGCCGCCGAGGGCAAGTCCATGCTGCCCCAAGCCAAACAAGTTCTCGCCCCGGCTGCGGGCACCATGATGACAGTCCACTTCTCGTGGAAGGCCGGCTTGCCAGCTCAGGTGCATGTCATCGACATGGAAGACACTCCCCTGCGGGGTGTCGAGGTCCAAGGGTTTTGGTACAACCCTGAAGAGGCTGCCTACACCATGGTCAACGCCCGCACAGACTCCCTGGGCATCGCTTTTTTTCCCGCCATGCTCGTTGGCGAGGTCTCCTTCGCCCTCCGCGAGCCTGCCTGGTCTGGGATGCAGTACGACTACATCCACCCCAAGGCCAACAACGAGCCCTACACCCTGCAGGTGTCTCCCGCATCGATTCTAAAAGGCACGGTTCGACGCAACGGCCAACCGGTCAGCGACTTCCAACTGGCCTTCATCAACCAGCGGCAGCACACCGCTTGGAAGTGGTTCCGCAACCGATCCGATGGCAGCTTCATGATTGTTGACGCGCCCTCGGGGCCGGTCAGCGTGATCGTTTACTCCCTCGACTGGG